>CAMUYN010000001.1 GCA_947165005.1 uncultured Bacillota bacterium
TTTCTACGTTTAATGAACCTATTATTGCTACTGAAACTAATAATAAAGTTACAGTAATACACGAAATTGAAGCTATTGATAAGCTTAAATTTCTAAATACATTTTTAAAACCATCTCTGATATTTCTTAATAATATTCTACAATTTTTCATTCTTATCGTAAGTTCCTTTCGCATAATCTTTTTTAAGAGTACCTTTATCTAAAAGAATAACTCTCTTCTTCATTTTATTAACTACATCTCTATCATGTGTAACTACTAATACTGTTGTTCCTAAATCATTAATAACTTCAAGTACTTTCATTATTTCTAGGGATGTATCTGGATCTAAGTTTCCAGTAGGTTCATCACAGATTAATAATTTTGGAGAATTTACTATAGCCCTTGCTATAGATACTCTTTGTTGTTCTCCACCGGATAATTCTCCAGGATAACTTTTTGCTTTCTCTTTTAAACCAACTAAATCTAATGCTTTTAGAGTTTTTGCTCTTATTTCACTCTTAGGAAGTCCATACATTTCAAGAGCAAAAGCAACATTTTCATATGCAGTTAATTTAGGTAACAATTTAAAGTCTTGAAATACTATACCTAGTTTTCTTCTTAATTTATATACTTTTCTATTTCTTAATTTACCTACATTTACTCCACCAATTACTATTTCTCCTTTAGTAGGTTTTTCCTCTCTATAAAGCATTTTTATAAGAGTAGATTTACCACTACCAGATGCACCAATTATGAATGCAAAATCACCTTTTTTAATATCTAAATTTAAGTTATATACAGCAGTAACACCTGTCTTATATATTTTTTCTACATTAGTAAATTTTATAAATTCCATATTATTTCACTCCCTTCTTATGCTTATTTTCACCATAAACCTGATATGAATCTGTTATTGTAATAAATGCATCTGGATCGATAGCAAGTATACCTTCTCTTACTTTATAAAATTCTAGAGTAGGAACTACTATCATTAATACTTCTTGTTTATTATTTGTATATCCACCGATTGCATCTAATACTGTTACTCCTTTAGATAAAGTATCAGTAACATATTCTTTTACTTCATCTATTTTTTCAGTAACTACAAAGAATGTTTTATTACTTGATATACCAAGTACTACTTTATCAGTTAAAAAACTAATTATATATAGATCAATTAATGCATAAAGTACTATTCTATATCCTAAAACAAATCCACCTAATATAATGATAATTCCGTTTATAAAAGCATAAATATTACCATGAGACATTCTTAGCTTTCTAGATAATATATGTACTATTGTATCTACTCCACCAGTACTAAGTCCTGATCTACTAGAAAGACCATTTGCTATACCTATTAATACACCTCCGCATATAACTACTAACATCATATCTTTAGTATCTATATTAAAAGTTATATTTTTAGTTAATTCTACAAATAAAGGGCCCAATAATGAACCTACTATGGAATTAATAGTAAATCTCTTATCCATGAATATAATACTTAATACTAAACTAAGTAAGGATATACAAAGAATTGTTAATGATGGGGTTAAGTAATCTTTTAAAAGTATTGCTATACCTCCGGATCCACCAAGAATTAAACCTGTATTAACAAAGAATAGATTATATCCAATTGCATATATTATTAAACTTGTAATTAACATAATATATCTTCTTATTAAATCTTTATACTCAACTTTATTTAATAAAGTATTTATATCTAACTTTTTATTCATTATTCAATCCCTTTCTTTAAATATTCTTCAATAAATTCATCTATATAACCATCTAATACTTTATTAACATCAACTTTTTCATAATTAGTTCTATGATCTTTTACTAAAGTATATGGACACATTATATAGCTTCTTATTTGTGATCCAAAATTAATATCACTTTGAGTACCTAATTCTTTTTCTTTTTCTTTTCTTTTTTTCTCTTCTTCTAGAGCAATTAATTTACCTTTTAATACTTTTAATGCTAATTCTTTATTCTTTAATTGACTTCTTTCATTTTGACAAGTAACTACTATTCCTGTTGGAATATGAGTAATTCTAACTGCAGAATCTGTTGTATTTACTCCTTGTCCTCCTGCTCCTGTACTTCTATATACATCTATTCTTAAGTCTTGTTCCTTAATTTCTATATTAATAGAGTCATCTATTTCTGGTGTTACTTCTACAGATGCAAAAGATGTATGTCTTCTTTTATTTGAATCAAACGGAGAAATTCTTACTAAACGGTGAACCCCTCTTTCTCCTTTTAAATATCCATAGGCATTTAATCCCTTAACTAGTATAGTTACTTTTTTTAGTCCTGCTTCTTCACCAGGTAATTCATCAATTACTTCAAATTTATAATTATTTCTCTCTATATATCTAGTGTACATTCTAAGAAGCATCATAACCCAATCACATGCCTCTGTTCCACCTGCTCCAGAGTGTAATTCAAGGAATGCATTATTAGAATCATACTCTCCAGATAGTTTAGTTTCTAGTTCTATTTTACTAATATTCTTAGATAACTCTTCTAGTGTGTCATGAATGTCAGACTTATAAGATTCATCTATATTAATTAATTCTTTAAAAGTGACTAATTCTTCCTTAATTTTCTCTATTTCATTAACCGATTTTTTTAAATCACCTAATCTTTTAATGATATTATTTGAGTCTTCTCTACTCCAGAAGTTATCACTTAAAGTTTCTTTTTCTAATTCACTTATTTCTTTTTCTTTTGAATCAACGTCAAAGTAACCTCCAAATTGTATCTACTTTAACTAATAATTCATCTATAACTCTATTTTCTTCCATATTATTCACCAATAAAAATTATATCATATTTTGTCAATAAAAAAAAGAGACGAAACATCTCTTTTTAAAATTCTATTAACTCGTAATCCGTAGAACCTAATCCTAATTCTTCAGCATATTCTGTTATATGCCTTCCACATCTAGTATCTATTCTCTCTTCAATAGATTTAGTTCCTTCTTCATGAGTTTTCCAGATAGCATCTAAAAATGCTTGATCATTTGCTACCGGATCTAGAGAGGCGAATATGCCTATGTCTTTTATAACAGGATCTCCTTGATGTGCATCACAATCACAATCTAAACTAATATCATTTGCTACTGTTATATATACTATTTGTCTATTAGTTGATTCTACATAATCACTTACTGCCTTGGCAGCTTCTGCCATTGATTCAATAAAATCTACTTGTTCATACTTAAGAATCCAGCATAATTTTGGACTTGATGTTTTTCCACAAGAATGTATGTAAGCTTTACCTTTTCTAGAGGCAAATCCAATGGATTGATTCTTTAAATTTGCACCAAAACCACCCATTGCATGTCCTTTTCCATGTGCCAAATTAATAAATGAATCATAGTGTTCAAATCCTTTGCCAATTCTATCAAATTTTAGGTGTTTTCCACCGTTTACCGGTATCTTAAAATCCCCTTTTTCATCAAGTATTTCAATACCTTTTCCCATTTTAGTAAAACCATGTTCTTCTGCTACTTTTAAATGATCCTTAACATTATTTCTTTCACCAGGATATGCAGTATTACATTCAACAATAGTACCATTTAACTTGTCTACTAAAGGTTTTATTAATTCTGATTTTAAATACCCTTTAGAACCAGCTTCTCCTGTGGAAACTTTAATACCTATATTACCTTTTAAAGTTACTCCTAGTTTTTCATAGATTTCTATTAGTTTTTCTGGAGTTATCTCCTTTGTAAAATATACTATACTTTTACCCATATTATCACCTAATTAAATTATAACATAAAAAAAGACTAGGTTATCTAGTCTTTTTTTATTAAATTAATTATTCTGCTTAACATTCTTTTTATGCATGAATGAAACCAATTCTGAATCTGGTTTTGAAGATAGTTTACCAATTAATATATTCTTAAATTCATCCGCTAAACCTCTAGCACTTTTTTCAGCCACTAATGACAATGAACAGTCGTATTCATTAACAAAATTACAAAGATCTCCAACAGAAACATTTATATTCTTTTCTCTACATTCAAACATATAATCCCATATTACTTTAGTAATAAATTTATTATAAGACCCGCCTTTATCTGGTAATACAGATATTCCATTTTCATCTTTTGGAATAAACGGATTTGGTTGGTCAAATGATTCTCTAATTTCAGGATTATTATTTAAGAAACCTAAAAATTCATCATAATGCTCTCTTTTAGCAAATCTTAAAACAATAGCATCATTAGCCGGGAATTTTCTAAACTTAAACTCATTTATTTCTTCATCAGGATGATTTTTATAAAGTTCATCTATGAATTTCATCAACTTAATCATCACATCAATATATTTGTCTTGTTTTATAGATAAATATGCCTTGCAGTAAGATTCTTTAGAATGCTTAGTAGAAAAAATAAAATTTCTTTCTATAACCATGTTAGGAGATGGACTAAACCATTTAAATGATACATTTTCATTGGCAAATTTTTCTTTTAATTTTTCTTCATCGCCTTCAGCATTAATTCTTGAACTTGAATATCTGCCTTTAATTCTAGCGCATTTATCCACACCCTCATATTTATATCCATTACCAACCATATCAAAAAACTCGTAAAATACATCTAGATCGTATTTTAAAGGCTTATATCTATTTCTATAATTATATATTTTACTCTTAGTTTCATCAGGAACAAAATCTTCCCTTTCTAGATGATCAAGCATTGTAATTAATGCATAAAATTTTTCTAAATCGTATGGATTCTCTTTATCCGAAAAATTATTTTTCATAAAAAAACTATAATATCTCTCTAATACTTCTTGCATATTGCCTCCTAGTATAATTATATCATAAAAAAAGAGACATTTGTCTCATTTTTTATTAAGCTAATTCTACAGTAGCTCCAAGTTCTTCTAATTGTTTTTTAATATCTTCTGCTTCTTCTTTAGAAATATTTTCTTTAACAGCACCGCCGTTATCAGCTATATCTTTAGCTTCTTTTAATCCTAAACCAGTTATATCTCTGATTAATTTGATTACTGGGATTTTTTGTCCACCAGCTGAAGTTAAGTTAACTGTAACTGTAGATGGTTCATCTGATCCAGCACCAGCAGCAGGAGCTGCAGCTACTGCAACAGCAGTAGGATCAATACCATATTCTTCTTTCATAGCGTCTACTAATTCTTTAATTTCTAATAAACTCATTTCGTTTAAAGCAGCGATAAAATCTTTAGCGTTTAATTTAGCCATATTATTTTCTCCTCCTATTTTCTTATTTACTTTCTTCTTTTTGTTCGCTAAGTAAATTTAAAGCGATTGATAAATCTTTGACTGTACCGATAAGTCCAGTAGCAAGCATAGTAAGTAATCCTTCTCTTGATGGTAATGCAGCTAACTTCTTGATAGTATCAAGATCTGTAACTTCCCCATCAACGATTCCTCCTTTTATTTCAAGAGCACTATGTTCCTTAGCAAAATCACTAAGTGTCTTGATTGGAGCAACTGAATCATTTGAATATGCCATAGCACTAGGACCTTCTAGGCAATCATCAAGATTGTAGTTTAGACTATCTAATGCTCTCTTTGTTAAAGTATTCTTCCAAACTTTATATTTAGCTCCATTTGCTCTAAGAGCTCTTCTAAGTTCAGCAGTTTCTTCAACAGTAAGGCCACGATAATCAAACAAGATAAATGAAGCCGATTCTTTAGCAACATTAGCAATTTCATCAATTACTGCTTGCTTTGCTTCAAGTATTTTTGCGTTTGCCACTTGCTTTCCTCCTTGCTTTTTTATATTAAAAAAGTCTTTGCGAAACGGCAAAGACTTATATTTTATAAGTATAAGATTTTGCCCTCGGTAAGAAATTAAGTTCATAGAACACTTACTGTCTTCGGTTCAAACTTTTTTAATAACGTAATTTATTATAATAGACAAATATTAGTTTGTCAATGTATTTATGTCAATTTTTATTCCAGGTCCCATAGTTGATGATACTGAAACATTTTTAATAAATTGACCTTTAACTGTAGTTGGTTTAGATTTAATTATAACATTCATGAATGCCATTAAGTTTTCAACTAATTTAGCTTCATCAAATGAAACTTTACCAATGATAGCATGTACATTACCATAACTATCAGTTCTAAATTCAATTCTACCTTTTTTAACATCTTCAATTGCCTTAGCAACATCAGTTGTTACAGTACCAGTTTTAGGATTAGGCATTAAACCTCTTGGTCCTAATAACTTACCGATTTTACCTAGTAAAGGCATCATTTCTGGAGTAGCTATAATAACATCGAAATCTAACCAGTTTTCTTTAGCTATCTTATCGATTAATTCTTCTCCTCCAACAAATTCAGCACCTGCAGTACTTGCAGCTTTACTTTGTGCATCGTTCTTAGTTAATACTAATACTCTCTTAGCTTTACCAGTTCCATTTGGAAGAACTAAAGCTCCTCTAACTTGTTGATCAGTTTTTTTAGTATCTACGTTTAATCTTACTGCTATTTCTACTGAGCCATCAAATTTAGAAGTACTAGTCTTTTTAACTAATTCTACAGCTTCTTCTTTAGTATAAGCTTTATGCTTTTCTACTAATTCCATAGCTTTTATATATTTTTTACCTTTCTTCATATTTACCTCCTTGTGGTATTAACGATTTTATCTCCCACTTATTAATTAATCTTTAATTTCGATACCCATGTTTTTAGCAGTACCTTCAATTTGTTTCATAGCAGCTTCAACATCATATGCATTTAAATCTGGCATTTTAGTTTCAGCTATTTGACGTAATTGATCTCTAGTTATAGATCCAGCGATTGTCTTAGATCCAGTAGCTGATGCTTTTTTAACATTAGCAGCTTTCTTAATTAAGAATGCAGCTGGTGAAGTCTTAACTTTGAAATCAAATGATCTATCATCATAGATGTATACTTCTACAGGAACGATATCACCCATTTTATCCTTTGTAGCATCATTAAATCTTGTACAAAAGTCTGGTAGAGCTATACCAAATGGTCCTAAAGCAGTTCCAACTGGTGGAGCAGCTGTAGCTTTTCCTGCAGGTATTTGAAGTTTTACCTTATTTAATAATTCCTTTGCCACGAAAAACACCTCCTATTAAATTTTTTTCGCGAGTGGTACAAATGACTATATGCCTCCCACTTCATCTATATATAAAATACATAGTTGCCAATATAATATACCATTATTTTAATGGTTTTGCAATAACTATTTATCAAGTTCTATTTGAGTAAGTTCTGCTTCTACAGTAGTTTCTTGTCCAAATAAATCAATTGATAATTTAGCCATGTTATTTTCTTTATCTATTTCAAGTACTTTACCAGTCATTAACTTGAATGGTCCATCAGTAAGTTTAATCTTATCCCCAACTTGTAAATCAACCACAACTGATTTATCAGTAACTCCAATAGTTTTTAGAATATTATCTACTTCATGCTTATATAATGGGAATGGTTTAGCTCCCTTACCAGATGATCCAAGGAAACCTGTTACACCTGGAGTATTTCTAACCACATACCATGCTTCATCAGTCATAATCATTTCAACAAGTACGTAACCTGGAAATAATTTCTTAACTTTTTCCTTTTTAACTCCATCTTTTATTTCGATTTCAGTCTTTTCAGGAACAATTACTCTAAATATATAATCTTGCATGTTCATAGATTGAATACGCATATCTAATTTTTCTTTTACTTTATTCTCATGTCCAGAATAAGTATTAACTACATACCATTGTTTTTCTTCCATAATTAAAACCACCCTTTTATAGTTTCTACTATTGATTTAAAATCAATCATCTTAACTAAAACAATAATATATTGGATTAACATAAAGAATAATGCAAAGAATAATATAGTAGCTATTGTAACTATTACATTCTTCCAAAGTTCTTTACCTTTACACCATCTTATTCTTTTAATTTCTGATTTCATATCAGAGAAAAAATCTTTAACTTTTTCCATATTTTCACCTTTTATTTCAAAATAAAAAACACTTTCCTCGTGCTTCTGCATATAATTTAACATAAATTATATGTTTAGTCAATAGAAATAAGTGTTTTTTATATACTAATTTATCATATCAATAAATTCATCTAATGAAGTAGAATCATATATATGATATCTAGGTATTTTATATTTATCATCATCTCTAGTAGCTTTATAATCCCCACCAGTAAATGCCACTTTATATCCCATTTCTTTTAATACACTTATAACTTTGTCATTATAAACATACATAGGATAACAAAAAGCATTATCTGTACCTATTTCATTTTTAGAAATAGTTAGATCTTCTTTTATTTCTTCTCTTGATGAACAAAGTAATTTAGAACCTCTTGCTTCACTATCACATGCACCACCAGAATGCATGTTATAAGTATGTGATTCTACATCTAAATTTGGTGATATATAATTACTATATTTATGCCATCCAGCTATTAAGAATAGTGTTGCATGCAGATCATATTTTTCTAGTAATGGTATTAATTTATTACCATTATCAAGTCCTGTACCCATAGCACCATCATCAATAGTAAGAAGTACACTTCTATTAGGAAGTTCTATTTCTCCATACATCCATTTAATAAATTCACTCATAGTTAATGTTTTAAATCCATTTACTTTTAAATAGTATAATTCTTTTTCAAAGTCTTTAGTATCCATACAATTTCCTTCACCGCAATATTCTCCTAGTGAAGAATCATAGAAGAAATGATAGTTTAATACCGCTATAGACGTAGCATTACCTTCTTTATTTCTTAAATTATGGGCATAATTAGTAGTCAAATCTATATAACTAATTACTTCTCCATCTATTATCTTCTTTATTGTTTCATTAGTAGTTTCACTAGTTATCTTATACATAGATATACTATTTTTTGTACCTTTTTTAGTACTTGCATTATCATTTTTATAAACATAATCTCCAAAATCTTTTTCTACATATATATCATATTTTTTAGCTATTTTTATTACTTCTTCGTTTTTAGATAATATTAATAATCCATTATTATTTATATTAATTTTATCATTAAACCATAATGTAAAATCTTCTAAAGTAATACCAAAATTACCATTTTCTTTTAAATATTTAAATTGAGCTTCTATATTATCATTATTATCTTCATAGTATAAAATACTCATATAATCTTTTTTAGTCATTTTTAGATTTTTTTCAGATTTAATATCATCTTTTTTTATACCATATAAATTATTTAAAAATCTAATATAGTAATAGTTATCATCTAAATATAAAACATCATGTGTTTTACCTTTATTAATCTTTATAGATTTCTTATTATCAATATAATAAATTGTGTTATCTTTTAATGTAATAACTTTACCCATCATCACATAATAATCTTTTATTTTAGTATCTTTTTTCTTAGTTTTTTTAACATCATTATAATAAATATAATAATCAGAATCTTTTATTTTATAATATTTGCCATTATTATATTTATCTAATTCAAAATATGTATTTTTATATATTTTACCTATTTCTTTCTTTTTAGAGTCATATAAATTAGTATCTTTATTAACTATTATGTATTTATTATAATTCTTTTTAATTTTATGCTCATTAAAAAGAATTAGTATACATAAAGTTAAACCTACTAATAGTACTAATACTAATAAAACTCTAAATATATTAATTCTTTTCTTTTTCATATATACCACCTATTTATTCTCATCTAACATTTTACTTATTTTATTCTTTATTTTTTCTATATATTTACCTACAGATTTTTCTGTTATATTTAATAAACTAGCTATTTCTTTATAAGAAAAACCTTTAGTCCTTAATTCAAAAATTTCTATTTCTTTTTCTTTTAAAATAGAAACTATATCATTATGAAGATCCTCTTCTTCTTCTGATTCAATAAATGTAGTTTCAGGATTAACATTTTTATCATCTAATAAATTTATTAATGGTTTTCCATAAGAATTAGTTGTAGTATCAAAAGATAATGAATCATTTAATATTTTATGTCTTCCTGCGCTAATATTTCTCATAAATGAAAACATTTGTCTTTCTATACATACATTAGCAAATGTAGTAAATTGAACATCTTTTTGTTCACTATAATCTTTTATTGCCTTAGATAAACCTATCATACCTTCTTGTACTAAATCATTATAGTCATAACCTTTAGATTCAACATATTTAGTAAATTTTCTTGCTTTCATTTCTATTATAGGTCTATATTTAGTATAAAATAATTCTTTAGCATCTTCGTTGTTCTCAGATATTAAATATAATAATTCATAATCATTATCTTTATATTTTTTCATTTTTTTGTCTCACCACTTCATATATAGTAATACCCGCTGCAACAGAAGCATTTAAACTATTTATCTTACCAGTCATAGGAATACTTATTATATAATCACATTTTTCTGATACTAATTTAGATATTCCATTACCTTCTGCTCCAATTACTAAACATGTTTTAGGATCATATGATATATCAGTATAATTACTACCATCCATATCTGTTCCATAGAACCAGAATCCATATTTTTTTAACTTTTCTATTGTTTGAGGTAAGCTACTTACTTCAACTATTTTTATATTATTTAAAGCACCTGCAGATACTTTCATAACAGTTGATGTTATTTCTACGCTTCTTTTTTTAGGAATAATAATTGCATCTACCCCAGCAGCTTCACATGTTCTTATAATTGCTCCAAAATTATGTGGATCTTCTAGATGATCAAGCATTACTAAGAAATTAGTATTTAATACTTCATCTATATTACTATATTTATAATCTTCTATTTCTAAAGCAATTCCCTGATTATTCCCTTTAAACTTTTGATCTAATATTCTTTTATCCATTCTACTAATTTTAATATTGTTATCCTCAAAATATTTAATTAGTTTATCATCATCAAAATTATTTGATAAATATACTTTTTTTATTTCTTTTTTGCTATCTATTACTTCTTTAGCAACATTTTTACCAAATACTATCATATATTTTCCTCCAAAATAATTTTCATTAGTTCGTCTATTCTATCACTTTTTTCCAATAAATATAAGTATCCAAATAAACATTCAAATGCAGTAGCCCATTTATAAGTTACTATATTTGTATTTTTCGGATGAGAATAGGTACTAGCATTTCTACCTCTTTTAACTATATCTATTTCATCTTCACTTAAATAATTATTATCAAGTAAATAATTAATAAACTTACATTGATTTTTAGCAGTTACATAATTTAAAGATTTAGTTTGTAGATTATTAACTTTATATGTTTTGTTCTTAATTAGATATTCTCTAACTCTAAGTTCATATACTGAATCTCCTAAATAAGCTAGAGCTAATATATTAACTTCGTTTATATTCAAACTTCTCACCACTCATATAATAACATAAAATAATAAAAAAGAATACCTAATCAGGTATTCTTATTATTATTTCTCCATCTTTAGAATATAAATATTTTTCTCTAGCATATCTAGCTATATAATCAGGATCTTGTAATTTATTTACTTGTCCTTTTAATTCTTCTTCTTTATCTTTTAAAACAGATAATTCTTCCATAAATTCTCTTTTTTCTTTAGATTTAGTATATAACTCATATCCAGTCTTAACTACTGTTTGAACAAGTAAAAAACCTAAAACTAAATATACAAGAGAAATAATTACAAAGTTTCTTTTTACTGTTTTTCTCTTCAAGTTATACACCCTCCATTCTACATTAAGTATAGTTTATTTTATTTTAGTAGTCAATTTATTTTTATTAGGGAATGTAAAGTAATATCTATAAAAAATAATTCCTAATATAAAGACTGGAAGCATATAAATATGCAATCTTGCATTATTAATAAATCTTATTAATATAAAAAACAACAAGGTATGATCAATCAAAAATAATAAATTTAGTATTAAAGATATTATTTTTTTATTATTAAATAGTATTTTTTTACTTTTACTTAAAGTAAAAGCAAAAAATATACCATAAATAAAAGATAAAGATAGACACTTTATCTGATATATAAGTATCATTTAAATAATTTACTAAATACGGATGATTCTTTTTTATTATCTTCAATATAACTAATAGAATTAATAGTACCTTTTATAGTTAAATTTCCTTGATATGTATCTAATCTTACTACTTCTAAATTTTCTCCTTTTATATTCATTACACCAAGTGATGTTTCTATTAAAAATTCTTCTTTATCAAAACTATCTATTTTTACTACTCCAGTTAATGCTATATTTTTTCTTTCACCTACTGAAAAAGAATGTGTTAAACCAGAACTTATTTCTTTTAATTTATCCATATTTTCCTCCGTTTATCTAATTATATGAATATAATCAAAAATTAATGCAAAAAAAAGAAGAAGATTATTCTTCTTCTACTGATTCTTCTGAATCACTTGGTTTAGCATCTTCTGCTTGGTCATACGCTTCAAAAATTGCTTTTTCAATCATTTCTCTAGTTTCACCATTGATTGGATGAGCAACATCTCTATATTCTCCATCAGGATACTTTCTACTTGGCATAGCAATAAATAATTTGTCTTCACCTTGAATGATACGAATATCTTTAACAGCAAAGCAATCATCTAAAACGATAGATGCTATACCTTTCATTCTTGAACCTTCCTTTTCAATTTTCTTAACATTTACTGATGTAACTTTCATATTATCCCTCCTTAGTATAATGTTACCTATATTATATAATAATTATATGTTTTATTCAATAGTTATTTTTTCTCTTTATACTCAGCTTCAATTATCTTTCCATCTGGTTCTTCACTATTATTTTTCATTCCAAATGTAATAGCAATACTTTCTGCTAAATCTAATACTGAATAAACTATTAGAGATATTCCTATTATTTGAGTTAAGCCTTTAGCACCCTCAAAAGGATTAAATATTAGAGCAATACCAAATACAATTATTAATATTGATCCAATTATTGAAAAAACACTTTTACTTTGTTTATATATTGATAAAGAGTAAGATAATTTAGTTACACCATTTATAACCATCCATACTCCAAGAAGTAAAGGAACTATGCTGGCAATTATACTTGGTTTAATTAATATTATAATTCCAAATATAAATACAAATGCTCCAAATATAAAATTTAGTGATAAATAATTAGTCGAATTCTTATCACTAAAAAATTGTATTATTGATATTACTCCCCATAAGACTAATATTACTCCAAGTACATAACATACTATATTAATTGCAGTTTCTGGTTTTAGTAATAAAAATATACCAGTAACTATAAATAATAATGAAAATATTATTGAAGTAATACTCATTTTTTTAACTTTAGTACTTAAATTATTCATATACATCACCTAATATAATGATAGCATATTTTTTTATTTTCTAAAATACTTATCAATTATTTCTTTAACAAAAAATTTATATTCTACTTCCGATGAATCTTCTACTTCTAAAGTACATAATGGAGGAAACAATACACACCAAAAATTATCACCATTACCTTCTCCTAAAGTAATAACTAATGACTCATAATTGCCCCCTTTATAAGTTAATCCTTTGTATTTTTTCTCTGGAAAATAATTATTTCCATAGTCTAATTTAAATGATTTGTCGTATCCTAGATTATATAGTTTTTCTTTAGTAATACTGTATAACTCTTCTTTGTGTTCTAGTAGTATATTTCTCACTTCATCAATAGATCTTGTATCTTTTGTTAATTCTAATATTTTATTTTGTATTAAATTTCTAATTTGTATTTTTATATTCTGATCATATGCTGTATTAGAGTTAGCAATAACCCTGAATCTGATTGCACTATCTGGAATAATATTTTCTTTTTCTTTTGTATTAAAAATAATACCTAACATCAAAGTTATTAATAATATCGAAATAATAATTTTTTTCATAAAAAATCATCCCTTCAATTTCTTTATGGATGATTATTTTTATTTTATTCAAAATTATATATAAAGATCATTCTATCTCTTCCTTCTAAATCTTTCTTTAATAAGATATTACTATCTGGAAGATATTTATCCTTTATTTTATTTATTTCTTCTGCTTGGCTCTTACCTATTTCAAATGCAATTAAGTATTTATCATTAAGAATAGATTTAATATTCTTTAGTATTTCTTCATAATAATATAAACCATTATTATCAGCATATAATGCAATATGGGGTTCATTATTTTTAACTATTTCATCTATTTCTTCATCATATCTAATATATGGTGGATTACTAATAACTATATCAAATTTTTCTTTTATTCCATCATATAGATTAGTTTCTATAAAATTAATATCTACATTATTTCTTTTAGCATTTTCTTTTGCTACTTCTAAAGCTTCTTTAGATATATCAGTAGCATATACTATAGAATCTATATCTTTTTTAATAGAAATAGCTATTGCTCCAGATCCTGTACCTATATCTAATACTTTTGGTTTATTAAAATATTCTTTAATAAAATTAATAGTGTTTAATACTAATTCTTCTGTTTCAAATCTAGGTATTAATACATTTTTATTAACTATTAAATTGGAATTATAAAAATCTACATTACCTACTATATATTGAACTGGTTCACCATCATTTAGTCTTTTTATTGCTTCATTCATATTGCCTTTATAATATTTTTTTAAATATTCAATATTATTCATAATTCTATCCATTCTCCGTTCTTTTTGCTTTTTTTTCTTTCTATCATACCTTTTTTTTGCATAACATCACCTCAGATTAATACTATCATAGCGCAAAAAGATAGTTTAAAGTGCAAAGATTGCACTTTATTTTTGCACTTTAAATTTTTATCTAATTAAAAAAGTTCTATTATAATTTTAGTACTTTACCTACTTCTTCCTTATGTTTAGGAAGTAATCCTTCTTCTTCTGGATTATCTGAATAATATATTGTTTTAACTAAGTGATCTCTAATTTTATCTAAATCTGATTGTTTACCTAAATCTAGTAAATCATCATCATCAATTACACAGTAATGCGCAATTTCTGGATGATTTTTTAAATATTCTAATATTTCATCTTCTTTCCAAATTTCAGTATATGTATTATCTTTTAATGTTTTACCTATATTTGGAGTTCTTCCTATACATTCAATTCCATGTTTCTTTAGACATTCAAGAACAAATTTAACCCATCCATCAGGCACTTCCATAGTTTTTTCATCTATTTGATCTTTGGATGATGCCTCTATTACTACTTTAGCATCATATTCCTTGCAAATATCTGCGAGAATTTTAATTCTTTCCTCTACTTTTTCAGGAGTACTATCATGAATAGTATCTAAAACACCATCAAAATCTAAAAAAATAACATTCATTTATATCACCTCTTTAATTATAACAAAAAAAAGAAAATTATTCTCCTGCTAATTTTCTCTTTATATCTTCATTTATTAATGATTCAATTAATTCATCCATTTTACCCTGCATTATTCTATCCAATTGCATTAATGTTAAATTAATTCTGTGATCAGTTACTCTATTTTGTGGATAGTTATAAGTTCTTATTTTTTCTGACCTATCACCAGTACCAATCTTACTTCTTCTTTCTGCTCCAACTTCTGCTTCTTGTTTTCTTTGCATTTCATCATATATTCTTGCTTTTAAGATTCCTAAAGCTTTAATTTTATTTTTTAACTGACTTCTTTCATCTTGACAAGTGACTACTATTCCTGTTGGAATATGAGTAATTCTAACAGCAGAATCTGTTGTATTTACTCCTTGTCCTCCTGCTCCAGTTGATCTATATACATCTATTCTTAAATCTTGCTCCTTAATATCAATATTAACATCTTCTACTTCAGGCATTACAAGCACGGTAGCGGTAGATGTGTGAACTCTTCCTTGTGATTCTGTTTCTGGAACTCTTTGAACTCTATGAGATCCTGATTCATATTTAAGTTTAGAGTAAACATTTTCGCCCTTAACCATGAATTCTATTTGGGCATAACCTCCAGCACTCCCGGCTTCCGCATTAGTTACTTCTATTCTCCAGCCTTGGCTTTCTGCATATCTAGAATACATTTCAAATAAATCTCCAGCAAATATATTAGCTTCATCTCCACCGGCAGCTCCTCTTATTTCAACAATAATATTCTTATCATCATTAGGATCTTTTGGTAATAATAATATTTCTAATTCTTTAATTAATTCTTCTTTTTTATCACTTAAATTACTAATGTCTTCTTTAGCTAAATCTGCCATTTCCGGATCATTTAATAGTTCTTTAGCTTCTTCTAAATCACTATCTACTTTTTTATATTCTTTGTATTTTTCTACAACTTCTCCAATAGATGCTTGTTCTTTTGATAGAGAAGTCATTTTATCTACATTATTTAATATTTCTGGGCTAGATAATAGATCACTTAATTCATTATATCTATTAAGAGTAGCCTCTAATCTCTCTATCATAAGATCACCTATTCCTCTATACTTATATCACTCATATCGTCTTCTGAAACGATAGTTAAATCTCCAAGATCATCTTCATCTTCTTTGCTATCATCAACTGCTTCATCTGAATAATCATCTTCAATATCTTCTGCATCTTCAGAATTTTCAACAGTTTCTGTTTCATCCATTTCGATATCTTCTTCATCACCATCATCAACAACTACTTTAACTTTATGATTTTCTTTTAAATCCCAAGATTTACTATCTATAAAGATAAATCTTCCATCAGTTGTCAATGCTGTGAAGAAATCCCCTATTTGTTCAACAAATGTATTTTCATCTAATTCAAGTAATTTACATACTTCCTTAAATAGTTTATTTGTATCATATTTCTTTTTATCTTCTTTAATTATTTCGTAAGCTATGTCTGTATAACTCATTAATTCTAATTCTTCTAATTTCTTTTTTCTAATGCTCATTATAAATCATCCTTTCTTTTATATTTATGTGAGTATTAATATTTTGTTACATTCTTTCAGGCATTTCTATACCTAATAGATTACATCCAGTTTTAAGAATGTCTGATACTATAGTAATAAGATAAATTCTTGAATTTCTTTCGTCTACATCATCACTTAATATCTTAACAGTATTATAGTATTCACTATAAGTAGATGAAAGTTTTATTAAGTATCTCGATAATATATATGGTTCATTCTTACTGATCACGTCATTTAAAACATCATTAAATCTATATATTAATTTAACTAGCTCATATGCTTGACCCTCAAGTAATTTATCATATTTAACATTATTAAGCAATACTTCTTCATTATTTTTTCTTAAAATACTTCTTATTCTTACATACATATATTGAATATATGGACTTGTTTCTCCGTTAAACTTAAGCATTTCATCCATATCAAATACTTCATCTTTTATTCTAGAATTATATAAATCACTAAATACAACTGCACCAATTCCTACTTTTTTAGCCACTTCATCTAAGTCTTCTAATTCTGGATTCTTTTCCATAATTATTTCTTTTGCTCTAGTTATTGCAGCGTTTAATATATCTTCTAGCTTAATAAAATTACCTTTTCTTGTGGAAAACTTACCTTCTGGTAATCTATACATACCAAACGATACATGTTCTAATCCATTAACATATTTATTATCTAAATCAAGGTATTTTGCTGTAGCAAATACTTGTTTAAATGATAAATCTTGTTCATAAGCTACAACATATAATGATTTGTCATAATCATATGTTCTTGCTCTATAAAGAATAGCTGCTAGATCACGAGTAGCATATATACTTGAACCATCACTTTTAACAATAATACATGGTGTTTTGATGCCTTGATCTTCTAAATCTACTACTCTAGCACCTTCACTATCTATTAATTTATTATTTTTTTCTAATATTTGAATTACTTCAGGCATTTTATCTGTATAGAATGATTCACCCTTAATACTATCAAATTTAACACCTAATAAATCATATATTTTATCAAATTCTTTTAAACTTAGATCAGAAAATTCTTTCCAAAGTTTTACGCAGTATTCATCGCCTTCTTCAAGAAGTTTAAAATTATTTCTACATCTTTCTAATACACTCTCATCTTCAGAACATAATGCATTAATTCTTACATATATTTCTACTAATTTATCTACTGCATCAGTACTTAAATCATATTCAGAACCCCATAGTTTATAACCTTCGATTAATTTACCAAATTGAGTACCATAATCTCCTAAATGGTTAATACCAATAGTATTCCATCCTAAATATTTATATATATTGTATAAGGCATGACCAATAACTGTTGATCTTAAATGACCTACATGAAATGGTTTTGCAATATTTGGAGCAGAATAATCTATACATACTGTCTTTCCATTTGATTCTTCTTTACCAAAATTAGATTTCTTTTTATCGTATTCATTAAATACTATCTTAGTTAGATATTCTTTGTTAATAAAGAAATTTAAATATCCATTAAGGCTCTCTATTTTTTCTATAGATTCATCTTCAATAGAATTTGCTAATTCATCTGCTATTTGATTAGGTGCTTTGTGTAACTCTTTTGCGAGTGCGAAGCACGGAAAAGTATAATCACCTTTAGATGAATCATCTATTTCTTTAATTAAATCATAAACATCAATATTAATTTCTTTTTCTATCAAAGAAGATATAATCTTTTTAATATCAGTCATACTCTTACTCCTTTACTTCTATTTTTAATTCAAATTTACCTATATATTCATCTTGTAAATATAATTCATATTTTATATCTAATTTATTATCCTTATATATAAGCTTACTTGTTTTTATTTTAGCATCCATATAAAAATCTAATTCTTTTATATAATATGTACCTTTTGTATCTTTTTTATCACTAAAAATAAAACATAATCTAGATTCATTATTATCTTTTTCTAATATAAATTTATCTAAATCTATTTTATATTTATCATTACCTATATTAAATTTTAATGTATTTTTTTTAAATACAGATTCAATATTATCTTTTTTAATAGTTTCATCATTATTTTTTAAATAAAAGTTAATTATATAAATCACCACTTTTTTCAATGAAATTATACCATACCAATATAAAAAATGCACTTATAATTTAATATTTTTTTAACATAATATAAATAGTCTATGGAGATAATATGAAAAAAAGAAAAATAATGCTTAAAATAATAATTATTTTTATATTCTTTATATATGCTTTTTTTGGATTATTTTATTTATATATAAGACTAAGTCCTAAATTAAATTTAAAAAAAGCAAATACTATTATTTTATATGATAAAGATAATAAAGAATTCTTTAGAGGTAATGGCTCTAAAGAATGGATTGATCTAAAAAATATAGATAAAGATTTAATAAATGCTACTATATCTACTGAAGATAAAAGATTTTATGAACATAATGGTTTTGATTATATAAGAATTATTAAATCTTTATTTATTAATTTAAAATCCGGTTCTATTAAAGAAGGCGCATCCACTATTACTCAGCAATATTCTAGGAATTTATATCTTAATTTTGATAGAACATTAACTAGAAAAATAAAAGAGGCTTATTTAGCTTTTAAAATGGAAATCAATTATTCTAAGGATGAAATACTTGAAGGTTATTTAAATACTATTAATTATGGTAATGGTGTTCTTGGTATAGAAAATGCTTCTAAATATTATTTTAATAAATCTTCTAAAGATTTATCTCTAGGAGAAGCAAGTATACTTGCAGGAATACCTGCCTCTCCCCAAGATTATTCACCTATAAATGATTTAAATACCTCAAAAAGAAGACAAAAGATAATATTAGATAAAATGGTTAAAAACAAATATATAACTGAAGATGAGGCTAAAAATGCCTATAATGAAGAATTGGTTTTTTATGGTAAAAAAGAAAAATTGAATTTAACTACATTAATGTATTATAAAGATGCTGTTATGAATGAACTTAATAATCTAGAAGTAATACCAAAGGATTATATAGAAAATAACAGTATTAAAATATATACTAATTTAGATTTAGAAGCACAAACTAAATTAGATGAATCAATTAAAAATAATGTTAATAATGATTTAGAACTATCTAGTGTAATGATTGAAAATAAAACAGGAAAAATAATAGCACTTGCAGGTGGAAAAGACTATGAAAAAAGCCAATATAATAGAGCATTATATTCTAAAAGACAAGTTGGTTCTACTTTAAAACCATTTTTATATTATACTGCTTTAGAAAATGGATTTACTGCTTCATCAGAATTTATGTCTAAAAAAACATCTTTTAATCTTGGAAATGAAGTATATAAACCAAATAATGCCGGAAATATATATGCCAATAGAAAGATTCCTATGATTTTAGCACTAGCATATTCAGATAATATTTATGCCCTAAAAACAAATATGTTTTTAGGAGATAATCAATTAGTAAACACATTAAATAAGGTTGGTATAGATAGTGTTGATAATAATGTTTCACTTCCACTTGGAACAAGTGAAATAAATATTATAAAACTAACTTCTGGATATAAAGTACTAGCTAATGAAGGAAAAAAGAATAATAATTATTTTATTAGGGAAATAAAATCTAAAGATAATAAAATATTATATAAATTTAATCAAGAAGAAAAACAAGTTTTAAATAATAATTATGTGTATATATTAAGTGAATTATTAAGAAATTGTTATGATTACGGATTAGTAGATTATAACTCTCCAACATGTCTATCAATCAGACCAAAAATAACAAAAAAATATGCTATTAAAACAGGTAGTACTAATACTGATTCACTTATAGTAGGTTATAATAAAGATTATACTTTAGGAGTATGGGTTGGATATGATGATAATAAAAAATTAAGTGATAAAGATAATTCTATATCAAAAAATATATGGGTAGATACTATGGAGAATTATCTAAGAAATAAAAGTGATTCTTGGTTTTATAAACCAAGAGATGTTAATGCCGTACTAGTTAATCCATTAAATGGAAAACTAGCTACTAATGAATCTAAGAAAAAGAAATTCATATATTACTTAAAAGGTACTGAACCAACTGAAATAGATAAATAAAAAAAGAGACAAATGTCTCTTTTTTTAGTTTGTACTCTTCTTCCAATAATATTGTCTATATGTAGTTTTTAAATACGTTGCATTATCTGATGTATTAGTTAATGTTAAATCTGTACCACTTGTTGCATCTGGTAAA
Organism: uncultured Bacillota bacterium; assembly: GCA_947165005.1. Classification (GTDB taxonomy): domain Bacteria; phylum Bacillota_I; class Bacilli_A; order RF39; family UBA660; genus RUG13038. Next base: position 21,137 of record CAMUYN010000001.1, read on the forward strand.
GTAGATACAAACCATCCATTAGGATCATTAAATGTGGCTGATGTTAATTTTGAACAAGCAAGGAAAGCACCTCTTCCAATGCTTGTGACTCCGCTTCCGATTGTCACTGATGTTAAATTTGAGCAACCGACGAATGCGGCATTTCCGATGCTTGTGACTCCACTTCCGATTGTTACCGTTGTTAAGTTTGCACAACTATCAAATGCGTCATCACCTATGCTTGTGACACTATCTGGAATAACTATTGAGGTTAAGCTATTGCAGGCGGAGAAAGAATACCTTCCAATAGTTGTGACACTATTTGGAATTATAATTGAGGTTAGAGCTCTTTTCGCAAATGCATCATCTCCTATTTTTGTAACCGTATTTGGAATTATAGTATTCATTGATCCTAATATCAATTCGTTTGTCGATGTATTAATTATTGCATTACTGTTATTTCTACTATCATAAGTAGAGTTATTAGGATCTACAGTTATCGTAGATAAATTTTCACAACCATAAAATGCATCAGTACCAATACTTGTGACTCCACTTCCCATTACTATTGACACTAAATTTTCACAATCTCCAAATGCATTACTTCCAATGCTTGTGACACCGTTTGGAATTATTATTCCTGTTAATCCGGTATTTTCATAAAACGCACAATTTCCTATTTTTGTTACACTTGATGGTAATACTAATTTACCAGATAAATCATTATCATAAAATACCTTATATGGTGATCCTGCTGTTGTTGAAGAATTTGATTTTGTATAATCATATTCTACCGTAGATGCTGTTAAACCTAGTGCTTCTAGTTCAGCCCATGTTTTTATCATGTTATCATTAGAATCATATAATCCCGGAGGAAAAGCATATTCCCATTGTGCATAAAGAATTACATTATCATCAACAGTTCCTAATTGATAAATTTGAGCCTCATCTAAATATGCATCACCAGAACCATTTGGAGAAGTATTCCATCCAGCAAATCTATATAAGATATATGTATACGTATTTTTATTTAAAGTTGTTTGCTCCGATAACGATACGAATTGATTGTCCATTGTGCCGCTACCACCATTTGCATTAAATGATATAGTATACCCATATTTTTTCCAATATTTATCACTATATGTTGTCTTTAAATATGTGGCATTTTGGGATGTATTAGTCAACGTTAAACTTGTTCCGCTTGTTCCATCAGAAGTAGAAGATGCATGCCAATCAGATGTAGAAATAAAATCAGCTGATGTTAGGCTTGTGCAACCATCGAACGCATATGCTCCAATATTATTAATTCCCTCTGGAATTGTGATTGAGGTTAAGCCCGGACAATTCTTGAATGCGTAATTACCTATTTTATTTATTCCATCTGGTAGCATTAACTTTCCTGTTAAATTGTTATCACTAAACACTTTATATGGAGAACCTGTTGTTGTTGAATAATTTGATGATGTATAATCCTGTTCTATCTTAGATTTTGTTAAACCTAAGGCCTCTAATTGTGCCCATGTTTTTATTATATTACCATTACTATCAAATAATCCTGCAATTCTTTCCCATTGTGCATATAATACTACCGTTTGATTACTAGATGCTAAATTAGATACTGAGGCACCATTTTGATAAGATGTTCCAGAACCATCTGATGCTGTATTCCAGCCTATGAAACTATAATTATCTTTAGTAAAAGTATTTGTACTTAGACTTACAGTTTGCCCCGCTGCAGCATACTGACTATTCATTGTTCCATTACCACCATTTGCATTAAATGATATTTTGTAAGCTGTTGTTCTGTAATAATAATTATTTTTTAATTCTGATGCGGCTTGAGCCGGATCTGAGAATGATACACTAGTTTCACTAGTAAAAGAGGAACTACTAGATCTATACCACCCTTCGGTATTTTTGAAATTGACAGTTGTGAATGCATAATTTGCAAGTCCTCGACTTTCAATCAACGTGACACTGCCAGGTATAGTTATTGTTATTAATCCAGAAATAGAATAAAATGCATTTTGACGGATTGTTTTCAATCCATCAGATAATGTTACTGAAGTAATCCTTGAAGCATAAAAGCAATAAGTACCTAGTGTTTCTACGCTACTTGGAATTATTATTCCTGTTAATCTAGAATTAGAATAAAAGGCATAATTACCTATTTTTGTTATACTAGAAGGTAAAACTAATTTACCTGATAAATTATTATCATTAAGAACTTTATATGGAGAGCCGGCTGTTGTTCTATAAGAAGACGATGTGTAATCAGTTTCAACTGTGGCCTTTGTTAAACCTAAGGCTTCTAATTCAGACCATGTCTTTATTAATTCCCCATTGCTATCAAATAAACCTGGTTCATAATCCCATTGTGCATATAAATTTAATTTTTCATTTTCAGACAAAGTTGGAGTAATAACGGCTTTATTAGAATAAGATGTTCCTGTGCCATTTAGTTTTGTATTCCATCCAGTAAAGACATAACCGTTTCTTGTATAATTTAAGTCTCTTAACTGAACTCCACTTGATACTTCTACATCTTGATCGGCCATTGTTCCAGTACCACCATTTGCATTATAGACTATCTTATATGTCCTACGTCTTTTCCAATATTTATCACTATATGTTGTCTTTAAATATGTAGCATTTTGAGAAGTACTAGTCAATGTTAAATCTGTTCCGCTAGTTCCATCAGAAGTAGAAGATGCATACCAGTTATTTGAATTTATGAATTCTGCTTGGGCTAAATTTGTACAACTAGAGAATGCATTTATACCAATATAATAAGTACTTCTAGGGATTACTATAGCTGTAACTTTTGTATTTTGATAGAATGCATAATCACCTATTTTAGTTACACTTGAAGGTAATACTAATTTACCTGATAAATTATTATCATTAAGAACTTTATATGGCGATCCTGCTGTTGTTGAATAATTTGATGATGTATAATCATTTTCTATAGATGATACTGTAAGACCTAATGCTTCTAATTCTGCCCATGTTTTTATTATATTGCCATTAGCATCATATAATCCTGCACCTAATGCCCACTGTGCATAGAGTTGAACTACACCATTATCATTTGCTAATGATACAACATTTGCTTGATCTTCATAACTTGTTCCAGAACCATCTGCTGCTGTATTCCAGCAGTCAAATACATATCCTGATTTTGTGAAACTATTTACATTTAGTGTAGTTTCTTCATAAATCCCAATATATTGATTATTCATTGTTCCACTACCACCGTTTGCATTAAATTGAACTGTATATAATGGTTTTATCCAGTAAACAGATGAATATGTTGATTTTAAATATGTGGCATTTTGTGATGTATTAGTTAATGTTACATCCGTACCACTTGTTGCAGATGCTGAAGTGGCTGTAAACCACCCATTTGGTCCTTCAAAAGTTGCTGATGCTAAACTTGTACAGTCACTGAATGCATAAGTTCCGATACTTTTGACACTAGCTGGAATTGTGATTGAGGTTAAACTGACACAGATACGGAATGCACTATTACCAATGCTTGTTACGCTGTTTGGAATAACTATTGAGGTTAAACCGGCACAGGCATAGAATGCTTGATTACCAATACTTGTGACTCCACTTCCCATTACTATTGACACTAAATTTTCACAATAAGCAAATGCACTACCACCAATGCTTGTTACGCTGTTTGGAATAACTATTGAGGTTAAACCGGTACAGCCATAGAATGCACTACTACCAATGCTTGTTACGCTGTTTGGAATAACTATTGAGGTTAAACCGGTACAGTTATAGAATGCACTACTACCAATGCTTGTTACACTGTTTGGAATAACTGTATTTTTTGATCCTACTATTAATTCATTTGTTGATGTTTTAATTATTGCATTACTATTATTTCTACTATCATAAGTAGAATTATTTGAATCTACAGTTATTGTAGATAAATTTGCACAATTTCTAAATGCTTGATTACCAATGCTTGTGACTCCGCTTCCAATTACTATTGACACTAAATTTTCACAATAAGCAAATGCAGTACTTGCAATGCTTGTTACGCTGTTTGGAATAACTATTGAGGTTAAACCGGTACAGCCATAGAATGCATTATTACCAATGCTTGTTACGCTGTTTGGAATAACTGTATTTTTTGATCCTACTATTAATTCATTTGTTGATGTTTTAATTATTGCATTACTATTATTTCTACTATCATAAGTAGAATTATTTGAATCTACAGTTATCGTAGATAAATTTGCACAATTTTCAAATGCAGAAGTACCAATACTTGTGACTCCACTTCCGATTGATACTGAAGTTAAGTCGGTACAACCAGCGAATGCAGAAGTACCAATGCTAGTTACGCTGTTTGGAATTATTATTTCTGTTAATCCGGTATTTTGAAACGCATAATTGCCTATAGTAGTAACACTACTTGGAATTGTGATTGAGGTTAAACCGGTACAGCCATAGAATGCATAAGTACCAATGCTTGTGACTCCACTTCCGATTGATACTGAAGTTAAGTTGGTACTATTTCTAAATGTATAATTGCCTATAGTAGTAACACTACTTGGAATTATTATTCCTGTTAATCTAGGATTAGAATAAAAGGCATAATTACCTATTTTTGTTATACTTGATGGCAACACTAATTTACCTGATAAATTATTATCATTAAGAACTTTATATGGTGATCCCGCTCTTGTCTTATAAGTAGATGATGTATAGTTATATTCAATTGTATTTTTTGTTAAACCTAATGCTTCTAGTTCAGCCCATGTTTTTATTAAGTTATTATTAGAATCATATAATCCTGGAACTTGCCATTGTGCATATAAAGTTACTGAAGTTGATGTTGTTAGATTAACAACATTTTGAGTATCATCATAACTTGTTCCAGAACCATCTGCTGCTGTATTCCAGCCAGTAAATGTATAACCATCATTTGTAAATGCATTTGCTGTTAATTCAAAGCTAGAATCATATACTTTTACTTCTGCTGCCATAGTTCCAGTACCACCATTTGCATTATAGTTTAATGTATATGATATTGGAGCCCAGTTAGCATAGATTGTATGATTAGATGCTGTTGTTACTATTGTTGAACTTGTAATATATTTAGAATATCCTGCAATAAAGTCATTTCCTGATGTATTTGCATTTCCATAGAAAATTCCATTAACAAGATCATATAATCCTGCTTTTCCTGTGGAATTATTTATGCATGGAATATAATTTCTTATTAACTGTTGACTTTGATTGTAAATCTTTAATGAATATATCTTTTGACTTGCATATCTATTAAGACTTGAATTATTTGAAACATATAAATTATTTGATGTTGTTGCTATTGGATTTGTTTCAGTCAATGCGAAGGTATCACTATTATGTTTTATTTCATCATTTGTAATTGTTAAAGTATTAATACCACTTGTAAGGACAGTTAATGCTGAAGATTTTTCTACAGTTCTATATCGTAGATATGCTCTATTAAGATAATAGTATCTTCCTAATGTGAAATTATCACCAGTACCTGATAAGTATGATTGATAATCATTAGTAGTTCCTGTTGGAGTATATTTATATTCTAATCCATAGATTGTGTTTGCTGCTACTCCTGTATTTATATATTGAGTTCCATTTGATTCAATATATTCAATCTGTGTATATCCATTTATCTTATATATAGGAGAACCCGAAACAAAATCTTCTCCTGAATTTGCAGCATTTCCATAGAATACTTCATTAACAGTATCATATAATCCTACTTTCCCTGTGGATTCTTCTATACATGGTATTAAGAATCTTACTAATTGTTGGCTTTGATCATAGATTTTTAATAAATATATTCTTTGACTTGATAACTTATTACTACTTGTACCATTTGAAATATATAAATTATTTGCTGTTGTTGCTATTGGATTTGTTTCAGTTAATGGGAAAGTTTCATTATTATGTCTTATCTCACTACTTGTAATTGTTAAAGTATTAATACTATTTGTATAAACATCTAATGATGCAGATTTTTCTACAGTTCTATATCTTAGATATGCTTTATTAGCATACACATATCTTCCTAATGTGAAATTGTCTGAAGTACCTGATAAGTATGATTGATATCCATCAGAACTTCCTGTTGGCATATATTTATATTCTAATCCATAGATTGTATTTGCTGCTACTCCTGTATCTATATATTGAGTTCCATTTGATTCAATATATTCTACTTGTGTATATCCACTTGGTAATGTTGGTAATGTTTCTTGATCTAGTGTCCAACCTTTAAAGTTGTATCCTGGTCTTGTTGGTGTTGGAAGTGTACCATATGCAGAACCATATGTTACATTCTTTGTTGATGTATTTCCTGTACCTGTCCAACCAGTTGTTGAAGGTATTGATCCACCTGTTGCATCTGCTGTAAGTGTATATGTTGCAAGAGTACATACTCCATATAATCTTGTATTCCCTGAAGGTATTAAATTTCCTCCACTTTGATATTCTATTGTTGTTCCTTCACTATCTGTAGTCCATCCACAGTTATATCCCGTCTTTGTGATTGTTGGTAATACTTTGCTTGGCATTGCTCCAAATTGTGCATATAAAGTTGTGTCCGCATCCCTTGCCCATTTTCCATTTGATAAGTATCCGCTTACAGTAGCATTATTATATGTAGCAGTTGTATTTGCTTGTAGTATTAAACTTCCACCACTTGGGGCTGTATAATATCCATTTAATGACGCTGTACTTGTTAAAGTAGATGTACTACTTACTGCAGCACCAGTTGCACTACTTAGTAAAGTAAATCCACTTATATAGTATGATTTACTTGCTAATGTTATATAAGATGGACTTATTACACTTGAATCATATGTTGCTGTTACTCCTGATCCTCCCATGCCTGTTCCATCATTTTTATTTAGTGTTATTCTATAACTTCTTGGTATCGCTCTCTCATATATATCATGATTTCTTGGTGTCTTAACAATAGTTGAACTTGTTATAAAGTCCACTGGCCCTTTATTGAACGAATAAACAGTTGCATCACTATAGAAAGTATTAGTTACTAAATCATATAATCCCGCTTTTCCTGTAGATTCATTTATACATGGGATATAATCTCTTACTAATACTTCTGAATCATATATCTTAAAACTATATACGTTTCCTTTAAATCTACTTGAATCTGCTGTTCCAGCATTATTCCATGTTCCTATATAAATATTATAGAAATTAGTAAGTGGTCCTCTGTTTGAAATTGTTTGATCTACACCATCTATCTGATATATGTCATTACTTAAAACCAATTTATGTTTATTTCCGTCTCTTAAATTCATAGTTGTTGCATATTGTGTAGTTTCTGCACCAAATGCAACAGATACTGCTGTTGTTGTGGCTTCACCAAATATCAACCCATCTTCATTAACATTTTTTCTCGCTCCAAAGTATGCTAATCCAGTAGTTGCTGAGAATTCTGTTTCAATTTTTAGTGATTGTTTTGTTAATACTCCTGTATCTATATATCCACCATTAAATGTTATATATTCCAATTGCGTATATCCAGCAGGTAATAAACTCCAACCAACATCATAACCTGTCATTGTTGGTAAAGCTGGTAGTGTTCCATATGCACTATCATATGTCACTGATTTTGTTGCTGTGTTTCCTGTACCTGTCCAGCCACTTGTTGCTGGTATTGGAGTACCACTAGAATTTGCAGTTACTGTATATGTTGCTAGAGTACATACTCCATATAATGTTGTATTTCCTGAAGGTATTAAATTACCCCCACTTTGATATTCTATTGTAGTTCCTGAACTATTTGTTGTCCAGCCACATGTGTATCCCGCCTTTGTGATTGTTGGTAATACTTTGCTTGGCATTGCTCCAAATTGTGCATATAAAGTTGTATCTACATCTCTTGTCCAAGTTCCACTCGATAAGTAATTAGTTACAGATGTGCTATTATATGTAGCGGTTGTATTACCTTGTAATATTAAATTTCCACCGCTTGCTGCAGTATAATATCCATTTAATGTTGCTGTACTTGTTAAAGTAGATGTACTACTTACTACTGCATTAGCTGCACTACTTAGTAATGTAAATCCACTTATTGTATATGATTTACTTGCTAATGTTATAGAAGATGGACTTATTACACTTGAATCATATGTTGCAGTTATACTTGTTGTTCCATCACTTGTTCCATCATTTTTATCTAATGTTAATGTATATGTTTTTGTTATCCATTCTGCATGTAAATTTAATTTATTTGTTGAGTCTACATATTCTGTTGCAGTTTCAGCTTTTTCAAATTTAAGACCCGCAATTTGTACTGCTCCATTTCCTGATGCAGTACCAACCCCTATTCGATTTAAATATCTTCCAGAAGTTCTTGCGTTATATGTACCTGCTGTATTAGTTGTTACAGGTATTACTTTCATTTCATATCTTTGCCATGTATCTGTTAGAGTAAATGATTGTTCTCTATAAGGAGTAGAATTACCTGCTCTTAAAATTATACTTCCTGAACCTTTTGCATATACGCTTACTGTATATGATTGATTTGGTTCAACTAATAAGTAATTAAAATATACATAGAAATTTGAAGAAAGTGTATTTGATGGGATATTAAATCCTTTTGTTATTAGGCTAGATGGTGCATCAGTTACATCTATTTGTGTTGGACTAAGTGATGTTGATGATTTAGCCCATCTTCCTGAATATGCATAAGAAGTTGTGTTTGATGGTACTGCTGGTGCTGATGTTCCTACTAGCATATTAGGATTAATATTCATACTATCTTGATTATTATAATCAACTCCAGTACCTAAGCTATTAGTATTCCAATTGGAATATGTATAACCTGTTCTATTATATGCATTTGCTGTTAATGTTCCTGCAGTTCCATAAGTTAATGATTGATCGCTCATAGAACCAGATGTAGAACCATTTCCATCAAATACTACATCATAAGTATTCTTTTGCCATAATGCATATAGGTTATATGTACCATTATTTGTCTTTGTTAAATTACTTACGCTTTGTTTATCATAGTAAATTGATGTTGTAGCTCCATTAGCTAATCTAGACCATCCAATAAATGTATAACCAGTTCTTGTAAATGCATTTTGTGTTAATGCTTGAGCTACGTCATATGTAAATGATTGGTTAGACATTGTTCCGCTACCACCATTTGCATTAAATTTAACTTGGAATGTATTAGCAGTCCAATGTGCATAATATGTTTTATCTGATGCTGGAACTGGAGTACTACTTGAAATAGCATTTCCACCAGTTGCTGCATCATACCAACCAGTAAAATTATATCCTGGTTTTGTTACTGGATCTGGAATATCTAATGTATTTCCATATACATATGGTCTAGTTATTGTTAATGTCTTATGGTTAGTAGCTGTTGTAAATGGACTAGTATCAGTTCTATTATCTCTTGTACCGATTTTTAAAGTCTTTGTTCCTTGACCAATAATATTATATGTATCAGTCATAGATATATTAGTATTTGTTCCAGTTGCAGTAAATGTATATGTATGAGTACTTGCTACCCAACTAAATGAATATGTAATATCCGCATTTCTACCTACTGTAGTAGAAGATACTTGATCATATTCACCGTTACCAAGTAATATTCTAAATTTATTTGCTGTAGTTAATTCTATATTAAGAGCCTTATCAGGATCAGTATAACTACCTATTACTAAATAACGTTTTGCATTTGTTCCATATTTAAATACACCATTAATTGTGAAATCATTATCCCAATCAATAATATATCCAGTATCTGCTGTCTCACCACTAGCAAATGCTATTTGAACAGTATTTCTATAATCGTATGTAATTAAATATGTATTAGCAGTAGCATTAGCTGTATATGTTTTATTTTCGTTTACTGTAATTACTGAAGATTTATCAGGAAGTATTGATGTTCCTGTCCAATTACTGAATGAATATCCAGGAACTAATGTTGCATCAATAGTTACACTTCTACCATTAATATAATTAACTGCAGATGTTGTACTTGTTCCATTATTAGTTACATCACTAATTCCTGTTCCTTTTGTTAATGTAACACTGTATACTGTTACTGATTTTGTTCCTGCAGATGAATCACTATAGTTAGAGTTTGGTGCCTTTGCTATTACTGATACTGCTCTACTTCCTGTTGCTGCTACTATATCAGTATTTTTATTTACTCCACTTGTAGCATTTGCATAGCTTCCGTTTGCTACTTTTACTTGATGTTGTGCACTTGAACAGTTACTACTTGCTGTCCATGTTACAACTCCTGTATTTGATACTGCTACTGCTGTTGGAGTAGCACATTGTAATTTATTTACTTTAATTGTATATGTAGCAGATTTTGTTGCTCCAGTAACACTATCTGTTGCTGTTATTGTTACAGCATATCCAGTTGAATTTGCTGGTGTGTTTGCTGCTACTACTATATTTCTTCCACTTAAGCTGAAGTAATTATTTGTATTTTCTCCAGTTATAGCATATGTATAAGTTCCTGATCCATTTGTTGCTGCATTTACCCCATTAGTTATTGTTTGAGCTGCACTTGGATTATATGTACTTGATACTTCTTTATCCGCAAATGTTAATTCATTTGCTTCCCATTTAGCATATATTACATGATCATGTGCTAAATTTACTATTGATGAACTTGTTATATATTCTTCTTGGCCTGCTGTGAAGTCATTTCCTGATGAGTTTGAATTACCAAAGAATTCTCCACTTACTAAATCATATAATCCTACTTTTCCTGTAGATTCTTCTATACATGGAATATAATCTCTTACTAATACTTCTGAATCATATATCTTAAAGCTATATACCTTTCCATTAAACATTCTTGAATCTGCTGTTCCAGCATTATTCCATGTTCCTATATAAATATTATAGAAATTAGCAAGCGTTCCTCTATTTGAAATTGTTTGATTTACATCATCTATTTGATATATATCATTACTTAAAACTACTTTATGCTTATTTCCATCCATTGCATTAATAGTTGTTGTATAAGCATCCGACCTTGTACCAAATCCAACATATGCTGTATTTGATGTGAAGTAACCAAATACTAAACTATCTGCAGAAGAAATCCTTCTTGCTCCAAAGAATAATTTTTTATTAACAGTTGTTGAGAATTCTGACTCAATTTTTAATGTTTGTTTTGATGGTACTCCAGTATCTATATATTGAGATTCATTAAATGTTATATATTCTACTTGTGTATACCCTTCTGGAAGTACTGACCATCCTTTTAATGTATATCCAGTTCTTGATACAGTTGGTAATGTTCCATACGCAGATTTATATGTGGCATTCTTTGTTGATGTATTTCCTGTACCTGTCCAGCCAGTAGTTGATGAGATTGTTCCACCATTTGAACTTGCTATTACTTGATATGTTGATGGTGTCCATTCAGCTGTTATTGTATGATTTTGTGGATTAACTACATTAGAACTAGAAGTAATATAATATGGTTCATAATCATTTATAGTTGTTCCTTCAAAAATAGACATTTTAATTCTATAAGTTCCAGTTACGCCATTATTTGATTGGAACCAGAAAGAACCCAAAGTGACATTAGAAAAATCTGATCTTGTTTTAAATGTTTTTACAATCTTACCAGTAAAACCTAGTGATCCAAGATTAATTCTAGTGCTGCCACCATAATTAAGAATATAAAATCTATCGTCTGTAGCTAGGAATAGTTCTTTATCAAAAGTATTTTCTAAAACATCGATAACCAATGTATAAGTAGTATCTGTTTTAGGAACCCATTTAGTTTTATTTAAAATTCTATCATAAACTCCAGCATTTAATGTTATTTCTTCGGAGCCTTGAGTGTGAGTACTGCTTGTGAAAGTCATAGTATCTGGATTAAAGATATTGCTTCCTCTCCATCCAACAAAGTCATAACCAGATTTTGTTGGGGTTGGTAATGTTCCATATGCATTATTGTATGTTACATCTTTTGTAGATATTGCTCCTGTACCTGTCCAGCCAGTAGTTGAAGGTATATTTCCTCCGTTTGCATCTGCTGTTACTGTTATTTGAGGAATAGTTACTGTTAATTCTTTTACTTTTCTTTCATTACTAACGTTATCAAAAGTATATACATGAGTAATATATACTCCGCCTTCATTATTATGATCAGAAATATTTACTCTATATGTCCATGTTCCATTTCCATTATCAGTTCCAGTATATGATGCACTTGTTCTCCATGGTTGAAGTAAATCATCTTTTCCATTTAAACTTGTCCATGTTGGGAATTGAACTCTATTTACTCCACTAAAGTTTCCATCTGTTACTCCAGTTACTACAACATCATATCCAGTTGGAGATATATTTGTAACATATGCATCTGTTGCAGTTGGAGCATCTTTATCAAGATATGGATTTGATCCACCAACAGGTAATGTACATGTTCTTGAGTTTAAGTATGCATCTTGTAATGTTACTGTTACGCTTTCTCCATCACTCTTGATTGATGTTGTATAATCTTTTACGTCTTTAAAGTATCTTTTTGTATTTCCTGCTGCTGTTACAGTATCTACATTGATACATCCATAATCGCCTTCCATGTTATCTGTACATTCGATAAATAAAGTTTTATCTGTATTTGTCCATGTTGTGTTTGTTCCTGGATTTATAAATTTATTTTGATTATATGCTTCTTGAGTAGTTAATGAAGAGTCTCTTAAATACCAACTTCCACAAGTTGGTGCAGTAGTGTCCTTTAATACGCTTCCTTCTCCAGTGATATTTAACTCACTATTAAAAGCCGCATATGCTACGGATATAAAAGTCAAAAGAAAAATTGTAACAAAACTTAAAGCATAATTCTTCTTCATATACTACTCTACCTTATTAATTTATTATACCACTTTTGTCAATAATTAATCAAGTCTTAATATATATATATTTATATATATATATATTGATATATTTTTTTATAAAAAAAAGATTGATTATTTTTCAATCTTTATTATGAACTCAAATAGCTTATCAAATTCATAAGAATCATAGGTAGAAACATATCCTTCTTCCTTTAATTCTTCAACGAATTTCTTTATTTTTTCTTGTAAAACATCTTTTTTGTCATTGTCTGTTTCTTCATCAAGTAATAATGTTTCTTCCATTTCAATAGAAGGATTTGTTTTATCCTCAATTTCTGGATATACCTTATCTTCTATTTCAGGTATATCTTTAAATAGATTATCAAAATCTATAGTATCACTTTTACTTGATGGACCAAGCGTTTTCCCAACACTTCTAATTGGTTCTAATTCATCAGTTTCTTTAAGGCTATCTATTAATCTATCAGTATCTCTGACATTTAGTCTTTCTTTTATAATTGTTCTTAATAATTCTACTTGTTCTTCTTTGTCTTCTATTCTTAATAGACTTCTTGCATGTCTTTCACTAATCTCATTATTTAATAAGGCGTCTTGTACTTCATCAGATAAATTTAATAGTCTTAATTTATTAGAAATTGCTCCTTGAGTTTTGCCCATTCTAACAGCTAACTCTTCTTGAGTTAGATAACCTCTATCTAATAATTTTTTATATGATTTAGCTTCTTCTAAAGCAGATAAATCTTTTCTTTGAATATTTTCTACAATAGCTACTTCTGCTGATTCATTATCATTTAAATCTATTACTACTGCTGGTACTTTAGTTAAACCTGCGATAAAAGACGCTTTAAATCTTCTTTCACCGGCAATTATTTCGTATTTATTACCTACTTTTCTTAAGACTAATGGTTGAATAATACCATGTTGTCTAATAGATTTTGCTAGTTCATTTAATGCATCTTCATCAAAAGATAATCTTGGTTGAAACCTATTAGGGATTATATCATCTAAAGATACTTCAATTATTTCTTTTTCCATATTATTCATATTATCAACTCACTTCTTATTCTTATACATATATAATAATATAATAAAAAATCCATTTTTTCAATGGATTTTTATTATTTTAATATTTTTTTCTTTTTTTCATCTTGTATAGATGACTCATATTTTATTAATAGTTCTAAATAATTTCTTGCATTTAATAATCTTGCTTTTCTTTTAACATCACTAAATAAAATATTACCATCTTCATCTAATTCTTTTTTACAATAACCAACAGCTAATCTCTTATAATTAAAATCTTCTTCAGACATTTTTTTTGATTTTTCTTTTATTTCTAATTCTGATAAAAATGTATTTTCTGTTTCTTTTATAAACTTACTTGTTTTATCTGTTTCGTTTTGAAAATATATTGATATTTCATCAAAATCTTCATTTTTTAATGTCTTTAATTTTTCTTCTAATAATTCTCTTATTGCTATTTCTAACAACTCTGAATTGTAATCTTTTTTTAATTCACTGTTTATTTTTATTTTCTTTAATCCTTCAAATAATTCTAGGTATGAAAGATTACTAATTTGATCCTTTAAGGCATTCTTATAATCCTCCATTTTTATTATCATTTCTTTATTTGAATTCATTATTTGTTCTAATTTATTTTTCATAATTTCCCCCTATAATGGTCTATTTTTTATTTCATTATAATTTCTTGGATACTTAGTTTTAGTATCACTTATTTTCTTTATAATTACTAAATTTCTAATACTATTTTCTATTGGTAAATTAAATGAAACTATATCTTCTAATTTTGAATTTAATTCGTTTATTGAATTAGAAGCTTCTTCTAATTCACCTTCAATGGATCCCTTCATCGGAATAAAATATCCATTTATTTTAACTAAAGGAATACACATTTCATTTAATATATTTAATCTTGCCATAGCTCTACTTGTAACAATGTCGTATTTATTTCTATTATTTCTAGCAAATATTTCTGCACGTTCTTTGCAAATAAATAGGTCTTTTAAATTTAGTTTTTCCTTTACTAAATAAAGAAATCTAACTCTTTTTTGCAATGTTTCTACTAAAGTTATTTTAAGCTGTGGAAAACATATTTTAAGAACAATTCCTGGAAAACCAGCTCCTGTTCCTATATCACATAAAGTTAGTCCTTGAGTAAGGTCAATTGCCTTAATTAGAGTTAAACTATCATAGAAATGTTTAAGATAAACATCCTCTTTTTCAGTAATTCTAGTTAAGTTAACTTTTTCGTTATAATCAATTAATAACTCATAGAACTCTTCTAGCTGTTCTAACTGCTTTTCACTAAGATGAATATTTAATTTTTCTACTTCTTTTATAAAATTATTTAGATTCATCAAAATACCTCTTCATATATACTGATAAAATAGCTATATCACTAGGATTTACTCCACTAATTCTTGAAGCTTGTGAGAATGATAATGGTCTAACTTCTTTTAATTTTACTCTTGCTTCTGATGCTAAGTTAGGAACTTTATCATAATCAATATCAACTGGAATTTTTTTGTTTTCAAGTTTTCTCATTTTTTCTGCTTCTTTTCTAGCTTTCTTTATATATCCTTCATATTTAATTTGTATTTCTGCTTGTTCTAATTCTAATTCATCATATTTTTTACTTAATTTATCACTTATATCATTGATAGAATTCTCTGTTCTCTTAATAAAATCTATACCATTCATTTTTCTATCAGATTTAATATTTATATTCTTTAATTCATTTATTATATTATTAATATTTTTTTCTTTTTTCATTAATTTATTATATTGTTTCTTGTTAATTAAGCCTACTTCATAACCATATTTTCTTAATCTTAAATCTGCATTATCACTTCTAAGTAATAATCTATATTCTGCACGAGATGTAAGTAATCTATATGGATCTCTAACACCTTTAGTAACTAGATCATCAATTAAAACTCCAATATATGCTTCATCTCTTTTTAATATTAATGGTTCTTTTCCTTGTAATTTTAATCCTGCATTAATACCTGCCATTAATCCTTGACATGCTGCTTCTTCATAACCACTTGTACCGTTTATTTGTCCTGCAGTATAAAGTCCAGATATAATTTTTGTTTCAAGTGATGGATATAAATCCATTGAATCAATAGCATCATACTCTATTGCATAACCATATCTAAGTATTTTAGCATTTTCAAGTCCTGGTAATGAATGGACCATTTCATCTTGTACTTCTGGTGGCATACTTGTTGAGAATCCTTGAAGATATATGTCATCAAAGTATCTACTTTCTGGTTCTAGGAATAATTGATGTCTTTCTTTATCAGCAAATCTAACTACTTTATCCTCAATTGATGGACAGTATCTAGGTCCTACTCCTAATTTTTCTTTTATTCCACCATACATACTAGATTTATTAAGATTTTTTCTTATTATTTCATGAGTCTTAGGAGTAGTATAAGTTAAATAACAAGGTTCTTGTTCTTCTACTTTATAATATGGTTTATCATCAAACGAGAATGTATATAATTTATCATCCCCTGGTTCCATCTTACACTTAGTAAAATCAATAGAACTTCTTTCAATTCTTTGTGGTGTTCCAGTCTTTAATCTTAGTATTTTAAAACCTAATTTTTCTAGATTATCACTTAAATGAAGTGAGGCCCTGGTATTAGAAGGACCTGATCTAGTTCTAGTATCACCTACTAAGATATCAGCCTTCATATATGTACCAGTTGTTAATATAACTGCTTTAGATTCTATTTTTTCTCCATTAGATAGAATTACGCCTTTTACTGCACTATCTTCAATTATAAGGTCTTCTACCATTTCTTCAAGTAGAGTAACATTCTTTTCTTCTTTTAGAATTCTTTGCATTTCTTTAGGATAAGCAACTTTATCTCCTTGAGACCTAAGTGATCTAACTGCTGGTCCTTTAGCAAAGTTAAGCATTTTCATTTGAAGTAAAGTTCTATCTGCGACTTTACCCATCATACCACCTAAAGCATCAATTTCTCTAACAACAATACCTTTAGCAGATCCACCAATATGTGGATTACATGGCATCATTGCTATCTTATCAATAGACCCTGTAACTAAAATTGTTTTGAATCCCATTTTAGCAGCACTTAGTGTAGCTTCAACTCCAGCATGTCCACCACCAACAACGATAACGTCACATTTCATGAACTTCACCTCTTTTCTTTAAAAGCATATGTATTATACTACAAAATATAAAAAAGTAAAAATATTTATATTTTTATTTTAATATTTGCCAATGTCCTGTCTTATCTGAACCTATCCTTTCTATAATACAGTTTTCTATTAATACCTTAAAATTTCTCTTAATTGTTCTTACATTTACTCCCAATTTGTCTGCAATTTCTTGTTGAGTAATCTTATTATCATTTATTACTAATTCTATTATTTTATTTTGAATATCATTTAAAGCAAAATTACTATTCTTAATAATTTTATCTATTGATGAATTTATTATTCTTAATAAAAACTTAATAAAAATATTAGCATTATGATTTATATGACATTGAGTGATTGATGAATAGTATTCTTCTTCATTCAAATACAGTTCTTCTTCAATAGGAATAAATTCAAAATTTTTGTGATATTTTATTAACATTAATGTAAGCCAATATCTTGCCAATCTTCCATTACCATCAGAAAAGGGATGTATTGCTACAAAATAATAGTGAAATATTGCTGCCAATATCATTTGATTTAAAGCACTTTTTTTTATGTATTCAAATAGGCTTTTCATTAATGATGGCACTAATATTGATTCTGGAGCAATATATATAATTACTTCTTCTTTTTTTACTCCCTCTCCATGTGTTCTATATTTTCCATTATCCTCATCAAAATATTTCATCATTATTTGTTGTACTTTTAGTAAATCTTTTTCACTTTTATAATCATATTTGCTTATATTATTATAAGCTTCCAAACCATTTTTTACTGCTTGTATTTCGTCTTTTTTACCAAGTATTTGCTTATTTTGTAATAAATTTTCAACATCAAATAAAGATATTGAAATATCCTCAATACTAAGTGATGAATGAACAGATCTTACTCTAGCTTTAGTAACCATATATTTTCTTTTTTGTCTATCATTTATTTTTATTATGCTTAATTTAGTATTGATATTCTCTAATAAATCTTCTATTTCATCATCAATATAAAATACAGGTTCTATTTTATCAAACATATTCATTGTATCACCTCTTGTATCATTATATCATATATGTCACTGTAAATGTCACTGTATTTTTCAAAATATTAAAAAAAACAATATTAATCTAATATTGTTTTTATATCTTTTTTATTATAAATAATATTATATAAATTATCTATTATTTTAGCATCTATATTATATTTTTTAGATAAATTATATCCAGATTTTAAACTATCTAATCCTTCAATAGTCATACCTACTTCTTTTCTTACTTCATCAATTGATTTACCTTTAGCAAGTAATAGACCTGCTCTTTTATTTCTTGAATCCATTGATAAAGATGTAGTTAATAAATCTCCTAGTCCTGCTAGACCATAGATTGTTTCTGGTTTAGCCCCCATTTTTATAGATATTTCATTTATTTCTCTTAAACCTTCAGTTATGAAATAAGATAATGTATTTGATTCATATCCTAAACCTTCAACTATACCAGATCCTAAAGACACTATATTTTTTAATGTGGCTCCTAGTTGCATTCCAATAGCATCTTCTGTATAAGTTAAATGAAAGTTATCTGTTTCAAATATATCTTTTAAATTCTTATTACCTGAATACATTACAAATGTAGGTATATCTCTTGCTATTTGTTCTGCATGAGATGGTCCTGAAATTACACTTGTTTCCTTACCTAATTCTTCATAAATTACTTCACTTAGAAGCTTTTCTTCTTCCATTCCTTTAGAAAGAAGTACTATTTCTTGATCAGTTACATAATTCTTAATATTCTTGCATGTTTCTCTTATAACTCTTGATGGTGTTACAAGTACTATTATTTTACTATTTTCTATTACTTTTTCATAATCTGTAGATGCAGAAATAGAGTCATCTAGTACTAAGTCTTTTACAAACATACATCTATGTTCATTATTGATCATATCTGCTTCTTCCTCTAAGTAAGACCATATTTTTATACTATTATTTTTACTTAATATTTTTGCAAGTGCACAACCAAAACTCCCACTACCTATAATTGCTATATTCATGTTACCTACTTTCCTAGACAGAAATTACTAAATAATCTATCTATTAATTCATTATCATATTTTTGACCTGTTATTTCTCCAAGTAAATCTAATATATTTCTTATATCTATTTCAAGCATATCTATTGGAAGATCATTATCTAAAGATATAATTAATTCTTTAGAAATCTTTTTAGCTTGTTTTAATAGATTAATTGTTCTTATGTTAGATAAATATGTCATATCACCATTATTAATTTTATCTAATTCAAATAATTCATTTATTTTATTTAATAATGGTTCTACATCTTTATTAGCACATATTTTTACTGAATCTTCAAAATCTTTGTCTAATTTAGTATCTAGATCAATCTTATTAATAACTAGTATTCTCTTTTTATTCTTTGTTTTTTCTAGTAATTCTTCATCTTCTTTAGTAAATTTATCATTATTATTTAATACTAATAATACTAGATCTGCTTGGTCTATTAAAGATAGTGATTTATCTACCCCAATTTTTTCTACTTTATTATCGGTTTCTCTGATACCTGCAGTATCTAAGAAATTAATTAGTATTCCATTTATTCTTATAGAACCCTCTACAACGTCTCTAGTGGTTCCTGGAATATCTGTTACTATAGCTTTATCCTCATTTAATAAGGCATTTAATATACTTGATTTACCAACATTTGGTCTTCCTATTATAACTGTATTAATACCTTCTTTTATAAGCTTACCATTTTCTGAATCTTTTAGAAGTTCATCTATTTGATTATTTAATTTTTTAGAAAATTCTCTAACCTTTTCAATAGTCATAACTTCTATATCTTCATATTCTGGATAATCTATATTAACTTCTATATTAGATATTAAATCTAAACCTAAGTCTCTGATAGTATTTATTTTATTTGATAATTTACCATCTACTCCATTGATAGCCATCTTTCTAGCAGTATCTGTTTTAGCTTCAATTAAATCCATTACTGATTCTGCTTGTACTAAATCTATTCTTCCATTTAAGAAAGCTCTTTTAGTAAATTCACCTGGTTCTGCTTGACGGCAACCTTCTTCAAGAAGTAATTCTACTATTTTATTAGTTACTGCAATTCCACCATGTGAATTAATTTCTACTATATCTTGTTTTGTATATGTTTTAGGTGCTAAAAATACTGATACTAATACTTCATCAATTATCTTATTATTTTTAACTATATGTCCATAATTAATAGTATTAGCATCATATTTAGTTATATCTTTATCAAATATTTTATTAACTATTTTTAATGCATCATTTCCAGATACTCTTATTATAGATATAGCTCCTACTCCAAGAGCAGTTGAAATAGCTACTATTGTATCTTCCATATTATCACCCCTATATTACTTTTAATAATTTTTTTGGTTTATCTAATTTTTTTGGTTTAAATATTCCCTTTTCTACTAAAGAATCCATTGTATTATTATATTCTTTTATTAAATCATTTACGAATGGATAATCTCTTTCTTCATCATAGAAAGGTTCAAATATTCTTTCGTTGAAACAATCATAAATTTGTATATCTTTTTTATCATCAAATTCATCATGTAATATATGTTCCCAAGGACATATCATTATTTGTACTTCAATTGAATCACATAATTCTTTTGAATAATAATATCTTATTGTTGGCCATTCTTCTGTTTCTCTTAATCTAATAAATTCTGATTTATCCATTTTCTTCATTGTTAAATTGTCATCTAATTCGTATCTTTTTATAACTTCGCGCATATTCCCTCCTGATTAATTAATTATATCATATTTTTTTGAATAAAAAAGAGTCTTATGACTCTATTCTACTGGTTTAATTACTATTCTTCTGTTTGGTTCTTCACCTTCACTATTAGAAGTAATTCCTTTAAAATTAGCTAAAGCATTATGTACTAATCTTCTTTCATAAGAATTCATTGAGTCCATAGCAATTGGTTCTTTTGTTCTTAATACTTCTTTTGCTAACTTTTTAGCCAATCTTTCTATATTATGTTCTTGTTTTATTTTATAATTTTCTACATCTAATATAATATTAACAAATATACCTATTTGATTAGAAACTGATGTTCTTATTAAGTTTTGTAATGAAGAAAGTGTTCTTCCATTTCTTCCTATTAATATTGAATTATCAGATGAATGAAGAGTTAATTTAATAAAATTCTCTTTTCTTTGAGATTCAATAATAACATCTTTAATACCCATTCCTTCAACTATATCTTTTAATAGTTTTTTTGAATATTCTAATACTTCACTTTTTAATACTACATTCAATGTATATTTTTTCTTTCTTAATAATCCTACTGTTTCTTCTTTTACTTCAGTAAGCATTTCATCTTCTTTAACATTTAATTCTTTTAATGCTTGTAATGTTAATTCTTCTAAATTTTTTCCTTCATATGTATATATTTTCATAGTACTACTCCCTTATATATTTGCCTTTTTCTTCTTTTTTATTTGTTTAGCAATTAAGTTTTGAACTATAGTAAATATAGTAGATGCTATCCAATATAAAGATAATGCTACTGAGAAATTAATAGACATAACAGCTATCATTATAACCATCATATTAGACATAATATTTGGATTAATATCGCCCTTTTGTGGTGTTGGTGCTGTTTTATTAAATTTTTGAGAAATTAATGTTGTTGCTATTATTAATATAGGTATTATTACATATATATAACTTCCTCCAGTAATTGCCTTTAAAGGAGTTGTTCCAAGTATTAAACCAAATGATTTTCCTTCAAATATTACTGGTACTCTATTAATTGCTTCATAAAAAGCCATTAATAAAGGTATTTGAATAAATGCAAATAAGCAACTAGCAAATGGATTAATCTTATATTTTTTATATAATTGCATCATTTCCATAGATTTCTTACTTTGTGATTCTTGATCATCTTTACCTTCATATTTTTTATTTAATCTATCTAGCTCAGGTTGCATTTCTTTCATATTTTCTGATTGCATTGCTGTCTTTTGAGTAAATGGTGCAAGTAATAATCTTATTAATAAACCTAAAATAACAATTGTTAATCCATAGTTCTTAACAAATTTATTAGTATTAACTAATATCCATGCTAATGGTTTTACTAGTAAATTTTCCCATAATCCTTCATAATTACTATCATTTATTTCAAATTTTTCACATTTTGGTAATTTACTAATATCTATTTTCTTCTTATATTTATTATATTTTTTAATTAATCCCTTATCTGTTGGTTGGCATAATATATTTTCATATAATGTGATTTTTACATCATTTGTTTCATAATATACGGCTTTTTTAGTTTTATTATCTTTTAAAACTGTCGTACAACCTGTTAATAAAAGAATTAATGATAATACAACTAATATTTTAAATCTATTCTTCTTCATTTTTTTCTCCTTCTAGTTTACATAATATATCTATTAAATATTTTTTCTTTTCATCGTAAGATATATCTGAAATTTCTTTCCTTAATATTATAACATAGTCCATATTACTTTGAAATACTAAATTACTCTTATCAATAATATCTTTAATTTGTCTTTTATTTTTATTTCTTACTACAGCATTTCCAAGTTTTTTAGAGACACAAATACAGAATCTATGATATTTATTATTGTTTTTCTTATTATATATAAAGAAATATTTATTTTTAAATAAAATACCAGTTTTAATTATATTATTTATCTCATCTTGTTTCTTTATAATATTTAATTTTTTCATAGGCCTCCTATAATACAAAAAAAACCACTAAAAAAAGTGGATAATTATTTAGATAAAGTTTTGCGACCTTTTTTTCTTCTACTATTTAATACATTACCTTTAATTCTAGAAAAAAATCCATGTTTCTTCTTCATATTTCTATTGTTAGGTTGAAAAGTTCTTTTCATTATATAAACACCTCCAAGTCCATAAAACATAATAGATTATAACATGTTTTTGTGGAAAGTCAAACATTTTAAATAAATAAATACAATTTATTAACAATTTTTGTGGAAAAATATTATATTTTTCATTATAATATATAATAAAATTTAATTATCAACAGACTCCACAGAATGGTGGATAATTATAAATAGTGGATAATTAGTTGCGTATAACATAAATTTGTGGAAATTGTGGAAAAAGAGTTTTTACTATTTATTTAATTAATAATTATTGTTAATTATTTTGTGGATAACTTTTGTGGATAAAAAAATTGCCTGTTTTTGCTTGAAATATAAGGAAAATAAGGTATAATTAGTTATGAAAGTACCTGGGGGAAGGTGAAACAAATGGAGAATAAGGATCTTGTTTGGGAAAAATTTCTTAGTATTATAAAAAAAAGAGTTTCATCTATTGGTTATGAGACTTGGTTTAAAGAGACTAGATTACATTCTCTAGGTGAAGACGCAGTCATTGTTGTTTCCACAATAGCTCATAAAAAACACTTATCAGAAAGCTATGGCGATATAATAAGTGAAATATTAAATTCTATAACAGGTACTAACTTTAATTTAAAATTTGTATTAGAAAGTGAAATAGATAAGGAAGAACATGAAGAATTAGTTGAAAAACAAGAAGAATTAGGTGTTCCTTATAATAGTTATAAAGATGCTAACTTAAATCCCGAATATAAATTTGAAAACTTTATAGTAGGAGAGAGTAATAAGTTTGCACAAGCTACTGCACTTGCAGTCGCGGAAAACCCTGGTAAAATGTATAATCCTTTATTTATATATGGAAACAGTGGATTAGGTAAAACTCACTTGATGCATGCAATAGGTAATTATATTGTGGAAAATACTAATAAAAAAGTATTATATGTTTCATCTGATACATTTATAAATGATTGGATAGGTATAAATAGAACTACTAATGGAAATAATTTTGATAAAAAAGAATATTTTAATAATAAATATAGAAATGTAGATGTATTAATAATAGATGATATACAATTTTTAGGTAATGCACCTAAATCTCAAGAAGCATTTTTCCACACATTTAATACATTATTTGATAATAAAAAGCAAATTATAATATCTAGTGATAATTCTCCAGATGATTTAAAGAATCTTGAAGATAGATTAAGAACTAGATTTAACTGGGGATTAAAAGTAAATATTTTTCCACCAGATAATGAATTAAGAAAAAGAATATTAAAAAATAAACTGACAAATATGAATTTTGCACAACATATGTCAGAAGAAGCATTTGATTATATAGCAAATACTTGCCAATCAGATGTAAGAGAATTAGAAGGAACTTTAACTAGAGTATGTGCTTATGCCACAATATTTTTCCAAGAAGAAATAACGTTACAAACAGTTATTGATGCAGTAGGTAAGACAAAATTCTCTAATAATAGTAATCCTTATGGTAGTGGATCTAATAGTTATGATATAAATAGAATACAAAAATGTGTTGCTAATTATTATAATGTAACTGTTGAAGATCTAAAATCTAAAAAGAGAGTAGCAAATATTGCATTTCCAAGACATATAGCTATATATTTATCAAGACAATTAACTGATGAATCTTTCCCAAGAATAGGTATGGAATTTGGTGGAAGAGACCATTCTACAGTAATGAGTTCTTGTGATAGAATAGAAGAAGAATTAAAAAGTAATAAACAATTAGAAAAAGTAATAGAGGAAATCAAAAGAAGATTAGAATAATGTGGAAACAGTTAAAAGTTTTAAACATTAATTAACAGAAAAATTTGTTATAAATAAAAGAAAAAATATAGTTTTATACATTTTCCACATCAATAATAATATAAATAATTATAATAAAAAATAAATAGGCATTTCAAAATGGAGGTAAGGAATATGAAATTTAGTATTAAAAAAGAAATATTATTAGAAAACTTAAATAAGGTATCACATGCAGTATCAACTAAAAATGTTATACCAGTATTATCAGGTATTAAATTTGATTTAACAAAGAAAGGATTAACACTACTTGCTAGTGATAATGATATAGATATTAAAGTATTTATTGATAAAAAATATATAGATAATATAGATGAAGAAGGATCTATAGTTATTCAAGGTAAATTCTTATTAGATATTATTAGAAAGATTCAAGATGGTATTATTAATATAGAAGTAATTGATGGTCTTAAATTAATGTTATATAATGAAACATCAAAATTTAATTTAAATGGAATTGATTCAGATGAATTTCCTAATATAAATATAGAAAAGAGTAATAATCCAATAGAATTAAATAAAAAAGTTATTAAAACAATGGTTAATCAAACTATATATGCAACTAGTACACAAGAAAGTAGACCAATACTTACAGGTATTAATTTAAAAATAGAAAAAGATATTCTTGAATGTATAGCTACAGATTCTTATAGATTAGCTAAAAAGAAAATAAAATTAGATAATCCTGTGGATAATCCTATTAATATAGTAATACCTAGTAGAAATATTGGAGAATTAGTAAAAATAATTGATGATGAAGAAGAAAATATAAATATTCATATATTTACAAATAAGATATTATTTGAATTTGATAATATATTATATCAATCTAGATTATTAAATGATGTTTTCCCTAATATATCTAGATTAATACCAAGTGAATTTAAACTAATAATTGATGCAAATCTTAATGATTTATTTAATGTTGTGGATAGAGCATCATTATTAACAAGTGAAAAAGAAAAAAATGTTATTAAATTTGAAACTGAAGGTAATACATTGATAGTAACTAGTAATACCCCTGAAATTGGTAGAGTAGAGGAAAAACTAGCTATTAAGAAAAATAATGATGAAGAAATAAAAATAGCATTCTCTGCAAAACATATGATGGATGCTTTAAGAACTATTGATAGTAAAAATGTAAAAATATTATTAAATAGTGAAATTAGTCCAATAATATTAAATACTGAAGATAATGATGACTTATTACAATTATTAATGCCAATTAAGACTTATTAATAAAAAATTGCATAAAAAATGCAATTTTTTTATGTTTTCGACAAGAAATAACAAATTTTTTAATTTTTTTTTGTAAAAATAGGGGAATATTATTTTTTTTCGCGAAAATAATATATAGAAGTCAAAAAAAGATTGGGGGAATAATATGATTTCTTATGAGATTAATCGTAATACTATGGCATTAATACCAATTAATGATGATCAAACTAAAATTATAGAAAGGAATAAAATATTTATTATTAATGAAAATATTATGGAAATTATAAAAAATAGTTGTGAATTTTTTGGCAGTTCTTATTTAGGAAGAAAAGAAGGTACTAAAAAATTGACAGGTATAACACATAAAAGTCCTATAATTATAGAAGAAAGTAATAATATAATATATTTTCCAACGGAATCACCTAGATTAAATAGCTGCTCATGGATAGGTTTTAATAATATAAAGAAATGTATTAATAATAATGGTAAAGGTACAATTATATTTGATAATGATAAAAGTTTAGATTTAGATATATCATATAATTCTTTAGATAATCAAGTACTTAGATCATCAAAACTGGAATCAATATTACGAAAAAGATTAAATACTGCAATTTAGCAGTATTTTTTTTTATTAAAATCAAAAAATAAGTACAAAAAGGGCCTTATTTATGATATAATAGTATTGTATGTGTAGGTGCATTATTTAAGGTGGTATGGTAAATATGAGGGGTAAAAAATAGGTTTAAAATGATTTTAACAAATTTACAATTAAAGAATTTTAGAAATTATGACAGCTTAGATTTATCTTTTAATAAAAAAATTAATATATTTATTGGAAATAATGCCCAAGGTAAAACAAATATATTAGAAAGTATATATGTTTTATCATTAACAAAATCACATAGAACAAATAAAGATCCTTATTTAATTAAGAAAGATTCTTTATTTACAAAAATAATTGGAACTATTAATGATAATGATAATAATACTAAGTATGAAGTATTAATTAATGAAAATGGTAAGAGAGTTTCAATTAATGATAAACCTTTAAAAAAGGTTAGTGAATATTTATCTAAAATAAATGCAATTATGTTTTGTCCAGATGATCTAGAAATAATAAAAGGATCACCTCAAGAAAGAAGATCCTTTTTTAATATTAGTATTAGTGGTTTTAATAATGATTATGTTAGATATTTAAATGAATATAATAAGATATTGAGAACTAGAAATGAATATTTAAAAAATTATGAAATTATAAATAAAGATTATCTAGATGTATTAACTAATAAACTTATTGATTTAAATATCTATATATATAATGAAAGAAAAAAATATGTAGAAACCATTAATAAATATTTAAGCAATATATATAATGATATAACTGGTAAAACAAATATAGTTTTAAAATATGATTCATTTATAGAAGATGAAGATAATTTAAGAAATCAATTAGAAGATAAATTTAATATGGTATACAATAATGAATTATTTCAAAAAGTAACGTTATTAGGTATTCATAAAGATGATTTTTCTATATTTATTGATGATGTAAAAATAAATAATTATGGATCACAAGGACAACATAGAATAGCAGTATTATGTTTAAAATTATCAGAAATAAAGATATATGAAGAAGAATATAATAAGAAACCTATATTATTACTTGATGATATATTTAGTGAATTAGATACCACTAAAAAGAGTAATATAATTAAGTTTATTAAAAATGATTTACAAGTGTTTATAACATCAACTGATTTAAATAATATAGATAAAATAATTTTAAAACAAGCAGATGTATATAAAATAGATAATGGAAAGGTAGTAGAAGGTGAATAATATGGCAGGAAGTTATGAAGCAAGTGATATTCAAGTATTAGAAGGATTAGAAGCTGTAAGAAAAAGACCTGGTATGTATATTGGTACTACAGATGTAAAAGGATTACATCATCTAGTATGGGAAATTGTTGATAATGCTATAGATGAAGCTTTAGCAGGTTTTTGTAATCATATAGAAATAACTATACATAAAGATAATTCTATAACAGTAGTAGATAATGGTAGAGGTATACCAGTAGCAATCCATCCTAAAACTGGAATTTCCACAGTAGAAACAGTTTATACTGTATTACATGCTGGAGGTAAATTTGGTGGAGGAGGATATAAAGTATCTGGAGGATTACATGGTGTTGGTGCATCAGTAGTTAATGCTTTGTCGTCTTGGGTAGAAGTAAAAGTACAAAGAGAAGGTAAAATATATGAATGTAAGTTTGAAAATGGTGGAAAAACTACTAAAAAACTTACTGAAGTTGGTACTTGTGATAAAGATGTATCAGGAACTACAGTAACATTTAAACCAGATCCTGAGATATTTGATACAGATATTTATGATTATAATACTTTAAAAGTAAGAACAAGAGAATTAGCATTCTTAAATAAAGATTTAAGATTAACTCTAACAGATGAAAGAGTAGAACCTAATTTAAATGAAAGTTTCTTATATGAAGGTGGAATAAGTGAATATGTTAAATACTTAAATAAAGGTAAAACACCAATTCATGAAGAAATAATTCATTTATCAGGTGAAGAAGATGGAGTATTCTTAGAAGTAGCAATGCAATATAACTCTGGATATTCAGATAGTATATATTCATTTGTTAATAATATTAATACACATGATGGTGGTACTCATGAAGAAGGAGTTAGAAGAGCTTTAACAAGAATTATTAATAATTATGCAAGAAAACAAAATATATTAAAAGAAAAGGATGAATCATTAACAGGAGACGATGTTAAAGAAGGTTTAACAATGATAGTTTCTTGTAAACATCCTAATCCACAGTTTGAAGGACAAACTAAAGGTAGACTAGGTAATTCTGAAGTTAGAAAGATAGCAGATTCAGTATTTGCTGAAGGATTTGAAACATTCTTATTAGAAAATCCTGAAGAAGCAAGAATTATTGTGGATAAAACAATGACTGCTGCAAGAGCTAGAGTAGCTGCTAAAAGAGCAAGAGAATTAACTAGAAGAAAGAGTGACTTAGATCCTATAAATTTTGGTGGAAAACTAGTTGATTGTAAAGATAAAGATCCTGCAGTATGTGAAATATTCTTAGTCGAGGGAGATTCTGCCGGTGGATCTGCTATTAAAGGTAGAGATTCAATGACACAAGCTATCCTTCCACTTAGAGGAAAAATATTAAATGTAGAAAAAGCTAGAATAGATAAAGCATTAGCTAATGAAGAAATAAGAACAATAATAACTGCATTTGGTACTGGTATAGGTGATGAATTTGATTTATCTAAACTTAGATATCACAAAATAATAATCATGACCGATGCCGACGTTGATGGATCACACATAAGAGTTCTATTATTAACATTATTCTATAGATTCTTTAGACCAATTGTTGAAGCAGGACATGTATATGCTGCACAACCACCACTTTTCTGTATTAAACATGGTAAAACTATTAAATATGTTTTAAATGAAGCAGAAAGAGATAGTTATATAGCATCATTAAATGAAAATACTAAGTACGATGTAGCTCGTATGAAAGGTTTAGGAGAAATGGATGCAGAAGAATTAAATGAAACTACAATGGATATAAATAAGAGAATCTTAAGAAAAATAACAGTAGATGATTTAGCAAATGCAGATGCAGCATTCTCAAGATTAATGGGTGAGGATGTAGGTCCAAGAAGAGAATTCATCGAAGAAAATGCTGTATATGTAGAAAACTTGGATATATAGGAGGTAAGGTATGGATCACAGTAGAGATAGATTAGAAGAAAACAATATAGTTAATGAAATTGAAACATCCTTTCTAGAATACTCAATGAGTGTTATTGTATCTAGAGCTTTACCAGACCTAAGAGATGGTTTAAAGCCAGTTCATAGAAGAATTTTATGGTCAATGTATGAATCTGGATATACTCCAGATAAACCTCATAAGAAATCGGCAAGAATTGTCGGTGATGTTATGGGTAAATACCATCCACATGGAGATTCTTCAATATATGAAGCAATGGTACATATGGCACAAGATTTTAGTTATAGAAACTGTTTAGTTGATGGCCATGGTAACTTTGGTAATATTGAAGGTTATGGCGCAGCAGCAATGCGTTATACTGAAGCAAGATTATCAAAAATTTCATTAGAATTATTAAGAGATATACAAAAAGAAACAGTAGATATGGTTCCAAACTTTGATGAATCAGAGAAAGAACCAGCTGTATTACCATCAAGATTTCCTAATATATTAGTTAATGGAACAATGGGTATAGCAGTAGGTATGGCTACTAATATTCCACCACATAACTTAGGAGAAGTAATTGATGGATGTGTTGCATATATAGATAATCCTAATATAGATGTTCTAGGATTGATGCAATATATTAAAGGACCAGACTTTCCAACAGGTGGAATAATCCTTGGTAATAGTGGTATTAAAAAGGCCTATGAAACAGGAAGAGGTTCTATTACTATAAGAAGTAAGGCTACTATTGAAGAAACTGATGGAAAACATCAAATAATTATTGATGAAGTTCCATATGGAGTAAATACTTCAACATTAAAAAATAAAGTAGCAGAATTAGTACATAATAAAGTAATTGATGGCATATCTGATTACCATACTGACTTAAAAGATGGTGTTAAGATAACAATTACTTTAAAGAAAGATGCTAATGCACAAGTAGTATTAAATAATTTATATAAACATACAGATTTCCAAACAAATTTTGGTATTATCTTCCTAATGCTAGATAAAGGTGTACCAAAAACACTTGGATTAAAAGATATAATTGCTAAATATATAGATTATCAAAAAGAAATAATTATTAGAAGAACTAGATATGATCTTAAAAAAGCACAAGATAGAGTACATATATTAGAAGGATTAAAGATAGCTCTTGATCATATAGATGAAGTAATTAAACTAATCAGAGGTTCTAAGACAGATGACATTGCTAGAGAAGGATTAATGAAACAATTTGGTTTAACAGAAATCCAAGCAAACGCTATTCTAGAAATGAAGTTAAGAAGATTAACTGGATTAGAAAGAGAAAAGATTGAAGAAGAATTATCTGAATTATTAAAGAAAATTGAGGAATATAATGCTATTCTTGCTAGTGAAGAAAAAGTATTAGCTATAATCAAGGAAGAATTATTAGATATTAAGAATAGATATTCTGATGAAAGAAGAACTAAGATTGATATGACTGCTATAGATTTCATCGAAGATGAATCATTAATACCAGTTGAGGATATAATTATTAACTTAACTAATAAAGGTTATATTAAGAGATTACCAATTGATACTTACAAAGTACAAAACAAAGGTGGAGTAGGTGTTAAAGGTATGCAAACTCAAGAAGAAGACTTTGTTACTAAGATGGTTACATTAAAGACTCATGATCATGTATTATTCTTTACTAATAAAGGTAAAGTATATAGAATTAAAGGTTATGAAGTACCAGAATTTAGTAGACAAGCTAAAGGATTACCAATAATTAATCTATTACCAATCGAAAAAGATGAATATGTAAGAGAAATTCTTCCGGTTCAAGCTGATGATAGTGTTAAAGATAAATTAATTACATTTGTTACAAAGAAAGGTATAGTTAAGAGAACAAATATCTCTGAATTTGAAAATATAAGAGTAACTGGTAAAATAGCTATAACTTTAAAAGAAAATGATGAATTATTATCAGTATTCTTAACAGATGGTAACCAACAAATCTTAATCGGTGCATCAAATGGTAGAATGGTTAAGTTCAACGAAGATGAGATAAGAATCTTAGGTAGAACTGCAAGTGGTGTTAAGGGTATAGATATACCAGAAGAAATTAATTGCGTAAGTGCAGATGTTATTACTGAAGATGATGAAATACTTATAATTACAGAGAATGGTTATGGCAAAAGAACAAATGTTCGTGAATATAGATTAACTCACAGAGGTAGTAAAGGTGTTAAAGGATTAAACGTTACTGAAAAGAATGGCCCATTAATATCAATAAGTAAGGTTGAAGATGATTCAGACTTAATTATAATTACTAATTCAGGTATAGTTATAAGAATTCCACTAGATCAAGTATCTAAAATGAGTAGAGTAACTCAAGGAGTTAGATTAATAACATTAAAAGATAATCAAAAAGTAGCTACAGTTTCTATATCGAAAAAAGAAGTAGAAACAGAAAATACTGAAGAAACACAGCAAGAATCATCAACTGAAGAATAATATTAAACAATGTTTCACGTGAAACATTGTTTTTTTACTAAAAAATATTTCCCGGGAAATATTTTTTTTGATAATTTTTATTATTTATGATATATTTAATGTGAAACTGGTGATAAAAATATGAAAAATTACAAAGAATTAGGTTTTGATAGTGAATATGAGATGAATTTATATCATGACGTATGTTGTGAAATGAATTATGTAATAGAATTTTCATCATTTCAAGATCTACTAAACTATTTAGAAACTAATAATATAAAGAATATAAAGAATCAGCAAACAAAAAGTCAATGTAATACATTTATAAGAAAAAATAATTTATTAGAACTATTAATGGAAGTGGAAGAACAACCATTAGTTAATAGATATATAGAATTATATAAATATCATGCCAATTTCTATTCTATATCAAGTAATGTTATCAAACTTAATGGAATCTTACTTACAAATGCAATAAAAAGTAAAAATGATGAACAAGCTAATTTTTACAAAGCAGAAATAAGCAGAACATTAGATATAGCAGAAGTTCACCTACGTTGCCTAACATATATTGTTGAACAAGTATATGATAAAGTACCACTTGATTCATATCAATTTATTAAAGGAATTGAATATGTACAAAGTGAAGTATTTAAGGATAATGGTAACTTTGGTTTGAGTTAAAAATATTTCCCGGGAAATATTTTTTATATGTTTCACGTGAAACATTAATATGAATTGACTTTTTAAATAAAATAAAGTATATTAATATTGCACAACGGAGAACTTGGAATCAGGTCAGGATAGAAATATAGCAGCCTTAACATTTAATTTCCGTGTGTGCATTTTTTTTGGAGTAAAATATGGACGTAATTGCAGAATTAAATAAACTTATGGATATAGCTATTAAGAAAAATGAAGTTCCAGTAGCGTGTATCATTACAAAAAATAATAAAATAATAGCAAAAGCATATAATAAAACAAATAAATCTAATAATATATTAGATCATGCAGAAATAATTTCAATCATCAAGGCTTCAAAAAAGATAAACAATTGGAGATTAAATGATTGTATAATGTATATTTCATTAGAACCATGTTCTATGTGCAAGGAAGTTATTAAAAAGTCTAGAATTAAGAAAGTAATATATTTTTCAAAGCAAAATGGGCATAAAACCGAATCTGATATTGATTATGAATATATAAATAATGATAAAATATCAAATAAATTATCGAATTTTTTTAAAGGTATTAGATAAACAGTAATGTTTCACGTGAAACATTACTGTTTTAATATTCAAAAATATTTCCCGGGAAATATTTTTTTGATATCTATAACAAAAAAATATGAGATTTTCACAATTATTTACTTAATCTATATAGGTAAATGTGTTATAATTATTAGGGAAAGGAAAGATAAATATGATATATCAAGCTTTATACAGAAAATATAGACCAAAGACATTTGATGATGTTTGTGGTCAAGAAATAATTACTACAACTTTGAAGAATGCAATTAAATATAATAAGTTAACACATGCATATCTATTTATTGGACCTAGGGGTACTGGTAAAACAAGTATTGCAAAAATATTTGCTAAAACAATTAACTGTGAATCAAATAAAGATGGAGTTTCTTGTGAAAAATGCGATATTTGTAAAATGAGCAATAATAATGAGAATGTTGATATTATTGAAATGGATGCAGCTTCTAACAATGGCGTAGATGAAGTGAGAGAAATTAAAAATCACGTTACATATATGCCAACATTCTCAAAATATAAAGTATATATTATAGATGAAGTTCATATGTTATCTGCAGGTGCTTTTAATGCACTGCTTAAAACATTGGAAGAACCACCAAAACATGTGATCTTTATATTA
This sequence comes from uncultured Bacillota bacterium, assembly GCA_947165005.1. Classification (GTDB taxonomy): domain Bacteria; phylum Bacillota_I; class Bacilli_A; order RF39; family UBA660; genus RUG13038. The sequence goes on from CAMUYN010000001.1 coordinate 55,257, forward strand.
GCTACAACAGAACCACAAAAAGTCCCTTTAACTATAATCTCTAGATGCCAATGCTTTGAATTTAAATCTATACCAAATAATTTAATAGAGGATAGAATTAAATATATATGTAAGGAAGAAAAAATAAAAATATCTGATGAATCAATTAAACAAATAGGAGAAGATTCAAACGGTGGATTAAGAGATGCAATTGGCCTATTAGATCAATTGAATTCATACACTAACGGAAATATTAATTTAGAGGATGTTCTTAAGATAAATGGTAGAGTTAATCAAGATACATTTAAAAATATATTCGATTATATAATAAATAATAATATAGAAGAATTATTTAATTTAAGTGACAAATTTAATTCTGAAGGAAAAGATTTTGTATTAATTTGTGAAGATTTAATTAAGTATCTAAAAGATTCACTTATTGAATACCAAATTAATAATGAAAATGAGTTGGTAGGGCAACTGGGAAAAGAAAAAGTAACAAAGATAATATTCGAGGTTAGTGATTATATCGGTCGTATGCGAAATATTAGAGAAAAAAAAATATTTTTTGATTTATTATTAATAAAGATAGGTAGTATTATAAATACAAATGTTCGTGTTGAAGAATCTAAACCTATTTTAATAGAAAAAAAAGAAGAAATTAAAGAAATCAAAAATAATGAGTCTAAAATAGAAGCACAAAAAGAAGAAATTAAAAAAACAGCACATATAATGGATGAGAAATATATTAAATATAATGAATTAATGAAAATAAGATTAAACAATATATTAGCTCAAGCAGATAGAAACTCCCTAAAGAGTTATTTAGAATTCATCAATAATCTAGAAGCAAACCTAGATAATCTAGAGGAAAGACAAATATATAATTTATTATTGGATTGTGAAATAGTTGCTGGATCCAGTGATGGTTTAGTTATTACAACTGACTCTAAAATTTTACTAGAAGAATTATATGACAATCTATCTAATATTGAAAATTTAATTAGCAATAAGTTAAATACAAATATACATGCATGTTTTAATTTAAATGATGATTGGATAAAAACAAGTGAAGTATATAGAAAAAAGATAAGAAATAAAGAAAAAATTGAATTATTAGATGAATCAGAAATATTAAAGAGTATACTTGATACAAATGAAGTTAAGAAAAATGAATTTGAAGATTTATTGGAGATAGGAGAAATGTAATATGAATATGAATCAAATTTTAAAGCAAGCACAAGCAATGCAAAAAGATATGATGAAGGCACAAGAAGAAGTAGGAAAAATGACATTTATTGCTTCTAAAGATTTAGTAACAGTAGAAGTAAATGGTAATAGAAAGGTTACTAAAGTAACATTGTCTAAGGATATTGATGTTGAAGATATAGAAATGCTAGAAGATATGATTTTAATTGCTACTAATGATGCTTTAGATCAAGCTGAAGCAGAAATGGAGAAAAAACTAGGTAAATACTCTAAAGGTATGCCAGGTTTATTTTAGTTATGAAATATCCTAAGAGTTTCGAAGAATTACTAGATTGCTTTAAAATGCTTCCTGGAATAGGAGAAAAAAATGCAGAACGTTTATGTTTTGCAGTTTTGCATTTTAATGAAGAACAAGCAAAAAAGTTTTCAGATTCAATAATGAATGTAAAAACAAAAATTAAAAAGTGTAATATTTGTAATAATTACACAGAAGATAGTGAAATTTGTGAAATATGTAGTGATTCTTCCAGAGATAATACGACAATTTGTGTTGTAGAAAGCGTTAAAGATCTTATACTACTAGAAAAGTCTAATGCGTATAAAGGTATATACCATGTGCTTGAGGGGTTAATATCACCACTTGAAGGTATTAATCCAGAAGATATTAAGATTAATCAATTAATTAATAGAATAAAAGATGGCAATGTTAAAGAAGTTATTTTAGCTTTGAATATGACTATGGAAGGTGAAACAACTTCGTTATATATATCGAAATTGTTACAGGGAACAGGTGTTTCAGTTACAAAAATAGCAGCAGGTATACCTGTGGCTGCTGATATGGAATATCTTGATTCACTTACTATTCAAAGAGCCTTGGAGGGAAGAAATAAATTATCAGATTAATAGTCATAAATAAAAATTATCCTAATATAATTAAATTGGTGATAATATGAAACTATTATTTAAAATAATTAAGAAGTTATCATTAAGTTTTGGAATTTTGTATGGTTATAATATTTTAATGCAATCATTTAATTTACCAATACCAATTAATTTGATTACAGTGGGTATTACTTTCTTTTTAGGTATACCAGGATTTTTAGGGTTGATTTTGTTTTTTATGATTAATTTTATGTGAGGAAATATGCTAGAGAAGTATTTAGAAAAGCAAAATATACCAACAAATTTGCTTTTGAATGAAAAACAAAATAATAAAATAGTTCAAGCTTATCTATTTGTTTCAGAAGATAAGAGTTTTTTGATGCAATATTCTCTAGATTTTGCAAAAGAAATAATATGTGATGAATATGATGAAAGAATATCAAAACAGATAGATGATAATTGTTATCCGGAATTAAAGATAATAGAATCACAAAGTAATACTATAAAAAAAGAACAATTATTAGAATTACAAGAATCGTTTTCAGTAAAACCAGTACTTGGTAATAAGCTTGTGTATATAATTGATGGCGTAGAAAACTTAAATTCTGCAGCAGCTAATACAATATTAAAGTTTTTAGAGGAACCAAGTGATGGAATAGTTGCCATTTTATTAACTGATAATTTACAAAAAGTTTTATCTACAGTAAAATCAAGATGTCAAACCATTGTTTTTAATAATGAAAAAAAGAGTAAAAATTTAATATTTGATAATTATAAGAAATATTATCAAGAGTCTGAATATAATGATGAAACATTTAATTATCTAGTTTCTGGGATTTTAGAATTAATAAAAAAGATTGATACAAAAAAGATAAAGACCTATATTTACTATAAAACTGATATAACAGATATATATAAAGATAAAAGGGATTATATGTTCTTATTTGACTTTATTCTATATTTTTATTATGATATGTTAAATTTTAAATTACATAGAAATTTAATGTATATGAATAATTATACTGATTATATTGAAGCACTTGATATAGATAACACGATTGAATCAATAACAAGTAAACTTCAAATAGTAGAAAATACAAAGAATTATTTAGAGACTAATATGAATTTAAAATTATTAATGGATGATTTCATTATAAAGATGAGTGAGGTGTAGTATGGAAACTATAAAAGTCGCAAAAATTACATTTTCAGAGGGTGGAAGAGAGTATTATTTTGATTGTAATAATTTAAAACTTCATGATGGTCTTAATGTAGTAGTAGAAACAGAAAGAGGATTACAATTTGGCAATATATCTGAAATAGTTGAAGTAGATGCTGATAAATATAAGAATTTAAAAGAAGTAGTAAGAATAGCTTCTAAAAAAGATTTTGAACAATATCAGAGAAATATTAAAGATTCTAAGAAAGCTTTTGATAAATGTAAGGAATTGATTGAACAAAATAAATTAGATATGAAACTAATTGATGCTAATTACAACTTTGAAAGAACACATTTATTCTTTACTTATTTATCAAATGATAGAGTAGACTTTAGAGAACTAGCTAAACAATTAGCAGCTATCTATAAAGTGAGAATTGAATTAAGACAAATAGGTCCAAGAGATAAGGCTAAGGAAATCGGTGGTATTGGTCCATGTGGAAGACCACTTTGTTGTTCAAAATTCTTATATTCATTCAACAATATAACAATTAATATGGCTAAAAACCAAAACTTATCTTTAAATCCAACTAAAATTAATGGATCTTGTAATAGATTATTATGCTGTTTAGATTATGAAGATGATACATATAGTGAAGAAAAGAAAAAATATCCTAAAATAGGCACTATTATTAATAGAGATGGTAAGAAAGGTAAAGTAATATCTGTAGATATCTTTAGAAAATCTTATAGAGTAGAAACTGAAGATAAAGATGTTATTGAAATATTCTTAGATGAAAGTAGTAAATGATTTACTAGGATATAACAAAAAAATAGTTCAAGATACAGATTATTTTAGATATTCTTTAGATTCAGTATTACTGGCTAATTTCTGTAATGTAAGAAAGAATACTAAAATGATAGATATATGTTCTGGTAATTGTCCAATTCCTTTAATATTATCTGATAAAGTAGATAAGATTATTGGTGTAGAAATACAAAAAGAGACCTATGATCTAGGACTTGAATCTATTAAAATAAATAATCTAGAAGATAAAATAGAATTATTAAATATAGATGCTAAAGAATTAACTAAAAAATATGAAACAGATACATTTGATTTAATCACATGTAATCCACCATATTTTAAAAATAATGAAACATCTAAAAAGAATAGCAATGATATTAAAACAATTGCTAGACATGAAATAACTATTACATTAGAAGATATAATGAAATTATCAAGAAAACTACTTAAAAATAATGGATCATTAGTAATGGCTCATAGAGTAGAAAGATTAAGTGAAATAATAGAATTATCTAAGAAATATAACTTAGAAATAAAAAGATTACAATTTATATATCCTAAAATTGATCATGAAGCTAATATGCTTTTATTTGAAGCAGTTAAAAATGGTAAATCTGGTATTAAAATAATGCCTCCAGTAATAGTTCATGATGAGAAAGGTAATTATAAAGAAGAAATAAAAAAGATATTTAAGGAGTGATATTATGAGTCAAATTAGTTATGATGATACTCCAACACTATATTTAGTACCAACTCCTATAGGTAATCTAGGAGATATGACTTATAGAAGTATAGAAGTATTAAAGAATAGTGAAGTTATCTTCTCCGAAGACACAAGAGAGACTAAAAAACTATTAGACTATTATGGTATAGATAAAAAACTAATATCAAATCATAAATTTAATGAAGATACTGCATGGCAAAAAGTATTATCTTATCTAGATGAAGGTAAAACAGTAGCTTTAGTATCAGATAGAGGTACACCATCTATATCAGATCCAGGATTTGTTAGTACATTTCAAATAATAAATAAAGGATATAATGTAGTATGTCTTCCAGGAGCTACTGCATGTATACCCGCATTAGTAATGAGTGGACTAAATCCTAATAAATTCTTATTCTATGGATTCTTAAATAGCAAGAAATCCTCTAAAAAGAAAGAATTAGAAGAATTAAAAGAATATAAATACACAATTATCTTATATGAATCTCCATTTAGAGTAGTAGAAACTCTAGAATTAATAAAAGAAGTTATGGGAGATAGAAATATAAGTATATCAAGAGAAATAAGTAAGAAACATGAAGAAGTTTATAGAGGTACAGTTTCTGAAGTACTAGAAGAAATAAACCCTAAAGGTGAATTTGTAATAGTAATTGAGGAAAATAAAGAAGAAAAAAGCTATGATCAAGTTGACATAATATCACATATTAAAGAGTTAATTAGATCCGGTTTAACAGAAAAAGAAGCTATAAAGGAAGTAGCTAAACTTCATAAACTACCAAAACAAGAAGTTTATAAAAAATATATGGAGGTGAAATAATGAGATTAATCGTTGGACTTGGTAATCCAGGTAAAGAATATGAAAAAACAAGACATAATGTTGGTTTTAATATAATAGATAAATATCTAGAAAAAAATAAACTAAAACTTGAAAAAGAAAAGTTTAATGGAAAATATGTTAAAACAAACATTAAAGGTGAGGAAGTAATATTCCTAGAACCTCAAACATATATGAATAATAGTGGTGAATCAGTAAGCGCTATTATGAAATTCTATAAAATTAAAGTAGAAGACATACTAGTAATACAAGATGATTTAGATATGGAAATTGGAAAGATTAAACTAAAAGAAAAATCTAGTTCCGGTGGACATAATGGTATTAAGAGTATTGAAGATCATCTTGGTACTGATAACTATAAGAGATTAAAAGTAGGTATTTCAAATAATAAAGATATTGATACTAAAGACTATGTACTTGGTAAGTTCTCTAAAGAAGATAGAGAAATACTAGAAAATACATATAAAACTTGTGTAGATATCATTGATGATTACTTTGAAATGAACTTTGATCTATTAATGGGAAAGTACAACAAGAGATGATTTAATATGAAGAGGTTTAAAGAATTATTCAATGTAAAAGAAATAAATAATATTGCTTTAACAGGGCTAACTAATGAGTTAACCTCTTTTTGCGTTGATAATATCTATAAATCTAACGATAGAGATATATTAATTTTAACTAATTCTCTATATGAAGCTAATCAATTATATTTATCATTATCAAATAAAAATGATAATACTTTATTATTCCCAATGGATGATTTCTTAACAACAGAAGCACTTGCGTGTTCTCCAGATTTATTATCTATAAGATTAAATACATTAAATGAATTATTAAATGATGAAAAACATATAGTAATTACTAACTTAATGGGATTACTAAGATATTTACCCACAAAAGAAATGTGGAAAACAAATAATATAGTATTAAAATACGATGAAGAAGTAGATAGAAAAGAATTAGTAGATAAACTAATGACTATGGGATATAAGAATGAAGATATAGTTACAGCATCTGGTGAATTTTCTTCAAGAGGATTTATATTAGATATATTTCCAATATCAAGTGATTCTGCTATAAGAATAGAATTCTGGGGAGATCAAATAGATTCAATTAGATATTTTAATGTGGATACTCAAAGATCTCTTGATGAAATAAAAGAAATACAAATCTCTCCATATTCAGAATTTATGAATGAAAAAGGTATGGATATTGAACCTAAACAAAAATATCTACCTCTATGTGTAGATAAAGTATCTTCTATATTTGATTATTTAGATAATCCTATTACTATTATTAAAGATTATAATGATATAGAAAATTCATATACAAGGTTAAAAGATGAAATATATGAATATGATAAGTCACTGGAAGATCCAAACAAAACTAATTATATGTTTAATCTAGAAGATATTAAATTTAAAGATGAAATATTCCTTTTATCAGTAGATAATATATTAAATAAAAAGATAGATAAAACATATGATTTTAAATCAAAGAATGTTAATGAATTTAGAAATAATTATAATTTATTAAACGAATATATAACTACATCTCTATTAAATAAGAAAACTATTATTATTACTCTTAATAGCGATGTTAAAATTAATAGTTTGAAGAAATATTTAAATCTAGAATTCCATTTAACTGATATAGATAATATTTATGATAATGAATTAAATGTTATTAAAATGGAATTAAATGAAGGATTTGAAATAAATGATTATATCTTTATTACTGAAAAAGAATTATACGGTACTAAAGTAAATAAAGTTAATTATAAAAATAAATTTAAAGCAGGAACTAAAGTAAAACTTAATAATCTAGAAAAAGGTGATTATGTAGTTCATATTAATCATGGTATAGGTAGATATGAAGGTATTAAAACTATTAGTAATCATGGAAATATGAAAGATTATCTTGAAATTACTTATATGAATGATGATAAACTATATATTCCTGTGGAAAAGATAGATTTAATATCTAAGTATTCCTCTAAAGAAGGAATGATACCTAAAATAAATAGATTAGGTGGAACTGACTGGGCTAAAACTAAACTTAGAATTAAGAATAAAGTTAAAGATATCGCAGATAAACTTATTAGAATTCAAGCAGAAAGAGCAATGAAGAAAGGATTTGCTTTTAATAAAGATGATTCTCTTCAAAAAGAATTTGATTCTGAATTTGAATATGATTTGACTAAAGATCAATTTATTGCTATAGAAAAGATTAAATCTGCGATGGAATCAGAAGTACCAATGGATATGCTTCTATGTGGTGATGTTGGCTATGGTAAGACAGAAGTAGCATTTAGAGCTATATTTAAAGCAATTGAATCTAAAAAACAAGTAGCGTATTTATGCCCTACAACTATTTTATCTAATCAACAATATCAAAATGCAGTTAATAGATTTAAGAATTTTGGTATAGAAATAGCATTACTTAATAGATATACAACTTATAAAGAAGAAAAAGAAATAATAGAAAAACTCTCTAATGGTAAGATAGATTTAGTTATAGGAACTCATAAATTATTAAATCAAAAGATTAAATATAAAGATTTAGGATTACTTGTAATAGATGAAGAACAAAGATTTGGAGTAACACATAAAGAAAGAATTAAAGAATATAAAGCAAATATTGATGTTCTTACTTTAAGTGCTACACCAATTCCTAGAACACTTCAAATGTCACTTGTAGGTATTAGAGATTTAGCATTAATAGAGACACCACCTCAATCAAGATATCCAGTACAAACTTATGTAGTAGAGGAATCTCTATCAATCATAAAAGATGCAATATATAAAGAAATGTCTAGAAATGGGCAAGTATTTATTTTATATAACAGAGTAGAACATATCGAAGAAAAACGTGATGAATTAAAGCATTTGTTACCGCAAGCAGATATAAGAATAGTACATGGTCAAATGAATAAAGAAGAAATAGAAGATACTATGAATGCATTTATTAATAATGAATTTGAGATATTATTATGTACTACTATTATAGAAACAGGTATAGATATACCTAATGTTAATACATTAATTATCTATGATGCAGATAGATTTGGTTTATCGCAACTATATCAAATAAGAGGTAGAGTAGGAAGATCTAATAAGATCGCATATGCATATCTTATGCACTCAAAACAAAAGATGTTAAATGACTCTGCAGTTAAAAGATTAAAAGCAATTAAAGAATTTACTGAACTTGGATCAGGATTTAATATAGCTATGAGAGATTTATCAATAAGAGGAGCAGGAGATATCCTTGGTTCTGAGCAAGCAGGTTTTATCGATTCAGTAGGTTATGATTTATATGTAAAAATTCTTAATGATGAAGTATCTAGACTTAAAGGTCTAGAAGTTAAAGAAGTGAAAAAAGAAGATGAAAAACCATTAATTAATGTAGCTACTCACATCGATAATAAATATACTGATAGTGATGCATTAAAAATTGAAATTCATAAATTAATTAATGAAATTTCTTCAAAAGACACACTAGAAAGAGTTAAACAAGAAATCGAGGATAGATTTGGCAAAATCAACGATGATATTGATGTATATATGCATAGTGAATTATTAGAAAAATTAGCTAAGAAATTAGAAGTAAATAATATAACTTCTAACAATTTATATGTAGAATTTATCTTAAATAAAGATATAATTGAAAAATTAGATGTAACAGATTTATTTGTTTATGCATCTAAATTATCTAATAAATATAGATTTAATTATAAGAATGATAGATTATATATAAAACTACTTCTTAGTGGTCTAGAAAGACACTATGTTTATTACTTGGTAGAGTTATTTGAATATATTATAAAAATAAAGAGTAATTAATACTCTTTTTTTGTTCATACTAATAATGGTGAAGTAAATGAATGATCTATCTATTATTAAAAAAATTGACAACCTAGGGAGAATAATAATACCCAAAGAGATAAGAAGAAAATTAAATATCAGTATAGATGATGATCTAAAAATAACTCTATTAAAAGAAAATATTATTATTTCCAAATATAGTTTACTTTCTGAAATAGATAATAAAATAATTGCATATGGAAGAATAGTAAATAAGATTACTAATAAGAATATAATTATTACGGACAAGGATAAAATTATATATTCGAATAATATAAACTATTTAAATAAAGAAATATCTGACTCATTAAAAAAATATCTATATCAAAGATTAGAATTAGATAAAAAAATGGATTTAGAATTAATAAAAAACATAAATATAGATAATAATTATTATATAAAACCAATAATTATAAACAGTGATACACTAGGAATAGTTATACTATATAGCACCAATTCTATTAATGATAAAGATAAAATCCTTATTAATCTAATAATTAGTATAATTGAAGAGTATTTTAATAACTAGATTTATGATATACTTAATTTATGGAGTATATTTATGAGAAAATTTGAAATTATAAGTAAAAAAGAATATGAAAAATCATTAAAAGATATATGTGATTATGAGGATATATCAATTCCAACTAGATCAACTAAACATAGTGCAGGATATGATTTTAAAAGTCCTATTAGTTTTATATTAAATCCAGGGGAAAGTAAAAAAGTTCCTACTGGTATTAAAGCTTGTATGAATGAAGATGAATATCTAGCTATATTAGTAAGAAGTTCTATGGGATTTAAATATAATATAAGACTATGTAATCAAGTAGGTATAGTAGATTCTGATTATTATAATAATCCTGATAATGAAGGACATATATTTATAAAAATACAAAATGAAGGAACAGAACCCCTAATTATTAATAAAGGCGATAGATTTGCTCAGGGAATATTTATGAAATATTTATTAACTGATGATGATATGGCTTTTGGTGATAGAACTGGTGGTTTTGGATCAACAGGTAAAGGAGAATAATATTCTCTTTTTTTTGTAAAATAGTAGTATTGCGATGTTTTGAAAGTTTATTTTTCCAGTAACAAAGGAGATAGTAATTATATGTTTTTTATGTTATAATAGCACATAAAAAAGGAGGACATATGGCTTATAATCCATTAGAACGTTTAAAAGATGGCAATGTTGATTTTGTATATGGATTAACATCATATGATTATGATTGGTTAATTAATGATGTTAGAAAGAATTCTAATAGAATAGAAATAATAAATGGTTTTCTTAATCTTTTAAAAAAAGATAAACCATATTTTTGCTTTGATGTAATTTATGATATTCCAGAATTTGCGAATCAGGCCTATGATATGTTATCTGAAAATGACGTTCTATTTAAGTGTATAACTCCTGAAAAATTTGGGAATATGTTAAATAAATCTCCTCTAGGGCGTAAATTATTAGAAGAAAATTTTGAAACATTTATATATGCCTTAAAAGAAGATAATGAACGTTCAGAATGTAGAACCGAAGAAGATGATCTTTCTGAGTTAGCATATCTTGAAAAGATAATTGAATATGCATTTAATATTAACGATAAAGATTTATTACATAGATTGTCTAGATATGAAGATCTTCATATACGTTCTTTATTCATGGAATATTTAATTGAACACCATCCAGATAGGATAAATGAAATATATGATGATATTACTAAATATATGACATCCGTAACATATGAACCTTTAGAACAATTAACATATTTACCAATGCCTATGAAACAAGAAGCAGTATCTAAACTAGCAGTTCAATTATTAGCAAATGGTCGTAAAGAAGATTATGAAACATTGAAGAATTTTATTCTAAAAGAATATAAATATAATAATTTAGCATCAGAGTTATTAGATATTCCTCTTGTTGAAGATCCTACTAACACAGGAGTATTAGTTGTTGATAAAAAGAAAAAAGCTATACAAGAAGCCACTTTTAATGAAGATTCAAAAACTTTGTTTGTTACATCAGCAAATTATCGCTTTCATATTTTATTTAATCATAAAGAAAGAATAAACCAGGAGTTATTAGATGCATTTGCTCATAAAATGAGATATTTTTTAGATGCTAAAAGAATTGATGAATATTCTGTAAGTCCAGATGAATGGGGTTTAAAGGAAATTGATAATTGTGGGTTATCCGGTTTGTTAGAAAAATGGACAGAAAAATATATGGATTTAAGTCAAAGTAAGGAATATGGTTTTGTTGGGAAAGGAACAACATGTAACTGTTATAGAATTGGAGACTATGTAATTAAACTTGTAAAGACAAAATGGTCTTATGAAGATGAAATATGTCCTGATATTTATTTAATTGCTAAAGATTATGAAGAAATCTATGTTAGAGATAAAGATGGAATAGTTAAAGGTGGCTTGGAAGTTCAAAAATATTTAACTAGGAGTGCTAAGAATATAGATCCCAAATATTTTGGATATTTTGATGAGGCTCTGGAAAAATTGGGTTATATAAGAACCGATACGCTAATTAATGGGTCATGTGGTGAAAACGCAATGATACTTGATACATATTCTGATGCTGATTGTGCCAATCCTGAAAAGCTTCCCAAATGGTTTAAAGAATGCCCAATAGTAATTGTAGATAGGGATAGAATATATTCTAAAGATAAAACATATGTAAAACAATTGAGTAGTAGATATTAAAAATATCCACAAAACTTTTGTTCTGACGAATGCTCGGAATATTAAGATATTAGGAACGAAAGTTTCCTTTTTTTATGGTATAATTTAGGTGGTGATCAAAAATGATAGATACACATTGTCATGTTTTAAAAGAGGAAATGAATAATTATATAGATATAATAAAAGAATGTGATTCTAAAGATATATCTATGATTATTAATGGATATGATAATAAATCTAATAAAGAAGTAATTGAACTTGCTAATAAATATAGTAATGTTTATTCAGCAATTGGTTTAAATTATGATGGGATTGACAACTTTACTTATAAAGATTTAGAAGATTTAGAAGAATTAATTAAATCTAATAAAATAGTAGCTATTGGAGAAATAGGACTTGATTATTATTGGACCAAAGATAATAAAGATAAACAGATATATTTCTTTAAAAAACAATTAGAATTATCAGAAAAATATAATTTACCAGTAATAATACATGCTAGAGAATCTATACAGGATACATATGATATATTAAAGAATTATAAAGTAAAAGGAACAATGCATTGTTATTCAGGAAGCTTAGAAATGGCTAAAGAATTCATAAAACTAGGTTTTAAAATAGGTATAGATGGACCAATTACATACAAAAATAATGTAAAAGGCGTATCTGTAGTAGAAGGAATACCTATAGAAAGTATATTACTAGAAACAGATAGTCCGTATTTATCACCAGAACCAAATAGAGGACTCCAAAATAGTCCATTAAACTTAATATATATTGCAGAAAAGATAGCAGATATTAAGGGAATATCTACTGAAGAAGTAATTAGTAAAACTACTGAAAATGCTAAGGAGTTATTTAATATATGAATCAAGAATTAGTAAAAGATTTTAAATTTAAGAAAAAATTTGGTCAAAATTTCTTAAAAGATGAGAATATATTAAGAAATATAGTAAGTAAATCTGAAATAGATAAAGATACTTTAGTATTAGAAATAGGTGTAGGAGCAGCTTATCTTACTTATTATGTTTCTGAGAAAGCTAAAAATGTAATTGGTTATGAAATAGATGAATCTCTAAAGGATATCATTGATGACCAATTAAAAGAAAGAGATAATGTAGAAATAGTATTTAATGATTTCTTAGAAGCTAATGTTAAAGATAAAATAAAAGAATATAATTATAAGAAATTATACGTAGTAGCAAATTTACCTTATTATATAACTACCCCAATTATTACTAAGATTATTAATAATAAACTAGGAGTAGATAAAATAGTAATAATGGTACAAAAAGAAGTAGGAGATAGATTTAATGCTAAACCTAATTCTAAAGAATATAATTCTTTAACTATATTCTTAAACTATTACTTTGATATTAAGAAACTAATGGATGTATCAAGAAACTGTTTTGTGCCAAAACCAAATGTAGATAGTGCAATTATTGAATTTAAATCCAATAAAAAATATAATGTAAAGGATGAAGAATTATTTTTTAAAATTGTTAGAGATTCTTTTAAATATAAAAGAAAGAATCTTAGAAATAACTTAAAAGAATATGATTTATCAAAGATAGAATCTGCATTAAATTGTATAAATAAGGATTTAACTGTACGTGCAGAAGCACTATCTATTGAAGATTTTGTATATATATCTAATTATTTAAAAGACAATTAATGTCTTTTTTTTAATTCTTATCATATTATACTTTAGGTGATTTTATGTTTAATATTGGAGATTATGTATCAAGAAATAAGTATAATAATGATTGTATATTTAAAATAATTGATATAAAAGATAATATTTATTATCTATCTGGGGTAAATATTCGATTACTAGTTACTTCTGAATTATCCGATTTAAAAAAAGAAAACGCAGTTAGATCAGATGATAACTATGTTGAAGCAAAAGAATTTAAAGAAGATTTTTTCTATTTAACCCCAACTATTTTGCATATTGATTCTTCAAATGACTATTTAGAAAGATGTTTAAAACTATATAGAAATAATAAACTAAATGCTTATGGAATAGTTTGCAATGAAAAAGAAATACCTAGTAATATAGATAAATATTTAAAAGATATTAATCCAGAAATAGTGGTTATTACAGGCCATGATTTTTATAATAAAAAAGATAATAGCTACCAAAATAGTGATAATTTTATTAAATCGGTTAGAATTGCAAGAGATTATTCAGACAAAATAAGAATAATAGCTGGTGCTTGTCAATCTAATTTTGAAGGACTAATAAAATCCGGTGCTAATTTTGCTTCTAGTCCTAAAAGAATAAATATTCATGCTCTAGACCCAGCTATTATTGCAACTAAACTAGCATTAACTGAGAGTACTAAAAAAATAGATCTAATTCATATATTAAATGAGACAAAATGTGGGCCAAAAGGCATAGGTGGAATAGAGTGTAATGGCAGTATGTTTGTTGGTTATCCAAAATAACAAAAAAATACTTTGAAAATTTGACATTTATTATTGGTTGTGCTAGAATATGAAACATTCTTTTAAAAAGAAAGGGGATTTTTATGAATCAAAATATAAAGAAAGCTCATGAAGAAGCTGAAGTAATAAAAAAACTTAATGAAGAAACAGAAAAAATCAATTTAAGTAAGGTTAAATCTTTAATTGATAAATTAGAACATGCGTATAATATTAAAGATGTTAATGCTCTTAAAAGTTTAATTCCAAAATTTGAAGAATTAAGTAATATCTTAGGTAATGATACTTATGAAATTATAATAAATCAAATTGCTTCAATTAAATTAAATATTGAGGAATTAGAAAATGGAGAAGATTTAACAAAAGTTAATGGTAGTGATAAGGATGAATCTAAAAAGATTTATGAAGCTCAACTAAGAAATTGTGAAGCAAAAAGAGATGTACATAAATATAAGGATACAATTCAAGCTGCAGCTGCTATGAAAAATAAAGAGTTCTTCTCAGAAGAAGATCATTTATATCAATTCTATAAAGCTAGAGAAAAAAGAATTGATAAGAGAAATGCTTTATTTACAGCAGCATCTATCGTTACAGTAGGAGCTTTAATAGGGACAGTAGCTTTTACTAATAAAGCTTGTAATAAAAAAAATAATAATGTAGTAAATAATACTAGTAGTTCAATTACTACTACTTTAACTGATAGTCAAGAAACTACTACAGATACTACTGTAAATGAAACTACAAGATCTTCAATTGATGAAGTATTTGAAACTACAACAGTAGAAACTACTGAAGTTCCTACTGATGAAACCACAAAATTTACTTTAGAAACTATAGATTTAGATGGATATACTTCACCAACTAGACCAACAAATCAAACAGGTAGTAATGGTGGATCAAGTAGAACAGAAAGACCAGATACTACATATCAAACAGTTGGAACAACACATGCTAGCGATGATGTAACTGTAGTTGTTACACCAATTCCAACACCAAAACCAGTTGAGACAACTGTATCTACTGAAACTTCAGCAGTTACTACTAATGAATCTGGTGTAAAAGTTGATGAACAAGGTGAAACAATAGCTACAACTTCATATCAAGAACCTGATGGAACAGATGAACTTCCTATCGAACCTGTTGATGAAACAATTGATATATTTGCTGATTGTGAATATACAGTTGAAGAAGTAGAAGTAGCTAAAAATAGAAAGGTACTTGTTTATAGATTATCCTAGGATTATCTAATAAATTATGGTGGTAAATATGAGAAATATTATAGATTTTAAAAAGAAAAATAATGGTAAAAAAATAGTAGCTTTATTAACTGCTGGTAGTATATTAGCTTCATTTGCTGGATGTGGAAAGACTGAAAGTAAAGTAACAGAAGGAAGTACTACTTCAGAAACTTTAGTTGAAACAACAGTTACTCCAACTACAATTGAAACAAATATACCTACTATTGAAACTACATCAGCAGTTGAATATAGTGAAAATGTTGCTACTGAAGATTTTATAACTTATGCAAAAGCTGTTTCTAATGCAATGTATGAAGTAAATAAAGAATATTTTGATGAAAAACAAATTACCGTTGAGGATTTAGTACATGTTTATTATTTTATGAATGATAAATATTATAATGTTAATGGTGATTTATTAATGACTTATGAAGATTTTAATGAATCTACTATTATATTGAGAGAATTATTCTTTCCTCAAAGAGAAAATGAATTATTACAACAATTAAGTAATGTAAATCATGGTGATAAGACATTTGAAGAATATATGGAAGAAGTAAATGCTTCTGTATTCTATGATTCTATAAATGCTCCTATATCTAACTTTATATATCCAACTCCAGAGAATAAAGAAGCAATAGATTTCTTCAATGAAGTTAGTAAAGAGAATGCAAGACGTTTAGGAGATATTCAACATGGTGTATTAGGTACACACGTAAAAGATTTCTTTATTGATTGTTATAATGCAGAAGCAGGAAATATAACTGTAGAAAATAGAATATTTAATGAAGATATAAATCTTGATAATTATTTACAAGATAATGGAACTAAATATGGTATTAAATATGCAATAACACTTGCAATGTTAGCAAACACAAATTTCGCAAATACATATTTAGATGGATGTACTATAACTATATATGATCCTTCAATAGGTCAAGATGTTGAAGTTTATATAGGCTTAAACTATGAGGATTCTCGTTTAGTTGAAGTTTATGAAGAAGGAAGATTAACTGAAACTGAAGATATTCTTCGCGCAGAAGCATTAAAGGATAGAAGATATCAAACACATCTTGAAGAAGAAAATTGTAATGTTTATGAAGGAATAATTAGAACAGTTTATGGAATTGAAAATGCTTATGCATTTAAAGGAAATGTTAAAAAGAAAACATTATAAAATAATATAAAAAGGGGTTTAAAAAAAGAATATATTTAATATTCTTTTTTTTTGTGCTACAATTATCTTTGAAAGACATATAATAAAATATAATGGAGGTAATTATGCATAAAATTATAATCAACGGTGGAAAAAAACTAGAGGGTGAAATTACAGTTAGTGGAGCTAAGAATAGTGCAGTAGCCTTAATACCAGCTGCAATACTTTGTGATGAAACTATTACTCTAGCTAATGTTCCCAATATATCAGATGTAGAAGCATTAGAGGATATTCTTAAACATTTAAATGCTGGTATAGAAAGAAGAGATAATGGAGAATTGTATATTTCGTCCAATACTATAGAAAATAAGAAAATAGATAAGAAATTAGCAAAAAAATTAAGAGCATCATATTACTTTATGGGTGCATTATTAGGAAAATACAAAAAGTGTGAAATGTGTTTTCCTGGTGGTTGCTCAATAGGAACAAGACCAATCGATCTTCATTTAAAAGGTTTTGAAGCACTAGGTGCTACTATAAAGGAAAAAGGAGACAATTATATAATCCAAGCGGATGAACTAAAAGGAGCTAAAATATATTTAGATTTTGCTTCAGTAGGGGCAACAATAAATATTATGTTTGCTGCAGTACGTGCTGAAGGAACAACAATAATTAATAATGCTGCTAAAGAACCAGAGATAGTAAATGTTGCTACATATTTAAATAATATGGGTGCAAAAATAACAGGAGCTGGAACTAAAAAAATTAAAATTGAGGGAGTTAAATACTTACATTCATGTTTCCATGAAGTAATACCAGATAGAATAGAAGCAGGTACTTATGAAATAATTGGAGCAGCTTGCTCAACTAATTTAAAAGTAAATAATATAATACCTGAACACTTGGAATCGTTAAACAACAAACTTAAAGAAATGGGTGTAGATATTACTGTTAATGATGATAGTGCAATAATAAAAGAGAGTACTAATTTAAAATCAGTTTGTGTTACAACAGCAGTATATCCTGGTTTTCCTACTGATTTACAACAGGTATTAGCTACTCTTATGACTCAAGGAACAGGCGAATCTGAAATACATGAAAATATTTTTGAAAACAGATTTCAAAATTTGTATGAATTAAAGAAAATGGGTGCTAAAGTAAAAGTTGATGGTGATAGAGCTTATATAAAAGGAAAGACAACTTTAACAGGAACAGAAGTATATGCTACAGATTTAAGAGCAGGGGCAGGATTAGTAGTTGCAGGTTTAATTGCAGAAGGAACAACAGTAATAGATAATGCTGATCTTATATTAAGAGGATATGAGGGAATTGTAGATAAGTTACGTGCAGTTGGCGCTGATATTACACTTAAATAGAAAAATATCTTGCATTATTTTATTAGTATGTTATAATATAATGGATTTCAAAAAAATTCTATAACATTTTTGTTATGGCGAAGGGAGAATAATTATGGCAAAGGAAAAATTAAACATATATAAAGATTGTAAAGTTATATGTGCTTGTGGTGCTACTTTTGATACTAAATCTACAAAGGATGAAATCCACGTAGAAGTTTGTTCAGAATGTCATCCATTCTATACTGGAAAACAAGTAAGAACAAGTAAAAAAGGTAACGTTGAAAAATTCAATGCAAAATATGGATTAAATAAAGAAGAAAAATAATTAGACTTATGTCTAATTTTTTTGTATAATAAAATTGGTGATAATATGAAGGTAGCAATTACTAATGATCATAGAGGATATGAATTAAAAAAATATATAATTAAGCATATGAAAAATATTGAATTTGTAGACTTAGGAGCAAATTCAAAGGAATTCTCTGATTATTCCACTAAAGGAATTGAACTTGGGGAATATGTAGTAAAAAATAAATGCTTTGGTGTAGCTATATGTGGATCTGGTATTGGTATATCTATAGCATGTAATAAAGTAAAAGGTGTTAGATGTGCTAAAGTAGATTTTATTAAAGAAGCAATTGTTTCTAGAAGAGATAATGATGCTAATATAGTAGCCATATCTGGTGAAAAAAGTTTTGAAAGAGCAGTTAGAATAGTAGAAGAGTTTATTAATAGTGATTTTTCTAATGTTGATAGGTATAAAAAAAGAATAAAACAAATTAATGAATATGAATCTAAGTAGTCACATATAATTTAATGGTGATGAAAAATGAGAAAATTACTTGTTTTTGTAGTATTTGTAGTTAGTATTCCAGTAATGGTTATTAACTTTTTTTATTCTTATAAAGATTTTGATATGGATACAGGTTTTATTAATAATGAAAAAGAAAATGATGTATTTATTAGAGTATTAAGAGGAAACGGCAATATTGAGACAATTAATATTGAAGATTATTTAATTGGTGTAGTTCCCTCTGAATCACCTTTATCATTTGAGGATGAGGCTTTAAAAGCTCAAACTGTTGCAGCTAGAACTTATGCCCTTAAACAAATGCAGAATAATCAAGGAAATTCTTATGATGTTACTGATGATACTTACAGTCAAGTATACTCTGACTTAGATACTTTAAAATATAGATGGGGAGAATATTTTGATCAGAATTATACTAGAATAAAAAACATTGTAGATTCAACAAAAGGTCAATATATGTCTTATGATGGTGATATTATATATGCATTCTTTTTTTCTACAAGTAATGGTTTTACTGAAGATAATAAAGATGTTTTTGGTGCAGACTTACCATATTTAAAAGTAGTTGATAGTTCTTTTGATGCTGAAGAAACAGATAGGTTTAGTGTGACAACTTCATTTACTAAGGATGAATTTTATAACGATTTAGGAATACCATATAGTGATGAATTAATTATAACTGATGTAGTTAGAACAGCATCTAATAGAGTTTCTAATTTATGTATTAATGGATATTGTTTTAATGGGATATCTTTTCAATATAAATTGGGACTTAGATCTAATGATTATGAGATAATTGATAATGGGAATATAGAAATAACTACAAAAGGATTTGGACATGGTGTTGGGCTTAGTCAATATGGAGCAAATGCACTTGCTAAAAGAAATAAGAATTATGAAGAAATATTAAAATATTATTATCAGGGAACAGAATTAAAAAAATTATAGTATATTTTTCAAATTATTAGGAAAGATATTTATAGAGGTGAATAATTTGAAAAGGAAATTAAAAGGATATGTTCTTCCTATATTAGTTGGATCTGTATTAGGTATATTATTAAATGTATATTTATCATTTAGAGGAACAGGAGTTTCATCTATACCAGAAGATTTTAATTATGTATCACAAGGTATTATTAATAATACTATGCCAGTACTTAGTTATGATGATGTATTAATAAGACCTTATCAAACTGATAAGATTAATGTTATCAAGAGGTTTTATGATGAAGAGAATAAAGAGTTAGGCATTATCTATTTTAAGGATACTTATATTCAAAGTTCTGGTATTTTGTATAACTCTGATGAAGAATATAATGTAATATCAATTTTAGATGGAGAAGTTATTAATATAAGACAAGATGATTTATTAGGAAATACTGTAGAAATAAAGCATACAGATAATCTTATTAGTTCATATCAAGGCTTAAAAAATGTATATGTTCATAAGGGAGATCAAATTAATCAAAATACTATTATAGGTAAAGCTGGAGAAATAAAACTAAATGAAACTTATCAAAATGCATTATTGTTTGAATTAATAAAAGATGGCCATTATATTAATCCGGATAAGTATTTTGACAAAAAGATTAGAGAATTATAAAAAAGAATAAGTAAAACTTATTCTTTTTTTGTGATATAATGATTTTAGGTGATGTATTAATGAATAATATTTGGATTGACAATTTAAAAATAGTTTTATTTGTATTTTTAATAGTAGTATTAATAGTACCAATAATAATTAAAATTGCCCATCATGTTAATGCATTAGATATTCCTAATGAAAGAAAAGTACATAAAAATCCAATGCCTAGACTTGGTGGCCTTGCTATATTCTTAGGATTTTTAATTGGATATATGGTTTTTTGTAAACCTACAGTTCAAATGAATTCAATATTAATAGGAAGTTTCTTTATAATATTGCTTGGTGTTTTTGACGATATAAAACCATTAACACCACTTATTAAGTTTGGTGGCCAATTATTAGCAGCGATTATAGTTGTATATTATGGTAATATAGTTATGCAAGATATATCTGCGTTTGGTTTGTATATAAATTTTGGTATATTTGCACCAACTATTACTATATTATTTATAACATGTGTAATTAACTGTATGAATTTAATTGATGGATTAGATGGTCTCGCTGGCGGTATAGCAACTATCTTCTTTATTACAATAACTATTATAAGTAATATACTAGGTATATATAATGGATTAGATTCTGCATTAACTTTAATAATGATAGGAGCTACTCTTGGATTCTTATTATATAACTTTCATCCTGCAAAGATATTTATGGGTGATAGCGGTTCAATGTTTTTAGGTTATATAATTTCAGTAATATCATTACTTGGATTTAAAAATGTAACATTAACATCATTTATAGTACCAATAATTATATTAGCAATTCCAATACTTGATACTTTATTTGCAATAATTAGAAGATTATTAAAAGGACAATCGTTCGCTAAAGCAGATAAAGAGCATTTTCATCATCAAATACTTAGAATGGCTGGTAATCAAACTAAAACAGTATTAATAATATATTTAATTCAAATATTATTTTCTGTAGCATCAATTGTATATGTTTTAAGAAATCCAATGCTAGGTAAAATAGTATATATAATATTATTATTAATTATTGTTTGGATAGTGGCATCTACTAATATAATTTTTGATAGAAAAAAAATAAGTGAAGATTTTAGAAATAAATTTTTAAAAAAGAAAACTAAATAGGTTTATGACTTAATGGACTTTAATGGCTATTTAAATATAACATATTATAAAGAAGGAAAAAAAGGTATTTTATTAGTACCTTTTTTATAGTATTAAGGTGTATTATGTTTAAAGATTATCACAAATATTTGAAGGCAAGTTTGAAAGTGTATCTTTTTGTATTAATTATTATATTTATACTTAAGATAGTTGGATTTGATTATTTTGGCATAGATGTAAATAATTCAACACTTATAAATATAGATAAATTTTTAGGAAAATATCATTTAAAAGAAGTATGGTATTTTATCACATTGTTCTTACAATTATATTTTTATCTATGTTTAGTTTGTAAAAGAAAAGATTTATATCTATATACATTAATCGGTTCAATTATTAATCTAATTGTTCAGTATGCTTTAACTTATTTTCTTCAAGCGGATTGGTATTATCAAATATTTAGTATGTTATTAACATTAATATTACCAATGATTATTAATAAGAAGATTTGCTTTAAGAGACAAATATTATTTATTGTTTTAATTAATGCATATCAATTAATATCTTTATTTATAAGAAATGTTGGCATTAATTCAAATTATAGTAATTTCATCGTAGATAGTATATTGAACTTAGATCAGTTGTTATTGCTTGGAATAACATTCAAAATCTATTTTATGAAAGGAGAGATACAATGTTTACAGGAAGTTGGTTCTTCTTCGCTAAAGAAGATAAGCTTAAAGAAATCGCTTCAAAAATTGCAAAAAAACTTTCAAGATAATTTAGAAGCATTTAAAAGCAAGAGTAAAGAAGAAAAATTAACCATTATTATTTTTTCTATTCTTAGTTTAATATGGAATTGTTTAACACTTGTAGTAGTATTTATTATTGCAATGATAAATGATTCAGTAATTGAGTGTATTTTCATAATTAGTTCTTTTTGGTTATCAAAAAGATTGTTTGGTAAACCATTTCATTTTCATAGTATGATTATATGTTTTATAGTATCAAATTTAACTTATTATGTTTTAAATAGAATAACTACACCGCTTGGTATTAGTATATTTATTCCAATATTGTTAGGAGTAGGTTTATCTTATATTACATCTAAATTTGTTAAGAAAACATATAAACCTCTACATAGAGGTATGTCTAAAGAATTATTTGAAGAAACAATATTACAAGTTGTTGATAAAGATAGTGAGAAATATAATATTTGTTATGATTTTTATATAGAAAAGAAAAGTGATTTAGCATTATCTTATAAATATAATTATTCAGTATCAGGTATTAGGAAAATTAAAGATAGAATTAATGATAAAATAAAAAGACTTTAAAAAGGTCTTTTTTTCTTTATTAGTGTTATTTTGTATTACTTTAAAAATGTATTATTTTCTATGACACTAAAAAAAGAGAGGATGATTTTTTATGACATTTATTAATATTACTTTATTTATTACCATTATTTTAGAAATACTAATTATTTTTTATTATTTCTTTATTAGTGAGTTAAAACGTAATATCAAAATATTATTATTAACAAATTTAATTATTATTATAATTTCTATTCTTAGGTATATTGAAAATAATATGTTTGAAAACATTATGGATATATATAGTTTTCTTGTTCTTATGACTTCATTATTATCCATTATTATATTGAAACTTGTATATTATATTCATATATTAAGTAATAAGAATAATAAATTATTAAAATGCATTGTTGAGTATGAAAACACAATTGATGAACAGGGAAAAAGAAATCATGAATATAATAATCAATTATTAGTTTTAAAAGGATATATTAATAATAAAGATAGGTTAAAAGATTATTTAAATATAATTATTGATGATCAAAATAAAAACCAGAACTATAGAATAAGACAATTATCAAATTTTCCAAATGGTGGATTAAAAGAATTACTTTATTATAAAATATGTGAAATAAAAGATAAGAAGATTAAATATTATTTATATTGTTCCACTGATATAAGTAAATATATGGAAAAGTTAAGTGTTCGTTTTTATAATAGTATTACAAAAATATTTGGGGTTTTAATAGATAATGCAATTGACGGAGCGTTAGAGGCAAAAGAAAAAGAGGTTATATTAGATTTTAATAAAGATGATAAATATATAGTTATTACAATTTCTAATACATATAATAATATAAATAAAAAATGCATTTCTTCAAAAGGTAAAGGTCATGGGTTTGGTTTAAAACTCGTAAAAGAAATAATTAATAAAAATAAAGGTTTAGAATTATTGACTGAATATAATGATAAATATTTTGTGCAAACTTTGTTAATTAAAATTGAGTGAAAAATATGTCGAATTTTTTGGTACGAAAAAAATAAAAAAGTTATAAATAATGAGTTATTATTAGATAGACATCAAGAAGGAGGAATAAAATATGTCAAAAGGAATAATAAAGTGGTTTAATAATGAAAAAGGGTATGGTTTTATTAATGGGAAGGAAGATATATTTGTTCATTATACATCTATAAAAATAGATGGATATAGAACTTTATCTGAAGGAGAAGAGGTTGAATATAAGCTTATAAAAACAGATAAAGGTTTACAAGCAATTGACGTAAAACCGGTAAAAGAACTTTCTCCAGTTATTTAAATATAGTATAATATATTAAAGGAGATGGTTAAATGAAATATATAATTCATGGCGATAATACTGGATCTATTAAGGATTATATAGAATCTAAACTTGCTAGGTTAGATAAGTATTTTAATAATGCTGACATTACTGCAACTATTGTTACAAAAAAAGAAGGAAGAAAACAAAAAATCGAGGTAACAATACCTACAAGTTCATTTACACTTAGAAATGAAGTGTTTGATGATGATTTATATGCTGCTATTGATAGTGTAGTAGATAAATTAGAAAGACAAATTAGAAAGAATAAAGATAAAATAAATAAAAGAAATAATAAAACTTTAATTGAGGATTTCGAAACTACTTTAGAAGATGAATTTTATGATGAAGAAAAAGTAGTAAAAAGAAAGAAAGTAGAGTTAAAACCAATTGATGAAGAAGAAGCAATTTTAGAAATGGAACTTCTTGGTCATACATTCTTTGTATATAGAGATGTTGATACTGATAATATATGTGTACTATACAAAAGAAGAAATGGTAACTACGGTATTATTGAAACTAAATAGTCTAGATTTTCTAGACTTTTTTCTTTGTTTAATATATAATAATTCTATAATGAGGTTAATATGAAAAGAATAAAAAAATTAGTATTTATTTTATTTTTTATTTTGTTATTTATACCTTTTTCAGTAAGTGCTGATCCTAAAGCAACATGTTCTGATGTGCAAGATGCAGTTAATGATTTAGAAACATTAAATGATGCATATACACAATTAGATTGTGATAATGCTACTGATGATAAATTAATGACTAAATGTAATATTATTAAAGTAAATAAAACAAATGCATTAGAAAGGATATTTCAATATAATGAAGATAAGGTATGTCCTTCAATAGATTTATCTGCTATTATCAGTGCTAATGAGGATAACTGTTCTAATGAATTTGGTTCAAAATTAAAAGAGTATTCTGATTTAGTAATGAATTTCTTTTATATAAGTGCTCCGTTTATATTAATAATATTTGGTAGTTTAGATTTCTTTAAAATATTAACTGGATCTAATCCTGAAGAAAATAAGAAACATAGAAATAATTTCTTTAAAAGATTAGCAGCATTTTTATTATTATATTTGACTCCTTTTATAGTTAGAAGTTTATTCTCTTTAACACCATATAGTTTAGATGGTAGCTATATTTGCTATGAAGAAATAGATTTAATGCCTAAAATTACATCAGGAGAAGTAAGTGGCACATATGGTGGATATAATTACGGAAGCGGAGGAATGGCAATAGCAGAAGCTGCAAAAGAAAATGCGGAATTTGCGAAAAATCATGGTTTTACATATGGATGTATGTCGACAGTAAAAAATGCTTATACCACAAAAAATTCTGCAAAACAAGTTTGTTGTGCTACACTAGTAAGCGCATCTTTGTATAACGCAAAAATATATGATGAATCAGAATTAAAGCAAGATTTTATTCATAGTGCTCCAGGTATGACTACATTTTTGCTAAGAAAAGGATGGTCTTTTATTCAAACTACAAATGACAAAGATTTATTACCTGGGGATGTACTTATATATGAATGTTATGATAAATGTAATACCGTAACACCTCCACCAGTAATTAACGGGAAAACAGTACATATTGGGCATGTTGCAGTATATGCAGGTGATGGTAAACAATATGACCATGGCACATCAAATTGGATAAAAATGGGGGCAGTAAATTTTTGGACTAAGGGTAGTACAAAGCATTTATATGGTGCACTAAGATATAATGGAAGCTAGTGAGGTAAAATATGATAAAGAATAAAAAAACAATTTTCATATTATTAATTTCATTAATTATGTTTTATTTAATTATTAGTATTATTCTTTTTGTTCCAAAGGGTAAAAAATATAATCGTACTGTATTTCTTGGAAGCAGTACAAAAGTATATATTAAAGACAAAAAAATATCTATTTATAATGAAGATAAAAAAATAAGAAAGCAAAAAACAAAAATTTATTTTAGAGATGAGTTTATAGATGGATATCTGGTTTCTGATGCTGATTCTTCTACAGGTGTTGAAAACAATTATTTTGCACATACAGATAATGGAGACCTTCTTTCATTTAATAATTGTTTAATTGCTCATACTAAAGATATATCAATAAAAATAAAACCTAATAATAGGATTGATAGTAGTGATTTAGAAGATGTATACAAATTTGCAAGTTCTAATAGCATTATTCTTTCATCTAATGTAGAACTTAGTTATCTTTATATTAATAATATAGATATAGATGATGATGGCAATGATGAATATATATATTCAGTTGGTCTAATTGATGATGAAGATGAGTATAAGAGCTTTGTATTTATGAAAAGAGATAATAAATATATACTTGTTGCTAGAGAAGAAAGCGAGAATAGTGGTGTTAATAGCATTAGCTTAGTATTTAATAATTTGATTGATTTTAATAATGATGATGATTATGAATTTGTGGTTGGAAAATTCATGAGTGAATATGGCCCTGATTATTATGAATTATATAATTTTGATGGTGATGAATTTACTAATATAGGGGGAGAATAATATGTGCGATAGAAATTCTGTTCGAGTTATTTTCTTAATATTAAAAATATTTATCTTAGTAGTTATACCAGTTCTTTTATACTTTTTATATAAAAGGGGACATAAGTTATTTAATGTAGTTTGCTTTCTCAATATATTTTTTGTAGTTATATTAATTATTTTAAAATTAGCAGGTAATGGATGCGTTAATAATTCTAGTTTTTTATATTTAAAAAATAATACTCAGACTAAGGTAATTAGTGAAAATCCAGATACTTATTATGAAGCAGTTTATTCTAATGAACAATATACTAAAAGGGATAATGAAAAAACATACTATTATAGTTTAAATTATAAACCACTTAAAAATGTTCTATTAACATGTGATACAAAAAGTTATATGAATAATTATGGAGATAGTATAACTGGTATTATTACATTAATAGCAGATTATTATGGTATTGATATTAATGAAATGGATGCAATTACATATTTAGATGATAACAAAATGATTGATTGCGATAATGGATTTGATTTTGATACAGTTTTTAATAAACTAGGTGATAGATATTCTTATAGAAAAATAGGTATATCTGGTTCAGAAATAGATGAATATTTATCTGATGGAAAAAGTATATTAGTAGAAACAACAAATAAATATGATGAAGATAATAATTTTGGATGTGAAAAAGATTATATAGTTATATATAATAAAAATAATGATAATTTTTATAGTATTATTAATCCGAATGATCATTATGAATCTTATTTTTGCCCAAGTAATACTATTGGTTATGGTAGTATAATTGATGGAGATCAAAATAGTAAAGTATATTCATTTGATGAAATCAATAGTAAGGCTTTAAGATATTTTGTAATTGAGGTGAAATAATGAAAAGATATAAGTTTATTTTACTAATACTATTTATATTATTGTTTTCTGGGTGTTCTGGGAATTATAATTTAACTTTTAATAAAGACTTAACTGTTAATGAAGAATTAAAAATATCTATTGATAATGAAAGAGATAATTATGAAAGAACACACAAATTATTTGAGAAGGCAGAAATTGATCCGGATAAATATCAGATAGTTATTGATAAGAGTAAGGTTAACATTAATTATAAAGAAAAGTATTCTAATTTTTCGGATTATTACTTAAATAGTAAATTATATAAAGTAATATTTGATAATGTTGATTTTAAAAGGGATAATACTGGAATTAGTATTAATGCGGAAAACAATTTCAAATTAGATGATAAGGATAATCAAAATATTATTAATTCTTATGATATAAGTAAATTAAATATTAATATAACTACACCATTTACTGTTAATAACAGTAATGCAGATACTATAAAGAATAATACTTATACATGGGTTATTAGAAAAAGTGATACTTATAAGAATATTAGTTTTGATTATTCTTATAAAAACGATAATGTATCTAATATATTATTAATTGTTTTGATGGGATTAATTTTTGTGGGTATTATCATTTACTTAATAATATATTTTATTAAGAATCAAAGAGTATAACATTGATTTAATATCAATGTTTTTTTATTGTTTTAAGGCTTGTAATTTGGTATAATTATTATTGGAGCGTGATAAGATGAGCATATTTAAAAGATTATTTGATTATCAATATAAAGAAATGAAAAAATTTACTGCGTTAGCAGATCAAATAGAATCTAAAAAAGAAGAATATGAAAAATTAAGTGATACAGAACTACAAGAAAAAACTGAAGAATTTAAGAAGGCATTAGAGAAAGGTAAAACACTAGATGATATATTAGTAGATGCTTATGCTACTGCAAGAGAAGCTGCTAAAAGAGTTATTGGAGAATATCCTTTTTACGTACAGTTATTAGGCGCTATAGCCATTCATTATGGAAATATAGCAGAGATGAAAACTGGTGAAGGTAAAACATTAACATCTGTTATGCCAGCATATTTAAATGCATTAACTGGTAAGGGTGTTCATATTGTTACAGTTAACGAATATCTAGCATCAAGAGATGCTAACTGGATGGGTCAAATATTTAAATTCTTAGGTTTAACAGTTGGTATTAATGGAAGAGATTTATCTCCAGAGGAAAAGAAAGAAGCGTATAATTCAGATATTTTATATTCTACTAACAATGAAATTGGTTTTGACTACTTAAGAGATAACATGGTAGTTAGAAAAGAAGAAAGAGTACAAAGAGGATTAAACTTTGCTATTGTCGATGAAGTAGACTCAGTACTTATTGATGAAGCTAGAACACCACTTATTATTTCTGGTGGATCTATGCATACATCTAATCAATATATAGATGCACAAAGATTTGTAGAAAAATTAAAAGAAAATGAAGATTTCAATATAGATGAAAAAACTCAAAGTATTAGTTTAACTGATGAGGGAAGTAAAAAATGCGAATCATTTTATCATATTGATAATATGTATGATGTTAAATATTCTGCATTAGTACATCATGTTAATCAAGCATTAAGAGCTAACTTTATAATGCACAATGAAGTAGATTACATTGTACAAAACGGTGAAGTAGTAATAGTAGACCAATTTACTGGACGTTTAATGCATGGAAGACAATTTTCTGAAGGACTTCATCAAGCATTAGAAGCAAAAGAAAGAGTTCAAATTAATGAAGAAACAAAGACTCTTGCTACTATTACATTCCAAAATTTATTTAGAATGTATAATAAACTTGCTGGTATGACTGGTACTGCTAAAACTGAAGAGGAAGAATTTAGAGATATTTATAACATGTATGTTATAGAAATACCTACTAATAAACCAGTAATAAGAGAAGATATGGCAGATTTAATATATGCTACTAAGAAAGATAAATATGCTGCTATTATTAATGAAATTAAAGAGAGACATGCAACAGGACAACCAATACTAGTTGGTACAATTGCAGTTGAAACTTCTGAATTAATTAGTAATATGCTTACTAAGGAACATATTAAACACGAAGTATTAAATGCTAAGAACCATGAAAGAGAAGCAGAAATAATAGCAAAAGCCGGAGAAAAAGGTTCAGTAACAATAGCGACTAACATGGCTGGACGTGGAACAGATATTAAACTAGGGGAAGGTGTTAAAGAACTTGGTGGATTATGTGTTATAGGTACTGAAAGACATGAATCAAGACGTATAGATAATCAGTTGAGAGGTCGTTCTGGAAGACAAGGCGATCCAGGATATTCCCAATTCTTTGTATCATTTGAAGATGATTTAATGGTTAGATTTGGTACTGATAGATTTAAAGAATTAATGCAATCTGCAGGGCTTGGAACAACTGTTACTTTAAGAAGTAAGACAATGACTAGAAATGTTGAATCAGCTCAAAAAAAGGTTGAAGGAAACAACTATGATATAAGAAAAAACTTATTACAATATGATGATGTAATGGGTAAACAAAGAGAAATAATGTATGCAAGAAGAAATGAAATTCTTGATAGGGAATCTATTCATGATACTATTATAAAATTAATAAAAGAACATATTGATGAAATAGTAACAGGACATACAATATATCAAAAAGATTTAACAGAACAAGACTGTTCAGAAATCTGTGAATATATGAATGAAAATCTATTATCTAAGTCATTTATAAAAGTATCAGAAATAATAAATGAACCAGTAGAAAAAGTAATTAAATATATAACAGATGTAGTTATAACTGAATATAATAATAAAATAAGTGAATTACCAGAAGAAATAATTAATGATTTCGAAAAAGTAATAGCACTTAGAGTTATAGATACTCACTGGATGGAACATATAAATACTATGGATCATCTAAAAGAAGGAATTGGTCTTAGAAGTTATGCTCAAGCGGATCCTTTAGTAGCGTATACTAAAGAAGGATTTGATTTATTTGATCAAATGCTATCGGTTATTAATAAAGAAACAACTATTTATTTATTAAAAGCAGAAATTAAACAAAACTTAGAAAGAAAGCAAGTTGAAAAGCCAACTGGGGACAATAGTTCTGATAAAACCTCTACTAGAACTCCAAGAAAAGTCAAAAAAGTTGGTAGAAATGACCCATGTCCATGTGGCTCAGGACGCAAATATAAACAATGTTGTGGTAAATAAGCCCGCAAACCCGCATAAAATAAGGGATTGCGGGTTTTTCTATGATTACAATATTTAGGTAAAAACTGACGTGTTCACTGTCCTAGATAAGTTTTAGATAAGTTATCAAAATCTCACAAACCCTTATAAAATAAGGCTAAAACATATGTTGAGACATTAATTTCAAATTAAATACAAAACTTATCTAAAAATTATCTAAATTGTAATTTATTACCTAAAAGTAGTAATATCAAAATTAATGACAAAGATTTATGGTATAATTTATATAGAAGAAAAGCGGTGATATTCTTGGAAAAAAGCATTCTTTTAAAAGATAATAAAGAACTAATGAAGTATTGGGACTATGAGAAAAATAAAGATTTAAATTTAGATAAGCTAACACTTGGAAGCAGTAAAATTGCATGGTGGAAATGTGATAAAGGCCATTCGTATGATGCAAAAATAAAAAGGAAAAATTATGAAAAAATAATATGCCCCATTTGTTCTAATCATAGAGTACTAAAAGGATATAATGATTTAGCGACAACTAATCCTGAATTATTAAAGGAATGGGACTTTACCAAAAATACTATTTCGCCATATGAGATAACAGCTGGTGCGGAAAAAATGATATGGTGGATTTGTCCTAAAGAGCATTCATACCAATCATATGCTTTTAACCGTAAAAGAGGAGTTGGATGTCCAATTTGTGATGGTAAGAAAGTATTAATTGGATATAATGATTTAGCAACAACAAATCCTAAAATTGTAAAAGAATGGGACTATGAAAAAAATGGAAATCTTAAACCAACGGACATTACAGAAGGAAGCGCTATAAATGTTTGGTGGAAATGTGATAAAGGCCATTCGTATGATGCAAGAGTGAAAGATAGAAAACGAGGATTAAATTGTCCATTCTGTTCAAATAAAAAAGTATTAGTCGGTTTTAATGATTTATATACATATTGTATTAATAATCATCTTGAAGAAATAATAGAAGAATTTGATAATGATAAAAACAAATTTTCAATGAAAGACGTTACAGCAGGTAGTGATAAAGAAACATGGTGGAAATGTCCAAGGGGGCATTCATATCAGTCTAGTCCATCCAGAAGAGTTATGAGAGGATCTGGCTGTGGGATTTGTAGTCATAATATTCTACTAAAAGGTGTAAATGATTTACTAACCACACACCCTGAAATAGCAAAAGAATGGGATTATAAAAAGAATAAAGTTGGTCCAGATGAAGTAATGGCCGGAAGCAATATAGATAAATACTGGTTTATTTGTCCAAAAGGCCATAGTTACCATACCACTGTCTTAGGTAGAAAAAGAGGAACTAACTGTCCACAGTGTAACATAGAAAAGCATACATCAATTCCAGAAAGATCAATTTATTATTACATGAAAAAATATTTTGTTGATGTAGTTGATAGTTATCATAGTAAAAAAATCGGAAGAAAAGAAATTGATATATTTTTGCCAGCATTTAACTTTGGGATAGAGTATGATGGTAGAGCTTGGCATAAAAATTATAAAAGAGATATAGAAAAAGATAACCTTTGTTTAAAAAATGATATTACGTTATTTAGAGTAAGGGAAATAGGCTGCTTCGAATATGATAGTAGTTCAATAAAAAAATATATAAATCCATATGATATAAAAGAATTAAATGAAGCAATTAAATCTATTTTTGATTATATAAATAAAAAATATAAACAAAACATTAGTGTAGATATAGATATTGAAAGAGATAAAATCAAAATTCTTGAATTAATGAACTTATCCGAAAAAGAAAATTCAATTGCTAAGTATTGTCCAAGTATTAAAAAATATTGGGACTCAACTAAAAATGGATTGATTACTCCTGAACAAATTTCACACGGAAGTATGAAAAAAGTATTTCTAAAATGTGAAAAAGGCCATGAGTGGGATAAAATTGTAAGTAATATTAGAAAAGAAATAAAATGTCCATTTTGTTTTGGAAGAAAAGTACTACCTGGATTTAACGATTTGGCAACTACTCATCCTGAAATATCAAAAGAATGGAATTATGAAAAGAATGGAGATCTTAAACCAACAGACATTAAAGCAGGAAGTAATAAAAATGTATGGTGGAAGTGTGAAAGAGGTCATGAATGGCAAGCTGTTATAAATATAAGAACTAACGGATATAGAAAATGTTCAATTTGTTCAAAAATAAATTAAAGCGAGGAAAAAATATGAATCAGAAAAAAATATTGAAAGCAATAAAATGGATTCTAATTGTAGGATTAATTATTCTAATATTTTATGAAATGTTTATAAAGAGAATTATAAGTAAATCGATTACTTTTCTTGAGTTGTCTCATTATGAAAATAGAAGTGACATATTAGCTTACATTAGTATAATAGTAACATCACTAATTAGTTATAATATTTATAATTTGTCTAAAAGAATTAATCAGCAAAATTGCATGGAAAAAAATAGGCACAAATATGAATCTATTTGCGCAGTATATGATTATTTAAATGAAATAATTTTATATACAAAAAAAATTGTTTTTAATGATAAAGAAGACTATCATAACTTAGATTATAATAAAGATTTTATGAAGCATGTATATAATATAAGCAATGAAGTGTTAGATGAAAATGATATTGAATTGATTAGGAAAATTGATCAGACTATTAGAAACTATTTAAACAGAAATAAGAATAGTAATACCGAAAAATTAGTTATAAAATGGGTTTATAAAAATTTGTTTGATATGAATATGAAAATTGAAAAAATAGAAGAACTGAACAATATAGTAGATACTGATTTGTTATTAAATCCACAAGTAGTTCTTATATTATCAAAACTTAGAAAAGAACTTAATTATGATTATAATAAGATAATCAACTATGGTGAAATGATTTTGCAAATAAAAAATAAAAAGGGTCAAGTTATTATTTATAAAAAATATAATAATGAATGCTATGTCGATAATGGCATTGGAGTATTAGAAATATATGAGCCGATTTTTTATTCAAATAACAAATTTTATCGAAATGGTGGAATGGTTTATAAAGGAAATGTAAAAAAATATTTACCACATGGTGATGGAATATATTATTATTACAAATCAGATGAGACAAAAAAGATTTATGTTAATAGTGATGATTTGATTGATAAAACAGCGGTAAGAATAAAAAGAATACTTCAAAAAGAGGATATACCTGAAAGAACTAACTTAGTAGTAAAAGGGCAGTTTAAAAACGGAAAAATAGTAAAGGGATTAATTGAATTTGAGGAAAAAGATTTGGGCAAAATTGAAGTTGCTGAAAACGACTATAAGAAATTGTAATTAATTAAAATTTAATTTATTTTAGATAAGTTTTTAGATAAGTTCTGCTAGGTTTGCCGAGTGCTACGGAGTGCTCCCAAGTGCAACCAAGTGCCGAATTAACGAGCCAAGTGCTCCCAAAAGCTCCCAAAATCCCCAATACAAAAGGCCATGTGGCAGTGGTAAAAAATATAAACAATGTTGTGGTAAATAAGCTCGCAAACCCGCATAAAATAAGGGAAGACGCGAGCTTTTCTTTTTTGTAAAAATGGTATAAATTGTAAAAATTACAGCACTATCTACACTTTATCTACACTTAACAACTTTTGAAAAATCTGATAAATACCTAATAATATAAGGAAAAATCAGCACTTGTTTACTTCGAGAGTGGTATTGGTAAATAATATGATATAATTAATACAGGAGTTGATCCAAATGAATTACGTTATTAGAAAAAAAGAACGAAAAGATTGCGCTGATGTTGCACACGTTGTAACGGTTGCTTGGAACGAAACATATAGAGGAATAGTACCTGATGAATTTTTGGACAACTTATATACTAACGAAGAAGAAAGGGCCAAGAACTCTTTTAGCAATTTTAATGAAAAAGAAAATCATCAATTTGTTTTAGAAGTTGATGATAAAGTAGTAGGATTTATAAATGTTGGTTCAAGTGATGAAACAGATTATGAAAATTGTGGTGAAATTCATGCGGTATATATTATTAATGGATACAAAGGACATGGGTATGGTAAAAAATTAATTGATGCAGGAATTCAAGAATTAAAGTCAATGAATTTTGACAAAATGGTTATTGGTTGTTTGGATGGAAATCCATCAAATGAATTTTATAAACATCTTGGTGGAAAGTTTATAAAAACAAGAATTTTTGAAAAATTACAGTTGCCAGAAAATGTTTATTACTTTGAAAAAATATAAAACTATCTACGCTTTTATCTACGTTTTAGCAGAGTTTTGCAAAATATGATTTAATGTGAATTAACGGAAAACGGCGTGGTTTAAAGGGCTTTAGATGATATCTAAAATCTCAGAATTACTAAACATCGCATCCATGTGGCAGTGGTAAAAAGTATAAAAATTGTTGTGGAAGAAATAAGACTTGTAAAGCCCTTAAATTAAGGGCTTTTTATTATAACATTCACAAGACTATTTTTTACATACGTTATTACATACGTTGTGAGAACGTATATAAAACGTATGTACATTGCTTTTTGAAATCTAAAAACCAATATTTTCAGAGGTTACAGAATATATGTACCACTGCCACTGTGGTATGGGTAAGTATTGAAAAAAAATAAGAATAATGATAAAATAATTTAAATAAAGGAATGAATAATAATGAATATAATTTGTAAAATAACGGATAATGATATAGGAGAAAATTACATCGAAATTAATAATCCCAAAACAAGATTAGGTGCAAGAGGAATTGTTATTAGAGATGATGGAAAAATTGCAATATTTAATAAAACTAATAAAAACGAATATAAGCTTCCAGGCGGAGGAATCGAAAATGATGAAACACCAGAAGAAGCATTTAAAAGAGAAGTTTTAGAAGAAACCGGTTGCATTGTTGAAATTATAGAAGAATTAGGTATTACCGAGGAGTATAAATGCCAATCTAATTTTAAACAAATTTCAAATGTGTTTTATGGAAAAGTAATAGAAGATACAAAACAATTACATATTACTCAAAAAGAAAAAGATGAGGGTGCTGAATTATTATGGGAAACACCTCAAAAAGCATTGAAATTAATAACTGAATGTTATGATAAATTGGTAAAGTCTGATTATGAATCAGTTTATTCAACTAAATTTGTGGTTTTAAGAGATAGAATAATATTAGAATACTATATTAATAAATATCAATAATATATTTAATTTCACATACGTTATTACATACGTTCTGCTAGTAGTGCTGAGTGAATTTGAGTGCTACTAAGTGTAAAAATGTTCGAAATAATGGGATAAAATGCTCGGCAGTGTAGTAGAATATACCCAGAATAAAAGCCATGTAGCAGTGGCAAGAAATATAAGCAATGTTGTGGAAAATAAGTTAGCAGAACGTATAAAACAAGATAAAATAAATGCTTTAAATGAATTTTAAAGGAACAAATATAGAAAATTTGTTCCTTTTTTTGCATAATTAAGAAGTGATTGTATTAAAACAAAAGGAGAGTATAACATGAAAATAATAGTTGGTGTGATATAGAAGAAGTCTTCAATGATATGGATGATAAATTAAGACATTTAAATTTTATAAAACAACCTATAAAATATATTAAAGAAAATAAAATAGGTACATTAGATATAATCAATACCATATAAAAAAACTCACTTAAGTGAGTTTTTTATATTATGAATATTAAGAAATAATATATAACGAATGCTAGTAGCATTAAGAATCCTTCGAATCTTGATATTTGTTTTTTTGTTTTAGATACTATGAATAGGAATAATGCAGAACCAACTAACATTATTAAATCAATATATGAAAAACTTTGTGGAGTAATAGTACCAAATATTGCAACAGGTATTCCTAATACAATACAGATATTAAATATATTACTTCCGATTATATTCCCTACTAATATGTCTTGTTCATCCTTTTTAGATGATACTATAGTAGTCACTAGTTCTGGTAAAGAAGTACCAAATGCTATTATAGTAAGAGATATTATTCTTTCACTTAATCCAAGTGTTTTTGCAATAGCAGCTGCATTATCTACAACAAAATCACTACCAATAATTATCCCTGCTAATCCTAAACCAACGAATATAAATGATTTTATAAAACCAAATTTTGGTTTTTCTTCTTGATTTTGTTCTTTATTTTGTTTAGCTAAAGCTATTAGATAGTAAACAAATACTGAGAAGAATAATAGAATTACAATTGCATCAGATCTAGTTATTTGATTTAATAAACCATTTCCTAGTTTAACATCTAACATAATAACTGTAAGTAATGAAGAAATTAAAAGTGCAATTGGCAATTCTTTTTTTACAGTATTATCTTTTATTTTTATTGGCTTGATCATAGCACCAATTCCAATTATTAATAAAATGTTTAAAATACAACTACCAATAACATTTCCAAGTACCATGTCAGTGCTTCCAGAAGCTAAAGCTTGCATCGATACAGCAAATTCTGGAGCAGAAGTACCAAATGCTACAATTGTTAATCCTATTAACATTTTTGGTACTTTGAAGTTTTGTGCTGTTGATGAAGCACCATCAACAAATATATCTGCACCTTTTATTAATAAAACGAAACCAAATACTAACAATACAATATTTACTATCATATAATCACTCCTAGTATATTATTATTCTATCATAAAAATAGTAATTATAATTATTTTTTCGTTTTTATATGTAAAGTAAATAATTAGTCAGTATTTTTATAAATAATCCATGATATAATATAATAAAGAATAGGGTATTAATATGGAAGATAAGAGCGGATTAAAAGATTTTATCGAACTTGTTAAAAGAGTACTTGCTAGACATGGATATAAGGTATCTATTGAAGAATCAAATATGCTAGATAGTTATATGGATTCTCCTAAAAGCATTAGTGAAATCAAGGATGAATTAAATGATTTTGTTAAAGAAAAATTAGATACATTGGTTATAAATCAGGGTGAAGGGGACTTTAGACAAAACTTTAATTATCATACACACACTTTTAGATCTGGTCATTCACAATTTGTTAGTGACGAAGAGATGCTTGAAGCAGCTAAAAATATGGGTATAACTATGTTAGGTTTTACAGAGCATATTCCAAATCCACCATTAATTTTGCCTGATGAGAATAAAAGAATGCTTTTCTCTGAAAAAGAGGAATATGTAAGATCAATAAATGAATTAAAGTCATCACATCCAGAAATGAAAATTTTAGTTGGGTATGAAGCTGAATTTGATCCGATGAAAGAAGGTTTTCTTGGCGAATTAAGGGAAGAAGTTGACTATATGATTTTAGGCCAACATTTTGTTATTAATGGTTTAGGAAGAATAAACCCTGAAACCCCAGAATATCCTTTAATATATGCAAAAATGGTTTGTATGGGAATAGAAAGCGGTTTATTTGATATAGTAGCTCATCCTGACTTTTTTATGAGATATAGGGATAAAATTAAGAGCAAAGAAGATAAAAAGAAATTTGAAGAAAATGCAATTATAGCAAGTAGAATGATTTGTGAAGCAGCAAGAGATATGGGTATTCCTATTGAAATAAATTTGTCTCAAGCATCAAGTAATAGAGTTTTATCAGATGGATGTTATCATTATCCTCATCCTTTATTTTGGAGAGAAGCTGCAAAGATAGAAGGATTAAAAGTTATTAGAGGTGTAGATGCCCATAAGCCAAAAGCATTTAAAAGAGCAGGAACTGCTGAAGAACTTGTAATAGATATAGAAAGAATGGTAAAGGATAAAATTATATATGAGAATTATGATCCTGTAGAAGCAAGAAAAAATAATAAAAAACTTCAAGAAGCATATAAAAAAC
The DNA here is from genome assembly GCA_947165005.1 of uncultured Bacillota bacterium. Taxonomy (GTDB): domain Bacteria; phylum Bacillota_I; class Bacilli_A; order RF39; family UBA660; genus RUG13038. The sequence goes on from CAMUYN010000001.1 coordinate 94,251, forward strand.
ATCAAGAATCAGCATTGCCTTTTGAAACAAATATGGAAGATTATGTTATATCACAAATAGAAAGTAATATAGACAAGGATTTAAGACCAGAAGAATCTGCGGTTGAAGTGGATAATTATCTAGTTTCATCAATTGAAAATTGTGAATTTCAGGCAGGAGAAAAGAGACATGCCCTTAATGAAGAAATATTAGGAATTACTGAAAAAGGAGATCTATCTAATCCTGAGGTCAAAAGGAAACTTGATAGAAAGAGAAAAACTAGAAATGAAGAAATAGAAATGGTTTTATCTAATCAGAAATCTATGCTAAATAAATTAAGAAAAATGGGTCTTAAAATGGCAAAAAACGGATTAATAATGAAACAAGAAAATGCTAATTATGATATTGAAAGAATAAAGACATATAAACTTGGATCATCAAGTGAAGGGTTTGTTAGTATTATATTAATTTCTATTGTAACAATTATTGCAGGATTACTTATTATTGCAATATTATATTCACTTTATAAATAGAAAACTCACTTATGTGAGTTATTTTGTATTAAAATGTATTATTAAAAAATAGTATATTGTATTAGGGTGATAAAGATGAAAGATATGCTAATACTATATAGAAATTATTTGTTTGCTCTCAGTGAAAGAGAAGAATATGGTGATAAATATGGTGATACTGAAGAACTAATTGAAATGTATGAAATGAAATTAAAAAACATAATAGATAAGGAAAATAAAGATATATATTGATATTAATTTTAAAGAGATGACATAAATTTCAGATTATTAAAATACTAATGCTTTATGTCCAACGTGATGTATGTTATAATGGATATAAGTTTAGATTTATAAATGTTTGTGGAGCTATTTAAGCACATTAGATAGATTGAACTATAAGTAAGACTGATAATGATTGTTTTATAGTTAGAAATGGTATTTATGGTGGATTATTAGATAATCAATTATATCATAAAGAATTCAAATTATTCCTGCCGGTAGAAGATAGATTTGCAAGAATATATAAGGAAGAATTTGAAGGAAGTAAATCATTTAAATTATGCGGGCATCTAGTGATTCTGGTGATGGACTTGGAACATTTTTTATTAATGAAAAATTCTATGAAAAACTACAACCAGGTGCAAAAATAATAGTATTAGATGAATTAACATATTGTGAAGAATTCATTATGCCACTTGGTGGAGATTTAGAACACGAATACCATATTGTTAACTGTAAAACTATTTCTAAGAAGAGGTAAATATGTTTAAAGGATGGAATTTATTTGAAAAATTATTTTTATTTCTAGGTACATTGGCAGCAGCTTTAGTTTCGTTTGTGTTTAAAGGAACATGGATTGATTTAGGATATGCATTATTATATTTCTGGACTGCTTTATTATTAGCAAAAGGAAAATATTCTTGTTATATTATAGGAATAATAAGTACTTTCTTTTATGCATATGTTTCATACAGTAATACTTATTATGGTGAAATGGTTATTGCACTTTGCTGCACTTTACCATTAATGGTAGTAGGTTTAGTTAACTGGATTAGACATCAAGACAATGAAAAAATAGTTATAATAAAATGTATAACAAAAAAAGAAATAATATTAGTATTAATATCACAAGCAATTATGTTTTTTGGATATTACTATTTATTAAAAACATTTAATACTAGTAATTTATTAGTTAGCACAATTAGTGTGGTAGCTAGTATAATTGCTACATATTTGACTGCTAGAAGAAGTGAATATGGGTTTATAGGATTTATAATAAATGATATTATTTTAATAGTATTATGGAGTATACCGGTATTTAATGGAAATCTTAGTATTATTCCAGTATTAATATGTCCAGTATTATTATTAATTAATGATATATATGGTGTATATAATTGGAGAAGAATAAAGATTAAACAAAAGACTAGATAAACTAGTCTTTTTTTTATATAATTAATTTAGGTGATTTTATGAATCAATATTTTGATAACAACGAAAAACTTGACAGTGAAATAAAGGAATTCTTTGTGCAGATAAAAGATATAAATATGTATCTTTATACTGATAATGGAGTTTTTAATAAAAAGGGACTAGATTTTGGCACTAGAGTACTACTTGAAAACATTGATATTACTAATAAAAACTCATTTCTTGATGTAGGATGTGGTTGTGGACCAATCGGGTTCTTTTTGCTACTTAGTGGAAAAGAAAATGTGGATATGGTGGATGTTAATAATAGGGCAATAAATTTAACTAAAATGGGCCTTAAGAAAAATCATATAAAAGCTAATGTTTTTAATAGTGATATATATTCTAATGTAGATGGTAAATATGATATGATCATTACTAATCCACCGATACATGCTGGTAAATCTAAAATATATGAAATAATAAGGGAATCTATCAATCATTTAAATGATAATGGAGAGATATGGCTAGTAATAAGAAAAGATCAAGGCGCTAAGTCATTAATTAGTGATAATAGTGACATTTTTAACTTTGAAATTATAGATAAAATTAAGGGGTTTTGGATCATAAAAGGTCAAATAAAGTGAAAATTTACATAATTTTCATTTTTTTTACAAAAAAAATAAAAAAATGTTGACATTATTTTAATATTTTGGTAGTATTTTAAATTGGTACTATGTCCTCTTTTTGGCTTTTTGAGGGCATGTTCTTTGAATATTATTGTTAGGGGTGAAGATATAGTGGCATATAAAACAAAAAAAGTATGTAAAGACCGTGAAAGAAGAGATTTTTCAAGAATTCCAAACTCATTAGAATTAAAGGATTTGCTTGAAATTCAAAAGAAATCTTATGCATGGTTTATTGAAGAAGGAATCAAAGAAGTATTGGATGAAATCTTCCCAGTAGATAACTTCGCAGGAACTTTATCTTTAGAAATTACTGATTATTCTTTAGATGAACCAAGATTCACAATTAAAGAGTGTAAAGAAAGAAAGACCTCTTATGTGGCTCCTTTAAAGGTACAGGCTCGACTATTTAATAATGAGACTGGAGAAGTTAAGGAACAAGAATTATTCTTTGGTGATATGCCAATAATGACCGAAAGTGGAACTTTCGTTATTAATGGTGCAGAAAGAGTTATTGTTTCTCAATTAGTTAGATCTCCATCTGTTTATTATGGAGTTGAGACAGATAAGAATGGTAGAAATGTATTTACATCTCAAATTATTCCTAATAGAGGGACTTGGTTAGAATATAAACTAAATAGTAAAGATGGTGTTGATGTTAAGATTGATAGAAACAGAAAAGTAACTGTTACTACATTCTTAAGAGCATTTGGTTTATCTAGTAATGCTGATATAGCTGATTTATATGGTGAAGATGAATATTTATTAAATACAATGGAAAAAGATTCAACTTCTACAACAGATGAAGCATTAATAGAAATATATGAAAAATTAAAACCAGGTGAACCAGCAACTCTAGATTCAGCAAAGAACCATTTAATTACAAGATTCTTTGATGCATTTAGATATGATCTATCTAAGGTTGGTAGATATAAATATAATAAGAAATTAAATGTTTTAGATAGAATATTTGGTTTAACACTTGCTGAAGATATTAAAGATAAATCTGGTAAGAAAGTATTATTCCCTAAAGGAACAGAAATAGATAGAGAAGTTTATAATAAATTAAAACCATTATTATTAGATGGATTAAACATAGTAGAAGTTAATATAAATGAAGAATTAGATACTTATAACAAAGTACAAGTTGTTAAAGTATATTCTCCTAATAATAAAGATAAGGTTATTAATATAATTGGTAATGATCCAAGTATAACTGAAAAGAGATTAACTATTTCTGATATATATGCATCTGTTTCATATTATCTAAACTTATTACAAGGAATAGGTCATATAGATGAAATAGACCATTTATCAAATCGTAGAGTTAAACAAGTTGGTGAATTAATTCAAAACCAATTCAGAATTGGTGTTACAAGAATGGAAAGAGTTATTCGCGAAAGAATGACTACTATTGAAGAAGCTGATGCTACTCCAAAAGCATTAATTAATATCAGACCAATTACTGCTGTTATTAAAGAATTCTTTGGAAGTTCACAACTTTCTCAATTCATGGATCAAATTAACCCAATATCAGAATTAACTAACAAGAGAAGATTATCTAGTTTAGGACCAGGTGGATTATCAAGAGAAAGAGCTGCCATGGAAGTGCGTGACGTTAATGACTCACACTACGGTAGAATCTGTCCTATCGAATCACCAGAAGGACCAAACATCGGATTAATTACATCACTTGCTAACTATGCAAAAGTAAATGAATATGGATTTATAATGACTCCATATAGACAAGTTAAAAATGGTGTATTACAAGAACAAATAGATTATTTAACTGCTGATGAAGAATTAGATTATGTTATTTCACAAGCAACAGTTAAAATGGATGGTAATAAAATAGTTGATAAAGAAGTAGCTGCAAGATTTAAAGGTGAAAATATTATAGCTAAGACTGAAGAAGTTAACTATATTGATGTTTCTGCTCAACAAATTATATCAGTTACTGCATCATGTATCCCATTCCTAGATCACGATGATGCTCACCGTGCATTAATGGGTGCAAACATGCAACGTCAAGCATTACCATTATTAAAACCAGAAGCTCCATTTGTTGGTACTGGTGTTGAATACATGATTGCTAGAGATTCTGGAGCTACTATAGTTTGTAAGGCTGACGGTGTAGTTGAATACGCTGATGGTAAGAAAATTATAGTTAAAACTACTGGTGGTAAAAAAGATGTTTATACATTAATGAACTATGAAGGTTCAAATAACTATACATGTTATCATCAAAAACCAATAGTTAAGGCTGGAGACAAAGTTAAGAAAGATATGATAATTGCTGATGGACCAAGTACAGATAAAGGTGAATTAGCATTAGGTAAAAACATGACAGTAGCATTTACTACATTCGAAGGATATAACTATGAAGATGCTATTGTATTAAATGAAAGATTAGTAAAAGATGATGCATTTACATCAATCTATATAGAAAGTTTCTCTATTCAATGTAGAGATACTAAATTAGGACCAGAAGAAATTACTAGAGATATTCCTAATGTATCAGAAGATGCAGTTAAGAATCTAGATGCTGATGGTATTATTAGAATAGGTACTGAAGTTAGAGAAAATGATATCTTAGTAGGTAAAGTTACTCCAAAGGGAGTTGTTGAACTTACTTCAGAAGAAAAATTATTACATGCTATCTTCGGTGAAAAAACAAGAGAAGTTCGTGACACATCTCTACGTGTTCCACATGGTGTTGATGGTATCGTTCACGATATTAAAGTATATACTAAGAAGGATAATGAAGAATTACCTTCTGGTGTTAGTAAAGAAATAAGAGTTTATATAATTCAAAAGAGAAAGATCCAAGTTGGAGATAAGATGGCTGGACGTCATGGTAACAAAGGATGTATTTCATTAGTATTACCTGAAGAAGATATGCCTTATTTACCAGATGGAAGACCAGTTGATATCTTATTAAACCCACAAGGTGTTCCTTCTCGTATGAACTTAGGACAAGTTCTAGAATTACACTTAGGTATGGCTGCTAAGAATCTTGGAGTTTATTGTTCTACACCAGTATTTGATGGTGCAACAATAGAAGATATCCAAGATATGATGAAAGAAGCTAAGATGAGTCCAGATGGTAAAACTACTCTATATGATGGTAGAACTGGTGAACCATTTGATAATAAAGTTGCAGTTGGAGTTATGTATATGATTAAACTTGACCACATGGTTGATGATAAATTACATGCTAGATCAACTGGACCATACTCATTAGTTACTCAACAACCTCTTGGAGGTAAAGCTCAATTTGGTGGACAAAGATTTGGAGAAATGGAAGTTTGGGCATTATATGCATATGGTGCTTCAAATGTACTTCAAGAAATCTTAACTGTTAAATCAGATGATGTTGTAGGAAGAGTTAAAGTATATGAAGACATAGTTAAAGGAAATCCAATACATCAAGCTGGAATACCAGAAAGCTTTAGAGTATTAGTTAAAGAATTCCAAGCTTTAGGTTTAGATATATCAATGCTTGATGAATCAGGTAAATATATTGGTATTACTGAACTAGAAAAGGAAGAAAATAAAGAAGAGAATAATACTTCTTTCGATAATATAGATATAGGTATTAAAAAGCCAGAAGAAGATCAAAAAGTAAATACAACTTTAGTTACTGAAGAAGAATTAGAAACAGAGGAAACTGAAGAAGAATTTGAAGAAGACTTTGATGATATGGAAGGGGATGAAGAATAATGGATGCAAATAGATTTGAAGGTATAAGAATTTCCATTGCTTCTCCTGAAAAAATAAGATCATGGTCTTATGGTGAAGTTAAAAAGCCAGAAACAATAAACTATAGAACATTAAAACCTGAAAGAGACGGTCTTTTCTGTGAAAAGATATTCGGACCTTCTAAAGATTATGAATGTTCTTGTGGAAAATACAAAAGATTAAGATATAAAGATATTATTTGTGATAGATGTGGTGTAGAAGTTACTTCTTCTAAAGTTAGAAGAGAAAGAATGGGACACATTGAACTAGCTACACCTGTCTCACATATTTGGTTCTTTAAAGGAGTTCCTTCTAGAATGGGATTAGTTCTAGATATGTCTCCAAGAGACCTAGAAGAAGTTTTATACTTCGTAAGTTATGTTGTTATTAATCCAGGAAATGCACCACTAGAAAAGAAACAAACTTTATCTGATAAAGAATATAGAGTTTATTATGAAAAATATGGTGATGGATTTGAAGCTGGAATGGGTGCTGAAGCTATTAAGAAACTTCTTATGGAAGTTGATATAAAAGCCGAAATAGCTAAGATTCAACAAGAATTAGAAGGTGCTCAAGAACAAAAGAGAGTTAGATTATTAAAGAGACTTGAAATATTAGATGCATTTGATAAATCAGGAAATAGACCTGAATGGATGATACTAGATTGTATTCCAGTTATTCCACCAGAACTAAGACCTATGATTCAATTAGATGGTGGTAGATTTGCTACATCTGATTTAAATGATCTATATAGAAGAGTTATTAATAGAAATAATCGTTTAAAGAAATTATTAGAATTAGGTGCTCCTTCTATTATCGTTCAAAACGAAAAGAGAATGCTACAAGAAGCAGTTGATGCTTTATTCGATAATGGTAGAAGAGGTAGAAACGTTACTGGACCAAGTAATAGAGCCTTAAAATCATTAAGTTCTATGCTTAAAGGTAAACAAGGTAGATTTAGACAAAACTTACTTGGTAAACGTGTTGACTATTCAGGACGTTCAGTTATCGTTGTAGGACCAAATCTTAAGATGTATCAATGTGGTATTCCTAAAGAAATGGCACTAGAATTATTTAAACCACATGTAATTAGAGGTTTAATTGAAAAAGAAATATGTCACAATATAAAAGCTGCTAAGCGAATGATAGAAAACCAAGATGATAGAGTTTGGGATATAGTTGAAGAAGTAATTAAAGGACATCCTGTATTATTAAACAGAGCTCCTACATTACATAGACTAGGTATTCAAGCATTTGAACCTAAACTAATCGATGGTAAAGCTATTAGATTACATCCATTATCATGTCCAGCGTTTAACGCAGACTTCGATGGAGACCAAATGGCTGTACACGTTCCTCTATCTAATGAAGCTCAAGCAGAAGCTAAGATATTAATGTTAGGATCAGGAAATATCTTAAAACCATCTTCAGGAGAACCAGTTGTTACTCCATCACAAGATATGGTTTTAGGTAATTACTACTTAACTATGGAAAAACTTTCTGATGAAGAAGGTAGAGTATTTAAAAACCCAAATGAAGCTTTAATGGCTTATGAAAGAAGAGAAATTGATCTTCATACAAGAATTGTTGTTCCTGTAAATTCATTTAGACATAAAGTATTCTTAGATACTCAAAAAGATAAATATTTAATAACTACTGTAGGTAAGATTAAATTTAATGAAATCTTCCCAGATACATTCCAATATATTAATGAAGGAAGTAAAGAAAATATTGAAGGAACTACTCCAGATAAATATTTTGTTAAGATGGGTGGAGATTATAAACAAGCTATTAAAAACTTACCTATAAATGATGGTATTATTAAGAAGAGTATTAAAGCCATCATTGAACAAGTATTTAAAAGATATAAGACTACTGAAACTTCTATAATGCTTGATAGACTAAAAGATTTAGGATTCAAATATGCAACTAAATCTGGTATTACTATGTCAGCATTTGATATTATGACTAGTGAGCATAAACAAGAAATTATAGATGAAGGTAAAAAGAAAGTTGAACAAGTTACTAAACAATATTCAAGAGGTTTAATAACTGATGAAGAAAGATATAATAAAGTTGTAGAAATCTGGAATAAGGCTACTGCAGATGTTCAAAGTGAGTTATCAGAAATTTCTAAACAAAATGGTGATAATCCAGTATTCATGATGATGAATTCTGGTGCCCGTGGATCTATGGGACAATTTGGACAAATGGCTGGTATGCGTGGATTAATTGCTAAACCAAATGGTAAAGCGGTTGAAATTCCAATTACTTCTAACTTTAAAGAAGGTATGGATGTTTCAGAATACTTCTTATCAGCACATGGTAACAGAAAAGGTATCGTTGATACTGCATTAAAGACTGCAAACTCTGGATACTTAACAAGAAGATTTGTTGATGTTGTTCAAGACGTTGTAGTTAAAGAAGAAGACTGTGGTACTATTCAAGGTGTTACAGTTAGAGCATTTATTAATGATAAAGATGGAAGTGTTATTGAAAGTTTAAGAAACAGAATTGTTGGTAGATATACTAATAAGAAAGTTATTAATCCAGAAACTAAAGATGTTATTATTGATAAAAATGAATATATAACTGATAACATAGCAGACAAGATCATAAAAGCAGGTATTGAAGAAGTTGAAATAAGAACAACACTTACTTGTAAAACTCATGACGGTGTTTGTAGAAAATGTTATGGTAAAAACTTAGCAACTAATAATATAGTTGAAATAGGTGAAGCTGTAGGTATTATGGCTGCTCAATCTATCGGTGAACCAGGTACTCAGTTAACAATGAGAACATTCCACTCTGGTGGTGTTGCTTCAGAAGACGATATAACTCAAGGTCTTCCAAGAGTTGAAGAAGTATTCGAAGCAAGAACTCCAAAGATGAAATCTTCTGTTGCTGAAATTGGTGGAGAAGTTACAAACGTTGAAAACTTAAATGGTAAATTTAAAGTTACTATTAAGAATGATAAAGAAACTCATGAACAAACTACAAACTATGGTGTTAAGATTAAAGTTCAAGTTGGAGATAAAGTTAAACCAGGTGATATGCTTAATGAAGGTTCTATTTCTCCAAAAGAATTACTTGCTGTAACAGATCCAATAACTGTACAAGATTATATAATTCAAGAAGTTCAAAAAGTTTATGCATCACAAGGTGTTGATATCTCAGATAAACACATCGAAATGATTGCTAGAAAAATGATTAATAGAATTAGAATAGTTGATAAAGGTGAAACTAATATGTTAGTTGGTAAAGTAATATCAATTAATGAATTTAGAGAAGTTAACCAACATGCCTTATTAGAAGGTAAGAAACCAGCTACTGGTAGACCTATCTTACTTGGTATAACTAAAGCCTCTCTAGAAACTGATTCATTCTTATCTGCTGCATCATTCCAAGAAACTACAAGAGTTCTTACTGATGCTGCTATTAATGGTAAACTTGATGAATTAAAAGGTCTAAAAGAAAACGTTATAATTGGTAAATTAATCCCAGCTGGTACTGGATTAAAACAATATTCAAAAGTAGAATATACTATGGATAAAGAATATTATGACGAAGAACCAATTGATGTATTAGAAGAAGAATTATCTGAATAATTCTTCTTTTTATTATGCTATAATTGTTTTAGGTGATATATATGAAAGAAATAGAAATATTAGTAGAGGTTCATACTCCTATAGATGAATGTAAAAAAGAATTAGAAAAATATGAATATATTGATCAAAAAGAAGTAATAGATATATATTATTATGATCCACTTAGGGAAGATTTAAAACCTAATGAAAAAAATGAAATAAATCAATGCATGAGATTAAGAAAAAAAGCTGATAAAACTTATATAACTTATAAAGTAGATAAATTTGATGATAATAATATATGGCTTTATTCTGATGAATATGAAACTGAAGTAAAAGACTTTAATAAAACAAAAGAAATAATTGATTTGTTAGGTCTAAAAGAATTATTAACTATTTATAATAAAAAGAGTATTTATAAAACAGATAAATTTGAAATAGCTTTAGAAGAAGTAAATGATTTAGGAACATTCTTAGAAGTAGAATATTGTACTGATGAGGATGTTGATGTGATATCAATAAAAAAGGAAATACAAGAATTTATTAACCATCTTAACATAGAGACATCAGAAGAATTACATATGGGTAAACCAGAGATGATGCTAAATAAAATAAATGGTTAGTTGAATAATACTAATGTATATGTTATAATGTATGTAATGAAGGAAACTTCATACAATAAAAAAGGATACGCTTGATTGCAAGAATCAGACGTAATCCCTTATGGATGGCATCTGAAATCAACAGTTGTTGAAATCAGATGTTTTTATTATCTAAATAGTAAGGTGATTACTATGAAAAATAATAGTAATATTACTATAAATAGAGATAATTCTCTTTTAGTCATAACATCACCGCCTTTCATACTTATAGTATAAAAGGGAAAACATCTGATATATTCAAACGTATCCAATATAATTATAACAAACAAATGTATGTAAAACAACAATAATTTGTTTAATTATATAGACTTTTTTATGTTTTTAACTTATAATAATTCTTAGGTGATTTTATGGATGAATCTATTAATTTTATTAGAGAAACTATTCCTAAAAATTCATGTTTAGTAGTTGGAGTTTCTGGTGGACCAGACTCAATGTGTTTATTAAATTTACTTTTAGAAATAAAAGAAGAAATGAGATATAACATTGTAGTAGCACACATTAATCATAATCTAAGAGAAGAATCTGATGAAGAATATGAATATGTGGAGAAGTTTTCTTTAGATCATAATTTATTATTTGAAGGAATTAAACTAGGAGAATTTGATACTAACTCTATTGAAAATGAAGCTAGAGAAAAAAGATATAGTTTCTATGAAAAAGAATTAAAAAAACATAAATCTAAGTATTTATTACTTGCTCATCATGGAGATGATTTAGTAGAAACAATTCTTATGAGACTAACAAGAGGATCTACTTTAGATGGTTATAGTGGTTTTAATAAAGTAAGTAAAAGAGATAATTATTCTATTATTAGACCATTAATTTTTTATACAAAAGATGAAATAATGGAATATTTAGAAGAAAAACATATAGAATATAGAATAGATAAAACAAATTATGATAAGAAATATACTAGAAATAGATATAGATTAGATATATTACCAGTATTAAAAAAAGAAAATAAAAACATCCATAAAAAATATTTAACTTTTAGTGAAGAATTAGAGGAATCTAATAACTTTATAGATAAATATGTATCTAGTAGATATATAGATATAGTTAAAGAAAATATAATTGATTTAGATTTATTATTAAAAGAAGATAGATATATTATTAAAAAAATATTGAATAAGTATTTATTTAATATTTATAAATCTAATATTAATTTAATAGAATCTAAACATGTATTTGCAATACTTGATTTAATAGATAGTGATAAACCTAATACATTTATTACTTTACCTAATAATATTATGATAGAGAAAAGTTATAATAAATTATATATAAAAGATACTGATAAATTAGATAATTATAAAATTGCTATTAAAGATAAAGTAGTACTTGGAGATTATATAATTAAAAAGATAGATAATACTAATTTAACTAATAATTTTGTATGTCATTTAAATAGTGAAGAAATAACTTTACCTTTATATGTTAGAAATAGAAAAGATGGGGATTATATAGAAATACTTAATTTAAATGGTAAGAAAAAAGTTAAAGATTTATTTATTGATTCTAAAATAGATAAATCATTAAGAGATAACTATCCTTTAGTAGTGGATAGTGATGATAATATAGTTTGGGTCCCAGGCTTAAAAAAATCTAAATATGATAGTTTAAAAAAGGGAAAATATGATATAATATTATGGTATACAAGGAGGGATACTAATGAGTAAAAAAACAAGAAGAAATATTACACCTTATATAGCATTAGTTTTAGTACTAGTAGTTATATATTTTGTTAGTACTATGATGAGTTCTAAAGTTCATAATATGAGCTATTCTACATTTATGAAAAATTTAAAGAAAGATAAAGTAGAAACAGTAGAACTTTCACCTAATACTAAGGGTTCAATATATGAGATTACAGGAAGAATGAAAGGATATAGTAATAAAGAAAGTTACTATACTACAGCACCATTAACTGATGATACAGTTAAGACTTTAAATGAATACAGAACTAAAAATAATTTTAAAATTAAAATTAATTCTGATCCACAAAGTAGTATATTCTTTACTTTCTTAATTAATGTAGTACCTTATTTATTAATTGGTGGAGCTTTATTATTCTTCTTAAATAAACAATTAAGTGCTAATTCAAAATCAATGGATTTTGGAAAGAGTAGAGCTAAACTACAATCAGATAAGAATAAAGTAACATTTGATAATGTTGCAGGTTTAACTGAAGAAAAAGAAGAATTACAAGAATTAATAGATTTCTTAAAAGATCCTAAGAAATTTACTAAGATGGGTGCTAGAATACCTAAAGGAGTATTACTTGTAGGTAATCCAGGTACTGGTAAAACATTACTTGCTAAAGCAGTAGCAGGTGAAGCAAATGTACCATTCTATTTTATAAGTGGTTCTGATTTCGTTGAATTATTCGTAGGTATTGGAGCATCAAGAGTTAGAGATATGTTTAGACAAGCTAAACAAACTGCTCCATGCTTAATATTTATTGATGAAATAGATGCTGTTGGTAGACAAAGAGGTACAGGTTTAGGCGGTGGACATGATGAAAGAGAACAAACATTAAATCAATTACTTACAGAAATGGATGGATTTGGTTCTAATGAAGGTATCATCATAATCGCTGCTACAAATAGACCAGATGTACTTGATCCAGCATTACTTAGACCAGGAAGATTTGATAGACAAATTACTGTAGGTCTACCAGATAAAACTGAAAGAGAAGATATATTAAAAGTACATGCTAAGAATAAGAAATTTGATGATAATGTTAAATTATCTTATATAGCTAAAAGAACAGTAGGTTTCTCTGGAGCAGATCTAGAAAACTTACTTAATGAAGCTGCATTATTAACAGTTAGAAGAGATAAAGAAGCTATTGGTATGTCTGAAATAGATGAAGCATACGATAGAGTTATTATGGGACCTGCTAAAAAGACTAGACAATATACTGAACATGAAAAGAGAGTAGTTGCTTATCATGAAGCAGGACACGCTGTTGTTGGTATTAAACTTGATGGTGCTGATGATGTTCAAAAGATAACAATTATTCCAAGAGGACATGCAGGTGGTTATAACTTAATGCTTCCTAAAGAAGAAAAGTTCTTAGCTACTAAAAATGAATTGCTTGATAGAATAAGTGGATATCTTGGTGGTAGAGTAGCTGAAGAATTTATGTTTAAAGAAGTTACTACAGGAGCATCAAATGACTTTGAACATGCTACTAAAATAGCTAGAGCTATGGTTACTGAGTATGGTATGAGTGAACTTGGGCCAATTCAATTAGAAGAACCATCATCTAGCATATTCTTAGGTAGAGATTATAATAAAGCACAAAATTTCTCATCTGAAATAGCTTATAGAATAGATGAAGAAATAAGAAAGATAATTGATAAGCAATATAAATTATCTGAAAAGATTATTAAAGAAAACAAAGAATTATTAGATTTAATAGCTAATGCTTTATTAGAACAAGAAACTTTAACTAAAGAAGAAATAGATTACTTAGTTAAACATAAAAGACTTCCTAAAGAAGGCGAAGACCTAGAAAAGAAGGAAGAAGTTAAAGAAAACAAAAAGATAGCTAAGAAAGAAGACAAGTAATTGTATAATACTTGTCTTTTTTATTGACATTGATAAACAATATATTTTATATTTATATTAGGAGGTATGATATGTCAAAAGTAGAGTTTTCATATAATACTTATAGAATGGATGAAAATCCACCTTATAAAAAAGCACATAGTGGCTCAAAAATGAATTTTAATATAAATGGGACATTAATTGGTGTTTATAATTTTGGTGGCAAAAATATTATGATTACAATAGTTGAACATTCTGATGGACTTGACTGTATGAAGGGTACGGTTGATGTTCGTGAAGTTGTTGGTGATAAGAATAGGGGTATATTCTATTCAAATAATGATATTTCACCTAGCTTAGTGGATCTTTCAAAATCATTATCATTTTGCTTGTTGTCTGATTCTTCCATAATACATAAAGAATTATCTGAAGGAGTACCATTTGATGAAACAAAGGTATTTAAAAGGTATGAATTAAATAAAATTGATTGTGAAGAAATTATTCCGGAAGGTGCAGATATAGTAGATGTAATTGGTGTAGAACCATATGTTTTTGAAGCACAAAAAATAGAGATGGCAAAACAAGATAAAAAGAGACCAAATACTTTGTAATATAGAAGAATTATAAAATTTTATAATTCTTTTTTATTTGACTTTTAATTAATCATATAATAGAATTATTACTGAAAGGGAGAGATGATTATGTTATTAAATTACTATGAACGCACAATCATGTATGTTATAGCATAGTCATACCTAAAAGATAATAAAATAATCTTGCAGGTATGACATTTTCGTCGTGCCTGCATCCGCCAAATGGATGTAAGTACGTCTATTTGGTTTTTTTATATAAAATTAAAGGAGATGAAAGATTATGTTAGAAATAAGCTTAAATAATATAAAAAAATCCTATGGATTTAAAAATATTCTAGATGGATTTGATCTAGAAGTAAAAACAGGAGATAAGATATCTCTTATTGGAGAAAATGGTAGTGGAAAAACTACAATATTAAATATTATTAATAAAATAGAAAATATAGATAATGGTACCTTATCTATTAAAGTAGGTTCAACTATTGGTTATCTAACTCAACAACCTGAAACTATATATTCAAATATGATAGTTAAAGATATTATATATGATAATTTAAAAGAAATAGAGAAAGTTAAAAATACCTTAGAAAAGTATGAAGAAAAAATGAATAATGATCCTGATAATATTGATATAATTAATAAGTATCTCAAAACTCAAGAAAAATATATGAGTATTGGTGGATATGAAATAGATACTTTAGTTGATAAAGTAACTCATGGATTAAATATAGATCATCATTTAGATAAAGAATTTAGATTGTTATCTGGTGGGGAACAAAAAAGAGTTGTTTTGGCATCTATATTTATAGTAAAGCCATCTATATTATTGTTAGATGAACCAACTAATCATTTAGATATAAACTCTATTGAATGGCTAGAGGAATATTTAAATAAATATAATGGAACAGTATTAGTTGTATCTCATGATAGATATTTCCTAGATAAAGTAACTAATAAAACAGTATTATTAGAGAATGGTAAATCTATTGTATTTCATGGTAATTATTCTAAATATTTAGAAGAAAACGAAGTAAGAATAGAAAGAGAATTTAAAGAATACAAAGATCAGCAAAAGATGATAAATGCTATGAACAGAAAGATTAAACAATTAGAAGAATGGGGGAAACTTGCTTATCCAGGAGGTGAATCATTTTTTAAAAGAGCCGAAAGTATTAGAAAGAGATTAGAGAAAATAGAATTAAAGGATAAGCCTTCTATTAAAAATGATTTGCCTTTGAATTTAGAATTTGATAATAGATCTGGTAAAGATGTATTAACTATTAAGGATTATTCTGCATCTATTAAAGATAATATACTAATAGATAATATTAATTTAACTATTAATTATGGAGATAAAGTATGTTTAATTGGTAATAATGGATGTGGTAAAACTACATTTATTAAAAGAATAATAGATAATAATAGTGATAAAATTAAAATTGGATCTAATGTTAAAATGGGTTATATTGAACAACAAATATCATTCGATCAAGTTGAAACTATACTTAGTTATGCTAGAAACTATTATATTGGTGATGAATCACATTTAAGAAGTACATTAAGTAAATTTGGTTTCTACGGTGAAAATGTATTTAAAAAGGTTAATAGTTTATCTGGTGGAGAAAAGGTTAGATTAAAATTATTTGCTCTAATACAAAATAAGTGTAATTTTATAATTTTAGATGAACCAACTAATCATTTGGATGTCTTTACTAAAGAAAATTTAGAAGAAGCATTAAGTGATTATAAAGGAACATTACTATTTATATCTCATGATAGATATTTTATTAATAAACTTGCAAATAAGATCTTATATGTAAGTAATAAAAAAATTACAGAATATATAGGAAATTATGATTATTTTATCAATCATAAGAAGGAAAACTAAATAATTAGTTTTTCTTTTATTTTTTAAATAAATATATTGACATTATAATGCTTAAATGATATAGTATTTATGCTGATTAAAAAAAGGTTTTGCGTATAAGCAAGACTTTAATTTATATCAAATTATGAAACACCGGGATGTGTGTTATGAAAGGAGTAATAGTATGCCTACAATAAATCAAATTGTAAGAAAAGGAAGAGGAAGTAAGACTAGAAAGAGTAAATCTCCAGTTTTAAATGTTAGATTAAACAGTTTAACTAAGAGAACAAGAGAATTACCATCTCCACAAAAAAGAGGAGTATGTACTCGTGTTGGTGTTACTACACCTAAAAAACCTAACTCAGCATTAAGAAAATATGCTCGTGTTAAATTAAGTAATGGTAGAGAAATCAATGCTTATATCCCAGGAGAAGGTCACAACCTACAAGAACACAGTGTTGTACTAGTTCGTGGAGGAAGAGTTAAGGACTTAATCGGAGTTAGATATCACATTGTTAGAGGTACTCTAGATACTGCTGGAGTTACTGACAGAAAACAAGGTAGAAGTAAATACGGCGCTAAAAAGCCTAAAAAGAACTAATAGGAAAGGAGAAAATAAATGAGAAAAAGACATGTATTTAGTAGAGATGTTTTAGCTGATCCTATATATAACACTAAAGTAGTTACAAAATTAATTAATAGAGTAATGTTAGATGGTAAAAGAGGAAAAGCTCAAACTATCGTTTATAAAGCATTTAATATGGTACAAGAAAAGACTAATGAAAATCCTAATGATGTTTTCACTAAGGCTATGGAAAATGTTACACCAGCAATCGAAGTTAAATCTAGAAGAGTTGGTGGAGCTAACGTTCAAGTACCAGTTGAAGTATCTGCTACTAGAGGTGAAGCTTTAGCTTTACGTTGGTTAGTAGGAGCAGCAAGAACTAGAGGCGGAAAATCAATGGCTGAAAAATTAGCTAATGAAATAGTAGATGCCGCTAATGAACAAGGTGCTGCATTTAAGAAAAAAGAAGACGTTCAAAGAATGGCTGAAGCAAATAAAGCATTTGCTCACTATAGATGGTAAGAAAGGGAATAAAATATGGGACGTGAATATAGTTTAGAAAACACAAGAAACTTTGGTATCATGGCACACATTGATGCCGGAAAAACAACAACAACAGAAAGAATCTTATTCCATACACATAAAATCCACAAAATAGGTGAAACACATGATGGTGCTTCACAAATGGACTGGATGGCACAAGAACAAGAAAGAGGTATAACAATCACTTCTGCAGCTACTACAGCTTACTGGAAAGGATATAGATTAAACATAATCGATACTCCTGGACACGTAGACTTCACTGTTGAAGTTTCAAGATCATTAAGAGTACTTGATGGTGCTGTTGCATTATTAGATGCTCAAGCTGGTGTTGAACCACAAACTGAAACAGTTTGGAGACAAGCTACAGAATTTAAAGTACCAAGAATCATCTTTGCTAATAAGATGGATAAGATTGGTGTAGATTTTAATTACACATTAAAGACTATCAAAGATAGATTAGATGTTAAATATGCTCCAATTGAATGGCCAATAGGTGAAGGCCCAGAATTTGAAGGTATCATAGATTTAATCACTATGAAAGCTTATATGTATGATGGTGAGCCTCAAGAAGAACCAAAAGAAGTAGAAATACCTGCTAATTTAAAAGAAATAGCTGAAACAAAGCGTGCTGAATTAATTGATGCAGTTGCTGAATATGATGATGCAGCTATGGAAAAATACTTAGAAGGTGAAGAATTAACTATAGAAGAAATTAAAAAATGTATCAGAAATGGTGTATTGGCTGTTGATTTCTTCCCAGTTATGTTAGGAACTGCTTATGGTAATAAAGGTGTTAAACCATTACTAGATGCAGTATTAGATTACTTACCAGCTCCAACAGATGTTGAATCAATCAAAGGAACTGATATGAATGGTGATCCAATTGAAAGACATCCTTCAGACAGTGAACCATTTAGTGCATTAGCATTTAAGGTTATGACTGATCCATTCGTTGGTAAATTAACATTCTTTAGAGTTTACTCAGGACACTTAACTAGTGGTTCATATGTATTAAACTCAACTAAGGATGTTAGAGAAAGAGTTGGACGTATCTTATTAATGCACGCTAATAACAGAACTGAAATCTCTGAAGTATTTACTGGAGATATCGCTGCTGCAGTTGGATTAAAAGATACAACTACTGGAAATACATTATGTGATGAAAAGAAACCATGTATTCTTGAATCAATGGAATTCCCAGAACCAGTTATTGAATTAACGGTTGAACCAAAATCAAAAGCTGACCAAGAAAAAATGGGTATAGCATTACAAAAACTTGCTGAAGAAGATCCAACATTTAGAGCAAGTACAAATGCTGAAACTGGTCAAACTATTATCGCTGGTATGGGTGAATTACACTTAGATATCATCGTTGATAGAATGAGAAGAGAATTTAACGTTGAATGTAACGTAGGTGCTCCACAAGTTGCTTATAGAGAAACTATTACTCAAGCAGGAGATTGTGAAGGTAAATATATTAAACAATCTGGTGGTCGTGGACAATACGGACATGTTGTTATTAATTTTGAACCAAATCCTGGTAAAGGATATGAATTTGTTGATGCAGTTGTTGGTGGAGTTGTTCCAAGAGAATATATTCCAGTAACTGATAAAGGATTACAAGAAGCTATGGAAACTGGTATTTTAGCTGGATATCCATTAATCGACGTAAAAGCTACATTACATGATGGATCTTACCATGAAGTAGACTCATCAGAAATGGCATTTAAGGTTGCTGCTTCACTTGCTTTAAAAGAAGCTAAGAACAAATGTAAACCTGTATTATTAGAACCTATAATGGATGTTTCTATTGTTGTTCCAGAAGAATACTTAGGTAACGTTATGGGAGATATTACTGCTAGACGTGGAAAACCAATGGGTCAAGAATCTATGGGGAATGCTTTAAGAATTAAAGCTATGGTTCCACTTTCAGAAATGTTTGGTTATGTTACTAACTTAAGAAGTAACACACAAGGTAGAGGAACTTACCAAATGCAATTTGATCATTACGAAGAAGTTCCAAAGAATATAACTGAAGAAATAATAAAGAAAAACGCTAAAAACTAGTGTAAATACTTGATATTTTTTCAAAAATAAGATAAAATAATTTTGACATTAAAAGGAGGAAATAAAATGGCAAAAGAAAAATTTAATCGTTCAAAACCACATGTTAACATTGGTACTATTGGACACGTTGACCATGGTAAAACAACTTTAACTGCTGCTATCTCTAAGAGACAATCAGAAAAAGGTTTAGGTCAATTTAAAGATTATGCACAAATTGATGGAACACCAGAAGAACAAGCAAGAGGAATCACTATCAATACTGCACACATCGAATATGAAACAGATAAGAGACACTATGCACACGTAGACTGCCCAGGACACGCTGACTATGTTAAAAACATGATCACTGGTGCTGCTCAAATGGACGGAGCTATCCTAGTTATAGCTGCTACAGATGGTGCTATGGCTCAAACAAGAGAACACATCTTACTAGCTCACCAAGTTGGTGTACCTAGAATAGTTGTATTCATCAACAAATGTGATATGGTTGATGATCAAGAAATGTTAGACTTAATTGAAATGGATGTTAGAGAATTATTAACTAAATATGGTTATGATGGAGATAACACACCATTCATTTATGGTTCTGCATTAAAAGCTCTTGAAGGAGATCCAAAATATGTTGAAAAGATTGACGAATTAATGGATACAATCGATGAATATATTCCAACTCCAGAAAGAGACGTTGATAAACCATTCCTAATGAGTATCGAAGACGTATTCACAATCACAGGTCGTGGAACAGTTGTTACTGGACGTGTTGAAAGAGGTAGATTAAATCTTAACGATGAAGTTGAAATAGTTGGTATTAAACCTACTACTAAGACTGTAGCTACTGGTATCGAAATGTTCAGAAAACAATTAGACTACGCTGAAGCTGGAGATAACGCTGGAGTTTTACTTCGTGGTATCAACAGAGAAGACGTTGAAAGAGGACAAGTTCTTGCTAAACCAGGATCAGTTACTCCACATACTAAATTCGAATGTGCTGTTTACGTATTAAGTAAAGATGAAGGTGGTAGACATACTCCATTCTTCACTAACTACAGACCACAATTCTATTTCAGAACTACAGACGTAACTGGTACAGTTACATTACCTGCAGGAACTGAAATGGTTATGCCTGGTGATAACGTTAACATGACAGTAGAATTAATAGCTCCAATTGCCTTAGAAGAAGGTACTGAATTCTCAATCAGAGAAGGTGGAAGAACAGTTGGTGCTGGTAAAGTTACTAAAGTATCTAAATAATTAGTAATAAATTAAAAGTGATTCATTGAATCACTTTTTTTATAGATCTCGTAATTTGACTTTTAACGATATGTATGCTAGAATATCCTCATTAATTTGCAATGGGGGTTGTAAAATTAATATATGAGACTCATTGTACATAAATGAGTCTTTTTTGGGGGTATATTATGAAGGGTGAATTAATACTAACAGATTATGGTTTTGAACATCTTTTTGAAATATATGATGATTTTGATTTTGATTCAGTACCAAATAAAGACTTTGCTCTATCTATATATGTTAATAAAGATAAAACTATAGATAAACAATTAAAAAACAAACAAGGATTTATTAAATCTATAAAAAATTATAGAGAATGCAGAGAAGACTTTGGTCCTTTAGATGAGAAAGAAGAAAAAGAATTAAAATATATTGAAGATAATTTTGATAATATAATGGACAGTATCGAATATATTCAAATGAATTTTAATGATATTAATCCAATTGATTATATAAAGAAAAATCCAATTGTTTTAACTAAAAAAATAGTTTTAGATATTCAATTAGATATTACTGATTATGATAGATTAATTATATTGATGAAAGAATATAAGGATGTAATTGATAATATTTATTTAAGGTTAACTGATAACGAAGAATATGTTAGTTTAAATGATTGTTATAAGACTATGAATTTAATTAAGTCTCAAACAGAGTTTATTAAAAGTTTAAATTTATCACCAATGGAAACAATTATGTTTACTTATGATTTAGTTAGAAATAGAGTATATAATCATGAAAATGAAGATGAAGCATATTCTAAATCTAGGGATTTAAAAGACGTATTATCTGGGGATAAAATTGTATGTGCTGGGTATGCTAATTTGTTCCATACTTATTTAGAGTATTTAGGGATAGATAGCCGTATTGTTAGATTAGAAAGATTAGATGAGAAAACTGGACATGCAAGAAATGTTATATATGTTAAAGATGATAAATATAAAATAGATGGTGTTTATTATTTTGACCCTACTTGGGATAGTAAGACTAAAGAAGATGATAATTCTTATTTGCTTACTTATAGATGCTTTGCTAAAACAAGAAGTGAAATGGATGCTATGAATAATTATGATTATGAGGATATATGGTTTCCAAAATATTCTCATTCTATGTTTAAAACAGTAAAAAATATTATAGATAAGGGTGATTATTCTAAATTAAAATACTTCCAAAACTCTATCAATTATATGGCTAGTATAACTGGAGAAGAACATTTAGTTAATCCAATAACTATTATGCCAATTTCTCCATTATATGGGCAATTTGATACAGAAGATTTTTTAACTAAATTTAAAAGGATTTTTGATAAATTTAATAAGCCATTAAAAGCAGAGACAATGATAAGACTATTAAATAATGTTAGAAGACTTGAATTTTATATTGATTCAAATTGGTATCCATATTCTTATGGAGCAATAGGTAGAACACTAATTAATTCTAACTGGGAATTTAGAAATAAACATTTAACTAAAGAAATGAAATTGTATCAAGTATTATATGGTAAAGAATTTATAGAATCCGCAATAGAAAAAATGGATAAATCGAAAATATATAAAGCATTCGTAGAAGAAGAAAAAATAGTTGATGATATTGAACACGTTAGAATATCTAAATTATTAAGATTAGTCTGTAATAAAAAAATAAAAGAAGAGATTAAATAATCTCTTCTTTTTTTATAGAATTGGTGTATTTAACCAATCTAGGATTGGACTTAATTTATCATGGACATTTTTCTTTCCTTTATTTATTGTTAAAGTGAATTCTCCTAGATATTCCTCTATATGTGCATTAAATCCTAATTTAAATTTTGTAAGTCCAGTTAAATCATTAAAATGATCAAAGTCACCAGATATACCATTTAAATTGAATTTATTATATCCTTCTTTATGATATTTTTCCATTATTTGATATATCATCAAATGTGTTGAACAATATTCTTTGAAATCTTTATCATAACCAAATATTAAGAAAAATACTTCATTATTATATTTAATTACCGCTGTAGAACCAATTACTTTACCATGAGGATATTGCTTAAATAAATTTGTTGCTTTAACTATATTTTGTTTGTAATTATTTAATAAATTATCTGAATGTTCTTTTCTTTTTAAAATGTTATTTCTAGAATTAAAATTATTATTACTTAATAATTCTTCATTGATATCATTATTAATAGACTCTTCATGTTCATAAAGAGTTTTAGCTTTTTCAACAAACCCAGCAGTATTTAAATTTGCTAAATAGATTTCAAACATATTTTCTTTACCGAATATTTCATACATATCTAAATAGTAATTAAATTTTCTAGTATGTTTTTTTTCAACAAATTCATAAAATGTTCTTATGCTTTCTGGATTTCCTTCGTGTATTTCAACACCTAAACTTATTGCTTTTCTAATTTTGTTTCTTATTTCTTTATTAAATTTATTAAATATGTTGTCATTAGGTTCAAATATGGCTACTGCATTCCATCTTGGCTTAATTGTTTCAAAATTTAAATTAAATCCTTTGTGTTCATATCCTAAACCAATTAATGTATCATATATTTCAGTATTATCAACACCTGGTATTATATTTCCTTTATTATCTCTTGATTTATATATTAATATTGGATCTAAAGTAATATACATGAAATTTCTTTTCTTTAAGAAATCTATTAGTAATTTAGAAAAAGTTTTTAAAAGCTCAATATTTTTAAAATCAATTAAATAACCTCTTGGACAATATCCCCATTTAAAACCAAAAGCACCTCTTTTAACAAGTATTAGAGTAGCTGCTACTATATTACCTGAATCATCTTCTAAACCAAGGTAATAGTCATTAAATTGGTGTCTATTCATAAGCATACCATATTCTTCAGTTTGATAGAAATTTTTATATGGAAAACTATGCTCAAAAGTTCTAAATTGTTCTGATTGTAGCTCAACTATTTTCATGATATCACTCCATAATAATTATAACATAATAATTTTAAAATATAATAATTAATTAAAAAAGTAGTAAAAAAATAGTATAATATATATGAGAGGATATAATTATGAGTAAAATTAAAGATATTAAGGCAAGAGAGATATTAGATTCTAGAGGAAATCCCACTGTTGAAGTAGATGTAATTTTGGATAATGGAATATTAGGTAGAGCGAGTGTTCCTAGTGGAGCTTCTACCGGAGAAAGAGAAATGCTTGAACTAAGGGATAAAGATAATAGATATAATGGGCTTGGAGTAATACATGCAGTAGATAATGTTAATAATATTATTAAACCTAATTTAATAGATTTTGATACTGATAAACAAAAAGAATTAGATTATAAATTAATAGAGTTAGATGGTACTAAAAACAAGTCTAAATTAGGTGCTAATGCAATACTTGGAGTATCCATGGCTTATTTAAAAGCAAGTGCTTTAGATTTAAATAAACCATTATATAAATATATAAGTGAAAGATTTGGAAATGGGACTTTAAGTATGCCTTATCCAATGATGAATATAATGAATGGTGGTATGCATGCAGATAATCAATTAGATTTTCAGGAATTTATGATTATTCCACGAGCAGATACTATTAAAGAAAGAATAAGAATAGGTTCAGAAGTATTTCATAGTTTAAAGAAGGTATTAAAAGATAAAGGATTAGTTACATCTGTTGGAGATGAAGGTGGGTTTGCTCCTAATTTAAATGGAAATGATGAAGCATTTGATTTAATTATAGAGGGTATAACAAAAGCAGGTTATAAACCAGGTATTGATGTATTTCTTGCAATAGATGTAGCAGCATCTACATTTTATAAAAATGGTAAATACTTTTTTGATAATAAAGAATTATCCACAGGAGAATTAATAAATTATTATAAAGATCTTGTTAATAAATATCCAATTATATCTATTGAAGATCCAGTAGATGAAAATGATTTTGAGGGATTTAGCTTATTAACTAAAGAGATAGGAGATAAAATTCAATTAGTTGGAGATGATTTATTTACTACAAATAAGGAATATCTAAGAAAAGGTATAGATATGAATGCTGGTAATGCCATACTTTTAAAAGTAAATCAAATAGGTACTATTACAGAAACATTAGAAACAATTGAATTAGCTAAGCAAAATCACTATAAAACAATAATTTCTCATAGAAGTGGAGAAACAGAGGATACAACTATTTCAGATTTAGCAGTAGGTCTTGATTTAAAGCAAATTAAAACAGGATCTATGTCTAGGACGGATAGAATTTGTAAATATAATGAATTATTAAGAATAGAAGAAGATTTATAATAAAATAATATTTCGTTCATATAATTAACTAAGGAGTTAATATGGACGGAATATTATTTTTAGTTTTAGCAGTATTAACAGCATTTGTAAGTATTAAACTATCTTATTATGGAGATATATTAAGTAAACAAAAAAAGATATCCACAGCATTTGTAGGTGGTATTTTAATTGCGTCAATTACATCACTTCCAGAATTTGTAACATCTATATCTGCAGTAATATTAGATAATCCTTCTTTATCATTTGGAGATATATTAGGATCTAATATGTTTAATATATTTTCTTTATCTATATATAATTTATTTTTCTTTAGAAAATTTATATTTTCTAATTCTAAGAATACATTTTTATATGAATGCATAATTCTATTGATTGAGTATATATTCATACTTCTAAATATAAGAATAATAACTACAATAGTATTATTTGTTCTTTATTTTTTATATGCATTTAAGGTATCTAAATTAGAAAATAAAGAACAAATAATGGACAATAAGGAAAAATATCCATTAGTAAAATTTATATTTATAGGAATAATGCTTATAATATTAAGTATTCTTTTAACTTTTCAAGCAGACAAATTAACTCATATTTATCCACAGATATCTAGTTCTACAATAGGGGCTATTCTACTTGGAATAACAACTTCTCTTCCTGAAGTAGTATCTACATTTGCTCTTATTAAATATGGTAATTATGATATGGCCATAGCAAATATATTAGGAAGTAATATATTTAATTTTTTAGTACTTTCTATATCAGATTTATTTAATGATAAGAGCATATATAATTTGGTTGATATTAATTCAAAGATGTTTTTATATGGTGGTATTTTAGTCACTACTATTTTATTAATTTCATTATTTAAGAAAAATAAGCTATTATCATTTATATTATCTATTATTATGTCATTAAGTTATTTATTAATTTGGTATTTTCAATTTAATTAAAATATGGTAAAATACTAATATTGACTGGAGGAAAACATGGAAGTAGTATTATTAGTTATATCAGTTTTATTAATTTCTGTAGTTTTATTACAAAGTGATAAATCAGAATCAGTTTCTAATGTTTTATTAGGATCTTCTTCGGATTTATTTAAGAATAGAAAAGAAAGAGGATTTGAATTATTTTTAAGTAGATTTACTCTTGCTTTAGGAATATTATTCTTTGTAATATGTTTAATTATGTCAGTTTTATAAAAAAGAACTTTTAGTTCTTTTTTTTATGTTATAATGAAAGTGGTGGTATTATGCGAGAAATGGTATTAGAAATATTAAAAAATAGTGAAAAAGCATTAGATACTATAGAAATAACTAATTCTTTAGGATTTAAAGAAGTAAATGAAATTACTTCTCTTTTGGATGTATTAAATTCTTTAGAAGAAGAAGGAATAATATATAAAACTAGAAAAGATAAATATATGTTGTTTGAAAATAGTCATTTATTAAAAGGAAAATTATCTGTTAACAAAAGAGGATATGGATTTGTATCTGTTGATGGTATATTAGATGATTATTATATAGATGAAGCTAATTTAAATGGAGCTTTAAATAATGATTATGTAGTAATTGAAGAATTAAATAATACTGGTAAAAAGACTGAAGCAAGAGTAGTAAAAGTGCTAAGAAAAGGTAATGATCTAGTAGTAGGAGAATTCCAATATAGAAACAATAAACCATATTTTAAACTAGATGATAATAAATTAAAAATAGATGTAATAATAGATGAACAAGATTTAGAAAACCTAATACCAGGTCATAAACTAGTTGTTTCCTTAACAAGAGAATTATCAAAGAATAAATATCTAGGTAAGGTAGAACGTGTTATTGGTCATAAGAATGACCCGGGAGTAGATATTCTATCTATCGCATATAAATATCAAATAAATGATGCATTTAATGATGATATTATAGAAGAAGTTAATAATATGCCTTCAGAAGTAAGACCAAAAGATAAAGAAGGTAGAAAAGATTTAACTAATGAAGTAATATTTACTATAGATGGTGATGATACTAAAGATATAGATGATGCTATTAGTATTGAAAAGAAGGGTAATAATTATGTGCTTGGAGTACATATAGCAGATGTATCTTATTATGTAACTGAAGATACATTAACATTTAAAGAAGCATATGATAGAGGTACATCAGTATATTTATGTGATACTGTTATACCTATGCTTCCACATAAATTAAGTA
>CAMUYN010000002.1 GCA_947165005.1 uncultured Bacillota bacterium
TGGGCATACAACAATTACTCCAAAATCTAATTTTATAGTATTTAATATTAGAGAATTAATGAACTCTGAAGAAAATGTTAAAAATGCATTATTCTTCAATATATTAAAACATGCATGGAGTTTATGCTTAGATACAAAGATTAACTCTGTATTAATGGTAGATGAAGCGCATATGTTACTTGGTAATAATAATCAATTAGGAGCTACATTCCTTGCAAATGTTCAAAGAAGAGCAAGAAAATATAACTCCGGAACAATTATTATTACACAAGAACCTAGTGACTTCTCAGCACCTGCTGTATTACAACAGGGTAAAGCTATTTTTGATAATTCATCTTACTATTTAGTAATGAATTTGAAGAAACAAGCTGTAGAAGATTTAGGTAACTTAATAGACTTAAATGATAATGAAAAAGAAAATATTAAACGTTATAATCAAGGTGAAGGATTATTTATTTGTGGTAATAAAAAATTACAAATATCTGTAATTGCAACCCAAGCTGAATTAGATTCTTTTGGTACTAAAGGTGGATTATAATAATTAAAAGAAACCAATTTTAGAATCGGGTGATAAAATGAATGATGAAGAAGAAGTAGTAGTTTCACAAGAACAGCAAGAGCAACCTCAAGAGGAACAACAACAGAAGCAAAGTATTTCTAGACCAAAATCCTTATCTGAACAAGTTGATAATGTCAGAGAAGGAATGGAAACGGTCGGAAAAACTGCTGAAAATTTTGGTAAAGGTGAAGAGAAAGTAGCAGATTTGTTAGATGGCGGTAAAAAGGGTACAAAAGCTGCATCTAACGTAGGAACTGCTACTTCTTCTGCTGCAGAAAAAGGTGCAGGAACTGCAAAAAAGGCAGCTGAAGCAAAGGAAAAAGCAGCAAAAGCTGCAGGAGAAACTGCTAAGGCAGGAAAAGCAGCAGCACAAGGTGGTAAGGCAGCTTCAAAGGGGACTCAAGCCGCTGGTGAAGGAATGTCGCAAGCTGGGAATTCCCCATATACTTCTGGTCTTAAGGCCGCTGGAGAAACAGTCAAAGCTGTTGGAAAAACAGGAGAAGCAGTAGCAACTACTGGAGAAGCTGCAGCAAGTACTGGAGAAGCTGCAGCAAAAGCAGCAGAAGAAGCTGCAAAAGCTGAAAGGGCAGCAGCAGCTGGGGCAGAAGCTGCTGCAAAAACTGCTAATGCTGGAAATAAAGCAGCTAATAAGGCAGGGGATAATAGTCTTTCTGATAAACTTAGAAGTAGAGGAAAACTTCATCAAGAATGGGGTAAAAAAGTACAAGAAAAAGCAAAGAATTTTGATTCTGATAAATTCTTTGATGATGCTTTTAGTAAACTCGGTAAAGGTGGTCAAAAATTAGGACAGGTTTTAAAAGGACTTGCTAAATTATTTGATCCAAAAACAATTGCAGTAATTACATTGCTAGTAATTACTTTAGGTACTTTACTAGTATCTTATATTTTATCACCATTATTTTTTATGAATTTAGTTCAAAATAGTATTACTGATCCAGATAAAGTAGAAAAGGTTAATAACTTTGTAGCTGGACTTGGTTTTAAAGATAGTGAAAAAGCATTTTATGATGAAATAGATTATTTAAATAACAAATATAAGCCTGATGGTAAAGATCAAATAGATTTTACCTATATAATGGCTGCGTTATATTATCCAGATATATTTGGTATTGATGCTAGTAAGTATTATAAAGCTGGTAGTAATTTTTCTAAATGTAATGGCGATAAAGAATGTAATACTATACAAATAGGATCAAATTTAGCAAAAATATATCTAAGAACTTATATTGAAGAGACAAAATCTACTGTTGGTGATGATGGATTAACTTATTCTGCTAATAAATTATATAGATTAAGAGAACTTGCTAAACATCAATTTACTAGTGATGATGAAACAGAAGCTACATTAGAAGACTATATAAAGTATTGCGTTGAAGAAATGGGAAATGAAACAGCAAACATTTTAGAAAATCTTCCATTATTAATATTTTATATATACTCGTTTAATGATCCACTTGCGGCAAATACTATAAAGGCTATTAGAGATGCAAAAATATTAGAAGATATAGTATATGTTTTATATGGATATGAAAATATGGATAGCTTTGAATTATATCTAAAAAACGGGAAGTATGATGAAATAAAAGCGGAACTAGGAAACTTATTAGAAGCCTTTTGCAATTGCTTTTTTAGAGTAAAGAGTATCAGTTTCAGCTATGACGAAGAAAGCATAGAAGACAGATACAATAACTTTGATCCTGGCGATGGTAGTGGTGGAAGAGGTGGCCTATCCTTATTATCTGGTATAAAAGTAACATTTTATGGCTACCGTTATAATGAAGAAGCATTTGAAAAGTATTTAGTTGAAGAATATATACCTAAAATGCCTGAATATGCACCTTTTGTTAAAAATAAAAAAGGTGAAGTAGATCAAGAAAAAGTTAAAAAAGTAGCAAATGATATATATCAAATTAGAAATATATTTGAAAGTTTATATAAACATGATGAAACTGCTGAAGAATATGGTAAATGTATTGGGAATATTAATTTAGATTTATTAACTGAATTAGTACCACCAATTGATTTACAAATAGGTCAATCATTAACATTCTCTGGAGCTAATAATTATGGATTATATAGAGGAATGATGCATAATGGTGTTGATTTAGAAGAAGATAGTACTGGTACTAAAGCTGGAGATAATGTATATTCTATTTATGATGGTAGAGTAATTCAATCTACTTTGGATAATTCATATTTAGATAAAACTGCAAAAGGTGGCTGGTTAGTAATAGAGTATACAGTTCAATATAATGATGAAACTGTACAAACTAAAGGTATTATTAGTGATACATTCAAAAACAAATTATCTACTATCACTGCTTATTATGGTGGATTAGATCCTAATGATTTAAAACTAAAAAGTGGGGATCTTGTTAATAAAGGTGATGTAATAGGCCATGTTGGAGATGCTACTGCATCTGAAAATGGGGAAAAAGCATCATTACACTTTGGAGTATTTGATAATAAAACTAGATTATTCTTAAATCCGGTTAATATGTTTGTAACATGTAGAGGAATAGCTACAAGTTGTAAAAGTGATTCAAAAGAGGGTACTAAAATGGATATACCTTCAAGTGTATTAAGTATGAAACAGGTGAATTATACAGTTACATTTTATAACGAAAATGGATTTATAACTAACAATTGTTCAAAAGGCTGTGTTGGTAAGGGTACTAATCAAGAAAAAGTTCACAATTTATGGTTAAAAGATGGAAAAAGATTTAAAAATAGTATTGCTGTAATAAATGTAAATGGTACAGATAGATATTTAACAGCAGTAACAGAAAAATTTGGTGAACCTGGAGATTTATTATATGCAAAATTAGAAAACGGTGATACAATTCCATTAATAATGGCAGACCAAAAAAGTTATAAAGATACAGGTGTTAAAAATGAGGAATTGTGCAAGAGTGACTTAGCAACTGATCCAGGATGCTGGGGCCATATAGATGGAGGATTAAGCGTAATTGAATTTGAATTTGATTATAGTGAATATCGAAAAAGTGGTATACAAAATCCAACCAGATTTGGTCTAGAATGGGACAAATCACAAAAAGTAGTATCCATATCTAATTGTGGATCAGTATTTGATAATTAAGGTATTTAAAAAATACCTTTTTTTTGATATAATAATTATATTATGGAGATGATTAAATGAAATTAAAATTCCGTGCTGAAAAGAAAGACGTAATAGCTTTTTTATTGATGTGTGTATTTGTTTTTATAATAATAACATTATGTGTTTCTAATGTATTATCATTATTACATAATGGAACACCATCAGGTATTAATATTTTTAGTGAAATGAATGGTAGTTCATTTGCATTAGTATTTGTTATTTGGCTTGCTGTCGTTGGTACTGTTTTTGGATCTACATCATCTTACTTCTTTGAAAGAGAAAAGGGATTTGGATATACAGATATTCCAAAAGAAAATGGTTATTCTAGATGGGCAAAAGATAAAGAAATACAAACTGCTAAAGAAGTAGTTAAAATACCTTTTGCTACAA
Source organism: uncultured Bacillota bacterium (assembly GCA_947165005.1). GTDB lineage: Bacteria > Bacillota_I > Bacilli_A > RF39 > UBA660 > RUG13038. The sequence continues at coordinate 4,092 of CAMUYN010000002.1, forward strand.
AAACAGCTGAAGTAGGAGGAACTCCAATTATATATGACAAAGATAGCGCTTATATAGATAATTCTAATATGCATACATTAGTAATTGGTGCTACTGGATCAGGTAAAACTGCAGGTATAGTTAATCCTACAATGAAGCATTTAATTAAGGCTAAAGAATCAATTGTTATAACTGACCCAAAGGGTGAAATATATGAAGATAATTATAAGATACTTAAGGATGCTGGATATCAAATAATAGTATTAAACTTCCGTGAACCACAAAGAGGAAGCTGCTGGAATCCTTATGATTTACCTTATAAATATCAAAAAGAAGGTAATTTTGATAAAGCTAATGAATTATTAAATGACTTATCAACAAATATAGTAGTTGATGGTCAAGGTCAAGATCCTTTCTGGCAAAATGCTGCTGCGGATTATTTAACAGGACTTGGTCTTGCATTATTCCAAGATGCACCACTTGAAGAAATAAATATTAATAGTATTAATTTAATGATAAATCAAGGTGAAGAAAGATATGGAGCTTCAACTTATATGAAAGAGTATTATAAGATGCAAGATCCAACTAGTCCAGTAGCTATTAACTTAGCAGGTACTGTTACTACTGCAGATGAAACAAAGGCAGGTATAATGACAGTATTACAACAAAAAGTTAAAACACTTGCTGTTACTAGAAATTTATCAGAGATGCTTTCTAAAAACGATTTTGATATGGCTTCTATCGGTGAAAAACCAACAGCATTATTTATGATAGTTCAAGATGAAAAAACAACATATCATAGCTTAGCAACTATATTTATAAAACAATGTTATGAATGCTTGATATCAACTGCATATAAACATGGAGGTGCTCTTCCAGTAAGAACTAATTTCTTGCTTGATGAGTTTGCCAATATGCCTAAGATTAAAGATATAGCTACTATGGTTACTGCAGCAAGATCTCGTCATATTAAATTTACATTTATAATTCAAAATTTTGCTCAATTAGATAAAACTTATGGTAAAGAAGATGCTCAAACTATTAGAGGAAACTGTATAAATACAATATATTTATTAACTGGAGAATTAAGTGCTTTAGAGGAAATAAGTAAATTATGTGGAGATAAGATAGTTAGAGTAGGTAAAGATAAAAAAGAAGAAACACGACCACTTGTTACAATATCAGAGCTTCAAAGGATGAAACCTGATGAATATGTATTAGTTCGTCACAGATGTCCTCCATATAAAGGCAAACTTAGAATGGACTACAATACAGACTTTGGTTTTGGCGTAGGGGCTTCTCTTTATGGGGTTGATGTAGAATATCCAGAAAGAGAAATGAATGAAGTAAAAACATTTAGTGTTAAAGATTTTGTTAAAAAGAAAAAAAGTGAATCTATGAACAATAATTTGGGTGGTTTTGGTGGAATGCCTAACTTTGGACCAATGCCACCATATGGTATGCCAAATCCACCAAGTATTCCTGAAAATTCTGGAAATTTGTTTAACAATAATCAAGATATAGATGAATTAATTAAGAATATTGATAAACAAATAGCAGCAATTGAGGAAGAAGAAAGAAAAGAAAAAGAAAAGAAGGAGACAATTTCAACTGATAAATTAGAAGAAAAAAATGACGTAGAAAAAATAACTGATATGGAAGTTGAAAATGATTTGACATTCAAACCAGTTGAAAAAGCTAATGAAAAAGAACCAACAGTTTCTGAAATTGTTCCAAGTAATGAAATAGATTTAGAAACATTTAAATTAAAAGAAAAGGAAGAAAAGAAGCAACCTCAGGATGATGCTGATTACGATGATTTCTTTGATGATTTCTTTGATGAATAGAAAACTAGAAGTAGTTTTCTTTTTTTTTATATAAAATTAGCACTCACTATTGACAAGTGCTAATTTTTGAGTATAATTATTATTGAAAGGTGAATAATAACCTTAGTAACAAAAAAAAGGAGTGATGTTTATGTTACCAAGTAGATTTATATTTGATGATTGGTTTGATGAACCAAAAATGGATATGAGAATGAAATGTGATATCTATGAAAAAGATGGAAATACTATCGTAGAAGCCTCAGTTCCAGGATTTAAAAAAGATGAAATCAAGATTGAATGTGAAGATGGTACTTTGACAATCCAAGCTGAAAAGAACTATGATAATAAAGAAAAAGATGATAAAAAATATATCAGAAGAGAAATTCATAGACATGAAAAATATTCTAGATCCTTCTATTTAGGAGATATTGATGAAGAGAATATAAAGGCTTCATTTAATGATGGAGTATTAACAGTAACTCTTCCTATGAAAAAGATTGAATCTAGTAAAAAGTATATAGATATTGAATAAAGTGGATAAATCCACTTTATTTTTTTATTAATTATAGTATAATTAATAAAGGTGATATTAATGAAAAAAACAAAGATTATATGTAGTATAGGGCCAGTAAGTAATAGTGTAGATACTATAGAAGAAATGATTAAAGTAGGTATGAACTGTGCAAGAATAAATTTCAGTCATGCTACTTATGAAAGTGCTAGAGAAACAGTAGATAATGTTTTAGAGGCTAAGAAAAGAGCTAAAAAGAATATAGCTATTTTATTTGATACTAAAGGACCAGAATTTAGAAATGGTGTAGTTATTGATGGTGGTATTAATCTTGTTGAAGGTAATACTATTAAAGTTGTTAAAGAACAGGTTATAGGAAATGAAGAAAGATTTTCAGTTAATCATCCTGAAGTAATAGATTCACTTGAAATAGGTAATTCTATATTACTTGAAAATGGATTAATGAGAATTGATGTAATAGAGAAAGATAATGACTCAGTAACTTGTAAAATAGTATCAGGTGGAGTACTTGGTAATAAAAAGAGTTTAAACGCTCCTGGAGTACATTTAAATGTCCCATTTATCAGCGAACAAGACAGAAATGATATAATATTTGCTTGTCATAATGAGGGAGATTTCTTAGCAGCTTCATTTGTATCTTGCAAGGAAGATATTAAAGCCATTAGAGAAATAATAGATAATGAAGGTTCTAAGATGAAAATAATAGCTAAAATAGAGAATACTATGGCTATTAAAAATATTGATGAAATAATTGCAGAAGCAGATGGTATCATGGTAGCAAGAGGTGATCTTGGAGTAGAAGCATCACTTGAAGATTTACCACATTATCAAAAAATGATAATTAGAAAAACGAGAGAACACTCTAAATTTGTAATAGTAGCAACTGAGATGCTTGAATCTATGAAAGAAAATTTAAGACCAACACGTGCTGAAGTATCAGATGTTGCTAATGCTATTGTTGATGGAACTGATGCAGTTATGTTATCTGGTGAAACTGCACAAGGAAAATATCCGGTTGAAACAGTTAGAATAATGGCTAATATTTGTGAAAGACAGGAAGGATATACAAATTATAATACTAATTATGCTTATGAAAGAAAGAATAATATAGTTGAAATGGTTGCAGAATCTGCATGTCTTTGTGCAAATGAATTAGATGCAAAATTAATTATTACTGGAACCTTATCAGGATATACTGCTAGAAAACTAAGTAATATGAAGCCACATTCAATTATATTTGCAACATGTGCTGATGCTAAGATAGCAAGATCACTTTCTTTATATTATGGTGTAGAAACATGGGTAGTTGATTTTTATTCTTCAACTGATGAAATGATAGATCATTCTATTGATGTTGCTAAAGAAAGATTTAATCTTGAAAAAGGTGATTTAGTAGTTATTACTGGTGGATTTACTGGTGAAACATTTGAAGAACATTCTACTAATTTAATGAAGATAGTAAATATAAAATAGACTTAAAAACAAGTCTATTTTTTTATTTTGTGTTATAATTATTTTAAGGTAGGTGGTAAATATAAAAGACTTATTTAAAAATTCAAAAACAGGATATTTATACTTTTATATTCATTTTGTAGTAGAAATAGTATGTTTCTTTTATTTATCTAGAGTAACAAATAATTCTGCATTTATATGGTTAGTACCATTTATATATGATGGGCTTGCATTTGTACCTCAAAGTATAATCGGATATATATCAGATAAGTATCCAAAAATAAATATGGGCTTAATTGGAGTAATATTATTAGTTATATCATATTTATTATATGGTTTAACAAACATATCTGTTTATATTTCATTAGTAATATTATGTCTTGGTAATGCATTTTTACATGTTTCTGGAGCAGAAGATACATTAAGAGCTTCTAATGGTAAATTAAGTCCTGCTGCTATATTTGTTTCAGGCGGTTCTTTTGGAGTGGTTTCAGGTAAATTACTTGCAAGAACTAGTTTAAATCCTTTGATATTAATACCATTAATATTAACAATAATACCATTTGTTTTATTATCAAAAACATATATTAAAAAGGATAGTAATACAAATAATTTTAATTATGTTAAGGAAGGTCTAAATCCAAATGTAGTAATATTTGTAGCAGTATTAGTCGTTATTATAAGAGGGTATATGGGATATGGTATTCCTACTTCTTGGAATAAGACAACTCTCCAATTAATAATATTCTTTTGTACTATGGGTCTTGGTAAAGCACTAGGTGGAATATTATCTGATTTATTTGGAATTAGAAAAGTAGCAATTATATCTTGTTTACTTGCAATTCCATTCTTATGTTTTGGGGATAATAATATGTTTATATCTTTAATAGGTGTAATGTTCTTCTCTATGACTATGGCTATAACACTTGGAATACTAGTGTCTAAACTAAAGAAAAAACCAGGTCTTGCATTTGGTTTAACTACAATAGGGTTATTTTTAGGAACAGCCCCAATATTTTTTATAAAACTAAATATGATTGGTAATATTATAGTAATTATAGTGGCATCAATATTATGTTCTATAGCTTTAGGTTATATACTAAAGGGGGATAAAAAATGAGATTAATATATTACAATGATTTAATTAGAAATAATGAATTATTATTTTGGATATATGTAATTATAATGATAATAATTATTCTGTTAACAATAGTATTTGTTAGAAAAGAGCTAAAAAATGAATCTAAATAATTTACCAATTATATTAATTAGATGTTTATTATTAACAATTATAATAGAGGTAATAGTGGCATTAATATTAAGTGTTAAAGATAAAAAAGATATTCTTAATGTTGTTCTTGTCAATGTAATAACTAATCCAATTGTTGTTATGACTCAGACAATTCTATATATAAAATTTGGTTATAATATAGAGATGATAGGTATATTAGTTTTAGAAATTTCGGTAGTATTAGTTGAAGGTTTAATATATAAAAAAGTATTAAATTATAATAAGATTAATCCATTATTATTATCATTATTATTAAATGCATCTTCGTTTTTTATAGGCGAATTAATAAATTATTTATAAGGAGGTATATATGAGATTTTTAGATGTAATTGGTCCAGGAGATCCAGGTTATTATGATTATCCAGTAGATACTAATTATATTCCAGCAATTATTATTGGTTCAGTAGTAGTTGTTATAGCAATAGTATTAATTATTGCTGCATTAATTAAAAATAAAGATAAAAAGAAATAGGAGTTTTTATGTGTTTTTTAGATGATATAGGACCAGGTTTTGAACCTGGTAAAACAGGGATTCCAGTTAATCCAATTATAATTGCTATAATATCAGCAATTATAATAGCAATCATAATAGTAACTGCAATATTAATTAAGAAGGGAAATAAGTAATATGAAAATTATAAGAAGAATTATTTTATTTTTGGCAATCATATTAAGCGTTTTGTGGATAGAAGCTGCTCATGCAGATATGAGTGCTCCAGAAATGAGAGAATTTGAAGTAGTAGTAACTAATCCAGATGGGATTGATTATTATGACTATAATGGAACTGTTGTTGGTCATTTAAATAAAGGAGAAACAGTAATAGTTGCGTATCAATATAATGATAAATATAGACTTGCCTCAAAAGAAAAAAACAAATTTGGAAATTATGAAACTTTTGGGAATGTTACTAGTCTAGATGGATTTAGTATAGTTCAAGAAGAAGTAGATCCAACTAAAACAACTGAAGGTATTACAAAACTTGAGAAAACAGCAAAGGCAAGAGTTTATGCAGATGAAGGTGTTGATGTTTATAAAGGTCCATCAGATGTATATGAAAAAGTAGGCCATATTAAAAAAGATGTTATATTATCATATGATTATGAAGTTCAATCTACTGCAGGTGGAATAGTAAACATTTATGTTGAATATAATGGAATAAAAGGGTGGGTAGAAATACTAAAAGGCAAAGTATTAATCCAAAATGATGCACAATACATATTTAGTGATGATATTTCTACAGAATGTGGAGTAATTCCAAAAAACTCTATAGCAACTCCAAAATATGTAACAGATTCATGGACTCATAAATCATTATTTGAATACAATGGATGCGAATTCATGTATGAAACTTTTAGAGATGACAAAGTATTCTATATATATCAATACAATCAAAAAACGCTTGTAGATCTTCCATTATATGAATATGCAGATACTACAAGTACCCAATTAGGAACCGCTCCTGCTGGAAGTTTAATAACAGTTTTAGCAAGTAAAGATACTATGGGTGATCCAGAATATGTTATGTATGTAAAATATAATGATATAACAGGATGGGCTGTAGGTTCAGGAGATGTATTTGATTATAATAACTATACACCAAATGACGATGATCCGGTTAAAATAGACGATACAATAAAAGTAGAGGAAGAAGATATTTCATCAGAAGTATCAATTCCAAACGCAAAGATGGGTTTAAATACATTAATATTATTATGTTCTTTTGGAGTAGGACTTTTAGTTGTAACAGCATTAGTTACAATAATATTAGTAAATAAGAATAAAGCAGCTAAAAACGAAGAAACAAAGGTAGAAAAAACTAAAGAAAAATAAAGCAATTTGCTTTATTTTTTTTAATTTGTTATAATTATTATGGTGAATTTTTTATGAAAATTAATTCGGTTGAGCTCGCGATTAGCGCGGTAAGACAAAGTCAATATCCAGAAGATAAAAAACCAGAGTTTTTATTATGTGGAAGAAGTAATGTAGGTAAAAGTAGTTTTATAAACTCTATAATAGAAAGAAAAGATCTTGCTAGAGTATCCTCTAATCCAGGTAAAACTCAAACATTAAATTTCTATAATGTTAATGATAGCTTCTACATAGTAGACGTACCAGGATATGGTTATGCTACTGTAAGTGAAGAAGTAAGACAAAAATTTGGAAAAATGATTGAGGAATATCTAGAAAATAGGGAAAACTTAGAAAGAGTATTTTTATTAATAGATTTTAAAGTAAAACCTACTCAAGATGATTTACTTATGTATAACTTCTTAAAATATCATAATTTACCAGTAACTATAATAGCTACTAAGGTAGATAAAGTAGGTAAAAATGACAGAGAAAAACAAATAGAAGCTATTAAACAAGAATTAGAAATAAAAGATGGAGATAATTTTGTATTATTCTCTTCTAAAACTAAACTAGGTAAAATAGAAATACAAAACGAGATAGAAAAAATAGTTTATGGAAAAGAAGAATAATTCTTTTCTTTTTTGTTCTTTATGATATAATTTATAAGAAAAAGAGGTGAGAAATATGAAAATTCCAACAGTTGCATTAGTAGGAAGACCAAATGTAGGTAAAAGTAGTTTATTTAATAGAATGCTTAGGAAAAAGGTTTCTATTATAGAAAATACTCCTGGTATAACAAGAGATAGAATATATGGTGTTGCAAACTATAAAGATTATAAATTTAATTTGATTGATACTGGTGGAATTGATATTTCCACAGGAGAATTTAATCTAGAGATTAAGATGCAAGCAGAAATAGCTATAGATGAAGCAGATGTAGTTATATTTGTTGTAGATGGTAAAGAAGGATTAAATGCTAATGATAAAGTAATTAGTGAATTATTATATAAATCAAAGAAAAAAGTAATAGTAGCAATAAATAAAATGGATTCTAATGAGTTTAAAAAGAATTCTATGGATTTCTATGAACTTGGATTTGAACATTATATTGGAGTATCAGCTGAACATGGTAAAGGAATGGATAATCTACTTACTGAAGTTATCAAAGATTTTCCTAAACAAGATGAACTTGAAGAAGATCCAAGAATGAAATTCTGTTTAATAGGAAGACCAAATGTAGGTAAATCTTCATTAGTTAATGCTCTTGTTAAAGAAGATAGAGTAATTGTAAGTAATGTACCTGGTACTACAAGAGATTCCATTGATACAGTTTTAAAATATGATAAAAAAGAATATGTAGTTATAGATACTGCAGGTATGAGAAAAAAAGGCAAAATATATGAAGATGTAGAGAAATACAGTTTACTTAGAGCAATGAAAGCTATTGAAAGAAGTAATGTATGTGTAATTGTTATAAATGCAGAAGAAGGCATTATAGAACAAGATAAACATATAGCATCATATGCGATTGAAGCAGGTAAAGCAATAGTGATTGCAGTGAATAAATGGGATACTAAAAAAGATGAAGATATTAAAGAATATACTAAGTTAGTACGTGCTGAATTCCAGTTTTTACCATATGTACCAATAGTTTTCTTAAGTGCAAAAACAGGATCTAGAATACATACTTTAATGCCAGAAATAATTAAAGTATATGAAAATAGTAAAAAGGAAATAAAAACAAGTACTTTAAATAGTGTTATACAAGATGCATATGATTTAAATAAGGCTCCATCTTATAAGGGAAGAAGACTTAAAATATATTATGCGGTACAAACATCTACTGAACCTATTAGATTTGATATGTATGTTAATGATAAGGGTTTAGTTCACTTTTCATATTTAAGATACTTAGAAAATAAAATAAGAGAAAGTTTTGATTTTGAGGGTTGCCCAATAGATTTCAACTTTAAGAATAGAAGGGAAGAAAAATAAATGAAAAAGAAAAAAGGGAGTTTATTTGATATTTTCGCTATATTTATAGCATTCCTATCTTTATTTTTTAATATTTTGTTACTTTATAATATAAAAAATAATAAGGAACAAAGTATTACTCCTAGTAATAAAAATACATATAGTAAAAAGGAATTAGGAGAATATTTTAAGAACTATCAAAGTAAAAATAATTTAGCATTTTCAGATAATATAGTATTATGGGATGTCTCTAAGATTACATATAGAGGATTCTTTAAAGGAACATCTAAAAAACTATATTATATTACAGAAAGATTTAGCTGTATAACCGGAGATAAATGTGTTACTGCCTCTGGTATAATGGTAGATAAAGAATATGATTATAATGCAACATTTGTTGTATCTGTTGATTCCACAGATCCATATGATTTGAAATTTGAAATACTAGATTATTCAATAGAAAATAATATAGATTTCATTCAAGATGAAATCTATGATCTAGAATAAAAATATCACATTAGTGATATTTTTTTAACATTATTTTTATATTAACATATACTTTATTAGAGGTGATTAACTTGAATTTAAGTGATAGTTTTTTTAATAGAGTAGAAAAAAAGACTAATGTTAAAAAGGAGACAATACTAGATCTTGCTGAAAAATTGCAGGGTGATAATATGAAAAATGAAGATAATTTAAGAGATGTAATAAGAAAACTAAGTGATTTAACTGGCAAGAATGTTAGTAAGGAACAAGAAGATAAGATAGTGAATACAATTATAAGTGATAAAGTTCCAAATAATATTGATAAGATGATTTAGAAAATTAGTAATAATTTTCTTTTTTTATTCATAAGTTTCTATAGAAAGTAGGTAATTTATGGATAAAAATGAGATTATAAAAAATATATCTGCCAGAACTAATGGAGATATATATTTAGGAGTAGTAGGAGCAGTAAGAACTGGCAAGTCTAGTTTTATTAAAAAGTTTGTGGAAAACTTAGTAGTGCCAAGTATTAAAGATGAATATGAGAAAAAAAGATGTTTAGATGAAATACCACAAAGTTCTGCTGGGAAACAAATAATGACCATTGAACCAAAATTTATTCCTGGAACTGCAGCTAAAATTAATATTGATGACTTTTCTTGTAATGTTAGATTGGTCGATTCAGTTGGTTATGTAATTAAAGAAGCAAAAGGCTATGAAGATGAATTTGGTAATCCTAGAATGGTTAAAACACCTTGGAGCGAAGAAGAAATGCCCTTTATAGAAGCAGCAGAAATTGGAACTGAAAAAGTTATTAGAGATCATTCTACTATAGGTATAGTAGTTACAACAGATGGTTCTATCGGAGATATTCCAAGAAGTGCATATTTACAAGCTGAACAAAATGTAGTCAGTGAATTGAGTGAAATAGGGAAGCCATTTATAGTTATACTTAATAGTACGCATCCAACTAGTCCAGAAACAATCAATTTAAGCAATAAATTAAAGGAAGAATATAATGTTCCTGTAATTCCAATATCAGTTTTAGATATGAGAGAAAAAGATATCTGTAACATATTAAAGGAAGCATTATATGAATTTCCGGTATTAGATGTAAAAGTTGATATTCCAGATTGGATAGGTTCCCTAAAACCTAGTCATCCACTTAAAAAAACATATATGGATCAAATAAAAGAATCTGTTGTAGAAGTAGATAAACTAAGAGATGTAGATTCAATTAATGAACATTTTAAAGAATGCGATTCAATAGAAAAAGCATATGTATCTAAAGTAGAACCTGGGAAAGGAGAAGTAACTATTACTTTGACTGCTCCAAATAACTTATATGATGAAGTATTAAAAGAAGTAATAGGAACAAGTATTAATTCAAGAGCAACATTGTTATCAATATTTCAGGATTATAATGATACTAAAGAAGAATTTGATGAATATAAAAATGCTCTTAAAATGGTTAAAGCCTGTGGATATGGTATAGCCACACCAACTTTAAAAGATATGAAATTAGAAAAACCAGAAATAATAAAACAAAATAACAGATATGGTGTTAAATTAAAAGCAGTAGCAACTTCAGTACATATGATTAAAGTTCCTGTGGAAAGTACTTTTGAACCAATAATAGGATCAGAAGAGCAATGTAAAGAATTAATCGATTATTTAAATAAAGATAATAATGAAGATATATGGAAAAGTGAGATCTTTGGTAGAAGTCTTGATTCAATAGTTCAAGATGGTATCCAATCTAAATTAGTTAGTTTACCTGATGGGTTAAGGAATAAATTACAAGTAACTCTTACTAAAGTGGTAAATAAAGGATCAAATAATTTAATTGCTATTGTTTTATAAAAAATTGGCATTTTTATTACTATTTTTACCATTTTTTATTAAAATGTATTGATTTTAAAAGAAAAAAATGGTATCTTAAGTATGTAAGCATAGATGTGCTTATTAAAAATATGTCACATGGAGGTAATGAAAATGACAAAACAAGAATTTATCGATGCAATCGCAGCTAAATCTGGTTTAACTAAAGCTGATTCATCAAGAGCAGTTGAAGCTTTCATTGAAACTGTTACAAATACTTTAAAGAAAGGTGACAAAGTTACTTTAACTGGATTCGGTGTATTCAGCGTATCAAAAAGAGCTGCTAGAAACGGAAGAAATCCAAGAACTGGTGCAGTTGTTAAAATTGCTGCTTCAAACTCAGTTAAATTTAAAACTGGTTCTAAATTAAAAGCTGCAGTAAATAAGTAGTATATAAAAAACCATTATTTAATGGTTTTTTCTTTTGCTTATGTTATAATTATTATGGAGGTAACTATGTTTGATAAAGCTATTGAAGTATTAAAAATAATAGAAAAAAAGGGCTTTAAAGCATATATAGTTGGAGGATATGTTAGAGATATTTATTTATCTTTAAATGCCTCTGATATCGATATTGCAACATCTGCTACTCCTAAAGATTTAGTTAAAATATTTAAAAAAAATATAATTATTGATGAAAAATATGGTTCTACTAAATTAAAATATAAAAACACTTGTTTTGATATAACTACTTTTAGAAGAGATATTAAGTATAAAGACAATAGAAAACCTACTGAAATAGAATATGTAGATACTATAGGTGAAGATCTAAATAGAAGAGATTTTACTATAAATACTATGTGTATGGATAAAGATGGTAATATAATTGATGTACTTAATGCTAAAAAAGATATAAATAATAAAATAATAAAATGCGTTGGAAATGCTAATGAAAAACTATCTGAAGATGCTTTAAGAATATTAAGAGCCGTTAGATTTGCAACAATATTAAATTTTAAATTAGATAGAGAATTAGAACATGCTATAAAAAAGAATTTAGCTAATCTAAAAGAATTATCTTTTCATAGAAAAAAGGAAGAATTAAACTATATCTTTAGATCAAGTAATTATGAATATGGTATTTTTCTAATACATAAGTATAGATTAGATAGATACCTAGAAATATCCAAATTAAGAAAAGTAAAACAGACCTCAGACGTTTTAGGAATGTGGGCTCAAATTGATTATAGTGAAGATTATCCTTTTTCTAGATTAGAAAAAGAAACTATTAGTAAAATAAGAGAAATGTTAGTTTATAATAAAATTGATAACTATTCTTTGTATAAATATGGTGTATTAATATCATTAACCGTGGGGGAAATACTAGGTATAGATAAGAAGATTATATTAAAAAACTATGAAGATTTGATGATTCATTCGGAAAACGATATAGTATTTAATAATCTAGATGTGGCTAAGGTATTAAATGTAGAACCTTCTTATAAAACAAAAGAAATACTAAAGGATATAGAATATAAAATATTATCAAATAAATTAAATAATAATGAAAAAGAGTTAAAAGAGTATATAATAAGAAATTATGGAGGATAATTATGAATATAAATGATTTAATAAAGGTTAATGATAATTTTATAATACCTAATTATGTAATCAAAAACTATGAAAAATTAGGCCTAGAAGGTTTAGATTTTATAATGCTTATTTACTTTATAAATCAAAAAAATATTGTTACTTTTGATGTTAATAAAATAGCAATGGATTTAAATTTAGATTCCTCTAAAGTACTAGAAGTAATTAACTCTTTAAATGAGAAAAACTATATTTCTATAGAAATGAAAAAAAACAATGGTGTTATAGAAGAATTCATATCTACAGATTTGTTTTATAATAAGATATCGTCAATGCTAATGGAAAATACAAATAATTCAACTGAAACAGACGTATATTCAATATTTGAAAAAGAATTTGGTAGAACTTTAAGTCCAACAGAATATACATCAATTAATAATTGGATAGAAAATGGAATAAGTGAAGATTTAATAAAAGAAGCATTAAAAGAAGCAATATTATCCGGAGTTCATAATATTAGATATATAGATACAATACTATTCAATTGGACTAAAAAGGGATACAAGAAACCAGAAGATGTTAAAAGAAAAAAAGAAGAACCAGATGAAATTATAGAAGTTTATGATTATGATTGGTTAAATGAATAAACCTTGCATAGTATATACTATGGAGGTTTTTTTATGGATATATTTTATAAAGAACTAAGACCAAATTATAATGTTATTGATATAAGAGATAATATTGATTATGAAAAAGGTCATTATATTAATTCAATAAATATTCCATATTTATATTTATTGAATAATCCAGATAGGTATCTATTAAAGAGTCTAACTTACTATATATATTGCTATAAAGGAAATAGAAGTAAGAAAGTAGTGGAATTACTAAATGCTCTTGGATACAATATTATAAATGTTAAGGATGGGTATAAAGAATAAGTTATTTTTTAATAACTTATTTTTTCTTTTTTAAAAATATAGTATAATATAATAGGAGGAATAGAAATGGGTGAACTAATAAACAATATGACAAATTTTATTGGCCAATTTGGATATTTTTCGGGATTCTTATTAGTTTTTCTAGAATCTATGATTCCAATATTGCCATTATCAATATTTGTTGCAATGAATGTATTTACTTATGGAAACATAGCAGGTTTTATAGTGTCATATCTTGGATCAGTTTCAGGATGTATATGCGCTTATTTCTTATGTAGTAGATTTAATAAGTATTTTGAAAAAAAGTATAAAGGAAATAAAAAAGTAAGAGATATAAAAAAGAGATTAAAAAAGATAAAATTACCTACATTAGTAGTACTTTTAGCTATTCCTTTTACACCAGCGTTTGCTATTAATATTGCTGCTGGATTGACAAACTATGATTTTAAGAGATATTTATTAGCAGTATTTATAGGTAAATTACCTATGATATATTTTTGGGCATTTATTGGAGCAAGCTTAAAAGAAAGTTTGACAGACTATACAATATTAATAAAGATAATAGTAATGCTTGTTATAACATATTTAGTTAGTATAGTTCTAAATAAGTTTATAAATAATGATTAGGAGGTTTTATGTTTAATTATATTATAATTGGTATATTAGCAGTTATTTTAGTATTAGTAATTATTTCATTATTTAAAAACATTAATGAAGGTAAAATAACAGAAAGATTAGGTAATTTGGAGAATAAAGTTACGAAGGAACTGGGTGAATTTAAAACTGATATCACAAGAAACTTAAATGATGACTTTATTAAACAGAGTGAAAGAATGGATAACAGACTAAATCTTATTAATGATAGAGTAAACGAAAGACTAGATGAGAACTTTGAAAAAACTAATAAAACATTTAATAATGTATTAGAAAAACTAGCTAAAATAGATGAAGCTCAAAAGAAAATAGATAGTCTATCAGGGGATATAGTATCTCTTCAAGGAATATTAACTGATAAAAAGAGTAGAGGTATATTTGGAGAAGTTAATTTAACTCATATTCTTACTTCTGTGTTTGGTGAAAAGAATGATAAGGTATATCAGTTACAATATACTTTTGATAATGGTACTATTGTTGATGCAGTACTATTTGCACCAGAACCTCTAGGTACAATAGGGATAGACTCAAAGTTTCCACTTGAAAACTATAGAATAATGGTAGATAAGAACCAAGATAAACTATCTAGAGAAGCAGCAGCTAAATTATTTAAAAATGATGTTAAAAAGCATATAGACGCGATAGCTTCTAAATATATAATTCCAGGATTAACATCCGATCAAGCAATAATGTTTTTACCGGCAGAAGCTATATTCGCAGAACTTAATGCATATCATGATGATATTATTGAATATGCTTATAAAAAGAGGGTATGGATTACATCTCCAACTACTTTAATGAGTACTTTAACTACAATAGAAGTAATAATAAAGAATCAAGAAAGAGATAAATACGCTAAGATAATTCAAGAAGAATTACAAAAATTATCTATTGAATTCTCTAGATATAGAGATAGATGGGATAAACTATCTAGATCTATTGAAACAGTCAATAAAGATGTACTTGATATTCATACTACCACAGAAAAAATATCAAAGAGATTTGACAGTATTAATAAAGTAGATATAGAAGAAATAGAAATGAAAGAAGAATAATTATTCTTCTTTTTATGTTATAATATTTTTAGGTGATTTAAATGATATATATAACTAGACATGGACAAACTGATTGGAATGTTCAAAAGAAAGTGATGGGTAGATGCGATGAACCATTAAATGAAACAGGTTTATCTCAAGCAGAAGAAACAAGAGTTAAATTATTAGATACAGATATAGATTTAATAATATGTTCACCATTATTAAGAGCAAAGAAAACTGCAGAAATAATTAATAAAGATAGAAATATAGATATAATATATGATGATAGAATTATTGAAAGAGATTTTGGTGAATTAGAAGGTCTTCAAACCAAAGAATTTGATTTTGATGGCTACTGGGATTATTATAAAAATATACAATATGAAAGAGCAGAAAATATCCAAGTATTCTTTAAAAGAATATATGAATTCTTAGATGATATAACAGAAAAATATAAAGATAAAAATGTTTTATTAGTAGCACATGGTGGAGTGAGTATTCCTGTGGAATGTTATTTTGCTAAAAATATTCCAGAAGGATCACTAGTAGCAGCAGGATTAGTACTAGGTAATTGCGAAGTTAGGAAATATTCAAAGAGCATGAAACTTGAATAATTAATCATTTATGTTACTATGTATGTAATGAAGGAAACTTCATCCAATATAATCACATCGAACAAATGCACTATAAACAATACTTTATACGCATTTAAAATAAAAAAAGAACTCAAATAAGTTCTTTTTATTATAGGAATAATAATACTAATAAGCCTACTATTAAACAATAAATTGAGAAATAAATTAGTTTACCTTTAACTACTATTTTTCTAAACCATTTAGTTACTAAGAATGTAGCAACTCCAGCGATTATAGTAGCAAGCGCATAGAATATAATTAAATCTTTAGATATAGTTATATCTGTTAATTCTAGTGCCATAGCTGCTAGTGATAAAGGTATATAAAGCATAAATGAATATTTAAATGCTGTATCCCTTTTTAATCCAGCAGTCATACCTCCAACTATTGTAGATCCACTTCTACTTATACCTGGAAATAATCCAAGTATTTGGAAACAACCTACTACTACTGCTTCCTTTATTCCTAATTTGCTATCATCTTTTTGTCCATTGAAGTTTCTAACTATAAATAGTAATACTGAAGTTATTATTAAAGAAATACCTACTATTTTAATATTGTTTTCTATTTTTTCAAACAGATCTAATTTGCTTACTACTAATCCCATTAAACCAGCTGGTATACAACCAAGTACTATCATCCAGCAGTAATTAAAATCAGTTTTTAAAGTAGAATCTTTAGTCTTAATATATTTAAAGAAATTTTTTATTAATTTTAATAAATCGTTTCTGAATAAAACTATTATAGCTATTAGAGAACCAAAATTAGTCATAATTGCTATAGAACTATAATCTATATTTAATTCACTAAATCTCTCTATTAGATTTTGAAAAATCATCAAATGACCACTAGATGAAACTGGTATTGTTTCAGTTAACCCTTGTATTAATCCTAAAATTATATATATTATCAACATATTATCAACTCCTAGTATAATTATATAATATTTTTTTGAATTAATAAATAAAATATTATAGGTGATTCCATGTTTTTTAGAAGTTTCTTATTTTTATTTGGATTTGGGTTAAGTGTCATTAGTTTTTCATATATAATTATTTACTTAAATTTATTAACTATAGGGTATAATTTTTTTGATTATGTTCATTTTATTATTAGAAGGATTGAATGTTTAAATGTATTATTTGGAATTACATTAGTTATAATATCTTTAATTAATGGAGGAAAAAATGAACTATGTTTTTGATGTTTGTTTAAATTTTAATAAAGAATTATATAATTTTTATGAATGGAATAAGAATGATAGAGTGGTATATTTTTTAAAAATACCTGTATTTAAAATAGAAGAAGAATTAATGAATGATTTTATAAAAAATGATATTAAAGTAGATAATCACTTCTTAAAAAGAATATATAATAAGAGTCAGATTTATTTAAAAAAGAGTAATAAATATAATGATTATTCTTGCATAATAACAACTAATAAAAAAACTATTGGTCTCATTTTTGATAAAAATGGTTATATAATTGGGAGAAGTTATTTGAGTTTAGAGGAAGAAGATGAAGTGACTGAATTTTCTAAATTTATTAAATACACATTGATAAATTATAAAGTAATTAGCCAAAGCAAAAATAAGGAAAACTATTTAACAAGAAAAGAACAGGAGGATATAAAAACATTAAAGAATCATATAAAAACATTATTTGATAATAAAAAGGTTGAAGAATTAAAATATATTCATTATGAAATATTCAATGAATTGGAAGATGATTATATAAGAATTAAATCTAAATTAGATAATATATTATCTATGAATGATCAAAAAAGGGAAAAATTATTGGAAATAATTAAATATGTTTATTAATATTTTAAAGCACTAATTGTGCTTTTTTTGTTGCATTTTTATTAAATAAATGATTTAATTATATATAGAATAGATAATACTCAAATAGGAGGTATTTATGAATAAGAATTTGAAGAGGACTATTTTAATAGTTGCAATAATTGTATCGGTTGCAATAGTATTTGTACCAATATATTTTTTTGTATTAGCCGATTCTGGTGATGACAACAAATTTAGTGTTACTAATACAAAGATAATTAGTATGATAGATGGTACTAGCTCATTTGATGAAAATGATACAGATGCAGGAAATGATAGCTCTGGTAGCAATAAGAGAGTTAGAACTTTCGATAGAATAAATTATACAGTAGCTTATACTTTAACAGTTAAGAATAATGATACTGTTTCTGAAGATGGTAGAAATCTATTAGTTGAAGTTTTAATTCCAACTACATATAGTGCGTCATTAGATTATAATGAATCATCAACTACTATGGATGATAGAATAGATGCATCTAATATAGTTAATATTGGTGGAACTGATTACTACTATGGTAGCTTTAGTGTACCAACTCATTTATTAGGTGAACAAGAAACATTTGATTTTTCATTAAGCAATATTAATTCTAGCGATATTTCAAATTATAATACAATTAAACCATTAGTATTTATAAAAGAGTCTACAGACCAAGATACTCCAAGTATTAAAGATAATACTTCTCGTTCAGATATAACTTGTGAACTAGAAAATAATGATAATGATTGTAATGTAACATTAACAGGAAAAGAAGAATATTTTGTTAATATGTATTCTGGAAGCAAAGAAGGAAATACAGTTTCAGTAGGATTAATGCTTGGTTTAAGAAATCAAGGTTCAGGAAAAGGCATTAAAGGTTTGATTATTCCAAGTTCAGTTAATTTTACTATTACTAATTCTGATGCGAGCTTATTAAGCTTTGATAGCGATTCTGAGCATCCATATAAAAGATATTCTGCTGTTGGTGATGTTAAAATTACTACAAATGGAGTAGATGAATTACCTGAAGTAAATAGTGGTTCAGGAAACGGAACAATTTCAGGAAGTATTAATAATAATGTACTTACTATAAGTTTGAGTGATATAAAAGATTATTTTGTTACATCAGCTAGCAATTTAGTTGGAGAACCATATTATTTTTCAACTAATTATTTCACAGTTACTTTTGCTAATAGAGCAGAAGGTGATTATGCAGATAGAACTATAAATCTAACTAGCAGTGTTAATAATAATTCTAATACTGCTTCAGTATTACAATTAAGAGATTCATATGAATATATATTAGGAAATTATTCATCAAGTATAGATGTATATGAAAGTAATCTAACTACTGAAGATTTAGCTAAGTTAGATTATGGTAAAGCAAACATAAATTATGGTGGAAATTTCACATTAAAGACTGAATTTACTTATAATAATAGAACAGATTCTTTAGGAAGAGAATTAACTAGTTTAACTAATTATGTAAAAATTGATAATTCAATAATTACATTACATAATAATCCTAAGAATAATAAAAGTTATGATTTTAATGCAGTTGAAACTTCTTCTGTTCCATCTATAAAAATAGATTCAAATGATAATAATCAAAAAGTATATTTTGGATTTGGAGAATGGAATAGTGATTATTTTGAATTAGCATCTAATGCACCTTCAGGTTGTCCAAATTCAATAGATTCACTTACTAAAGATAATTTAATGAATTTATATGGTGGACCATGTATAGTTGAAAAGAATACACTTAAATGGGCATATTCACCAGAATCAAAAAATGATATAAATGGAGAACCTATTGCATCAACTAAAGGACCACTAATTGTTAAATCAACATATATTGCATATAATGATAATTCAAAAATCGGTTTATCTTCTGGTGGAACATTAGAATTATATGGTTATGTAAATGACTATTCAAATGTACCAGCTACTGCAAGTAAGATAGTTACTTGTGCAACAGCATATGGAAAAGATAATAATGATTTTAGATATTTAGGAGATCAATATAATGATGGAGAGGCACTATTAAAGAGTGTACATAACTTTGAAAAAACAGCATATAGTTTTGATAACAAGAGCTTAATAACTTTAAATAATACATTATGTAATACACAAAAATGTCCTGTATCAGGAAATACAATTCTAGCTTCAGGAATTAAGGTTACAAAACCAACTATTAAAGCGTATGATGTAGGTGATTTAAATAATCCTGAGGATAAATTCTATACTTATCCACTTGCAATAAAAATCAATGGTTCAGCTAAGAAATCAACTACTGATGATAATGTAAGATTTGATTCTGCATATATTGATATATATCTGCCTGCATACATGGTTTTAGAAGAAAACTTCGGAGTAGAAAATGAAAAGATACCTACTGCTATTGATAATACATCTCTAGAAAATATATATATGCTATTTGGTAAAGGTACTCCAGCATCAAATGTTAATTATAAAGTATATCATTATACTATAGCATCTGGAGTAGATGGAATTACTGAAGAGGAAATCAATAATTTAAATAGAGGAATAATTAATAATTTTACAACTTACTATAATATAGATTTTACTTCTACACCTAATGGAGTAAATCCAGAAATATTTGCAACAATAGACTTTAAAGCAACTGAATATGTTCATGAAGATGGTGGAATAAGAACAGTTGAATTAAACTCTATAACACCAAATATAGAAAGAACAGAAGTGTTAAATAATATAACATTATATAATTCATCAGCAGTAGTAACAAATGGATCTTCTAGTCCTAAGAATATTGAAAAGAATGGAAGCTATACATTTAACATGATTTCATATAATCATTCAAATGGAATGGCAGAAGATGAATCTGGATATAATTATCCAACTGCAGATTTATACTATGTATTACCATATAATGGCGATACTGATAATGGTTCTAAGATAGGATCAACAAAATATAAAGTTAATTTCACTAGTGAATCAATTAATGCTATTGCAGATAGAAATGATTATAAATTCTATTATGCAACTAGCGGAGTTCCAGCAAATATAATATCAGATGAAATAAAGACTACTAGTGATCCATCTGCAATATGGAATTTATGGACAGATCCAACATCACCTGTTTCAAATGTAATTGCAATAAAAGTAGTTAAACAATCTCCATTTATGGTTGATACATATTTTGGATCTAGTACAGGATTAACAGTAAATGTTGAAACAGTTGATTCAAATGATGGTAATACTTTCTACAATGTATTCCATTTATTAGCAACAAAACCAAACAATTATGTTTGTGAAACAAATGAAGATGATTCATGTACAGAAGTAATGAAGACAAAAGCTAATTATGTTTCTTCTGCATCATTAACATCAATATATTCAAGAGAAATATCTGGATTTGTATTTGAGGATTCAGATTATAACGGAATCTATACAAGTGAAGAATCAAGATTAAAAGATATACCAGTTTCATTATATAAAATAGATACTTTACCAGAAGGAACTATTGATCCATATAATCCAACTACATTTGTAAATGAAAATGATAAATTAATTGGTTCAACAGTAACTGGAGAAAATGGTAATTACTATTTTGGCGGATTAACAAGCGGTTATTATTATGTAAGTTATACAATTAATGATGAAAAATATGTAGTAACTGGTATAAGAAAAACAGATTCATCAATTCCAGATTCAAGTGCAAATAATTCATCTGGAGCATTATTACCAGATACTAATAAAGCTATTTCTGAATTAATTGAATTACCTGCAAATAAAACTACTAAGATAAATGATATGAATTTAGGATTAAATGTTAAGAAAGAAATGGCAATTTCATTAAATAAATATATTACTGAAGTAACTGTTACTAAAAATGGTAAGGTTGATACTTATGATTATTCAAATAAGAATTTAAATCAAGTAACAATATCAGTAATTAATCCAAAAGATACTAAAGTAAGAGTTAAATACTCATTTGTAGTAGAAAATACTAAATACTATCCAGGTTATATTGGTATGATAGTAGATAGTATGCCTAAGGATATGACATTTAACCCAGATATAGAAGAAAATAAATCATGGGTAATGTATGATAATTTCGTATATTATAATGGTTTATCTGGTAAATTATTATTGCCAAATGAAAAACAATATTTCTCATTAGTACTTGATTTAGACTTAAAAGAAGCAGGTACATATAGAAACGTTGTTAGTGTCAGAGATCTAACACTAATGGGTGAAGATTTACCAATATATGACTTTGCGGGATTAAACAAATCAAGCATTAAAAATACTGAAGGAGGTGAGTAATATGAAGAAAAGAATATTTAAAATATTATTAACACTTATATTACTCTTCTCAATAGGTGTTTCGAATGTATATGCTGAAAGTCTTTTGCCTCAATTTGTTAGAAAACCAATATATATTTCAGATATAATGGGTGAGCATATAGTTTATGACTGGCATGCCGGATCAGCGCAATTTAATTATCAATTATGTGCAGGTTCTGATCATAATTATTGTAAACATATGAATAATTATTGGAATCTATATTCAGTTGAAAAGACAAAATTTGGTCTTGCTAAGAAAACATACATTTTATATTGTTTAAATCCAAGTAAAGCAATAACAGGTTTAGATCAGGATCAATCTATGGTAGAGTTTGATAGTTTGGATTCTGCTAGATTTAGTAATCCAAATCTACCTTCTGCAGAAAAAGAAAAAAGAATCAAATTACTAAAACAATTATTATTAAATGGATATGTAGCAGATTTAAGTAATCAAACATCTCTAGATACATTAGTTACTGAAAATCCAAAAAACAGTCTTAAATTAATAGCAATGCAAGTACTTGTTTGGGAAGTCATGGAAGGTGGTAGAACAAACTTTGATAGTGTTGTACCAGATTATCATGCTGCAGATAGTTTCTATGCCCAAGTAGTTTATCCAAATGGTGGAGCAGCTGGAAGTGGAAAAACAGGAGCTACTATATATTATTATTACTATAATTATATACAAGCAGCAAAATTAGGTGAAACTAAAAATCCAGCACCAGCATTTGATAAAGAATCATATAATATGACTTGGGATAAAGCAAATAGTAGATATCAAGTACAAGTTCAAGGTTTAGGTGATTATACATCATGTTCATCTGATAATAGTAATATAACATTAAATGTTACATCAAATAAATCAATATTTATATATTCATCAAAACCAGTAAATGATGCTACAATTACATGTAAGTATTATAGAGGTAATGGTTATGCCGGTGAAACTAATTCAGAATCATTTAAATATTTTGAGTTTGTTGAAGATAGAGATACTACTCAAGATATGGTTTCTGGAAATGGATGGAGAGTATTCTCTAATTCATTTAAAGTAAAAACAGAAAATACAGATTTTTCTATAGTAAAAGTAGATGCTAATGGTAAACAAATATCGGATGTTAAATTTAATTTAACACATACTACTAATACATCATATTCTGTAACATTAAAATCAAATGTAGATACTAAATATAGTTTAAATTATAGTGGAGAGTATAGGGTTCGTGAAATTAATACACCAACTGGATATACTGGAATAAAAGATTTTAATCTTACTATAGATGGTGATAGACATATAGTAACAAAATGTGATGGAGAACAAAAACTATTCGGAAGAGTAAGTGCATGTTTAGATGGACAAGTTGGAATTAGTTATTCTGGTAACAAGATAATAATGAAAGTTATTAATATTCCACAAAGTTTCAAAATATTAAAATATGATCAAAATAATAATCCAGTAAAAGGTGCATCTTTTGAAATAAGAGATTTAAAAGATAATCCTAAAATGTTTACTACTGGAGGATCTGAAGCATTTGCACCTGGAACTATATTTAAATATACAACAGATAGTTCTGGATCAAAGGTAATACATAATTATAACAATCATAGTTATCAAATATCATTATTACCTGCAGGTGAATATAAGATAGTTGAAATGAGTGTTCCATCTCCTTATAGATTACCTCAAGATGAAGAAGCAAGAACAACATATATCAAAATCGATTCTAAAGGTAATTTAGCAGTATGGGATAAATCTAATAAAAAATATATTAGTGCAAATACAGCATCAGTAGTAATAAGAAACTATTCAACAAGTGTAGTAGTTAATAAGGTTGGTTCTGGTGAACAATTAGCAGGAGTACAATTCGAATTATATAATGCGGATAGAACACAGAAAATCAAGTGTGTAGCTACTAATGAACCAGGTATATATAGATATAGTGATAATCAAGATTTAGCAGATGTTTCTGTATTTGTTACTAATGCAAATGGAGAAATTAGAATTGAGTATATTCCAGAAGGAACATACTACTTTAAAGAGATTTATACACCATCACCATATGTTTTACCAAAAGGTGATGCAGTATTTAAGAAATTTACTATAACTATTGATGAACAAGGAATGGCATTAGATGGAAATCATAATACTAATGTAATAAACATTTCTAATACACCTAATTCATTCAATTTCTATAAGAGAGATACTGAAGGTAATCCTTTAACAACAGGTAAATATAAACTACAAAAATATGACAAAGAAACTAAAAAATATGTAGATTTAAAACTAGTTAAAGTAGATGGCCCTATTAAGAATACAGATTATTATAAAGTAGATGAAAAGAATGGTAAGATTCAATTCACTTTATCAAAAGGTGTTGCAACATTCATTGATATGGAATCTAATTCAACATATAGAATTATAGAAACTGTTGCACCAGAAGGTTATACTAGAGCAGATACAAAAGATGCCGCAACAGCCCATATAGATGAATATGGAAATGCATCAGGATTATTAGTTTTAGTAGACCAAAAGATTGTTAAAGAAGATGATAGTGCTTTTGCTGAATTAATTATAAATATTCAAACAGGAAAACAAAGAATAATGTATGCTGCAGTTATATTTGTAGTATTAGCAATAGTTGCTGCGTTAATAATCTTTAATAAGAAAAAATAAAAAATATTCATGAGAAATATTCTTATGAATATTTTTTTTATTTTTGTAAACATTAATAATAAAAGGAGGAAACATGAAAAAATTTTTAGCTTTTATCTTTATTATTTTATTAAGTGCATGTTCTTTAATGGGTACTAATACTCCAAAGGAAAGGGTAAGAGAATTACTTGATAAATACAAAAATCAAGATACATCTGTTGTTACACAATTAGAAGATGTAATATCTAGTGAATATAGTGGGGACTATAAAGATAGATATAAAAAACTAATGCTTAATCAATATAAGAATATGGAATATAAAATAGTTGATGAAATAATTGATGGAGATACTGCAATTGTAACTACTGATGTAACAGTATATAATTATGGTTCTATGATAGAAACTGCTAATGAATATTTAAGGGAACATGAAGAAGAGTTTTATCAAGAGGGTGTAGAAGAAAAAACGATTGATAACAATAAATTTCTAGATTATAAATTTGATTTATTAGAAGAAGTAAATGATAGAAAAACATATACGCTAGAATTCACTTTAACAAAAGAAGATAAAGAATGGAAATTAGATAGTTTATCAAATGAAAATATATCTAAATTACACGGTATATATATTGAATAAGAAATAATTATGTAATTATTTCTTTTTTTATTTAATAAAATATATAGAGGTGTATATGAAGAAGATATTATTATTTTTATTATTAATACCTTTAAATGTATATGGACTAAGTATTCCAAGTAGAAATGCCATTTTAATCGATCAAGATTCTGGAAGAATACTCTATTCAAAGAGAATAAATGAGAAGAGATTAATAGCTAGTACAACCAAGATTATGACTGCAGTAATTGCTATTGAATCAGGCAAGCTAGATGAAAATGTAAAGGTAAATGATGTGGTTTTAAAGTCTTATGGTTCTGGTATTTATATAAAACCTGGAGAAATATTAACTTTAAGAGATTTAGTATATGGATTACTTCTTAGAAGTGGTAATGATGCAGCACTTATGATTGAGGATTATCTAGGTGGTCATGATAAATTTATATCTAAAATGAATAAAAAAGCCTCTGAAATTGGAATGAAAGATACTATTTTTCAAAATTCTAATGGATTAGATGATTATGATGAAAAGAATTATTCAACGGTATATGATATGGCAATACTTATGAAATATGCAAATAATAATTATGATTTTAGAGAAATAAATTCTACTAAGAAATATACTTTATCTACTAATAAGAATGACTATGTATGGAAAAATGAAAATAAACTTTTATATAAATATAAATATGCAACTGGAGGTAAAACTGGGTTTACAGATAAGGCCAGAAGAACTTTAGTTACATCTTCGTGTAAAAAGGATATATGTTTAATTGCAGTTACTTTTAATGATTCAGATGATTTTAATACTCATATTAAATTATATAATCATGGATTTGATAATTATAAAAAATATTTAATAATAAACAAAAGGAAATTTAAAGTAAAAAATCATAATAATCTTTATATAAAGTATAATTATTATTATTTATTAAAAGAAGAAGAAAAAGGATATATTGAAACTAATATAATAAAAGATAGAAAAGATAATATATATGGTTATGTATCAGTGAAATTTAAGGGTGAAGAGGTACATAGAGAACCTGTGTATATTGATAAGAAATATAAGAAGAAAAAGTTGTTTGATTATTAAATAAATGTTATACTACTTTTAGGTGATTTCAAGTGGAAAGATTACAAAAACAAATTAGTACTTTAGGTTATTGTTCAAGACGTCGTGCTGAAGAACTAATAGTAAAAGGAAAAGTTAAAGTAAATGGTAATGTTGTTACTGAACTTGGCACTAAAGTAGAACCAAATGATGTAATTGAAGTTGAAGGTGTAACATTAACCAAACAAGAAAAAGAATATTATGTATTTAATAAACCAAGAGAAGTAGTATCTACAACTTCTGATGATAAAGGTAGAAAGACTATTCTTGATTATTTTGATATAAATACTAGGATATATCCAATAGGAAGATTAGATTATGATACTACAGGTATTATTCTTCTTACTAATGATGGAGAATTTGCTAATCTAATGATGAAACCTAGTTCTAATATCAAAAAAGTATATCTAGCTAAAATAAATGGTATATTATCATCTGAAGAAATATTAACTTTAAAAAAAGGTATTAAAGTAAAAGGTATAAATTATAATATAGATAGAATTAAAGTTAAAAAAATAGATAAAGCAAAGAATACAAGTATGGTAGAAATAACTATTCATGAGGGTAAAAATCATGAAATTAAAAAGATTTTTGAATACTTTAATTTAGATGTATTAAAACTAACTAGATTATCATATGGATCAATTGAACTTGGAAATTTACCTTCAGGTAAATATAGAAAATTAAAGATTCATGAAATTAAAACTTTATATTCAGAAATTAAAAAGTAAGGCTTAAGCCTTACTTTATTCTTCGTTTTCCTGATCAATACTAATTGCAGATACAGGGCAACTATTCATAGCTTCCTTAGCTTCATTAATATTATCATCATTTATAATTTCATTATTTACTTTAATATTTCCTTCATCATCAAATGAGAATACATCACTGCATATTCCAGTACACATTCCACATCTTAAACATTTGTCTTGATCAACTTTAAACATATATTTCCTCCTTACACATGTTAAATTAATTATACTACAAAAAGTGGAAATTTATTTAAAAATATGATATTATTTTTATATAAGAGTAAAGTAGGTGATTCTATTGGGTACTAGAATGGATAAATATTCATCCAATAATTCTAATGAAAGTAGAAGTAGTAGAAATAAAAAATTGTATGATGAATTATATAATACTATGAATTATACTAATTCTGTTGTCATAGATCAAAGTAAAGAAATAGATATATCTAAGATTAAGGAAATAGTAGATAGAGAAAAGAAATTAAGTGAAAAGAAAGATTTAAGACCAGAATTAAAACTAGAAGAATTAGATATGATTGATGAGGATGAAGAAAAAAAAGTATATAATATCAACGAAGTATTAAAAGAAGCAAAAGAAAAGAGAGATATTATATTAGATGCCTCAGAAAAACGTAAAAATAGCAAATATGAATCACACATGGATATTGAAGAAGAATTAAAAGAAACAAAAAAAGTATATGATAAAATATTACAAGAGGAAACTGAATTACTAGATATAATGAATACTCTTACTAGTGCTAAAACTAGTGCAAATATTAAAGAAGCTTATAAAGATATAACTGCTGAAAGCAAGAAAATTGATGTTAAACTTCCAGAAAAAGTAGAAAAGGAAGAAAATAAAGAGGAACAAAAAAAGACAAAAGAATATAGTACTAATACATTTATGTTTAATAAGAATGATTTTATAGATACAGAATTAGAAGAATCTTTAAAGGGTACTAATGGCTTCATTAAAGCCTTAATAGTTATAATAACAATAGGTATATTAGTAGCAGCATATTATATTATTAAAACATATATACTAAAATAGGTTTAAAAACCTATTTTTTTCATATAATTTAATATGAAATTAAAAAAGAAAAAAAGTATAAAAAAGAGAATCTTTATTGTGTTTTTAATGATCATTATATCTAGTATTTTACTAGTTTATTATATATCTAATAAGGTAATGCCTACTATTATGATTACTTCAAAAAATATAGTGAAGGAAACAGGTATGAATATTATTAGTGAAAATGTATCAGATAAAATAATAAAAATATTAGATAAAGAAGAATTATTTAAAATAGAAAAAGATGCTAATGGAAATATAGAATCTATAGATTATAATACTAAAGTTGTAAATGAAATATTAAAAGAGGTATCCATTATTTCATATAATAATTTTAAAAAATATGAAAAAGAAAAAGATGGAGTAGTAACATATATACCAATACTAAGTGGAAGTAAGAATATATTCTTTAGTAATTTAGGACCAAAAGTACCAATAAAGCTAATACTGGATGGTAATGTAATAACTAGTCTTCAAACTGACGTAAAAGAATATGGATATAATAGTGCATTAATAGAAATATCAGTTAAAATAGAGGCAAATACGGAAGTAGTACTTCCATTTAAAACAAGGAATGAAAAGATAGTTAATATAGTTCCTGTATCAATAAAAATAGTTGAAGGAGATGTTAGCCCACTTTTAAATACAAATTATGTATCAAAAACAATGAATAAATGATATAATGAAGGTGGTGATATATATGAATAAACAAGTAGAAATAGATAATATTAAATATGAAATAATAAAGAATTATAGAGATGGTTTTGTCTTAGAAGATTTTAAAAATAAGCTTACAGATTATTTTTATGAATTTGATTATATTGTAGGAGATTGGGCTTATGGAAAATTAAGATTAAAAGGTTTCTATGATGATAAGAATAATAAAGCAACAAAAATTAATAAATATAGTAATTTAGATAAGTATATTGAGGAGAATTGCGCTTATGGATGCAAATATTTTGTTGCTAAGAAGAAGAATTCATGATATAATTTTTATAGTAAAAGGAGTATGTTAATATGACTGATAAATTAATATATATAATAAATGAAGATGGAGTTAGACAAGAAGGAACTATTTTATCAAAATTTAGATTAGCAAATGAAAATGATTACATAGTTTATTCATTAAATGAATTAAATGATGAAGGAATGGTAAAGATTTATGTTTCAGGTTTAGTATCTGAAGGCGGAAATTATTCTTCAAGAGAAATCAATACTGATGAAGAATGGAATAATTTAAAGTCTATATTAAAAACTTTAGCTAAATCAGAAGAAGAACCTTTTCCAGAATCAATAAAATTAGATACTAAATTAGTTGGGGAAGAAATAGCTGTTAGAAAGCCTAAAAAATTATTGGTATCTAAAAAATTTGCTGATGTAATCGGATCTAAATATAGTGAAGAAGATAATACAGTGGTAGAAGAAGAACCAGTAGTAGTTCCAGAAGTAGAATTACCAAAAGAACCTGAAATAGAAAAGACAATAAAGATTCCTACTTTTGAAGAATTGCAAGCAAGAAATAAGAATATTCAATCAGTAATGGAAACTGCAGCAAAAGTAGAAGAAACTCCTATTATTGAACCAAAAGAAGAAAAACCAATTATTGTTCCAGAGGAATCAAAACCTGAAATAGAAAAGCCAACATATGAATCTAGAGTTCAAAGAGTTGACTATGAAAATGAATTCAAAAAGAATGTTGAACCAGTATTAATGGATGTATATGCAAAACAACAAAAACAAATCGAAGATTTAGAAGAAGAATTATCTAAAACTAAATTTGATCTGTTTGAAAAACAAAAAGAAGCACTAAGTTTAAGCAATGAAAAAGAAGAAATTAAAAAGAAAAATGAACAATTAGAAGAACAATTAACTGGTGTTCAAAAGAAAATGGATGGAATTTTAAGCGTATTAAAAGATGAATAAGAAGTCATATGACTTCTTTTTTGTATTATTTATTATTCTTTGGGAATTATAATAATGAAGGTAGGTGATACAATGAAAAAAAGTAATCGTTCAAATAATCAGGCAAGTTTAGCTTCAGAATTCGGTTCAAGAATGAGTTCGGAAAGTAGTTCTAAAAAAACAAAAAACAATTGTAAAAGTAAATCTAATAGTAAAAGTAGATGTAAGAATAAATAGTGGACATTTAGTTCACTATTTTTAATTATTTTATATACCATTTTTATATATGATATGGTATAATTAATTATAATAAGGTGGTATGTTTTATGGATGTAAAGAATAGATTAATTACTTACTATAAAAATAATGAATTTATTCAAAAATATGTTAGAGGAATGGATACAAGTACTAATGAAATAGTATTAGCGTATAATGGTCTAACTAAAAATATATCTATGGATGCTCTAGAAAATATAACAGATGAAACAGCAGTTATTAGTTTCCTTAACAATAATACATACCTTAGAGAAGAAATAAAAAAAGAACCTGAAATTAATATGGCAGAGCCAAAAATTATTTCAAATGAACTTGATAGAGAAACTTTAAATGATATAAAAATATTAACAGAAATAAAAAGTAGGGCAGGTTTAGATAATATGTTAAAAGAATTTGCCATTAATGAATCTACTGGCTTAATAGATGTAAATAAAGCAATTGAAGTAGTAGAAAAAAATACTATCGATGAAGTAGTTAAATCCATTAAAGAACATTATGACTTTGATTTAGACTTACAAAAATATGATATTACTGGTAAACACTTTGGAAATATATTAACTACTGATAGAAGTGATGATGAAAAAATTATGAGTAGTTTTAACAATATTAAAGTCTATTTAGATGCTGCAAATATGTATGTAGAACAAGTTCATTTTACTGAAGATGATATAAATAGAAAGATGAAAGAATATATTGATAAAGTAAAAGAAATATTACATCCCGCTAAAAATATACCAAAGACTTCACCAGTAGTTATACAAGAAAAAGAAGTTAATCAAAGTGCAGGTTTTGCAGATATATTTGTATTATGTCTAATAGTTATTGTATATGTAATTATCATAGCAAATTTAATATTAAAGTTAATATAAAGCATATTTAAAATATGCTTTTTTTGTTGTATAATTATAGTGGCAGGTGATTTTATGAAAATTTTAGCAGTAAATGCAGGTAGTTCATCATTAAAATTTCAATTAGTTTTAATGCCTGAAGAAGAAGTAACTATAAGTGGTTATATAGAAAAAATAGGGTTAAAAGATAGTTTTTGGAATACAAAAGTAAATGGTGAAAAAATTAAAGGTGAAAGATATATCAAAGATCATGGAGAAGCTGTTAAAGTTTTAATGGAAGAACTATTAAAATATCATGCAGTTGAATCTTTAGATGAAATAGATGGTATAGCTAATAGAGTACTACATGGTGGGGAAAAATATAGTGATTCAGTTATAATTACTGATGAAGTAATTGAAGATATAAAAGAATTAACTAAACTTGGACCTCTTCATCATCCTGGTAATTTAGCAGGTATCGAAGCATTTAGAGAAGCATTACCAAATGTTAAACAAGTAGCTATATTTGATACTGCATTCCATCAAACTATACCAAAAGATAAGTTTATATATCCTGTTCCATATGAATGGTATAAAAACTATGGTGTTAGAAAATATGGATTCCATGGAACAAGTCATAAATACATAACTACTGTTATGAAAGAAAAACTAAAGAAAGATAATGTTAATTTAATAATATGCCATATAGGTTCTGGAGCTAGTATTTCATGTATTAAAGATGGTAAGTGTTATGACACTACTATGGGAATAACTCCTCTAGATGGACTTATGATGGGTACTAGAAGTGGTTCTATTGATCCATCTATAATTGAATATGTATCTAAAGAATCAGGAATGACAGTTGAAGAAATAACTAATAAATTAAATAAAGAATCAGGATTACTTGGTATATCTACTTATAGTGATAGAAGAGATGTACTTGAAGGTGCTATGTCTGGTGATGAAATGTGCAAATTAGCTTTAGAAATGTATGATGCTAGAATAGCTAAATATATAGCAGAATATTTTATTACCCTAGAAGGTAAAGTTGATGGTATAATATTTACCGCAGGTGCTGGGGAAAATAGTGATCAATTAAGAGAGGATATCACTAATAGATTAAAACCTCTAGGAGTAGATATAGATAAAGAATTAAACTCTAAGATTGCTGGTTTTAAAGAAATACATGAAGGTAAGATAAGCACTAAGAATTCAAGTATAGATATATATGTTATACCTACTAATGAAGAATTAATGATGGTAAGAGATACATATAATTTAGTAAAATAGAAAAGAGTAAATATGAAAAAAGTTTTTAATGAAATTTATGAAAAAATTAAAGAATATGACAAGATAGTAATAGCAAGACATATAGGAGCAGATATAGATGCTTTAGGAAGTACACTAGGTTTAAAAGAAGTAATAACTAATACTTTTCCAAAGAAAAAAGTATCTGTAGTGGGAGCATATTCATCTGTATTTAAGTATATGGGTAAAATGGATAAATTAGTAGAAAAAGAAATAAAAGATTCTCTATTAATTATTCTTGATACTCCAAATGCTATAAGAATAGATGGAATAGAAAATGTAAAAGATTTTAAATATGTCATAAAAATAGATCATCATCCAGAAATGGAATGCTTTGAGGATTTAAAATGGGTAGATGAAACATCTTCTTCAGTATGTCAAATGTTAATAGAATTAGTTAATAATACTGATTTAGAAATGGATAAAGAAGCTGCAGAAAAATTATTCATGGGAGTAGTAACAGACACTAATAGATTTATGTATGACTATACTAGTCCTAAAACATTTAAATTAATCGGGGATTTAATAGAAGATCAAAATCTAACTATTAGACCTTTATATGATACTTTATATAGAAGAAACTTAGTAGATGTAAGATTTAATGGTTATGTAGCAGAACATTTGAATGTAACTGAAAATGGTCTTGGATATATATTTATTGATGATGAAACAATTCAAAAGTTTGGTGGAGATACTGCTTTAACTGGTAATATTATAGGTAACTTTAATAATATTAATGAAGTAATAGTATGGGTATTCTTTACTGAAGATAAAAAGAATAATCAAATAAAGGTTAATGCTAGAAGTAGAGGACCTATTATAAATACATCTTTAGAAAAATTTGGTGGAGGAGGTCATATATATGCTTCTGGTGCTAGATTAACTGATAAAGATGATATAGGAAAAATAATAAAAGAATTAGATAAAGTATGTATAGAGTATAAAAAGAATAAGTAATTATTCTTTTTTTTTATTAAAAATTATTATATAATATAAATAAAGAATAAGGAGGATTGTTATGATAAGTAATAAAGAACTAAATCTATTAAATAGATACTTTAATGCTGCTAATTATTTAACAGTAGGACAATTATACTTACTTGATAATCCTTTACTTGAAAGAAAATTAGAATTAAGTGATATAAAAAAGAAAATAGTAGGACACTTTGGTACTACTGTAGGACAAAACTTTATATATGAGCACTTAAATAGAGTAATAGTTAAATATGATTTAGATATGATATATATATCAGGCCCTGGTCATGGTGGAAATGCTATGATTGCTAATACTTATTTAGAAGGTACATATTCTGAAGTATATAAAGATATAACTGAGGATAAAGAAGGAATGAAAAAGTTATTTAAACAATTCTCATTCCCAGGAGGAGTATCTTCTCACTGTTCACCAGAAGTGCCTGGATCAATAAATGAAGGTGGAGAACTAGGATATAGCTTAGCTCATGCTTATGGTGCAGTACTTGATAATCCTGATTTAATAGCAGCATGTGTAGTAGGAGATGGTGAAGCAGAGACTGGCCCACTATCTACATCATGGCATATAAATAAAATAATAAATAAGAAAAAAGATGGAGTAGTATTACCAATACTACATTTAAATGGATATAAAATAAGTAATCCTACAATACTTGCTAGAATAAGTGATGAAGAATTAATTAACTTATTTAAAGGATATGGTTATGAACCAATAATAGTATCAGGAAGTTCATTAAATGTTATGCAACATAACATGGCTACTGCTATGGATAAAGTAGTTAGAATGATAAAAGATATTAAAAATGAAAATGATGATACTAGACCTATATATCCGATGATAATATTAAAGAGTCCAAAAGGGTGGACTGGTCCTAAAATAGTTAATGGTAAAAAGGTAGAAGATTCATTTAGATCACATCAAGTACCACTTTTAGTAGATGAAGCTCATCCAGAAAATATTATATCTTTAGAAAGCTGGTTAAGAAGTTATAATATAGAGGAATGCTTTGATAAAGATGGTAGATTACTTGAGGATATAAAAGAAATAATTCCAAAAGGTAATAAAAGAATGGGAAGTAATCCACATGCTAATGGTGGATTATTACTAAAAGAATTAAATATACCTGATTTTAAAGAGTATATGTTAGATTTTAATACTCCTGGTAGTATAATGAAACAAGATACTGAAGAAGTAAGTAAATATCTAAGAGATGTAATGACTAAGAATAATAACTTTAAATTATTTTGCCCTGATGAAGCTATGTCTAATAGATTATATAATCTATTTGATACACAAAATAGAAGATTTAATGGAACTATACTAGATACTGATGAATATCTAAGTAATGACGGAAATGTAATAGATTCATTCTTATCAGAACACGTATGTGAAGGTATGCTTGAAGGATATCTACTTTCTGGTAGACATGGTTTATTTGCTAGTTATGAAGCATTTATAAGAATAGTAGATTCAATGGTATCTCAACATTCAAAATGGATAAAGGTATGTAATGAATTAGAGTTTAGAAAACCTATATCATCACTTAATATATTATTAACATCACATGCATGGCAACAAGATCATAATGGATATACACACCAAGATCCTGGTTTCTTAAATCATATAACATCTAAAAAGAGTGAAATAGTAAGAATGTATTTACCGTGTGATACTAATACATTAATAAGTACTATGGATCATTGTTTAAAAACAAAGAACTATATAAATACAATAGTAGCGTCTAAACATCCAAGATATCAATGGTTTAATAAAGAAGAAGCAATTAAACTATGTACTGATGGGCTTATGATAGTACCATGGCTTAGTGAAGATAATCCTGATATAGTATTAGTATCTTCTGGAGAAACACCAACTCTAGAATTATTCGCAGCACATAATATAATTAAAGAATTTTGCCCTAATTTAAGAATAAGAACTATTGTTGTAGTAGATTTATTCAAATTAGAATCAAGTACTAAATCTCCACATGGATTAACTGATTTTGACTTTAATAGTATATTTACTATAGACAAACCAGTTATATTTAATTTCCATGGATACCCTAATTTAATACATCAATTAATATATAAGAGATATAATAATAACTTCCATGTTCATGGATATAAAGAAGAAGGTACTATAACTACATCATTTGATCAAAGAGTAAGAAATGAAATAGATAGATATCATATAGCTATGGCTGCACTTAAGTATATAGATAATGAAAATAAAGATAATTTAATTAATTATTGTAATACTATGCTTAGTGAACATGATAAATATATCAAAGAATATGGTGTAGATTTGCCAGAAATAGAAAACTTTGTTTTAAAGGTAAATGAATAGAAAAAATAAGTTAACTTATTTTTTTTATATGATATAATTTTATTAGAGGTGTTTTAAATGATAAGATTAGCAAAAAAAGAAGATATACCTGAATTAGCAAAGATATATAAAGACTTATATGATAATGTAGATATTGGTGAAGATTGGACAATTGAAAAAGCAACTGAATTATTAACATATTGGTATAATAAACAATCCGATTTGTTTTATGTTGCAATAGAAGATGATAAACCGGTTGGAGCAATAGTTTCGGGAATCAAATCTTGGTTTGATGGAAATAGATTAGTAGATACTGAAATATTTGTTTCTAATGATTATCAAGGAAGACATATAGCTAAGGATTTAACTATATATCATTTAAGACAAGCAAAATTAAAATACAATGCTAATACTATGGAATTCCATACATATGGAGATGAAACAGAATTCCCACAAAACTGGTATAACCGAATTGGTTTTAAAAAAGATGATGAATTAATCATAATGAATGGTGATATAGAAGATGTTCTTAACCATTTAGGATGCTTTATCAATGACAAATTAGTATCAGAAGAGGAAACAGTAAAGGATTATAGTTATAGTGATTTAACAAATCTTTATGCTAACTTAAAAGTAGGTGATAAAGCTTATATATTTGATATGCTTCCTCCAATTGCTTACCAAGACAATGAAGCAGAAAGAGCCTATATTGAGAGTAGAATTACTGCGATGAAAAATGGTGCAGACTTATCTTTATTTATCGTAGCAACAAAAGAAAGATTAAGCGATTTTAAAGATAATGAATTATTTAAATACACATTAGATTCTTGCTATAATAATGGTAAGATATATGTATTAGATGCTGATGATATAAAAGAAAAATCACCATTAGAATTCTTCCAACTTGCAAATGGTTTATATTTTGGGGAATACTCTAATGGAGAAAAAGAAGCATTTAGAGATTTATGGAAGAATGAGAACACTATGGGTATATTAATAAAGGATAGTCAAATACTTAATTATCTAGAAAATTCAGTAGAAACTATTGTTAAAAAGATAGAGGATAAAGAAATAATGCCTATAAATGAAATAGTTCCTAATAAATAAAAAGAGTTATCAAACTCTTTTTTTGTGATATAATCTTTTGTGAGGAAGTGATTACATGGTTGCTTTAATAACAGGAGCAGTTTCAGATATAGGTAAATCTGTAGCGTTAACTCTTAATAAAAATGGTTACGATTTAGTTCTTTTATATCATAATAAAGAAATAGATTATTTAAATGAATTAAATAATTCTAGTGTATATAAATGTGATATAACTAATGAAGAAGAGGTAAAGAATACTATTAATACTGTGGATAAGATAGATGTATTAATAAATATTGCTGCTATTTCTATGGATAGTGAAATAAAAGATAAAACTAAAGAAGAATTTATGAAAGTACTTGAAGTTAATTTAGTAGGTACATTCTTAGTAACTAAATATGCAGTTAATAAGATGAATAATGGTACTGTTATTAATTTATCTAGTTTAGATTCTACTAAAACATTTAATAGTTTAAGTGTGGATTATATCGCATCTAAAGCGGGAGTTAATACATTAACTAAGACATTTAGTCTAGAATATCCTAATATAAGATTTATTACATTATTACTTCCTTGGATTAAAACTAGTTCAGTACTAGAAATGAATCCAGAATATTTAAGAGAAGAAATGAATAAATATAATCAAGATAGATTAATGGAAGTAGAGGAAGTATCCAATAAGATAATAGATACTATTAATAGTGATACTCTTACTGGAAGTATAATTGAGGTGGATTATGATTGATTTTGAAACAATTGTTAATAATGAAGAATATGAATTAAGAAATATATACTCAAATATAGATGAAATATGTACTTATAATAGTAATAAAGTATTAAAAGCATTTAAAGAAAATAAAGTATCTGAAACAGATTTTAATTCTACTACTGGATATGGATATAATGATAAAGGTAGAGAGACTATTGAGAATGTATTTAAGACTATTTTTAAGAGCGAAAGTGCTTTAGTTAGATCACAATTCATTTCTGGTTCTCATGCCCTTACAGTGGCTTTATTTGCACTTCTAAGACCTAATGATTTACTTCTTAGTATTAGTGGTCTTCCATATGATACTCTTCATGAAGTAATAGGTATTAAAGATAATGATTCTTCTTTAAAAAGTTTTGGTATTAGATATGATCAAATAGATTTAAAAGACGATGATTTTGATTATGAAAGAATCGAAGAATATTTAAAAAATAATAAAGTTAAAGTAATAGAGATTCAAAGAAGTAAAGGATACTCTACTAGAAAGAGTATATCATTAAGTAAAATAGAAAAAGTTATTGACTTAATTAAATCTATTGATAACGATATTATTGTAATGATAGATAACTGTTACTGTGAATTTGTTACTAAAAAAGAACCTATTGAAGTAGGTGCTGATTTAGTAGTAGGATCACTAATTAAAAACCTTGGAGGAGGTATATCTCCAAATGGGGCATATATAGTAGGTAGAAAAGATTTAATTGAACTATGCGGCGAAAGACTTACATTACCTGGAGAAGGTATGGAAGTAGGACCTACACTTGGTATTAATAAATCTATTCTTCAAGGATTATTCTTAGCTCCTAGTGTAGTAGCAAGTTCATTAAAAGTAGCTATATTAACTAGTAAGGTAATGGAATCATTTGGATATGAAGTAGAACCTAAATATAATGAAGAAAGAGTAGATATAGTACAAAATATTATATTTAAAGATAGAGATAAATTAATTAAATATGTACAAGGTATTCAAAAGAATTCTCCAATTGATTCACATGTACTTTGTGTACCTAGTCCTATGCCAGGATATTCTGATGATGTAATTATGGCTAGTGGATCATTTACTCAAGGGTCATCTATTGAACTATCTTGTGATGGTCCACTTAGAGAACCATATATAGCATATCAACAAGGAAGTATGACTTATGAATATGGCAAACTTGCTTTAATAGGTACATTAATGGAGATAGAAAATGATTGATGAAATAGTAAAAGAGACTCATGAGAGCCTTAACTTAAATAAGATAAATGATAATCTATATTTAACTAATAAAGAAATAGAAGTATTAGATAGATATGATATTGATTATCATACTTCTATTGAGGAATTAATGTTTAATTTAGATGAAATATTAAATGAGAATGATTATGAAGATTTAGAAGAAGTTTCTAATAGTATAGCAGAGTTTAATTATTATCATAATACAAAAAAATAAGAGCTAAGCTCTTATTTTTCTTTTACTATAATTGTTTTATTGAAGTTTCCAATTTCTATATCTTTATACATAATTGTATATTTTAAATAATATGTTCCAGCTTTATTAATTGTAACAGTCTTATTATTTATTACACAAGAATTATCATTTGAACAACTCTTTGAAACATTATTAATTTTACAGCTACTAGTAATATCTTTATTATCTTTATTTAAAACTGTAATTGTATTTAGATCTTTTTGTATATCAAAAGAAACTGTTTTATTTTCTTCAATAAGAAGAGTAGTAGTATTTTCACTAATACTAATATCAAAGTTTTCAGGCTTAATTGTTGAAATATCTCCTTGAACATCAATTGATACTCCAGGACTAACAGTTATACCATTGTTTTGATATTTAGTTTTTACATAGTATGTTGTATCATTTTCTTGTTTATC
Source organism: uncultured Bacillota bacterium (assembly GCA_947165005.1). Classification (GTDB taxonomy): domain Bacteria; phylum Bacillota_I; class Bacilli_A; order RF39; family UBA660; genus RUG13038. The sequence continues at coordinate 43,870 of CAMUYN010000002.1, forward strand.
AACAGTATATGTAGTAGAAGTAGTAAATCCTAGTACTTTAGTTTCTTTTGTGCTATTATTTCTAGCAGAAACTTCATAACCAAATGATCCATTTGCAGATTGCATTTCTGCAAATTTTTCTTCTATATGTTGTGCATATAAATCTTTATAATAATCTTTAAAGTATTCTAATGATGTTTGCTTTGGTTCAGAGGCAGCCTTCCAACTAAGTGTAATTTTATCTCCATTTTCTTTAGAAGATAAGTTTGTTACATCGTCTAGTTTATTATATCTTATTGATTTAGTTCCAGGTTCTGTACCTGCTTTACAATACTCTGTTACTTTCATATCATCTGGAGTATTATCACCAGGTAATTGAACAGGGTATGTTTCTTTTTCTACTGTGACTCTGACCACTGAACTGGGAACATCAAATGATTGCTTTTTATTTCTATCTGAAATAGAATCTATTATTTGTCTATATAAATTATTCTTTGTATAACCCCCAGTATTATAGTAACCTGCAACAGGAGTATCATATCCGTACCATAATGCTACTGATATTTCTGGTGTATATCCAGCAGTCCATAAGTCATTAATTGCACTCCATGGGAATCCATTAGCACTAATAACTTCATCAGGATAGTTTGTAGTACCTGTTTTAGCAGCTAATCTAACACCACTAACTGTTCCACCGATGTTACCATAACTTTCAACAGCATATAATAATACATCAGTAATCATGTAGGCAGTTGCCTCAGACATTACTCTAGTTGTTTTGTTTTTAAGATTTACTGTTTTACCTGAATCAATGTATTCAACTTTTGAAACAGAGTATGGTTTTGTATAATATCCACCATTACCAAATGCAGCATATGCTCCAGCTAATTGTACAGGATTTGTTCCATTAAATGCTCCAAGTGCATGAGCTTCATGTAATCCACCTTCGCTATCTATTTCAGGAGTCATACCTAGATTAGTAACAAATTCTTTAATCTTTTGATTATCTACAGCTTGGAATGCTTTTACTGCAGGGATATTTCTAGATTCCGCTAATGCCTTCTTTAAAGTAATAACACCTTGATATGAATTATCCCAGTTTTTTAACCTAGCACCTGAACTATAAGTGTAAGGTCCATCATAGAATGGTGTAGATTCACAGAAATTATTATATTCAATTGCAGGACCATAATCAAATAATGGTTTTGCAGTTGAACCTATTTGTTTATTAATCATTGTGGCAAAGTTAAACATTCTTTCACCATTTCTATTTCTTCCACCACCAATAGCTAATATTTCACCGGTTTGAGTATCAATTACACCAACACCTGCCTGAATGTATTCATCTTGCCATTCCCATGATCTACCAGCCATAATATCATTTAATACATTTTGCTTTCCCATATTAAGTGTAGTATATATTTTCATACCAGTAGTATAAGGACTCTTTTTAGTTTTTTCTTCAACTTCATCTAGAACTATATCGATGAATGATTGATATGGATTTGCACCCATTTCAGGATTAGAAGATCTTAAAAGTGATTCAACTGGAATAGATGAAGCTAATTCTTCTTCTTCCTTAGTTATATAACCATGTCTTCTCATTAAATATAAAACTGTATCTCTTCTTTCAGTAGTTGCTTCAGGATATCTATATGGATCATAAGCAGAAGGTGCTTGGAATAACCCAGCTATAATTGCAGCTTCAGAAAGGTTAATATCAGAAACTGATTTACCAAAATAACTTTGGCATGCTTGTTCAACACCATATGAACTATTTCCTAAGAAAGGAGTGTTGACATAGTATTCAAGTATTTCTTCTTTAGAATAATTTTTTTCTAGTTTAAATATTGAAATATATATATCAGTAAATTTTCTTGTTATAGTTTGTTCTGTATCAGTAAAGTTATTCTTTACAACTTGCATTGAAATTGTAGAACCACCACCAGCATTTCCATGACCAGTAATTTTATTAATTACTTGTCCTGCAGCAGCCTTAGTAAATCTTGGTAAGTCAAAACCATTATGTTGATAATATCTTGAATCTTCAGTTGCTATAATTGCATCTACTAATACTTGTGGTAAATCATCATAAGTTACTTTTTTTCTTTTCTCTAAACCTATTTTTGCTATTTGATTGCCATCTCTGTCATAAATTACAGAAGATTCTGCACGGTATAAGTTCTCTGGATCAAAGTCTGGTGCATTTACAACAATATATATAGAGAATACAATGGCAACTATTAATGCAAGTAATACCATTAATAATATAAGATTGAAAAACATTTTTAATAGTCTTTTTTTCTTTTTTTTAAACTTCTTCATATCTTCTTCATTTGCGATTTCACTTTTTTCTTTCGCAATTTTACCTCCAATTATTCTATAAATAATTATAAATAGTAACCATAAAATAATCATTACTAAACCAAAAAGTAATTTTCTAACAAAAGCTAGTACAGTTATTATTAGAAATAGAACATTTATTATTGTAAAAATTTTGTGTGATAACATAAAATCCAAAAATGATTTAAATGTTTTTTTTATGTTCATCTTATTTTTTGGTTTTGTCTTCTTTTCTGATAATTCAAGTTTTTCAATTTTTTCAACCGTTTTCTTTTTCTTTTCTTTTTTCATATTCACTCCTATAAAATACTATCTATTATTTTCAAATAATCTATAACTGGATTATATCCATCTTTAATTATATATCCTTTTTCTTCGATATAAGATAAAGGAATCGATTTTTTATCATTTTGTTCAAAATAATCAACAAAATCCTTAGTAAAAATTAAATAAGTTTTGTTTATAGAGGTAAATCTTATAATAATAAAAGATATTCCTCCATGATTATCAATCCTTTTCAAATGAATGATTTGGTGTTTATGAATATTATTGATAGGAAAAGATGTTTTTGATCTTGTTTCCTTCGCTTCAAAATCAATATATTTACCTTTGTATATTCCATTATAATCAGTGGTAGAGGGAATTTCATAATAAGCCTCGGTTATTTTTGTTCTTGAATAATTTACTTTTACTGCTTTTATAGGTGTAGGCTTCTTATATATTACAGCAATATCATTTTCTAAATAATAATTATTTGAACTATTGATATCACTTTCTAGAGTCATTCCTCTTTTTCCATATTCAATATACGATTTATTACTGTGTTCTTTTTTATTCGGATAATTCATATATTCACCTTATATAATTATACTATATTTTTTTATTAATTAATAGGTTAAATGATAAAAAAATTTTTGTTATTGTTTGTCGAATTTATTTTTCTTTTTATAGATATGTATTAAAATGTTTTTGGAGGAAAAAATGGAAAAATTATTTGTGTGTTATTTGATGAATAATATATTAGATGACATAAGTGATACTAGGCAAAATATGAATTTATCTTTAAGTGAAAAAAAGATGGACTTCATTGACAAACAGAGTTAATATTTATATAATTATTTGTAGGTGATTAATTTGAAAAACGAAGTTGTGTTAACCCCTGAAACACTATTAAACTGGGATTTTAAAATTGATGCTAGAGGATATAGACCTCAAGAAGTTGATAAAGCATTAGATATTGTTATCAGCGATTATAAAGCTTATGATAGAAAAGTTAAAGAACTTAATGAAAAAATTGCTTTATTAAACGAAGAAATATTAGATCTTAAACATCAACTTAGATCGGCAAGTGAAAGGGAAGAAATATTTAAGAATAGTGATAAAGAAGTTACAAATCTTGATATTTTAAAGAGAGTATCTAATTTAGAAAAAATAATATATGGAAAAAATGAATAATTTTAAGTCAAACGCTGCATTTTAAACGTAATGTAGAGGAAAGTCCATGCTCACACTGACCTGTGATGGCAGTAGTGTTTGTGTATAGGAAATAAATAACCTATAGTAGCTATGCTAACGGCGAAGATGAACCCTAAGGTTTTACTATGGAATAGTTTTCATAAAGTGCCACAGTGACGAATCTTTTTTGAAAAGAAAAGAATGAAACGTTGGTAAACCCCGCAAGTGAGAAATCCAAAATTTGGTAGGAGAACTTCCTTGAGAGAATTTGAATCGAATAGGAAGATGAGTAATCATAGATAAATGTTTGACACTTCTTTGAAGTACAGAACATGGCTTATTAAAAATTATTATTTTTTTAAGGAGTGAAAAAGAATGAAAGAATTAGGAGAAAAATTTAAGGAAACAAGAGAAAAAACCGGTATTAGCTTGGAAGAAGCAGCAGTTGACTTAGGATATAAAGTTTCACAATTAGAAGAAATAGAAAATGGTAGTTATAAGGATTTTAAGGATAAATTTTTGCTTAAGACTATAATTTCGGATTATGCTAAGTATTTGGGATTTGATCCTGAAGAGATCATTGATGAATTTAATACTTTTGTATTTGAATCAACTTCTAAGATTCCAATAGATGAAATAGCAAAGGCTAGCAAAAATGTTAATAAAGATACTGATGATCAGATAGCATCGCCTTATACAGCAACTGAGGAACCAAAAAAGGTACCATTAATAATTATAATTTCATTAGTGGCTTTACTTATAGTGTTTATAGTAATCTTATGCTATAACTTGTTCTTTAAAGATGAAGGAAGCTCTTCGTTTAATGTATCTTATGTAGTAGGTGGAACATATGAAAAATGTTAACAAAAATTTACCAAATAATTTAACAAAATTAAGAATAGTATTATCAATAGTAATTATAATACTAATGTTATTTCCTTTCGACATGATTAATGTTAATTTTCCAAAATATTTAATAAACGGAAATGTAATATTAGATTTAAAACTATTGATAGTTGCAGTTTTATTTATTGTAGCTTCATTAACAGATTTCTTTGATGGAAAAATAGCTAGAAAATATAATTTAGTTAGTGATTATGGGAAAGTAATGGATGCTATAGCGGATAAAATTCTTGTCAACGGATTATTGATAATTCTATGTGGGCAAGGATATATAAGCCCAATTATTCCTACTATAATAATATTAAGAGATACAATAACAAATACATTTAAAATGATAGCAGGAAATAACGGTGAAGTTGTAGGCGCAATTAAAACAGGAAAGTTCAAAACAGCATTCTTGATGATTGGAATAACATTAAAACTTATAGGTAATTTCCCATTAGAATTGATTAATATTTCGTTAGATGATTTTTGCTTGATTACTGCAACAGTGTTATCAATAGTATCTGGTATAGAGTATTATAATTTGTATAAGAAATATTTTAAAACTGAATAAAGAATTTGACAAAAATTCTTTTTTTTATTGTATTTTAAAGGAAAATTGAAGCATTTGCAAAATAACAAACAAATGTTTGAAAAAACACTTGATTATTTCTTTTTTATATGATATATTATTATTGTATTCAGTTAGGAGGATTAAAAATGGCAAAAACTAGTACAGAAAATAATGATAGAGATAAAATATTATCGCAAGTGTTATCTGATATAGAAAAACAATTTGGTAAGGGGGCAGTAATGAAACTTGGCAGTGATTCACATTTAGAGATAGACGCGGTTTCAAGTGGATCATTATCACTAGATATTGCTCTTGGAATTGGAGGATATCCTAAAGGAAGAATAATTGAAATATTTGGACCAGAATCAAGCGGAAAGACAACATTTGCGCTTCATGCGATTGCGGAAGTACAAAAAAAAGGTGGCAGAGCAGCTTTTATAGATGCAGAACATGCGTTAGATCCAGTATATGCTAAAAATCTGGGAGTAAATATTGATGAATTACTGTTATCTCAACCTGATACAGGAGAACAAGCATTAGAAATTTGTGATGCACTTGTTAAAAGTGGTGCTATTAGTATAGTAGTAATCGATTCGGTAGCTGCATTAGTTCCACAAGCAGAGATTGAAGGTGAAATGGGCGATAACCATGTAGGGTTACAAGCTAGACTTATGTCTCAAGCATTAAGAAAACTGTCTGGGACTATTGCTAAGACAAATACTATAGCAATATTTATTAATCAATTGAGAGAAAAAGTGGGTGTGCTATTTGGAAATCCAGAAACTACAACTGGAGGAAGAGCATTAAAATTCTATTCATCAATTAGATTAGACGTCAGAAGAACAGAACAAATAAAAATGGGAGATAATGTAATAGGAAGTTATACAAAGGTAAAAATAGTAAAGAATAAAGTGGCTCCTCCATTTAAATCAGCAAATATTGAAATTTTATATGGAACAGGCGTAAGTAAGGAAGGGGAAATTATTGATTTAGCAGCAGAGGATGGAATACTAGAAAAGAGTGGGTCTTGGTATTCATACAACGGTGAAAAAATAGGACAAGGAAGAGAAACAGTAAAAGCAGTACTAACTGATAATAAAAAATTGGCTCTAGAATTGGAAAATAAAATTCGAGAAAAGCACGGATTACCATTATTAAAGTAAAGAAGAATAAATTCTTCTTTTTTTCTTTTTTATGATATAATTTATTTGAAATAGAGGCGAATTATTATGTGCGGAATTGTTGGTTTTGTAGGTCATAATAGAGAAAAAAAACAGATAATTGAATCGATGACAAACAAATTGATTCATAGAGGACCAGATGATTTTGGATACTATATTGATGACGATTGCGCCTTAGGGCATAGAAGATTGTCCATTATTGATTTAGATACTGGTAAGCAACCAATTACTGACGGTAAATATACTATAGTTTTTAATGGTGAGATATATAATTATTTAGAATTAAGAGAAGAACTGGAAGATAAGTATAAATTTAAAACCAAGAGTGATACAGAAGTAATATTAAAAGGTTATGAAGAATGGGGAAAGGATATTCTCAAAAGATTAAGAGGCATGTTCGCTATTGCAATTTGGAATAATAAATCAAAAGAATTATTTTTAGCAAGGGATCAATGGGGTATTAAACCTCTATATTATTATATGAATGACAATATATTTATGTTTGCATCAGAAATTAAGGCTTTGCTAGAACATCCCAATTTTAAGAAAGAATTTAATGGAGATATACTTTCTGCATATTTATGCTTCAATTCTGTTCCTACTGAAGAGTCTTTTTTTAAAGGAGTCTATAGATTAAGACCAGGGCATTATTTAACATATAAAAAAGGCATATATGATATAGAGAGATTTTTTAAATTAGAATTTGATGAAACTAAACAAGACGATGAAGAATTAGTTAGTAAAATTAGAGATGCTATGATTGATTCGGTTAATCATCATAAAATTTCGGATGTGGAAGTAGGCTCGTTCCTAAGTTCTGGAGTAGATTCTTCATATGTAGTATCATTATTAAAACCAAACAAAACATTTACTGCATCCTTTGAATCAAAATATTCTAAATATGATGAAATAAAATATGCAAAAGATTTATCTGACAAACTTGGCATAGAGAATAAATCATATATTATTACCAAAGAAGAGTATCTCAAAGAATTTCCAAAAATCATGTATTACATGGATGAACCACTTGCAGATCCATCGGCCATTGCTTTATATTTCGTGGCAAAGGAAGCATCAAAATATGTTAAAGTCGTTACATCAGGTGAGGGGGCAGATGAATTATTCTGCGGATATGGAGATTATAGAGAAGAAGTGGATCATGCTTGGTATAATAAAATACCATATTTCATAAGACACTTCGTTAGTTTACTATTTAGTCATTATAAATTTCAAGAAATTAGAGGTATTAATTTCTTATATAGAAAAGGACAGAAACTTGAAAACTATTTTATTGGTGATGGTAAAGTTTACTCAGATCAGGAAGCAAACAAAATAGTTAAATTAAATAATCAAATTAAGACTAAAGAAATAACAAAACCATATTATGAAGAATACAAGAATTGCTCAGACACAGTAAAAAGACAGGTGATAGATTTTAATTTCTGGTTAGTAAATGACTATTTATATGCCGTTGATAGGAACACTATGATTTTTTCATTAGAAGCTAGAACTCCATTTCTAGATAAAGAGGTATTTAAGGTTGCATCTACAATGAATCTTGAACAAAAAGTTAATAAAGAAACTACTAAAGTTGCACTTAGAAAAGCAGCACAAAATGTCATTCCAAATTCTAATTATAAAAAGCCAAAATTAGGATTCCCTGTTCCTTTAAGAGAATGGATCAGGGAAGAAGAATTGTATAACGAAATAAAGGAAAAGTTCAAATCTTTAGTAGCAGCAAAGTTCTTTGATCAAAAGAGAATACTAAAATTATTGGAAAGTCATAAATCTGGCAAGGTTGATTGCTTTAAGAAAATATGGACTATTTACACTTTTATTATTTGGTATAATCAATACTTCGATATTAATGAAGAGGCTTAGACTTCTTTTGTTTGACTAATAAAAATACTTATGGTAACATTTATTTAGAAAGGGAGATTATTATGATTAAACGAACAAAAATAAAAAAATTTAATCATATACATAATAGTCTGCACTTGTTAATACGACATTGTTAATTGTTCGTAGGTACAAGTGCTATTTGTAGTGCTTGTATCTCGCATTTACATAAACTATTATGCTACTGCGGATACTCTGCAGTAGTTTTTTTATATGGAAAAGAAAGGAGAATATATAATGATAAGAGTATTATTATCAAAAGGCAGAATTGCAGATAATTTTTTTGATATTCTAAAAGAAAAGAAAATGATAGAGAATAAACCTGTAATAGATAGAAAGCTAATTTTTAGAATACTTAATATGGATATAATGTTAGTAAGATCAAGTGATATATCAACATTATTGGATTTTAATAAGGCTGATATTGCAATATTAGGTAGTGATGTTATTGAAGAAAATTATAAGAATAAATATGTTGAATTATTGGATTTTAATGAAGAAAAATGTAAGTTTGCATTAGCAGGATTCCCCGAAACTAATGTGGAAAATATAATGGTAATAGCAACAAAATATCCTAATACGGCAAAGAGGTATTTAGAGGATATGAAAAAGAATTGCATAATAATTAAGATGAATGGATGCTTAGAATTGTATCCAAATATAGGATTATGCGATGCTATTATAGATTTAGTTGAATCAGGTAAAACTTTAGAGGCCAATGGATTAGAGATAATAAGAGATTTTGATCCTATATCTACTAGGATAATAACTACACAAAATAAAGCGAATAATAGTGAAATAAAAAAATTAATATATAAGTTGAGATAGATTTCTTCCTTGACTTTATGTTAAATAAATCTTATACTAGAAGTGTATATTAATTATACAAATTAATGGAGGAAAATATGGAAGAAAAACTATTGTTTTCCATATTTGGGGTACTTTTTGGAGTAATTATAACAGTTATAGTTACGTTTATTTTACTAAAATCAAAAGAAAAAAAATCTGATAATATAATTGAAAAAGCTAAGAAAGAAGCTGAAAAATATAAAAGAGATTCTATATTAGAATTAAAAGAAGAGCAACTAAGAGTTAAACAAGAATTTGAAAAAGAAATGAAAGAAAAGAAAGAGGAAGCAAAAGAATTTGAAGAAAGAATGCAGCAAAGAGAAAACGGTATCGATAGAAGAGATCAATTGCTTCAAGACAGAGAAAATTTATTATCAGATAAAGAAAATAGTATTATCCAAAGACAGAAAGAACTACAAAATTTGGAAGATAAAAAGAACGAATTAATTAGGCAAGAATTAGAAAAACTTGAAAAAATCTCAGGGTTAACAAAAGAGCAAGCTAAGAAAGAAATAATGTCTATTGTTGAAGAAACAATGACAAAAGAAATCGCCGCTTATATTAAAGACAAGGAAGCAGAAGCAAAACTTGATGTTGATAAGAAAGCAAAAGAAATGTTAGTTAGTTCTATGCAAAAGTATTCTTCTGATGTTACTAATGAAGTAACAGTATCAGTTATTAATTTACCTAATGATGATATGAAAGGTAGATTAATTGGTAGAGAAGGGAGAAATATAAGAACTATCGAAGCAGTTACAGGAGTGGATTTAATAATTGATGATACTCCAGAAGCAATTGTTATTTCAAGCTTTGACCCATTAAGAAGAGAAATAGCAAAGGTAACTATTGAATCTTTAATTAAAGATGGAAGAATTCATCCAGGAAGAATTGAAGAATTATATGACAAAACTTGCGAAGACTTTAAACAAACAATTAGAGAAAAAGGTGAGGAAGCTGTATTTAAACTTGGTTTAGGTAAAGTTGATCCAGAATTAATTGAACTAATTGGTAAATTATACTTTAGAACAAGTTATGGACAAAATGTGTTACAACATTCGGTTGAAGTAGCTAATTTATGCGGAATAATGGCTGGAGAAATCGGAGAAAATATAACACTTGCTAAAAGAGCAGGATTACTTCATGATATTGGTAAAGCAATTGACTTTGAGGTTGAAGGAAGCCATGTAGACCTTGGGGCTAATATAGCTAAAAAATATAACGAAGATAAGGTTGTATTAAATGCTATTATGTCTCACCATGGTGATACAGAACCAACAAGTATTATTTCAGAATTAGTTGCAATTGCTGATTCTATTAGTGCATCTAGACCTGGTGCAAGAAATGATTCATTAGAAAACTATATTAAGCGATTACAAGATCTAGAAGAAATTGCGAATAATTTTGATGGAATTGAAAAGTCATATGCAGTTCAAGCAGGTAGAGAATTAAGAGTAATTGTTAAACCTGAGGAAATTGATGAATTATCATCAGTAAAACTTGCAAGGGATATTAAGAATAAGATAGAAGATAATTTACAATATCCTGGAACAATTAAAGTTGTTTTAATTAGAGAAACAAGAGTAATTGAAGAAGCAAAATAATGCTTCTTTTTTTTATTCCATTTACATATTATTTATTAGGTGACATATGAATAATGTGGTTAAATATTATTATGAAATTAATTTGATAAATTTATCTAAATATAATGAAAAATATGCTTTTGATTATAATGGGAGTAGATATATATTTTTAAAATTTGATAGAAATGAGAATGATATAAAGGGATTAGTAGAAATATGTAATGAATTAAAAAAGAGAAATATTATGACAAATGAATTGATACGTAATAAATTTAATAATTACTTGACACCTTATAACGGGGAATTATACATAATGATTAAGCAAAATATAGATCAGTATGATGTGACGTTTAATGATATATTATATGTGCAGAATAATACCGTAAACATTTTATTAGATAAATATCTAATTAGAACAAATTGTATTTCTTTGTGGGAAAATAAAATAGATTTCTATGAAAAAAAGTCTAAGGAATTAAGTGATAAATATCTTTTAATATATAAGACTATAGATTACTATTTAGGATTAGGAGAAACTGCAATTATGTATTTGGCAAATAACAATGTACGAATAGACAATATTGTATTATCACACAGGCGACTAACAGATTTTTATAATCCGTTGAATTATATATTAGATAGTAGGGCAAGGGATATAGCAGATTATTTTAAATACTTATTTTTTTTTGAAGATTGTACAAAAGAAGAAATACTATTCCTATTAAAATATATTAATCTTAGTAGGGAGGAATATATATTGTTAATCGCTCGTTTATTATATCCAACATATTATTTTGATTTGATAGATAATGTGTTATTTCATAATTATGATGAAAAGATAATAAGAAACATAATTAGAAAAGGTAGTCTATATAATAAGTTGTTAAAAGAACTATTTTATTATATTAATTATCAATTAGGAATGAATATACCAATAATTGAGTGGATAATAAAAACATAGTCATTCATTAACTATGTTTATAACTTCTAATACTTCAGGAATTTCTGAAGTTAATATACTTTCAATAGTATCTTTTATTTCAGAATCTCCATATTCACAATTTGCACAGGCTCCAGTCAAAGCGACAAATACAATTCCATTTTCATATTTTATAAATTCAATATCGCCGCCATCGCTTATTAAAAAAGGACGTACCTTATCAATTACATATTTAATGCGGTCAATTGTATCCATCAAATCACTCCTAAAATAATTATACATTATTATTAAAATAATTTCAAAATAATAATTTCTAGTGGTATAATAAATCTAGGTGAAGAAAATGGAATATAAAGTAAATGATGTGATTTATGTTACTATTGCGTCAGTTACTCCATATGGGGCGTTTGTAAATGCCGAAAATGGGTATACGGGATTAATCCATATTTCTGAAATAACAGGAAAATATATAAAAGATATTTCAAAGTATTTTAAAATAGGGAATATTGTTGAAGTAGTGGTAATTGGAATAGATGAAGAAAAAAGGCAATTAAGTCTAAGTACAAAGGGAATTATGCCGGTTACTGACATACAAAATGAACTTGTTGAGGATGAAATAGGATTTGAAAATTTGATCGATAAGTTGCCTGGATGGATAAATGAAACGAAAAAAGAAATCGAAAAAGATAGTAATTAGTAAAAAAAATGCAAATTTCATTGACAAAAAAATGCAGTAATGTTATTATTGTTATTGTTAATGACATGGATTCTTAGCTCAGTTGGTTAGAGCATCTGCCTTACAAGCAGGAGGTCGTAGGTTCGAGTCCCACAGAGTCCACCATTTTTTTGCCGAAATAGCTCAATTGGTAGAGCAACTGACTTGTAATCAGTAGGTTGAGGGTTCGATTCCTTTTTTCGGCACCACTTTTATGGGAAGGTAGCGAAGTGGCTAAACGCGGCAGACTGTAAATCTGTTCCTTTTGGTTCGATGGTTCGAATCCATCTCTTCCCACCAGTGTGTTGCCTTGTAGCCAAGTGGTAAGGCATCAGACTTTGACTCTGACATGCGCTAGTTCGAATCTAGCCAAGGCAGCCATTTTAAATGTCTCGTTAGCTCAGCCGGTAGAGCACTTGACTTTTAATCAAGGGGTCATGCGTTCGAATCGCATACGAGACACCAATTATGATAGTAGCTGACATATGTCAGTTTTTTTGTGCACAAAAAAAGGAATTTCAAAATTCCTTTTTCTATAAATAATTCTAGAATTATTTATCTTCGCCTGGTTTGTTAACAACTTTAGCTGGTGCAGTGTAACTTGCAGTTCCGAATGCTAAGATTGGATACATAACAAATGGGAAGAATGCCATAAGAACACCGAATCCAGTTTCTTTTCCGAATGTTTTAGCAAGTCTAATATTTAACCAAATATTAAGGAAAATTAAGAATGCTGGGTAAGCAATCCATCCTAATACTGGAATTATTGCTATTACTGATCCGAATACTAAACCTAGAACCCAAATTGGGTTAATTCCAGCTAATTCGAATAATACGAATTCATTATGTCCTGGAATTAATGATTCATAACCTTGTCTACCAGCTTTTTTAAACATTTTGTATAGAGCAACTAATTCTACTATTGCAGCAGCAATTACTATAATGTAGAAGAATATTAACCCAATACCAAATCCAGCCATGATTCCGCCTAAAGCGTCAGCACTTGTTGTATTATAAGCAGTAGTGTTATAAGCATCTAAACCGTAATTCATTAAAAAACTCCTCCTATCTACAATCATTATATCATAAATTTTATAAAATAAAACAATTTTTTGAAAGAAATTAAAAATATAATTTATGAATAAACATTGAATGACTCCCATATAATTTATTGGTGATTTTAAGTGGAAATAAAAGTTGAAGGAAAGAACAAAAAGTATGCAAAGATTTTGCAAGAATCATTTTGTGGAATGAATGGAAATTTATCTGAATTTTTACTGTTGAAATATGAGTATATTGTTTTTTGCAAAACGGATAATTCCCTAGCATTAAATGTTAACAAATTATCAAATGATGTTTTAGCACAGCTTGAAATAATAGGAAAATTAATTTATATGCTAGGTGAAAATCCGGAATTAATAGTTGATGATAAAATTTATGAGCGATACTTATGTAACAAACAATTATTACTCGAAACAAATGTTAAAATTACTAAGGAAAAAATAATACTATATACTAATGCTCTTAATTCAATCAATGATAATCATATAAAGACTATTTTAGAAAAATTAATAGTTGATGAAAGAAAAAATCTTAAAATATTTGAATTACTGAATTTAAAAAATAAAATGAAGAAGTATAACCTTGACTAAAATAGAATACAATGCTACCATGTCAATAAGAGGTTAGAATGAAAAATAAGAGTATTGTAATGAAAATTTTGGTTGTTGCAAGTATAATTTTAATTCTTCTACTTTTTGTGGTTGTTTTTTCTCTTATAAAAATAATAATTCCAGAAAAAACTAAAAAAGAAGAGGGGAGAATAATAACAAAAAGTTTTTCTATAGACGAAATAGAAGATATATCCTTTAATTTTAAAAAAGCAAATTCTAATTTTGAAATCTCTGATGAAGAGAAACTAGTAATTGTACAAAAAAATAAAGAAACGAAATTCTTTTTGAATTATAAGAAAAACAGTAAAAAGATATATTTTGAGGAAGATAGTTATATTATTAATCCACATAAAGAAAAATATACAATATATATTCCTAAAAATTATGTGAATAAAATTAATATAGTAAATGGATTTGGAAAATTGACTGTGACAGGAATTATAAATAATTTATATATTAACAATAATTCTGGGGATCTAAAGTTAAAAAATATACGTAATGTAAAAATTAAAGATGTATCTGGTAATGTTTTTTTTGAAAATGCAGAAGGCACAATTGAAGTAGAGAGTTCGACAGGTAATATTGAAATGAAAAATGTAATTGGTATTATGAATATAGAAAGTATTGCAGGAGATGTAGAATTAATAGATTTAGACATAACTGGTGATTCTAGATTTGAAAATGTATCTGGAGATATTACAATCAAAATGAAAGAACAGGCTATATGCACTATTAATTACTCTAATGAAAGCGGGAAAAACTATATAGATGAAAAAGTATGTATAGACGGATTAAATTTAAATTTATTAAAAATTAACAATATAACAGGAAAAATAAAAGTATATTAATGATTGCAAAAATATGCTATAATTTATATGGGAGTGATAAAAATGAAAAAAATCAAATTTATAATTGCAATATTAGTATTTGCTCTTGCTTGTGTAATAGGCCAATCTAGTTGTTATGCAAAAAGCAAAGTTAATGTATACCTATTTAAAGGAGAAGGATGCCCTCATTGTGAAGAAGCACTTGAGTGGTTTAACAATGAATTATCCAAAGATTCTGAATATTCAGATTATTACAAATTAGTTGAATATGAAGTATGGTATGATGAAGAAAATAGTGAACTAATGAATAGTGTGGCAAAAGAGCTTGGCACTAATGCAACAGGAGTTCCATTTATTGTAATTGGTGATAAGTATTTTAGTGGATTTTCTTCTGCTAATTCACCTGAAGAGATCAAAGAGGCAATAAAAACTCAATATGATAATAAGAATTATCAAGATGTAGTTGAAGCTGTAAAAAAAGGAACAACCTTAAAAAACAGCAAAGATGATAATTCGATTCTACCAATAATAATAGTTTCTGCTATAGCAATTGTTGCAGTTATAGGGCTAGTATTCTTTACAAAAGAAAAATAATGATATAAAATAGACATCAGTCTATTTTTTATGACTCGTTGGTGAAGGGGTTAAACACACCACCCTCTCAAGGTGGCATTCATGGGTTCAAATCCCATACGAGTCACCATTTTGTTTTTTGTTATAAAATAAACAAAAAAGTATTGAAATATTTAAAAAAATATTATATACTTAAATAGTCCAAACAAAAGGACTAATGGTGCCAAATATATGCCTTAGTGGCGGAATTGGTAGACGCACAGGACTTAAAATCCTGCGGGAGTCAAATCCCGTGCCGGTTCAAGTCCGGCCTGAGGCACCATTTTTTTTGGAGAAGTACCCAAGTCTGGCTGAAGGGACCGGTCTTGAAAACCGGGAGGTCGTTTATGCGGCGCAGGGGTTCGAATCCCTTCTTCTCCGCCACTTAAATTTTATATCGCGGGATGGAGCAGTCTGGTAGCTCGTCGGGCTCATAACCCGAAGGTCGTTGGTTCAAATCCTTCTCCCGCAACCAATTGTTAATTACTAGCATTTTTGCTAGTTTTTTGTTATCAATATTAAAAAATATACATATAATTTAATTGGGTGATGAAATGGGTAATTTTATCAAAAGCTTTATTGTTGGCATATTTGCAATTTTTCCAGGAGTTAGTGGGAGTACTTTAGCTATTTCTTTAGATATATATGATAAATTCTTTTATTCGCTTAAAAATATCAAGGAAAATTATTTATTTATATTATTAGTTGTTTTAGGTTTTTGCTTTGGGGTTATTGTTGGAAGTAATATTATTATATATTTATCAAATTATAAAAAAATTTTGTATTATGCTTTTGCAGGACTAATAATAGGGACTATACCAAACATGTTTCAAAGAGCCAAGAGAATAAACTATATATTTCTTATTATTTCATTTATTATTTCTATTATTACATTGTTTTCCTGCAAAAATACTCTTGATTTTAAGAGCAACTCATTTAAGATGCTTGTTGGTGGAATATTTTTTTCTTTTGGAAAAATATTTCCAGGTGTTAGTTCATCGTTTTTTTTAATAATTCTTGGAATATATGATGAAATAATCATTCTTTTCAGCAATCCGGTTCTTATATTTTCGCAAATTTCTCATTATCTTCCATTCATTCTAGGTGCATTAATTGGATTAATAATTTTTGTAAAACTTTTGAATTATCTGATATTAAATAAGCATGATTTACTATATAGCATATTAATCGGACTTGTACTATCCTCTATAATTTCAATCGTTCCTAAATTTGAATTGAATTTTGATAATATTTTAGGTATAGCATTAATGATGTTAGGTTCCGTTATTTCATTTAAATTCAATAAAAAAAAGAGATTTAATTTATTAAAAGTATTGACAAGGCAGACGAAAATTTAGTATACTTATTATGCATTTTAATTGTGCAATTGGTTTTGGTTCCGTGGTGTAGTGGTTAACACGTCTGCCTGTCACGCAGAAGATCGAGGGTTCAAGTCCCTTCGGAACCGCCATTTTTTATTTATATGGCTCTGTAGCTCAGTTGGTAGAGCACAGGACTGAAAATCCTGGTGTCGACAGTTCAATCCTGTCCGGAGCCACCATTTTTAAAAAAGTAGTTATGCACTCGTAGCTCAATTGGATAGAGTGTTTGGCTACGAACCAAAAGGTTGGGGGTTCGATTCCCTCCGAGTGCACCACTTTTTAAAAGTAGTAATTTTTATTTATCGGGAAGTAGCACAACTTGGCAGTGCGCGTGGTTTGGGACCATGAGGTTGCAGGTTCAAATCCTGTCTTCCCGACCATTTTTATAAATATAACGTATAGTTATGTTTTTTTTTTGCAATTTTTAAAAAAAAACATTTTTTCATTTTAACCTAAGTGATATAATTATTATAGTATAGCATAGGGAGGTGTTAGAATGAAAAATGGTTTTGATAATAATAAATATATTAAGATTCAAAGCAAGAAAATAAGAGAAAGAATAAAAATGTTTGATAAACTTTATCTAGAGGTTGGAGGAAAATTATTTGATGATTCGCATGCAGCAAGAATTTTGCCTGGATTTCATAATGATGCGAAAATTTCTATGTTCAAGGAATTAAGAAAAGAATTAGAGATAATATTCTGCATTAATGCTAATGACATAGAAAAAAATAAGACCAGAAGTGAATATGCCAGAACATATGACAATGAATTGTTAACATTAATCAACAAATCTAAATCTATGGGATTTGATGTTAATTCAGTTGTTATAACTTTATATAAGAATCAACCAAGTGTTGATAAATTTATTAAAAAATTAAATAGAAATGGAATAAAAACATATATACATACATTTACAAAAGGTTATCCAACTGATGTAGATACAATAGTTAGTGAAGAGGGATATGGCGCAAATCCATATGTTGAAACAACTAAACCATTGGTTATTGTTAACGCCCCGGGTCCAGGAAGTGGAAAACTTGCAACATGCCTTTCACAAATATATCATGAAAACATAAGGGGAGTTAATGCTGGATATGCTAAATTTGAAACATTCCCAGTATGGAATTTACCTTTAAAGCATCCTGTAAATATGGCATATGAAGCCGCTACTGCAGATTTAGAAGATGTTAATATGATAGATCCTTTTCACTTGGAAAAATATGGAAAAACTGCGGTAAACTATAATAGGGATGTTGAAATGTTCCCAGTATTAAAGAAAATATTATCTAAGGTTAGCGATAAAACGTTGTATTATTCTCCAACTGATATGGGAGTTAATATGGTTGGTTTTTGTATAACAGATAATAAAATAGTAGAGGAAGCTTCGAAAAAAGAAATAGTTAGAAGGTATTATAACGAATTAAATAATTATAAATTAGGGCTATGCGATGAAAATACATCTGAAAAAATTAAACTGCTAATGAATGAATTAAATATTAGCTCTGATTATATTGATGTAATAAAACCTGCATTAGAGAAAAAAGAGGAGAAGAAATCACATATAATAGCAATTAAGATAGGTAAGAAAATTATTACCGGAAAACAAACTGAGATTTTAACGCCTGCTAGTAGTGCTATTATTAATGCTATTAAATATTTAAGTAAGATACCTGATGATATAGATTTATTATCACCAAAAGTATTAAAGCCAATAATGAACTTAAATGAAAATCTTGGTGATAATAAAAAATTATTGACATTGCCAGAAGTTTTAACAGCACTTTCAATTTGTTCTGTGACAAATCCAATGATTGAAAAAGCAATATCTTGCTTAAGTAAATTAAAAGATGCAGAAGCTCATTCAACTTATATTGTAGAAAATGGGGACAAAAAAGTATTTAAGGAATTAAAAATCAATTTAACATGTGAAAGTGAATTTCTATCAGATATAGATTTTTTAGAATAAAGGATAGAATTATCCTTTATTTTATTATATAATTTATTCAGAGGTGTAAAAAAATGAAGAAAAAAATATTATTAATAGTTGCAATATTAATGGCAGCATTAATTTTTATAGTTGTATATGAAATGAGAAAAGATAATAAAAATACTGATGCTTATAAATTTAAAGTTGAATATGAAAGTTTAAATAATGAAGATAATGGACATGGTAAAAAATATAGAGAATTAAACATAGATAAAAAGAATAGAATTATATATTCAACAGCAAAGGAAATAGTAGAAAAAACTAACAAAAAAGAAACCTTTATAGTATATTTTGGATTTGCCAAATGTCCTTGGTGTAGAAGCATGATAGAAAATTTAGTAGATTTATCAATTGAAAATGAAATGGATATATATTATGTAGATGTACTTGATATAAGAGATACTATTGAATATGTAGACGGTGAATTAAAAACTACTAAGGAAGGCGACGAGAACTACATGAAATTAATAGAATTATATAGTGATGTCTTAGACGATTACAAGGTTAAAAATGGGGATGAATCAGTAGAAACTGGTGAAAAGAGAATATATGCTCCAAATGTAATTGCAGTTATTGATGGAAAAGCAAAAGAAAAAGTAGAGGGGATAAGTGAGAAATTAGAAGATCCATATGGACCATTAACTGATGAAATGAAAAATGCTTCAATCAAACAACTAGAATGCATATTTAAATGCGTTGAAGAAGCAGGAGTTTGTACAGGGCCGGCATCGTGTTAAAAAAAGGACTAGGTTATCTAGTCTTTTTTTTAAATTAAGAGGCACGTATGCAGGAAGCATTAGAAAAATATGAAATTTGTTTTTTATGTATTATAAGGGGGAATTTATGATATTTTCTGCGAATATAATATATGGAGGTAAAATATGCAAAAAAATGATATATCAGGGTTCGAAAATGAAAATCAATTTGTTTTTTACTTTGATAACAAACTAATTTCTGAACTCGATCCAATTTCGCAGGACTTAATTAATGTTTTATATGGCAAAATAGAGTTTAATCAAAGAATAATGTGTAGGCTGAATTTAAATAAACAAAAATCCGACATTATTATAGCAATTGGTAGCCAAAAGAAATATATAAGTATAAAAAAAGGCTATAAAAATTCAGTGCATACAGAGAATATTTGGTCGTTCGTTAGATACTTGCGTAGCTGTAACATGTCGGAACGATTAATTCAAAAATTTCTCAGATTTCATTTTGCAGATGGTACTACCGATGGAACTGGTAAAGTAAGATTTAGTTCAAAAGAATATTTTTTGAATTATTCAGGTGATATTGAAGAATTAAATGAATTCTTTAACAAAAACGAATTTGTAAAAAAATCAATATATAGATTAGTTCTTACTGGTAATAATTCCAGAGTACCAATTGATGCGATAATTTGGGGCACTCCAACTGATTACTTGTGGATAACGCGTGATGAAGTTATGAATATATGTCTAAAGCATATTGGTATAGCTAAAAATGGCTTGGTAATATCAGGACTATTTTATCAACCATTTAATCGTAACTTGAATTATAATCCTAAGTATGAATTTGCTAGGAATTATGTTCAATTCAAATGGTATCATTTGTCAGATGACATAATAGAAACTATGCAATTTTATAGGGAAAATGGTAGAACATATCAAGCAAATACGGGGTAAAAAGACACAAAAAAACTAGTCAAATGACTAGCTTTATTTTTTTTATGGAGCAGGTGAGGAGAATCGGACTCCCGTATTTAGCTTGGAAGGCTAATGTTCTACCATTGAACTACACCTGCAAAAAACAAATTACTCTTTAATTATACTAGTTTTAGAAATAATGTCAATATTAAATTGACAATTAATAAGTCAAAATACTCTTATAATATATGTAATTATTTCTTTAAATGTTATAATTAAATTATAGGACAGGTGATTATATGTACGATACTATCATAGTAGGTGGTGGCCCAGCTGGACTTGCTAGTGCTATATATTTAAGAAGAGCTAATAAAAAAGTCTTAGTTTTAGAAGCAAATGTTTGCGGTGGACAAATAGTTAATGCAAAAGATATTGAAAACTATCCTGGATATGAACATATATCTGGTTTTGATTTTAGTGAAAATCTTCGTAAACAAGTACTAAATCTAGGCGCTGAAATTAAATATGAAACAGTTTTAAAAGTAGATGAAGACAAAAAAGTATATACTGCTAATAATGTTTATGAAGCTAAGAGCGTTATATTAGCTGTTGGATCTAAGAATAGAAAATTAGGTATAACTAATGAAGAAAAGTTTAATGGAAAAGGTATAAGTTATTGTGCAACTTGTGATGGTAATTTTTATAGAAATAAAGATGTTGCAGTAATAGGTGGAGGTAACACTGCTCTTGATGATATTCTTTATTTATCTGATATAGCAAATCATGTATATGGTATTGTTAGAAGAGATACCTATAAAGGTGAACTTCAAGAATTGGATGAAATTAATAGAAAAGATAATGTGACTATACTATATAATTCAGTTGTTACTGAATTAATAGGTAATGAAACAATTGAAAAAATAAAGATCAATAATGAAAAAGAAATAAATGTTTCTGGTGTTTTTGTTGCAATCGGACAAGAACCAAATAACATGATGTTTAAAAATGTTGTTGATATTGATGAAAAAGGGTATATAATAACTAATGATGAAGTCAAAACAAAGACAAAAGGAATATATGTTGCTGGAGATGCTAGGGATAAAGTACTAAGACAATTAACTACTGCCACATCTGATGGTGCACTAGCTGCTACATATGCAATAAAGGAGATGGAATAATGGTTAAACAAATTGATTCAAAAGAATTTAAAGAAGTAATTAAAGAAGGAAAAATAGTAGTAGATTTATTTGCTACTTGGTGTGGACCTTGTAAAATGTTATCACCTATTTTAGATGAAATATCAGAAGAAATAACTACAACTAAGTTTTATAAAATAGATGTAGATGATAATGAGGATGTTGCTAGAGAATATAATGTTATGTCTATACCTACAGTATTGGTATTTGAAAATGGTAATTTAATTAATACGATTATAGGTTTAAAGGGAAAAGAATACCTAGTAGAAGAGTTTAAATAGGTGATATTATGGAAAAAGAAGTAATTATAGAAATATCTTGTGGAATAATAGTTTTTGATGATGACAACAAGGTGTTATTAATAAAACATAAAGGTGGACATACATCTTTTCCTAAAGGTCATGTTGAAAAAGGAGAAACTCTTAGAGTCACAGCTATAAGAGAAACAAAAGAAGAAACTGGTATTGTTGCGGAAATAAAGGGTAATAATTGTTTTATAAATACCTATGAACCCAAAGAAGGTTATGAAAAAGATGTTCTACTATTTATTGGCAAGAAAACAGGAGGAGAACTTAAACCTCAATTAGAAGAAGTGTCTTTCTGTGATTTCTTTACTAAGGAAGAAGCAAAAGAAAAACTAACTTACGAAATAGACAAAGAAATACTAGATAAAGCCTATGAACTATACAAATAATAAGCGAAAGCTTATTTTTTTGTATATATGGCAAATAATTGCATATACTAATAATGAGGGTGATTAAGTGAAAAGATTACTATTATACATATTTATTACCTTATTTATAGGTGGAATACCATCAATTAGTGTTGCTACTAATAATGTATATCCTAGTTTAGTTAAACCTCCTTTATCCCCACCAGGATTTTTATTTCCAATAGTATGGTCAATATTATTTATATTAATGGGAATATCAATCTATTTAGTTAGGGATAAAAAAGATTTAAGAACAATATATTTTGTTCAATTATTCATTAATGCATTATGGACACCAATATTTTTTGGTTTAAATAATTATTTGTTTGCATTAATATGGTTAGTATTATTATTAATTACAGTATCAATCATGTTATATAAATTTTATAAAGAAAACAAAACAAGTTTTTATTTGAATATACCTTATTTAATTTGGTTATTATTTGCATTATATTTAAATACAGGAATATTTTTATTAAATAAATAAACATTGCTTATGCAATGTTTTTATTGTATTCCTACCAAAATGGTAGTATAATACTTTCTAGGTGATTTTTTATGAAAATTTCTTCAAAAGGCAGATATGGAATAACTATTATGACTTATCTTGCTAAACATTATAAAGAGGGTAAATATATATCATTAAAAGAGATATCTGAAAATGAAAATATATCATATAAATATTTAGAAAAATTAATGATTACTCTTAATAAAGATGATTATTTAGATGTTAAAAAAGGTAATAATGGTGGTTATAGATTAAAAAGTGATCCAAAAAACTATAAAATTGGAGATATTTTAAGAAAACTTGAAGGACTTGGATTAACTGAATGTGATGAAAAAAATTGTGAAAAGAAAGATGGATGTTCTACTTATCCAATATATAAGGAATTAAATAATGAATTAATAAAAATGATGGATAATAAGACATTAGATACTTATATTTAGAGGTGTAATATGTTAGTAATAAAAGATTTATATGCAAAAGCAAAAGATAAAGAAATAATAAAAGGATTAAACCTAGAAATTAATAAAAACGAAATACATGTTATTATGGGACCAAATGGTGCAGGAAAATCAACTTTATCAAATATTATTTTAAATAATCCTAAGTATAAAATAACTAAGGGAGAAATCTTATTTGAAGGTGAAAATATAAATGATTTAAAGACAAATGAAATAGCTAAAAAAGGTATATTTATGTCTTTCCAAACTCCAGAAGAAATACCAGGTATAACTGAAGCAGAATTATTAAAAAGTGCTAAAACTAGTATAACTGGAGAAAAGGTTAATCTATTTGAATTTGCTAATGAAATAGATGATAATATGTCTAAATTAAATATAAATAAAAATTATATTAATAGAGAAGTTAATGTAGGTTTTTCTGGTGGAGAAAAAAAGAAAAATGAAATACTTCAAATGCTAACTTTAAATCCTAAATTAGCTATATTAGATGAAACTGATTCTGGATTAGATGTTGATGCTATTAAGACTGTTTCTAAAGGTATTAAACTATTTAAAAATGAAAATAATGCGGTATTAATAATTACACACTCTACTAAATTATTAAAAGATTTAGATGTAGATTATGTACATATATTAGTAGATGGAAAAATAGTTAAAACTGGTAATAAAGATCTAGCTAAAGAAATTGATGAAAAGGGATATTCTGAATATGAAAACTAGAGTAGATGATATTAATGAAAATATTTATAATATGAAAACATCTGACTCTAGTAAAAAGAAATATGGACTTAGTGAAGAAATCATTAAAGAAATATCTAAAGAAAAGGGTGAACCTGATTGGGTTTTAGATATTAGATTAAAAGCCTATGATTTTTACAAGAGTTTACCTATGCCAACTTGGGGACCAGATTTAAGTGATTTAGATTTAGATAATATAGCTAGCTATGTTTATGCTTCACATAATATGGTTGATAAATGGGAAGATGTTCCAGAAGATATAAAAAATGTATTTGACAAATTAGGAATACCAGAAGCAGAAAAGAAATCCCTATCTGGTGTTGGAGCACAATATGACTCTGAAATGATATATCATAATATAGCAAAAGATCTAGAATCAAAGGGCGTTATATATGAAAACTTTGATACAGCAATCAAAAAGTATCCAGAGTTAATAAAAAAATATTTTAGTCATTTAGTACCATTAAATGATCATAAATTCATTGCACTTCATTATGCGTTATTTTCGGGCGGCTCATTTGTTTATATCCCTAAAGGAGTAAAACTGGATAATCCACTACAATCATATTTTAGACTTAATTCTCCAGGCGCTGGTCAATTTGAACATACGCTAATAATTGTCGAAGATAATGCCTCTTTAGAATTTATCGAGGGATGTTCAGCTCCAGGATACAATGAACTTAATTTACACTGTGGATGCGTAGAATTATTTGTTATGAATGATTCGTATCTAAAATTTTCTACTATAGAAAACTGGTCTAAAAATCTATTGAATTTAAATACAAAAAAATCGATAGTAGGAGAAAATTCTAAAATAGATTGGGTTATGGGGTCATTTGGTTCTAAAATATCCATGTTATATCCTATGACTATATTAAATGGTGATAATTCTAAATGTGAAACGACTCAAATATCATTCGCAGGTAAAGGACAAAACTTAGATACAGGAATAAAAGTTATTCACAATGCTAAAAATACAAGTACTAGAGTCAATTCAAAATCAATATCTAAAGATGGTGGAATATGTACTTTTAGGAGTAATGTTTGGGTAAAACCACAAGCAGATAATTCTAGAGTAGCATTATCTTGTGAATCACTTATGCTTGATAGTGAGTCAAGGAGTGATACTGTTCCAGTAAGTAATATAGAGAACGAGGATGTTATATTTTCTCATGAAGCAAAAATAGGAAAAGTGAATGATGATTCTATATTTTATCTGATGAGCAGAGGTCTTTCTGAAGAGGAAGCAATTGGAATGCTTGTTAGGGGATTTGCGGATCCCATATCTAAAGAATTTCCTGTAGAATATGCAGTAGAAATGAATAGATTAATTAATTTGGAATTAGAAGGGAGTATAGGTTAATATGAAATATATTTTAAATGAAACTCCAGTTAGAACTTCTAATAATTTCAGAATTAATGATTTGACTTTAGATTTAAATATAGAAGAAAAAGAATTATCAAAAGTATACATCAAAGGTATTGAGGTAAAAACAATTATAAAAAATGATTTTAATAGCAGGATAAATCTTCAACATAATAAATATAATTTCATAGGATTAAATATATTTAAAGATAGTAACATTGAAATAAATAGTAATCTTGAAACTAACTATTTAGTAGATCAAATAGATATTAATCTTAAAGAAAACACTACTTCAAATTTTATAATTAAATATAGCGGAGAAGGTTATCATAATTCAAAGATTTGCATAAATACTAATAAGAATTCTACAGCAAATATTACAATATTAAATCTATTATCCAAAGATAGTTTATCGTTTATATCACTTGAAGGTTCTATTGATGAAAACTCAAATTTAAATATTAATTTTATAGATTTAGGTGGAAAGGTAAGAGTGAACAATTATTATTCTATATTAGAAAGAAACTCTATAAATAATTTTAATAATATATATATAGGAAAAAAAGAAGATAGAATAGATATGAATTATTATATGATTAATAAGGGAGAAAATTCTAATAGTAATATCGAAATATCCGGTTCACTTTTTGATGATAGCCATAAGAGCTTTAAAGGTACAATTGATTTTGTTAAGGGATCAATAAACTCTATTGGTTATGAAAACGAAAATTGCTTGTTATTTAGTGATAAAACTATATCTAAATCCTTACCAATGCTTTTATGCCATGAAGAAACTGTAAATGGTACTCATTCTGTTTCTACTGGTAAAGTTGATGAAGATAAACTATTTTATTTAGAGACTAGAGGAATAACTAAAGAAAAAGCTAGAAAGTTATTAATGATGGCTAGCTTTAATAAAATTTTAAATAGATTAGACAATAAAGATGAAATTTTAAAATATATTGATGAATATATTAAATAAAATTCATCTTTTTTTATACTCATATAATTATTAAAACGTATAGTTTTCATAAAATACAATAATTGGAGGTGATGACAAATGAAAATATTTGGAATAGATATTTCCACATGGCAAAGAGAATTTGATTATGATGATTTAGATAAAAACAATATAAAATTTGTAATATTACGTGCAGGATTTGATATAACAAAGGATGATATGTTTGAGAAGCATTATGAAGAAATAAGTAAACGAAATATAGATATAGGGTGCTACTGGTATACATATGCAAGAACAAAAGAAGAGGCTTCTATGGAAGCAAAGAAATTTTTAGAAACGGTAAAGAACAAAAAAATAACATATCCGTTATACTTGGATATAGAAGATAAAACACTTAGTAATTTATCTAAAGAAACCTTGGATTCTATTATTGATACCTTTGGAAGAATAATTGAACAAAATGGATATTACTTTGGTGTATATAGTAATCTTAACTGGTATAAAAATAAAATATCAGGATCCAAATTAAATAAGAAATATGATTGGTGGATAGCTTATTGGGAAAGCGATGCTCCTAGTAATATAAATTATGGTATATGGCAAAATACATCAAAATATGATTATAGAGGAATCAATATAGATTCAGATTATTGTTTTAAAGACTATCCTAAAATAATAGCGGATGCTAAATTAAATCATCTTGATGATAGTAATGATATAAAACCTAGTATTTACATAGTTAAAAAAGGGGATACTTTATCCAAGATAGCGTCTATTTATAATCTGAATTATAAATATCTAGCAAAATATAATAATATTAATAATCCAAACCTAATATATCCGGGGCAGGCAATAAAAATACCAAATGAGACTAATTCTAAAATATATATAGTAAAAAGGGGAGATGATTTAACAAAAATAGCTAATATGTTTAATACTACTGTTAATGATTTAGTAAAACTAAATGATATAAAAAAACCAGACTTAATATATCCAGGTCAAAAAATAATTATTGACAACTAAACTATTACCTCTTAAAATTATAATAGGAGGGAATGGTAATGACAAAAGGCGATATTTACACAAAGGAAATTTTAAAAAGAATATTAGAAGAAGGAACATTAGATAAGGATCCAAGACCACATTATAAAGATGGAACACCTGCACATACTTTATCAGTAAATCATGGTATGTGTACTTATGATATATCTAAAGGAGAAAGCCCATTAATAACACTTAGACCAGTTGCAATTAAATCAGCGATAGGTGAAATACTATGGATATATAGAGATCAATCTAATGATTTAGATGTACTAAGAGATAAATATGGAGTTACTTGGTGGGACGAATGGGATATTGGCAATAGAACCATTGGTTATAGTTATGGTGGAACAGTTTGGGAACATAATTTGATGACTGAATTCCATACTGAAATGAGAGAGAAACCTGATAGTAGAAGACATCAAATAAGTCTATGGCAAAATGATGATTTTAAGAAAGAACATGGATTAAAACCTTGCGCATTTTTAACTATGTGGAATGTTAGACATGAAGAAGATGCAGATTATTTAGATATGATGCTTGTACAAAGATCTAGTGATTTCTGTACTGCAGGATGTATTAATCAAACACAATATTTATTCTTTTTACTTGCGATGGCTAAAAAGTATAATTATAAACCTGGTAGATTTACATGGGTTTATGACAATATTCAAATATATGATAGACATATTGAACAAGCTAAAGAAATGATTAACAGAGAACCTGTTGAGTGTAATCCAAAAATAATAATAGATGAACATGTTACTTGGGAAAACATGATGCCTGAAAACGTACACGTTGTTGATTATCCTATTGAAGAAATAAAGAAGAAGAATAAACAATTAAAGTTTGAATTAGGAATATAAAAAATCACTTATATAATAAAGTGATTTTTTTTCCTTTTATATTTATAAAGCCCTCATCCTTTAGATTAGATAATTCTCTACTCATTGCAGATCTATCTACTGCTATATATGCAGCTAAATCAATATAATTATATGGAAGATATATATTTAGTGAATTGTTTTTCTTCCTCATTATTTCAAAATATTCTAATAATCTATATCTTATAGTTTTCTTTGTTAGAATTTGTATTCTTTCATTTCTTTCACTAATTTTTTTGGTCATAATCATGAATAAATTTTTTATAAAAATATTATAATATGCCTTTGAATTATCTTTAAAATCTATTATATCTTTTTGGTTAATACTAATTATTTCAGTATCTTCGGTAACAATTGCATCAGTTTCATTTTCATCAATATAATTGATAGTAGATGAAAATACATCTCCTTCAGATAAATCATCTGTTATTATTTGATTTCCATTAATATTATTAAGGACAACTTTTATATTACCTTTAACAATAAAATTAATAATATTATCGTCTTTAAATAGACGTATTGCAGATTCATCTTTGGTATAGTGAAGAGTATCTGCACCTAAGCTTTTCAAAAGTTTTAATTTGTTTTTGTTAGATATACCTTCAAAAATATTTGACATATTATCACCTTCTAATAAAATATTAACAAAAAAATGTTGCAAGTGCAACGAAAATATCAATCAAAATATGGTATAATTATCTTATGTTAAAGGTGATAATATGAAAATTATAAAAAGAGATGGACATATAGTTGACTATATTCCGGAAAAAATAGAAATAGCAATTAAAAAAGCGAATGCAGAGGTACCAGAAGAGGACAGAGTTACAGACATTCAAATAAATAATATAATTAAGTATATTGAGAGCCTTAATAAGAAAAGAATGCTTGTTGAGGATATACAGGATATTATTGAAATAAGACTTATGGCTTTAGGAAAATATAAACTTGCCAAAGCATATATAACTTATAGATATACAAGAGAATTGGTAAGAAGAAGTAATACCACAGATTTATCTATAAAGGAGTTAATTAATGGAGAAAATGTATATTGGAATACAGAATACTCGAATAGAAATGCCAAATTAGTAACAACACAAAGGGATTATTTAGCAGGAATCACAAGTAATGATATTACAAGAAGATTTCTCCTTCCTGAGGATATAGTAAAGGCTCATGATGAGGGTATTATCCATTTTCATGATACAGATTATTTCGCACAAAATGCATTACACAATTCATCTTTAATAAATTTAGAGGATATGCTTCAAAATGGTACTAATGTAAACGGCATAAATATAGTAAAACCACATAGATTTTTAACTGCCATGACAATTGCTACTCAATTAATAAATGTAGTTAGTTCATCAGAATTTGGTGGATGCACAATCTCTTTAACTCATCTAGCACCTTTTGTTAGATCTAGTTATGAGTCTTATCTAAAAAAATACAAAAAGAGAAATATATCAGAGGAAGAAGCAATTTCTTTTGCAAAAGAGGATATAAAAAAAGAGGTAAATGATGGTGTCCAAACCTTTCTTTACCAAATAAATACAATGGCATCAAATGGGGAACCACCATATCTTTCAGTATTTATGTATTTAGGTGAAACAAATGAATACAAAGAAGAATTATCAATGATAATTGAAGAATTTTTGAACCAAAGAATAGAAGGTATGCATGATGAAAATGGGGAAACTATTAACCCAGAATATCCTAAATATTTGTATGTTTTAGAGGAAGATAATGCATTTTCTAATAAAAAATATTATTATTTAACTGAATTAGCATGTAAATGTACATTGTTAAGAAATACCCCAGATTATATTTCAGAGAAAGTTATGAAACAAACAATGATTAATTCTAATAAAGAAGGAGATTGTTACCCAACAATAGGTTTTATTTCTTTACTATCTCCAGATAGAACAATAGAACTTGGAAATTTAGCTAATGCTAAAAACTATAAAGAAAATAAAGGAAAATATTATGGAAGATTTAATCAAGGTGCAGTAACAATTAATCTTCCAGATGTTGCTTTATCTTGTGGAAAAGAAGAAGAACTATTTTGGAAAATATTTGATGATAGATTAGAACTATGTCATAAGGCACTACAAATTCGACATAAGAGATTATCAAAAATAACATCTGATGTTGCACCAACTTTATGGCAATATGGAGCACTTGCAAGACTAGAAAAAGGTGAAAGTATTCATGAGCTTCTTCATCATGGATATTCAACTATATCTCTTGGATATGCTGGGCTTTATGAATGTGTAAAGTACATGACCGGACGTTCATATAGCGATAATGAAAAAAGCATGAAATTTGCTATAGAAGTAATGAAATATATGAATGAAAAATGTAGGGAATGGAAAGAAAATGAAGATGTGGATTATTTGACATATGCAACTCCACTTGAATCTACTACATTTAAATTTGCTAAATGCTTGAGAGATCGCTTTGGTAAAATAAAAGGTATAACAGATAGGGACAATATTACTAATTCATATTTATTACCTTCCTATGAAGAAATTGATCCGATCGAAAGATTAAAAATAGAAAATGAATTTTCAAGGTTATCTTTAGGCGGATTATCATGCCATTTGGATCTTATAAAAGATGAATTAGATGAGGAAAAAATTAATTATTTATATGAAAATATTTTATATACAAAAGTTGAAGTAATGAAAAAAGCAGAAAAAAATAATGAGTTTTAAAGCAGAACAAGTATTATAGTTCTGCTTTTTTTATCTTATAAAAATACTATGCAAAAACTTGTCGTTTTCTACTAGGTGTAATTTATGTTTTGTTTAAAGTATACTTTATTTGGGTGAAGGTATGGATAAAGACGTAGTTAAAGTAAAAGATTATGTGTTAAAAGAAGCTTTTTGCATTAACTTAAAATGGTATAGATTTGATCAAAACTTGACACAAGAAAAACTTGCAGAATTATCAAATTCTACTCCTAAATATATAAGTGATCTAGAAAGAGGAAAGTTTTATCCTAGTTTTTCTAAAATGGTTGATCTAGCTAATGCATTTAATATAGAACCATACCAATTATTAATGCCTAATCATATGAATGACAAAATTAAGTATAATAGAATAGATAATAAGAGATAAGTTCTTGTAGGAACTTATCTTTTTTGATATACTTTTATTAATGGAGGATTTATGGAAAATAATAAAAACCCACTTATAGTTGAAATGACAGATAATGAAGGAACTAAAGTTAATGTTGAAATAGTTTCTTATTTTGAAGATAATGGAAGAACATATGTAATAGCAAATGATTTAGGGAATGATACTGATTCATATATATTAGAACTAGTTACTACTCCTGAAGGTGATGAATTAATTAGCATTGATTCAGAAGAGGAATTTAACAGATTATGTGATGTTGTAGATAAACTAGCAACTGCAGAAGATGAAGAAGAATAATCTTCTTCTTTTTTTATATAATTTTTGATATAATTTAGTTACTAGGAGTAATAATTATGAAGACAAATAAAAAACAAAGATGGATTTTTATAATGATTGCTTTTTTGTTAATTTTACTTGCATCATTAATTTGTGTTTTGATATATAATAAAGAACCTAAAATTGTAAAATATGATTTTGCAGAAAAATATAACGAAGATAAGTCTCTAGATGTAACTATAAATATTAAAAGATATAATAATGGTAAAATTTATTGTAAATTTATATCAAATGATGGGAAAAGTAAATGGATTTCTTCTGAAAACAACAAATGTAAATATTCAATTAGAACAGGAAAATATAAAATCAAGTTAAAATATAATCAAAATAAAATTGCAGAATATGACAAAGATTTCAATATAGATAAAATTATCTCTATAAATATTAATAATGATAGAAAATACGTAGCGGTTGGGGATTCGTTTAATATAGATGCAGTTATTGATTATGTAGGTGATCTTGATACTGCGATAACTTATAGTTCGTCAAATGAAGATATTGTTTCTATAAATGAGAATGGTGAAATATCAGCACGTAATGATGGAACTGTTACAATAAAAGCTAAAACAAGCAATGATTTAGAAGATAAATTTGAATTAGTTTCTACAAGTTTAATAAGACCAAGAAGACTTGATAATAATAAAACTATAGTTAGCTGTAATTCTTATTCAAAAGAACAAGTAGAATTACTTGATAATATTTTAAAATATGAGGTAGAGCAAGCTGGACCTGGGACAAGAGCTGGAGTAGTGGCCGCTGCTACTTTCTTACCATTAGAATTTCCTTATAAAATACCATATTTTTATGAAAATGGAAGATTTACAGAAAATGAATCCAATAGAATTGCTGATGGCGAGGGGAGATGGTATCATAAAGGATTATATCTTGGTGAAGATAAAGAAAATTCTGTAGAATTAAGAATAAATGGACCAAGCTCTTGGGGATGTCCTCTGATTAATTTACAAGATGATGGAAATCGTAAACCAGGGGAATTATATCCGAATGGATTCGATTGTTCGGGATATGTTTCATGGGTTTTATATAATGGTGGATTAGAGCAAGGAGATATAGGAGCAGGCATTAATCCAAATTTAAAGGATATGACAGATTTAGGAGAACTTAGATATATTAATTATGATTTAATGCATTCTGGAACAGTTAGACCTGGAGATTTAATTGGCTGGGATGGTCATATAGCGGTAATAGCATGGATGACTGACACCAATATATATGTAACTGAATCACTTTTACCAGGAGTTGTAATGGATGAATATGATTACTCATCACCATATAGTAGATTTTATTCAAGATATAGTTATACAATTGATATGAGTAATCAATATAGTGAAGAAGGCAATTATCCAAGAATGTGGTAATAAAATGTAAATAAAAATCATTTTTGCAAAATATATTGTAAAATGATTTTTTTGTTTGTATAATTGAATTAGGTGATATATATGGATGAATATAAATATATTTCAAAATCAGAGGCTGATACAATTGCTATAGCAGAAAACATTGAATCAGAAAAATTTCCGGGCATGGTTATTTGCTTAAATGGAGAACTTGGTTCAGGTAAAACAGTGTTTACTAAAGGATTTGCGTCATCCCTAGGTATAGAAGAGACTATAACATCTCCAACATTTAATATTATTAAAGAGTATTCAGATGGAGAATTGCCTCTTTATCATATGGATGTATATAGATTAGAAAAAAATATAGAATCCACAGGATTACTTGATTACTTTGATAAAGATGGAGTAGTCATAATAGAATGGGCTAATCTTATAAAAGATTATCTTCCAGAAGAAAGATTAGATATATTCTTTAAAGTTACTGAAGAAGATAAAAGAATTATTAAACTTGTTCCATATGGAGAAAAGTATGAAGAAATTTGTGAGGACGTTTTATGATCTCACTTTTTTTAGATACAAGTTCAAAAACACTATCTGTTTACATAGTTAAAGATAATGAAATTATTTATGAAAAAAATGTTACTACTAATAACGATCACTCTAAATATTTAGTACCTTCTATTGAAGAAGGATTAAAACTAAACAATTTAAAACCTAGGGATATTAAAAAGTGTTATGTTGTTACCGGACCAGGATCATTTACTGGAACTAGAATTGCAGTTACTGTAGGTAAGACATTCTGTTATTCAAATAATATAAATGTAATACCAGTATCATCTTTAAAACAATATATATTTAGTTTAGATAATTTTGATTATTATGTATCTATTATTAAAGATAAAGGTAATAGATTATATTATGGTATTTATGATAAAAATTATAATGATATAGTTACAGATAAATATAATTATTTAGAAGTATTTGAAGAGGATATATCTAAATTAAAAGGTAAAGTAGCAATTATTTCTGAAGAAGGAGAAAATACTATTAAACCTAAATTAGATATTATTAAATTAATGGAATATTATAAAGATTCAGAAATTAATCCACACTATTTAAAACCTAATTATTTAAAGAAAATAGAAGTAGAAGAAAAATTATGATAGAGGAAATAAAAGATATAAGTTTATTAAAAGATTTATTTAGTGAGTATAAAGATAATTATAGCCCCATAATTAATGATTATACTAAAGTATATGCATATAAAATAGATGATAAATATGTATCTTTTATTGTGGCCCAAATTCTATATGACCAAGCAGATATAATAGATATTTACGTAACAAATGACTATAGAAGAAGGGGTATTGCTAAGGAATTAATGAATATTATTATAAATAATAAAGAAGTTAAAAATATTACTTTAGAAGTAAATATTAATAACAAAAATGCAATTTTGTTGTATAATAGTCTAGGTTTTAAAGAAGCCACAAAAAGAAAAGGCTATTATAATGGAGAAGATGCATTATTAATGTTAAAGGTGAAAGAATGAAAGATGTATATATATTAGGTATAGAATCTAGTTGTGATGAGACATCTGTTTCAATAGTTAAAAATGGTAATGAAGAAATAGTTACTAAAACATTATCACAAATAGATATACATAAAAAATTTGGTGGTGTAGTACCTGAAATAGCAAGTAGATCTCATGCTGAATGTATAACTATAGTTATAGATGAAGCAATTAAAGAATCTAATTTAACCTGGGATCAAATAGATGCTATTGCAGTTACTAAAGGACCTGGTCTTGCTGGTTCACTCTTAGTAGGTTTAGAAGCAGCTAAGACTCTTTCATTATGCCATAATAAACCTTTAATAGGAGTTAATCATATGGCAGGGCATATATATGCTAATAGTTTGGTAGATGAAATGGAATTTCCACTTATATGCTTAGTTATTAGCGGTGGTCATACTGAAATAATATATATGAATGAAGATCTATCATTTAAGAAAATAGGCGGTACTTTAGATGACTCAGTAGGTGAGGCATTTGATAAAGTAGCTAGAGTAATAGATGTTCCATATCCAGGAGGACCTGTAATAGATAAATTAAGTAAAATAGGTAAGCCAAGCTATAATTTACCGGTTCCTATGGATAATGATAGTTATGACTTTAGTTTTAGTGGAGTTAAAAGTGCAGTTATTAATCTAGTACATAATGAAAATCAAAGAGGTAATGAAATCAATAAAGAAGATTTATGTACTTCTTTTGAAAATATAGTTATTGAAACTCTAACTTCTAAAACTATGAGGGCAGTAAAAGAATATAATGTAAAAGAATTATTATTAGCGGGTGGTGTATCTGCAAATAGTGGCATAAGAGAGAAATTTAAAGAGTTGTGTGAAAAAGAAAATATAAAATTAATTGTACCAAAACTTGCTTATTGTACTGACAATGCAGCTATGATAGCAGCATGTGGATATTATATGTATTTAAAGAAGGATTTTAGCGATTTTTCACTAGGTATTAATCCATCTTTATGCTTAGATTATAAGGAATCTTAGGATTCCTTTTTTTTTATTTTTTAGAGTATAACTTGTTCGATTTACACCCTTCTGTAATATTTTTTTAAAAAAACACTAATGTTGCAGATGCAACATTGAATATTTTTGATTATGTAATAAAATGAAGATGCTAGGGAGCGAGAGAAGAGCGTGATGTTTATTTGAGAATAGGCGGATTTAATAAGTTGACAACCCAAGATTTTCCAGGAAATCTTGCTTGTATCATATTTACATTAGGATGTAATTTTAACTGCGACTATTGCTATAACAGAGATCTAGTTGAAAGCAAAGCTCCTGAGATAAATAAAGAGGAAATATTTTCTTATTTGGAGAAAAGAAAGAACATGATTGATGGTGTAGTTATCTCTGGTGGAGAACCTACTATATGGGATGATTTAATACCATTTATTGAAGAATTAAGAGAATATGGATTCAAAATTAAATTAGATACTAATGGTTATAGACCTGAAGTATTAAAAGAAATTGTCGATAAAAAACTAGTGGATTATATCGCAATGGATATCAAGGCAATATTTAATAAATATTTTAAGGTTATTAATACAAAAATTGATACAAATAAAATATTAGAGAGTATTGAGATAATTAAAAAATCTAAAATAGACCATGAATTTAGAACAACAATAATTAAAGGAATACATACTATAGAAGATTTAGATAAGATGGCTAATTTAGTTGACGGTGATTCTTACTATTTACAAAACTTTAGAATGGAAGATACAGTAAGGAATAAAAAAATGGAAGGATTTACTGAAGAAGAATTAAAGAATATAAAAGAATATTTTAAGGAAAAATCTAACGTTACAGTAAGATATGTATAGGAGGAAAAATTTATGTACAAAGTTAGAAAAAGAGATGGAAAAATTGTTAGTTTTGATATTAACAAAATAAGTGATGCGATTATAAAAGCATTTGAGGGTTTGGAAAAAGATTATGATAAGAATGTCATTGATTTCTTAGCACTTAAAGTTACTGCTGAATTTAATGACAAGATTAAAAATGATATTATTGGAGTAGAAGATATCCAAGATGCAGTTGAAGCTGTATTAATTAAATCAGATTATGCTGATGTAGCAAAAGCATATATTTTATATAGAAAGCTTCATGAAAAACAAAGAAATATGAATAGTGCTATGCTAGATTATAAAAATGTAGTAGATAGTTATTTAAATGTTTCTGACTGGAGAGTTAAAGAAAACTCTACTGTTACTTATTCAGTAGGAGGTTTAATTCTTTCTAACTCTGGAGCTATTACAGCAAATTATTGGTTAAATGAAATCTATCCAGAAGACATTGCTGCAGCTCATAAGAACTGTGATTATCACATTCATGATTTATCAATGCTTACAGGTTACTGTGCTGGATGGTCATTAAAACAATTAATTCAAGAAGGTTTAGGTGGAGTACCTGGTAAAATAACTTCAGCTCCTGCTAAACACTTATCTACATTAACAAACCAAATGGTAAACTTCCTTGGAATAATGCAAAATGAATGGGCTGGTGCTCAAGCATTCTCATCATTCGATACATATCTTGCGCCATTTGTAAAAGTAGATAACTTAACATATAAACAAGTTAAACAATGTATTCAATCATTTGTATATGGAGTTAATACACCTTCTCGTTGGGGAACACAAGCACCATTTACTAATATTACATTAGACTGGACAGTTCCTAACGATTTAGCAGAATTAAATGCTATTATCGGTGGAAAAGAAATGGATTTCAAATATAAAGATTGTCAAAAAGAAATGGATATGGTTAATAAAGCATTTATTGAAATCATGATTGAAGGAGATGCTAATGGTAGAGGATTCCAATATCCAATTCCAACATATTCAATAACTAGAGATTTTAACTGGAAAGAAACAGAAAATAATAAATTATTATTTGAAATGACTGCTAAGTATGGTACTCCATATTTCTCAAACTACATTAATAGTGATATGGAACCAAGTGATGTTAGATCTATGTGTTGTAGATTAAGACTAGACCTAAGAGAACTTAGAAAGAAATCTGGTGGATACTTTGGTTCAGGAGAATCAACTGGATCTATCGGTGTTGTAACAATCAATATGCCACGTATTGCATATTTATCAAAAACTGAAGATGAATTCTTCGAAAGATTAACTCACTTAATGGATTTGGCAGCTAAATCATTAAAGATAAAAAGAGATGTTGTTACTAAATTACTTGAAGAAGGATTATATCCTTATACTAAGAGATACCTTGGAACATTCAGTAATCACTTCTCAACAATCGGTTTAGTAGGTATGAATGAAGCTTCTCTAAATGCTAAATGGGTTGGTGAAGATTTAACTAACGAAAAAGCTCAAAAATGGACTAAGAAAGTTCTTAACTTCATGAGAGAAAAATTATCTGATTACCAAGAAGAATATGGAGATTTATATAACTTAGAAGCTACTCCAGCTGAATCTACATCTTATAGATTAGCAAAGAAAGATAAGAGTTTATATCCAGATATAATAACTGCTTCTGATGATGATACTCCATACTATACAAACTCATCACATTTACCAGTTGGTTATACTGATGATATATTTAAAGCTCTTGATATTCAAGATGAATTACAAACTCTTTATACATCAGGAACTGTATTCCATACATTCCTTGGTGAAAGAATGTCTGATTGGCAAACTTGCGCAAGTCTTGTTAGAAAGATTGCAGAAAACTATAAATTACCATATTATACAATTTCTCCAACTTATTCAGTATGTAAGAATCACGGATATATAACTGGTGAAGTATGGAAATGTCCTATCTGTAATGAAGAAACAGAAGTATATTCTAGAATAACTGGTTATTATAGACCAATCAAAAACTGGAATGATGGTAAAACTAAAGAATATGAAATGAGAAAAGAATATAAAGTAGATGGATGCAACTGCACTAAGAAAAAGACATGCGTTCCAAAAACAGCTGCTAAAATTCTAAAGAGCGATGCTAAAGATGGGCTATTACTATTTGGTACAAAGACTTGTCCTAACTGTAAAATGGCTAAAAAACTATTAGAAAAAGCTTCTATTCCTTATGAATTTGTTGATGCTGAAGAAATGCCAGATATGACTAAACAATATGGTGTTAAAAAAGCTCCAACTTTAGTAGTTAATAAAGATGGTAAAGCAACATTAATAGAAAATGTTTCTAATATTAAGAAATTTATAGAAGAGAAGTAATATGATATACGATACAATTATAATAGGTGGTGGGCCAGCAGGACTTGCTAGTGCACTATACCTTCTTAGAGACGGAAGAAAAGTATTAATAATTGAGAAAGAAACAATTGGTGGAACAGCTGCTTCTACACCCCTAATAGAAAACTACCCAGGTATAAAAGCCATATCTGGATCAGACTTAACTAGTGCTATGTTTGATCAAGTAGATGAACTAGGAGTAGATTTTGAAATAGAAGAAGTAACTGACATCAAAGTTGATGGTGATATAAAAGAAGTAATCACAGAGGATAATACATATAAAGCCAAAACAATAATTATCGCAAGTGGTTCTTCTTATAGAACACTAAATCTTCCTCATGAAAAAGAATTAATTGGTCATGGAATTCATTTCTGTGTAGCATGTGATGGACCATTCTATAAAGGCAAAGATATAGCTATAGTAGGTGGAGGTAATTCGGCTTGTATAAATGCTTATTCTATGTCAAATATAGCTAAACATGTAACTATATTACAAAACCTAGATCATTTAACATGCGAACAAGATTTAGCTAATAAACTAGAAAAATGTAATAATGTAGATATCATATATAGTTCTGCAGTTAAAGAATATTTATATGAAGATGATCAATTAACAGGAGTAAAACTAGAAGCAGCTGGTAAGATGCAAACTCTTAAACTAGATGGATTATTTCTTAACATCGGTTTAATTCCTCAAAATGGTTTTGCAAAAGATAAATTAGAATTAGACGGGAGGGGATACCTAGTTTCTGAAGATGGAACTACAAAAGCACCTGGTGTATTTGTAGCAGGAGATTCAAGAACTAAAAAGTATGCCCAAATTACTATCGCAGTAGCAGATGGTACAATAGCAGCTCTAGATGCAATTAGTTATTTAAATAAATAAAAAAGACTTAAAAAGTCTTTTTTTATTCTAAAGCAGGGGAATTTGTCTTTTTTTTGCGAATATTATATATGGAGTGTTTAAAGCTTAGTGTCTACCTGCCTTTAAAAGAAAGGAGGTGATATAGATGAAAAAACGTCAATACGTTTTGAGTATCTTACTCTTTTCATCCATAATTTTATATCTCCTATTTCTAATAATAGTTGAAATAAAAAAATGACACTTAAGCTAGTAGCTTAAGTGACAACCAAAAAAGGTAGACACTTAGTTATAAACTAAATGTTCCTCACTTATATAATAACACAAAAACTAGATATTATCTAGTTTTTCTTATTAGTTTATCAATAAGAAGAATTATTGAATATAGAAGAATAGTTAGTATAACTAATAAAGTTATTCCAGATAATACTAAATTCATATTTAGTATTTGACAACCATAGTTAATTAGATATCCAATACCTTGTTTAGATACTAAAAATTCTCCCATGATAACTCCTACAAATATTAAACTTATATTAACTTTAAATGAATCAACTATTTCAAGGTAATTACTAGGTATTACTACTCTAAATAATATATCAAATTTATTACCACCCATACTTTTAACTATTTTAATTTTATTTGTGTCAGTACTTTTAAATATAGAATTAATATTCATTATACTGACTATTGTAGATATCAATAATGACATAATTATAATTGATTTAGTATTGGCTCCAAATAAAATTATTATTAATGGACCTAGAGCTACTTTAGGTAAACTATTTAATATAGTTAAATATGGATCTAATATTTTATCTAATTTATTATTTAAATATAGAATACTTGAAATAATAAAACCGATTATATTTCCTATTATAAAACTAATAATTATTTCATATAGAGTAGTAAATATATGGATAAATAAATTATTTTCTTTATAAAGATTAATTATAGTTTTAAATATATCTGAAGGTGATGAAAACATAAAAGTATCTATAATATTATTTTTAGATAATAATTCCCAAATGACTAATAAAAATATAAATATAAATACTCTGAAAAAATTAATAATAATTTTTTCTTTTTTTATGTTTTTTAAAAATATTTTTCTTTCTTCATTAACCATCTAAATCTCTCCATATCCTGTTATAGTATTCTAGAAATTTATCATTAGTTTTATCTCCTATATTTCTCTCATAATCTATTTCATAAACACTTTTAATAGAGTTATTATTTTTAGATAAAACAATAACTCTATCACATATATTAATAGCTTCTTCTATATCATGAGTGACCATTATCATAGATTTATTTTCTTTTTTTAAAATATTTCTAACATCATAAGATATGTCTAATTTAGTTTTATAATCTAATTTTGAAAAAGGTTCATCTAGAAGAAGCAAATCTGGATTAACTGAGAGTGCTCTTACTAGAGAAACTCTTTGTTTTTGCCCTCCAGATAATTCGTCTGGATAAGAATAAATATAATCTTTTAAACCATATTTATTTAACATATTAATTATTTCTTTCTTAGATTCTTTATTATATTTATTCTTAATTTTTAAACCTAAAGAGCAGTTATCTAATACATTCAAAAAAGGCATTAAGCTATTATCTTGTAACATATAAGATATAATTAAATCTTTATTCTTTTTAATTACTCCCTTACTAGGCTTTTCTAAACCAGAAATAATCGAAAGAAGAGTAGATTTACCTATACCAGAAGGTCCTACTAATGCTAGTAATTCTCCTCTTTTTAATTTAAAATTAATATTCTTAAGAACTATTATTTCTTCACTAATTGTTTGATAGTTTTTATATAAATTTTTAATCTCTAATAGATTATTCATGATTAAATGAATTGTCTACTAAATCTTTAAAAGGGACTTTTTTATCTAATTCTTTTGCTTCAATTAATATATCTTCCATATGATCAAATTCTTTTTTACTAAAGTAAGTAGTCGTTTTCCAAGCATTAATAGATTTATATCTTTCTACCATTTTTTCTAGTTCGTCTTCTTTCATATCAGGGAAGTAATCCATTAATTCTTTTGCTAAAGTTTTATTATCTGTTTTAGATACATAATCTAATCCCTTGTTAATAGCATTAGTAAACTTCTTAATTGTATCTTTATTATTTTTTATATAACTCTTTAAGGCATTATAACTTGTATATGGGACATTACCACCATATTCTCCGAGAGATGCTACTACATAACCTTTACCTTCGTTTTCTAACTTAGTTGCACTTGGTTCAAACAAAGTAACAAAGTCTCCAGTACCAGACATAAATGCTGATGCCATATTAGCAAATTCTACTGAAGTATCAATAGTAACTTCATCAAGGGTTATACCATTTTGTTTTAAAGTATATTCTAGAGTCATTTCAGGCATACCGCCTTTTCTTCCACCAATAATATATTTTCCTTTTAAGTCTTCTAAAGAGAAGTTATCTATCTTTTCTCTAGATACTATAAAAGAACCATCTTTATTAGTTAAAGAAGCAAAGTTTACAATATAATCTTTCTTATTATTTTTATAAACATATATAGAGGCTTCTGATCCACAAAAACCAATATCTACATCTTTTGATAATACTGCAGATGTAACTTTATCTGCACCGGGAGTTAATATAAATTCAACCTCTAATCCTTCTTTTTTAAAGAATCCTTTTTTATCTGCTAAATACTGAGGAGCATAAAAAATACTGTGGGCAACTTCTGCTACTTTTACTTTGTTATCCTTAACATCTGTTTTACTATTTTTTGTAATTATAAATATTATTGTACCTACAATAATAAATAGTAAAACTATTCCAAAAATTATCTTTTTCATAACACTTTCCTTTCAAAGTATTATATGAAAAAGGTAGTAAATATGATACAATATAATTGGTGATAACAATGA
Source organism: uncultured Bacillota bacterium (assembly GCA_947165005.1). GTDB lineage: Bacteria > Bacillota_I > Bacilli_A > RF39 > UBA660 > RUG13038. Next base: position 86,645 of record CAMUYN010000002.1, read on the forward strand.
ATTTAGAAGGACTAAATAATAGACAACTTGAGGCAATTAAAAACTTAGATGGACCAATGTTAGTACTTGCAGGAGCAGGTTCTGGTAAAACAAAAGTCCTTACTACAAAGGTAGCATATCTTTTAGAATCTAGGGATGTTTCACCTAAAAACATATTAGCGATTACTTTTACAAATAAGGCTGCTAAAGAAATGAAAGATAGAATATTTTCATTAATAGGTAGAGAAGCTTTTTTAATACAAATATCTACATTCCATTCATTTGGATTAAAGATATTAAAAGAGAATTATGATTTACTTGGGTATACATCTAATTTTACAATACTTGATGCATCTGATTCAGAAACAGTTATTAAAAAGATAATGAAAGATTATGATATAGATTCTTCTAAATATAATTATAGAGCAATTAAAGCTTCTATATCCTCAAATAAAAATGAAATGGTTGGAGTAGAGGAATATAGAAAGTTTGTATATAACGATTATGATGAAGTAGTATTAAAAGTATATGAAGAATACGAAAAAGAATTAAAGAGAAGTAATGCAATAGATTTTGATGATCTATTAATACTCCCATTAAAATTATTTGGTGAACATAAAGAAGTATTACAAAAATATCAAGAACAATATAAATATGTATTTATAGATGAATATCAAGATACTAATAAACCTCAATATATACTAAGTAAATTAATTAGTGCTAAATATAAAAATATCACTGTAGTAGGAGATAATGACCAAGCTATATTTACTTGGAGAGGTGCAGATTATAAAAATATTTTAAACTTTGAAAAAGATTATGAAGATGCTAAAGTAGTTATATTAGATGAAAATTATAGATCTACTAAAACTATATTAAAAGCAGCTAATAATGTTATTAAGAATAATAAAAAGAGAAAAGAAAAGAATCTTTGGACAGAAAATGAAGATGGTAATAAGATTACTTACTATAAAGCATTTGATGAAAAAGATGAGTCATTCTATGTAATTAAAGAAATTAGAAAACTACTTGATGATGGAGTTAATCCAAATGATATATGTGTTCTTTATAGAGCAAATGCCCAAAGTAGAGGTATAGAAGATGCTTTCTTAGAAAATAATATCTCTTATAGAATAGTAGGTTCATTTGCATTCTATCAAAGAAAGGAAATTAAAGACTTACTTAGTTATTTAAAACTTATTCATAATGAAAAAGATGATGTATCTCTTTTAAGAGTAATTAACTATCCAAAAAGAGGAATAGGTAATAAAACAATCGAAGAATTAACAATTGTAGCAAGAGATAAAGGATGTTCTTTATATGATGCTATTGAATCTGGTAAAGAATTAGAATTTAAAAATATTATTGAAGAATTAAAGAAATCTTCAGAGAAAATGTCTTTAACAGAATTTGTAGATCTAGTATTAGATAAAACTGGTATTAGAGAATCATTGAAAAGTGAAAAGACTTTAGAAGCAGATATAAGACTTGAAAACTTAGAGGAATTTAAATCTATTACTAGAACAGTTGAAGAAGTAGATGGAATCGCATCACTTGGAGACTTCTTAGATGAAATAAGTTTAGTTACTGATGCATCAGAAAAACAAGAAGATGGACAAGATAAAGTTACTTTAATGACAATGCATGCAGTTAAAGGACTAGAATTTGATTATGTATTTGTAATTGGAGTGGAGGAAGGACTTTTTCCACATCTAAACTCAATGAATTCTGAAGATGAACTAGAAGAAGAAAGAAGACTATGCTATGTTGCTATAACTAGAGCAAGAAAAAAACTATATATAATTAACGCAAGAAGTAGACTTCTTTATGGTAAGATTTCATCTAATGTACCAAGTAGATTTATTTCTGAAATAGGGGATGATTTACTTGATCAAGAAAAGAAAGACCCTATATTTAGTAAAAAAATAAATAGAGAAGATATGATAGTAGATAATGATATAAAAGTAGGCGATTTAATAGAACATGATAAATATGGAAAAGGTGTTGTTATGGATATAGATGGTTCTATTGCTACAATTGCTTTTTCTAAAGCAGGAGTTAAGAAATTATTAAAGAATCATAAAGCTATAAAGAAAGTAGGTATTTAATGGAATTATTAATTATGGCTGCAGGAATGGGTAGTAGATTTGGTGGATTAAAACAAATTGAACCAGTAGGGCCAAACGGAGAATTCATTATTGATTATTCAATATATGATGCTAAAAAAGCAGGATTTGATAAAGTAGTATTTATCATAAAAGAAGAAAACTATGAGGTCTTTAAGGAAACAATCGGTAAAAGGGTAGAACCACATATGAAAGTTGAATATGTATTTCAACGAATGGAAGATGTCCCATCATTTGTCAAAATACCTGAAACTAGAGTAAAACCTTGGGGAACTGCTCAAGCCATATATGAAGCTAAAGACAAAATAACTGGACCATTTCTTGTTATTAATGCAGATGATTTTTATGGTAGAGAATCATATTTTGTAGCTAGAGACTTCCTTAAAAGTAATATTGAAAATAAATTTGCTACTATTGGTTATAAAGTGGAAAACACTATGACAAAATTTGGTTCCGTAAAAAGAGGAGTAATAAAAGTAAAAGATGGAAATCTTTTGTCTATTACAGAAAGTAGACTAGAGTATGTTGGGGATAAAATCATTGCTAAAGCATTAGAAACCAATGAAGAATTTGAGGTATCTAAAGACGATTTAGCCTCTATGAATATGTTAACCTTTGATTTGTCTATTTTTTCTTTTATTGAAAGAAGAATGAATGAGTATTTTAAAGAGAATGAAGATAATTTAGATAAATGTGAATTTTTAATTCCAATTGAACTAGAAAGAGCAATAGAAGAAGGCAAAACAGTGAAGGTATTAAATACAAATGCCCCTTGGTATGGTATTACTTATAGAGAAGATTTAGATGAAGTTAAAGATGCTATAAATAAAATGATTGAAGATGGAGAATATCCAAGTAATTTATGGGAATAAAAAAAGAACTCAAATGAGTTCTTTTTATTATCTACTATAATATTCAACGATAAGTGGTTCATTAATTTCTGCACTTAATTCGCTTCTTTCAGGATATCTTACGAAAGTTCCTTCCATTTTAGCTTTATCAAAATTAACATAAGCAACTGTAGAATTAATAGCTTCTAAACTTTCTTTAATAGCTTTATGTTCTTTTGATGCTTCTTTAACAGAAATTACATCACCAGGCTCTACTAGATATGAAGGTATATTAACTTTTTTACCATTTACTAATAAATGACCATGGTTAACAACTTGTCTAGCGCCTCTTCTAGTTTTAGATAATCCCATTCTATAAGCAACATTATCTAATCTACTTTCAAGAAGTTTTAAGAAGTTTTCACCGTGAATACCTTCAAGTTTTCCAGCCTTTAAGAATAATTGATGGAATTGTTTTTCAGTTAAACCATAAGTGAATTTAACTTTTTGTTTTTCATTTAATTGTTCTGCATAGTTAGATGGTTTAGCCTTTCTATCTTGACCATGTTGTCCTGGTCTATAAGGTCTTTTAGCTAAATCTTTACCATTTTCTAATGTAGAAAAACCAACTCTTCTTGATTTCTTATAAGCTGATCCAGTATATCTTGACATACACATTTCCTCCTTTACTATATTTCAAACCTAAAGTATATCTATTTTATTCATAGGGTGTTATTTCTAATACTTTTCTATGTGTAGTTTAAGGCATAGTACTTGTAACACTAAGCGTATAATAACACATCACAAATAAAATAAACGACTACAAAATGTTTGCAGTTTTAATTATATAAAGAAAAACCTTATAAGTCAAGGTTTTTTTGTTATAGATAAAGGAAATTTTAAAAAAATTAACTATTAATGTCGAATATTATACTAAAATGTGGTATTATTAATAATAATAGAGGTGCAATATGGATAAACTAATTATTGTTTCAATATATATATTAGTAATAATATTAGCTGTTGTAATATTAATAATTAAAAATATAAGACTAAAGAAAGCATTGTCTAATAAAATAAATAAATTAGAAAGAGATAAAAACTTAGTTTTAAGTGCTCCAATTCTTAATGAATTATCTAAAGCGGAAAGTCTTGTTAAAGATGATAAAACTAAGATTAGATTCGATGAATGGCAAGAAAAATTCGATAGCATTAGGAATAACGATATGCCTAAGATAACAGATATGCTTCTTCAAGCAGATGATTATATAGATAAAAGAAATTATAAAGGATTAAGATCATTACTAGCAGATATAGAACTTAAGATATATAGATTAAATGAAAAAACTAATAAGCTATTAGGAGAAATAAAGGAAATAACTTTATCAGAAGAAAGAAATAGAGAAAGAATAGTTAAATTAAAATCGGATTATAGAGTAATTAAATCTGAATTTGAAAGGGATAAATCCTCTTATGGAGAAGTAACTGAGGCTATTGAATTACAATTTGAAAATATAGAAAAAAGGTTTTCTGAATTTGAAGTTGTAATGGAAAAAAAGGATTATGATGAAATAAATTACATTGTAAAAGGAATAGATGAGATGGTTGAACATATCTCATATGTAATCAAGGAAGTCCCTGCAGTATTAATTATGTGCAATGAATTAATACCTAGTAAAATTGAAGATATATCTAAAATATATATAAATATGACTAGAGATATGTATCAACTTGATTATTTAAATGTTGATTATAATATTTCAGAAACTAATAAAAAATTAAATGATATATTAGATAGAGTAAAAGTACTTAATCTAGAAGATGTAGTGTTTGAATTAAAAACTATAATTAGTTATTTTGATTCTCTATATAATGATTTTGAAAAAGAAAAAATGGCTAAAACTAAATTTGATGATGATATGAAATCATTTGATTATAAGTTAGCTAGAACTACTAAAATCGTTAATGGATTATTATCACAGATAAAAGATTTTAAAACTAATTATTCTTTATCAGAAGAAGATGTTAATAGAATTAATATAATATCTAAAGAAGTAGATAGCATTAAAGTTAGTTATAAAGAATTAAAAGATTGTAATAATAATCATTCTTTTCCTTATAGTAAGCTATGTAAAGAATTAGATTATTTAATCATTAAATTATCTAAAATAGATGAAAGTCTAGATTATGATGTTCAAACTATAGGTAATATGAAGGAAGATGAGGCTAGAGCTAGAGAACAATTAGATTCAATAAATGATTTAATTAAGAAAGCGAGAAATAGAATCAGATTATATAATATACCTGTGATACCAGATAATTATTATGTAGAATTAAAGGATGCTAAAGATGCGATTAAAGAAATAAATAAGGAATTAAATAAAAAACCTATTAATATAGATACATTAAATATAAGAGTAGATACTGCTCGTGATTTAGCATTTAAAGTATTTAATACAACAAACGATTTATTAAAATATGTAATGATGGCAGAAGAGACAATAGTGTATGGTAATAGATATAGAAGTATAAAAGAACAAGTCAATTTAGGGCTTATACAAGCAGAAAAATTATTTAGGGATGGTGAATACAAGAAATCTCTAGAAGAAGCAATGAATGCGATAGATTATTGTGAACCAGAAATACATAAAAAAATAATGGATGCATTTGGCAATTAAAAGAAGAATAATTCTTCTTTTTTTTCATACTATTTATTAGGTGATAGTATGAAAAATATATTTAAAGTAACTGGAATATTAATACTAACAGGATTTAGTTTTTTTTATACAGATAAAGTTAGTAATATTATTAAAAATAATGATCCAATTATGAATAGGATAGATAATGTTAAAGATATATTAACTGTTAGTAAAATTGATCCGATTATATATGATGATGAATATATTACGGGTATAAATGGATGCATAGTTAATAGAGAAGAAAGTTATAAAAAAATGAAAAGTAATGGTGAATATAATCAGGATCTAATGGTTATGAAAGAAGATAAAATAAAAGATGATTATGATAAATATATAATTGGTGGTCCAAAACAAAAAAGAAAAGTCTCTATATTGCTAACTAATTATGATCAAAGACTAAATGATTTTATAAAGGAAAATAATATAAATATTAATTATTTTATAGATGGTTCTAATATAAAAAAAGATATAGGTATATTAATGGAATTAAATGGGAAAAAGTATTATTATGGGAGAGATAAAAAATATACTAATAAATATTTACTATATGATAATAGTCTCATAGAAAGTAATTTTAAAAATAAATCGAGTTATTGCTTAGTTACTGAAAAGAATAGTATGACATTAGAGCTTTGTTCTAGAAATAAAATGAAAACAATTAAAGCAATTGAAATAAAAGAAAATATATTAAATTATATAAAAGAGAACCTAAGTAATGGTGAAATCATTTTAATAAATAGCAATAATTATGAGGAAATTAAGTATAGTATAAATTATATTTTATCTAAAGGATATAAAATAGTTTATCTAGATGAATTGTTAGATAAGACAAACAATTGTAGATAATTTTAGCAAATACTTTAAATATTTGCTTTTTTTTGGTATAATACATTTACTTAATTCTTTATATTTATTTTTTATGAAAGGAGAAATTATGAGTAAAATTAAAATTTTTAGTTTGGGCGGACTTAATGAAAATGGAAAAAACATGTACGTCGTAGATGTAGATAATGATTTATTTATCTTTGATGCGGGATTAAAGTACGCTAATGAAAAGATGCTTGGAGTAGATTATATTATTCCAGACTTTACATTTTTAAAGGAAAATATAAAAAGAATAAAAGGTATATTTGTTACACATGGACATAATAAAAGTATGGGAGCAATTCCAGATATAATTAAAGAATTAAAGGATATTCCAATATATTCATTAAAGTTTACATGTGATGTTATTAGAAGAAGATTAGAGGATTTAGGAATAGAATATGATAAAAAGATCATTCATGAAATAGATGCATACAAGAAAATTGATTTTGGAAAATGTAGTGTATTTCCTGTTAGATTAACACATTCTATACCAGATAACGTTGGGTATGTATTAAATACACCAGATGGTGCAATTGTTTATACAGGTAACTATGTATTTGATTCATCAATGAACGGATCATATGAAACAGATATTGGTAAACTTGCTTATGTTGGCAAACAAAAAGTATTATGTTTATTATCAGAAAGTGAATATGCAGATAAACAAGGATATACTGTTCCAAACAATAGAATATCTGATAAAGTAAATGAAATACTTGAACATAATGAAGGTAGAGTAATAATTACTGTATTCTCTGCACATATTTCTAGATTACAAGAATTACTTACTGAAATAGAACAAACTCAAAGAAGAGTAGTTATTATGGGTAAAATGCTTCAAGAGTTAATTAATTATTGCTTAGATAATGGTTATATTACTTTTGATAAATCTAAAATAGGAACATTAAGTAATATTGAAGATAAGGATGCAGTTATATTAATATCTAATGAAAATGAAAAACCATTCGTTAATCTAGAAAGAATAGTTAATGGTTATGATAAATATATTAAGATATTACCAACAGATACAGTTTTTTATCTAGATCCAGTATCTACTAATAATGAAATGATGGCAGTTAGATTAAGTGATGAAATAGCTAAGATGGGTGCTAAAACTATTAGTTTAAGTCCTAAAAAACATTTACTTAATCATGCTTCAATTGAAGATATTATGCTAATGCTAAACTTAATGAAACCTAAATATTATATGCCAGTTATGGCTGAATATAGACATATGGTTGCTAATGCAGATGTAGCATATGACATGGGTATTCCAAAAGAAAATATAATACTTAAATTAAATGGGGAAGTAGTAACATTTGAAAATGGTAAGTTAGTAGAAGAAATAGAAAAAGTAAAAATAAATGATATCTTAATAGATGGTAATTCATCTCAAGATATTGGAGAATTAGTTTTAAAAGATAGAGAATTATTATCAGAAAATGGTATTGTTATTGTTTGTGCTACTCTAAGTAAAAAGACTAAGGCAATACTTGCTGGTCCAGAAATAATAACAAGAGGATTTATATATGTTAAAGAAAATGCAGAATTTATAGATCAAATTAAAGATATATCTTTAAAAATAATTAATTCAAATATAACTTCTAGCTATGTAGATTTTAACAAAATAAAAGAAGATATAAGAAATGTATTAGGTAAATTCTTATATGAAGAAACAGAATGTAAAC
>CAMUYN010000003.1 GCA_947165005.1 uncultured Bacillota bacterium
CATTTAATATTGTATTTGAAACAAATTTACCTTTATAAAAGTTTGCCCAGTTATTAAATACACATGGAGCATTCTTTGCTTTCTCTAATGAGTCTATTTTTATAAAATCTAATTTTATTCCTTTATCTTTGGCATAATCAGATAATTCTTTTACTTCATATTCTACATAAGGACATTCATTAGAATAATAAATAGTAAAATCTTGACTATCAATTTCCATTTTTCTAGCACTATCACTAAATTTAGGTGTTTCTTTATCATCAAAAGAAAGTGCCATTAATTCATAATCATTGATTGTATCTACAACTTTAAATCCATAGTGTTCAAAGAATTTCTTATCTCCAATAAATGGTTTCTTCTTTTGCGATACTAATGTACATACACCACTCATTTTTTTATTTTTTGCATCTTCAATAGCATATTCTAATAATTCTTTACCAATACCCTTTCCTTTAAAGCTACCTGCTACCCATAAACAATAAATATGCATATAATTTTTACCGTTAATTGGAACCCAAGCAGTTTCTATTGGCTCGTATTCAATAAAGATTTTCCCTCTTGCATTTAGTTTTCTAAATACATGGCCATCTTTTAATTTACTTTTTATCCATTCTTTCTTTTTATCAACACCATCTTGATGTTTAGGATCACCAATTGCACAACAAATATGTTCTTCATCAATATTCTTTTCATCTAAATTAATATACTCATTCATAGTTTACACCTTATATTCATTATATCATGAAAAAAGAGAATTTTTGCATTCCCTTAATATCTTAATCTTCCTATCATTATATTCTTACGTTTCTCTTTGTTAATAATAATATAATTATAAGTATAATAGTTGTTATAAAACTTGATTCAATTCCATAACTATATCCAGTTAAGAATTTATTAACTACTTCTATTTGAAAAATAGAAGTAGATGATTCAATACCACTCAAATTTAGACCAATAATATTGAATAATGCAAAATTCCATATAAAATGAAATCCTATTGCCCCATAAATATTTTTGTTTTTTAATGTAATGACAACAAATATTAAACTAATTAATAATAGATTAATTATTCCTATAATACCTATCAATGTACCATCAACAAACATCTTATCAAAATGACCTACTGAAAAGAATAATACACTTATAGTAATAGCTAATACGACAGGTATTTTTTCTTTTAATCTATGTAATAAATATCCTCTACATATTAACTCTTCCATAAAACTTTGAATTAAATATCCAAATAAATATAATACAAAAAATAACCAATAAATATTATTATTTATTCCATTAAATTTAATTGCACCACACATTAATAACGAAATTATTATTAACGATAATGATACTATTCCAATTAATATTCCTTTTAAAAAAGTTTTAATATTTTTATCTAATCCTATTTTATTTAATTCAATTTTGTTTATTTTTTTAGTAAATAACACAAATAATAATATAGTAATTAAATAACCATAAAATGTACATAATAGCATAATATCATAAGGCATTTGTTTGTCAGTAGCATTGTATCTAAATAAATATGAACCACCTATTATAATTCCTTCTGCAATAATTAAACTAGCAAAATATACTATAAATGCAGACAATAATATTTTTAATGTATAAATTATTTTATTATCTACTTTTTTATTACTAAAAGGATTTAAGTCTTTAATAATACTCAATACTTTATTCATATACTAAACGCTCTCCTTTATAACATATGAAACACCACTCTCAGATTTGTTTTCTTTAAAAGGTCCTGAGTTAAGGCATTACTTTGACAAATAACTAATTTATCTTTATTTAATACATATTTACCATCTGTAGGATATTTCTTATAAATATCTCTAGCTATTTTAGATAGTTCTTTTTCTTAATAAGATAAAGGTACTCCTCTAAAGATACCATTATCTCCACATTTAATAGAAGATGATTGATTACCAGCAAGATATACATCTTGTGGTACTACTTGTAAATCTAAATTTAATTTACCAGCTATTCTTTCTACTATTGGATTAATTTCATCATCTGTGAAGTTTAAACTAGATTCAATAATAATATGACAATTACCATGGCCTAGTAATATTTCTACTGCTATTTTAGGATTATTATCTTTCCTATAAGCTAAATCAACTATAGCTCCAGCAATTCTATCTGATAATTTATCTGGGTGTGATGGATTTACTTTTTCTATCATATTTACCTCCTTTCTACATCTTGCTAGATACAAAAAAAGGCTCAAGATAACTTGAGTCTAAAGTTATCTTATAGATCTAGCTTTACCACCTAATTTAATAGGTTGGTGTGACTTCATAGGGCTAGTCCCTCCATCACTCTTTATAAGATGTAATTATATTATAGCATATAATTATTAAAATTCAATTCTCTTTGTTATGTAATCAACTAGTTCGTCTACTTTAACAACAGTTTGTTCCATAGTATCTCTATCTCTTACAGTAACAGTATTATTATTAAGTGTTTCATCATCAATTGTTATACAGAAAGGTGTACCAACTACATCTTGTCTTCTATATCTTTTACCAATATTACCAGATTCATCATATGTAGTAGAGAATTTCTTTGATAACATATCAAATAATTCATTTGCCTTTTCTGAATGATTTTTCTTAATAAGTGGTAAAACTGCAACTTTATATGGTGCTAAAAATGGTTTTATCTTTAGTATTTCTCTGATGCTTCCATCTTCCAGTTGTTCTTTAGTATATCCATCTGTTAATATACATAATACTGCTCTATCTACACCAACAGTTGATTCAACTATATAAGGAATATATTTTTCATTTGTTTCAGGATCAGTATATAACATGCTTTGTGAACTATACTCTTGATGTTTTGTTAAATCATAATCAGTACGATCATGTGTACCATTTAATTCGCCCCATCCAAATGGGAATTTATATTCAATATCACATGCAGCTTTTGCATAGAAAACTAATTTTTCATGATCATGATATCTTAGTTTATTAACATCTACACCAATTCTAGAATAAAAGTCCCAAGCAATTTTCTTATACTTTTCATATATTTCTAAATCTGTTCCAGGTTTACAGAAAGTTTGGAACTCCATTTGTTCGAATTCTATTGTTCTAAAAGTGAAGTTTCCTGGTGTTACTTCATTTCTAAATGCTTTACCTACTTGACCAATCGCAAATGGTATTTTTGATCTAGTTGTTCTTAAAACATTCAAAAAGTTAACATATTCTCCTTGTGCATTTTCAGGTCTTAAATATATATCAATAGTTTTATCTTTTGTTACTCCTCTTTCAGTTTTAAACATCAAACTAAACTCTCTTAACTCAGTAAAATTAGAGGCTTTACAATGAGGACAAGTAACATGGTTTTCTTTTAAATATTTAACCATTTCTTCCTCACTCATTGCATCTGCATTTGCTTCTGGATCAAACTCGTTTATTAAAGTATCAACTCTATAACGCATTTTGCATTCTTTACAATCTACTAAAGGATCTTGGAATCCACCAACGTGACCACTTGCTTCCCATACTCTAGGGTGCATTAATATACCTGCATCTAATTCAAATGCATTCTTATTTTCATTAATAAAATGTTGTCTCCATGCATCTTTTAAATTATTTTTAAGTTTTGCACCTAATGGTCCATAATCCCATGTATTAGCAAGTCCTCCGTAGATTTCACTTCCTTGATAAATAAAACCATATTGTTTACAATAATTAACTAATTCATTCATATCTTCCATAATACTATTTTCCTCCTTTCTTATTATAATATCTATTTTTACTATTTTCAAATAAAAAGTAAAATCAATTATTACTTTTTATAATAAACCTTTATTTTAGAATCATCAGATGATTCAATTTCACACTCTCCTCCAATTGGATATATAAAAGAAGGAGTCGTATGACCAAAATCTGCATTTATAATCACTGGTATATATTTTAATAATGGATTATGATTAATAATTGCTTCCCATTTTTTATAAGACATATTTGATTCTGTTTCACTTCTTCCTATAACAATTCCCTTTAATTCACTTATATCAATAGATTGGATTAAAGAATTAAAATTTCTATCAAATTCTAACATATATTCACTTGTTAAATTTGCAGTGTCTTCTAAAAACAAAATAGCATTTTTAATAACTGGCATATATGGTGTCCCCTGCAACAAATTAAGTGTACATAAATTTCCTCAAATTATAGTTCCTTTGACAGATCCTTTATTTATTGATATTAAACCATCATTATCATAAAATGTTCTATTATCTTGACAGCTATACCATTTATCGCTACTAAATGTATCAGATACTGGTAATACTAATTGTTTTTCATTACTTATAAACATTTCTTTAAAACAATCTAAAGACATATCAAATCCATATTTCATACCAAAGTTAATGAAATGAACTCCGGAAAATGTAACCAAACCTGTATTTTTTAGAATAACATTTTGAAGTGCAGTGATATCAGATAAACCACATAATATTTTTGGATTATTCTTTATCAACTCATAATCAATGTATGGTAATAATTGGTTAGTACTATATCCTCCAACTGCTGTTAATATTGCTTTAACATTCTTATCTTTAAATGCATCATGTAAATCTTCTATTCTTTCTTCAATTGTTCCACAATCATAGTATTCTTGAGACTTATAGGCATTTTTTCCAAATGTTACAACAAAACCTAGTTCTTCTAATTTGTTTTTTGCCAATTGTATTGTTTCATCACTCAATATTGTCATACTCTTAGAAGGAGCAATTATTCTAATCTCATCCCCAGCCTTTAATCTATCTGGATAAATATTATCATCTCCTTTTTTGTAATACATGAGATGCAAAGTCATTTATTTCATTTACACTTATTGTTTCTTGTTCCATAGTATCTCTATCTCTTACAGTGACAGTATTCTTTTCAAGAGTCTCATCATCAATAGTTATTGCATAAGGAGTTCCATATGCATCGCTCTTTTTATATCTTTTACCAATTGAATTTGAATCATCATAATAACACATAAGATAATTTCTTAAGTCTTTATATATTTCTAATGCTTTTTCAGAATGTTTTTTCTTAATTAAAGGAAGAACACTCATTTTATAAGGCGCTAATTCTGGATTAAGTTCTAATACAGTTCTTTCCTCATTATTCTTACCTTCATATTTTTTAAGAGCTTCGCAAATAGTCATTAAAGTAAGTCTATCTGCTCCACAAGTTGATTCAATTATATATGGAATATATTTTTCACCTGTTTCTTGGTCAAAGTATTCCATCTTCTTTCCAGAATATTCTTGGTGTCTTGATAAATCATAATCGGTTCTATTATGTGTACCATTTATTTCACCCCACTAAAAATATTAGTTTAGAATATATTTATTTTCTATATTTCTTTATATTTTGTTTTTCTATAAAACTATCTATTTTTTTATTGTAGTCTAAAATACTATTTATTTTTGTAATATTATTATTTTTTACTTTTTTTAAGTAAACAATATAATCTTCCATAGTAAGTAAATCTACGTATTCAGCTACTACTATTGAACTTTTATATGTTCCAAAATATATTTTTCCATTTTCGCCTATTACTTTATATAAATTGGTATCAACTTCATTACCATGATTTGATAATTCTTTTGAAACTAAGGTCTCTATTACAGTCCCCTTTATATAATTCTCATTATCTAAATAATTCATATTTTCATATTTTTCAAATACTAATACTTTGTCTCCAGTTTTTAGTTTTTTACAATTTTCCATTTATACCTCCTATTTTAACGCGAAAACCTTTTAATTTTTTGTTTACCTTTTTCTTCAATATGGTTTGGTAAGTTTCTAATTATATATTTAACTCTTTCTGGATCTTTTTCCATTAATTCTCTAATGACAGCAAATGGATAATTTATTTTAGCTGTTTCAGCTCCTAATACTTCATCTTCTAGGAATGCCTTCATAACATCTCTTACACCATATGATTGTAGTGTTTTTAATACATCATTATTATCTACACGACTATTTAATAAATCATATGTTATTTCTTCATCATATATATTTCCTAGAACATCTACTTCTGCTCCATAAAGAGTTATATCACCTTTTGCATTTACCGTGATATCTAGACCATTTTCTAATCCACTTTTCCATGAATCACATCCTCTACAACCACGACATGATCTTGGTTTACCTAAGTTTATTTCTTCAGTATCAATTTTTAACATATTATCAATATACTTAAGTAATGTATCTTCTTTCTTTAATTCTTCTTCTGTTGGATAAATAGTTGGTCTTAATATAACTTGAAAGAACTTTTTATTAATAATCGTTGCATATGTATATTTATTAATTTTCTTTTTAAACATAAACAATTTATTTTCTTTACAATACTTTTTTAAATTCTTTAATAATAATGCTCCTTCTGCTACAGTTCCACGGATAAAACAAGTTCTTACTCTTTCCCATCTTTTATCAAGAAACCATTTCATTACTTGATCTACATTATCATCAAAATCAAGATTATTATGATAACTATCCAAACTTATACGAATAACACATAGAGAATTACTCTCAATACATGCATCATTAATTTGTGATAAATCTTTTTCTATATTTTCAGTATTTAATCCTAAACCAGTTGTAACCATATATTTCTTATTAGGATTCATGGCTATTGTATTGCTAATCATTTCAGTATTAAGGAGTGGTTCTCCTCCACCACTAAATGCTGTATGCTGTGCTCCTGTAATTAAATTATTTAAACTTTTTTTTGCATATCCTCTATCCAAATCTAAATGAGGAAAATCTTTTTTATCTTTTCGTCTTTCTGCATATACACAGAAACTACAATTTTTTCCACAGTTATCTGTTGGATGAATAAATAATTGATTTTTTGTTTCCATTTTATCTTCGCCCCCTAAATTTTTATGTTGTCATTGGTCTCGCTTGTGTAATATATATTATATCATTTTTTATTAAGAATTCAATATCAACCTTATCATTCAATTTCTTTTCTATACTATTGAGAATACTAAGTAATTCTTCAATAATACTACTATCTAAATCATTATTATCAATTATTGGATTATTCTTATCAATAATAAGTGTTTGGGAATTACCAAATCCACCTACTACATTACCAGTTAAACCTTTTTGATATTCAATAATACATTCATTATCATTACCATCTACTGGGTTAGTCGAAAATGCTACACCGTTATAATCACTTTCAATATATTCTTGAATTATAACTGATATTTTAACTTCTTTATTAACATTATGAAGTTTCTTATACTCTTTTACTCTTTCATTATTTTTAGAATCAAGGCAAGTTTTTATTGCTTCTTCTAATTCTTCTATTGATACATTTGGTATTGTATCAAAGCAACCAGCCCATGATAAGTTTTTTGAATCTTCAACATTAGATGAACTTCTAACAATATATTTACTACAGTTTAATGCTTCTTTTATCTCATTTGTTTTTATTGGTAAATCATATAATACAATGCCTTTAGGAACATTAAATTCTTTACTTAGTAAGGCAACATTATATGCTTTTGCACCAACATCTTTAATATCATTATCAATAATATCTTTGTATGATAGTAAATTATTCAATAGATATCTCACCCGTACTTCCGTTCATAGTAATAATATCACCTGTTTTAATTATTTTAGTAGCATTTTGTGTTCCAACTATACATGGTATTTTTAATTCTCTACTTATAATAGCTGCATGTGATGCTATACCACCTTGATTAGTAATAATGCCTATTGATTTATGACATGCTCTAATAATATCAGGTGCTGTTGTTTCAGTAACCAAAATACTATCTGTAGGCATCTCATCTATTAGTTTATCTAATTCATCATAATTAGAGAAATCAGCATTTAAGACAAATGCTTTTCCTTTAATATTTCCTTTAGATGCAACTAATCCCTTAATAATATTATTTTCTTTAAAACTTTCTTCAATATTTAAATACTTTTTACTACTTTTTAGTACTATTTTGTCAGTATTATATAGTAAATGATCATTATCTCTTTTACTCTTCATTTTATTATCAATAGTCAATTTATTATTAAATATTTCATTAACAGTTAAATAGTTTATATCTTGATTATCCATTTCTTTAACAATTTGATTTATATAACTATTTTTACCATTAAAGAAACGATTAAGATACTTTCTAGCTGAATTCTTTAAACTTGGCATTGATTCTTGTATTTTAGAATCTATATCATTAAAGACATGATCTGTATAGAAGAACTCTGTCCAACGATAATAGTTTAAAAATGAAATAAATAGTTTAATTAATTTTTTTAGTTCTTTATTCAAAACATATTGTTTTGAAAGATTATCTGCTTTAGATAGAAAATCATTGAATTCATTATAATATTTAGAATAATTATTTTTATAAAGATTTATAGCATCTCTTTTGCATTTATTAGTATCAATATTTTGAAAACCAATCAAAACAGTATCATCTTTTTTATATGCAAAACAATTTAAATCTTTATAACAATATACATAAATGCTTTCTAAGATGAATGGTGCTTTATAGGCTTCGAAAAATCTAATATAATTATTCATTATTTTCTCCTATTAATTAGTCTTACTTTATCTGCTAAACATTTTGTTTTATTAGTGTGCTTACATGTACTAAAGCATTCTGGTAATTTATAGTCTGAATTCAATTTTGGATGATTATAATCACATGCATTATATAAACAATCACAATAAGTTAAATCTTGGAAAATACACTTAAATCTATTAACCCTATTAGGTAAATTTCCAGGATCTCCTTCAAAATCTAATACACCTTTCATAAAGATGTCTAAATCTAATCTACCATCATAATTATCAATAATACTTTGAACAGTTTTTGCATATTCTTCAAAAGGTAATACATTTGGACGATTATCATTCCAATAGTCATTTTCATAACGCATTAAACCTATGGTTAATTTGTTAATATAAGGCATTTCTTTATCAACAAATTCTACAATTTCAAAAGCTCTTGTGTAATTCGTTTGGTCTAATAATAATACTAGTTTTATTTTGTTATTGTTATTAACAAAATCTCTTACTTTACCCATTATAGGTTTTATTGGTTTACGGCTAGGATTATCAGATTCTATTTCATGAAAACTAATACAAGCCCTTATCGGATAATCTAAATTAGTTATTAAATCTAGTTTTTTACCATTAGTATATACTGATACACTTTTATTAATTGATTTTAAATAGTCAATTATTTCTAATACATTTGGATGTAGTAATGGTTCTCCTCCCATTAAATCAATTTTCTGATATTCATCATTTGTTTTAATGATTTCTTTAATCTCATCTAATGACATTTCTTTAGCATTACGTGTACTAATACTGAAACAGTTCTTACAATTTAAATTACACTTTCCAGTTATAAATAGTAATAAACTTTTATCATATGTTGATTGCCATTTAATCATCCATTTTTCACTATTAACATTTATCTTATATTGTTTAATATCATTTTCCATATTTTAATACCTCTTTTCTTTCTTAATCTTTACAAATGATTCTGTACTACGATGATCAAATAATGTTATTGAGCCATTATCATATATATTAAATCTCGTATATGAATCATCTATTATATTATTATCTATATACCAATCATAAGTATAATCACCAATATAATATGCTTTATTAATTGGTTCTTTTAATAACTCTAAATTTACATTACCATAATTATTTACAACTGGTCTTTTATACATATAGTCATATTTATATGAAACACATATATCCCAATCACGTGGTCTTACTTTATTAGTATCCATTGAATCAATCATTTCTTTGGTTATTTTTTGAATATCAATAACAAGTCCTGGGATATTCCCACTTACATATGTGGCTATTGTGCCGCAGAATTCTGGATAAAAATAGTTATTATCTACTTTGTGAATGATAAAAGTAAAATCACTATTTTTCTTTTTCTGCATTATGATATATTTAATCAACTCATCATAATCATATATAGAAATCATTGGTAATTTTAATTCACTACCACTTTTACTTGCACATCTTACTCTGTAAAACTCTCCATCATTTAATGACATATCCCTATTAATTAAATCATTTACATCATCAATAAATGTAGTATTAACAGTTTCCTGTGGAAAATTATTTATTAAAAATTTAAGCCCTTCAACCTTTTTCATATTCTTCTCCTATTACCAATCAAACATTGTAAATTTCTCTTTTTGACAAAACATTTTAATAGCATATTTAACATATGGAATAGTATTTTGTGGTAATTTATCAATAGGTACCCACTTTATAAGAGCACATTTATTCTTCTCATTATTATTTATATCACCAGACCACTTCTTTGCTAGAAAGAAATAATCTATTCTTTCTTGATCAGTTCCTTTTCGGTTCATTACTTGAACAACTTTTAAATTTTTTGAAACATCAATGTTTATTTCTTCTTTTGTTTCTCTAATCATTGCCTCACGTACATTTTCTCCTTTTTCTACATGACCAGCTGGTAGGCTATACATATTATCACAATATCCAGTATTAATTCTTTTAATTACTAGTATCTTATCATCATTTATTAAAAGTAAATGTACTGCTACAGGCATTTTAAATCTTTCCATAATACCTCCTTACTTTGTTGTTAACTCTTTTAATACTATTTATAAAAAAACACAATTCTTAGATAATAAGAATAGTGCTTTTATGAATAATTAAAACTAACAATTGATGAGTCAATTGAAAAAAATTCTACTAATACAATTAATATTGATAGCATTTTTTTCATAGTATCACCCCATCAGTTATAGAATATTATAGTGATATATCAAAAAAAATCAATATTTTTTTTACTTTTTTAAAATCATTTCTAACAAATCTCTTATACTATGATTTTTATCTACAATATAGTAATCAATTCCAGCGTATTCTGCACCTATTTTATCACTAGTAATACTATTACCTATCATTATGCAATCTTCTTTTTTAGTATCTCCTATTGCCAATTCAAAAGATTCTAGATCAGGTTTCATAGCATACTCTCCGGATACTATCTCATCTATATAGTCATATAATCCCATTCTTTTTAATCTAGATATTTGAGTTTCACCGAATCCGCTTGTAAGAATTACTATTTCTTTACCATTTTCTTTCAAAAACTTAAGAAGTTCTAATGTTCCATCTGCAACTTCGTCTTGTATGTTTTCACCATTATTAATTACCCAACCATTTATTACTTCTTCACTTACATGAAAACCGAAACTATTAAAAAAATCACTAAGTGTTTTAAAATCATATTTTGGAAATTCTAATTCATATTTATTCAATATTAATTGTTTTTATTTAAAGAATTCTTCTTGTTCTTCAAAAGGAATATTCTTCCTTAAAAATTCATCTTCTTTAGACCAATTAGGAATTAATAGAGTATAGTCTACATCAAATATATACTTTTTATAGTCTTTGATACTATTACCTACTATTTCATTAATTCTATCATCAAACTTATTTATATTATCTTTAATACATAAAATTAATCTATCTCTATGTATTTGATCATCTGTATCTAATGCATCTTCTATAAAGTCCAAGTCAGAATCAGCTATTATTGATTCTTCTAAAGATCCATATTCTTTATTACTTAGATTTTCTATTTCTTTAACATCTTTAGTAGTAGATTCATAAAACATAATATTTAATATTTGAAGACTATCTTCATTTCTACCATATTCATGATTATTATATTCTTTATCATTATAGTAACAATTACCTTCAAATACTTTATTATCTAAATCTATTATTCTTACACATTTATTATCATATTTCATTAAGTTCATATTAATTCCTTACTTCTTTAGCTTCACTTATTTCACAAGTTCCACCATTATTTTTTACATAAGCATCTATAATAGATAATGCTTCATAAGCATCACTATAGTTTCCTATATTAGTTATAGTGGCTAAATATCCATCTCCTCCAGCTTCTGTGATTTCTCCTGTAGTTTCATAATAATTGAATTCATAAGAATATTCTTCATCATGAAGAGTACAGACAATTGATGTATCCATTAATCTACCAGAAGTGTTTTTATGAATATTTTTAAATATAATCTTTAATGTTACTAATAGAATTGGTGCTAGCAAAATAAGAACTATTAATACTTTAATTAGTTTTAAGATTAAACCAGATAATTTTTCTGTATTAGATGTTTTCTCTACTAATATATCTTTGATATCATTATCAATTAAATCATCTACACTAACATTTAATGCTTTAGATAATAATTTTAATTGCTCTGGATTTGGAGCAGTTTCCTCAAGTTCCCAATTAGAAATAGTTTGTCTTGTAACATTTACTTTTTCTCCTAATTGTTCTTGTGAAAGACCATTTTTCTTTCGCAAGTTTAAAATATTTTGGCCTAATGCCATAATCATCCCTTCTTTCACTTACAATTATATAAAACTACTACTTAATAAATCTACCAAAGGTCTTTGGAAGTTTGTCAAAGTCTTTTAACATTTATATTTATATTAACATTATATCATACCTTTTAAACATTTCTTTGTTCGGAATATTACTATTTTACGATAAAAAAAAGATGCATTTTAAACATCTTTCTTTTCTAAAACCATAACTGTTTCAACGTGGTATGTATTTGGGAACATATCAAATAGAGTTATTTCTTTTATGTTATATTTTTCTTGTAATGTATTATAATCTCTTGCTAAAGTAACTGGATTACATGAAATATATATTATTTGTTTTGATTCTATTTCTAAGATAGAAGCTAAACTCTTTTTATCACTACCACTTCTTGGTGGATCCATAATTATATTATCTATTTTTTTATTCTTTAAATCCTCTATTTTATTTTCTACTTTATCGCATATAAAAGATACGTTTTTAATATTATTTAATTCTATATTATTATTAGCATCTCTAACTGCATCTTTTACTACTTCTATACCTATTACTTCATCTGAAGTTTTTGATGCTAACATAGATAATGTTCCTGTACCAGAATATAAATCTAAAGTTGTTCCCCCATTAATATAACTAATTGCTTTATTATACATCTTAGTCATTATATTCTTATTAACTTGGAAGAATGATTTTGGAGATATATTAAATTCTAAACCATTAATTGTTTCTCTTAAAAATTCACTACCATATACTAATTTATTATTTATATATATACTTTCTACATGATTAAAATTATCTAAGAAACTATCTCTTACTTCTTTATTAATAGTATCTAAAGAAAGCATTACTTTATCATTAATAACTCTAATCATTATTTCATTAATATTATTATTTTTATATCTATGAATAAATAATTCTAATTTAATTAATTCATCATTTATTTTATTATCTAATAATAAACATTTATCTACACTTATAATATCATTAGTCTTTTCTCTATATAAACCTATCTTATCATTTTTAACTCTTAATACTACTTTATTTCTATAGTTATATTCTTTATCATAAATAATATCTTTTATATCAATATCTATATTAGATATTTTTTTAAATATAGATTTTACTTTATCTTTTTTAAAACTTATTTGTGATTCATAATTCATATGCATTAGATTACATCCACCACATTTTTCATAAAATGGGCAGGATGGTGTTACTCTACTATTAGAAGTTTCTAAATAATCAATTACTATTCCTTTAGCATAGTTTTCATTAGTTTCAGTTATCTTTATTTTAACTACTTCACCAGGTATAGCATTAGAAACAAAAGTTACAAATTTATCTACTAGTGCTACTCCAAGTCCTTCATTATTAAGTCTTATAATTTTAACTTCATATATATCATCTATATGCATAAGATCACCTAATAATATTATACTATATTTTTATATATTTTGGTTAAACTATAATAGAGGTATTTATGATTAATATAATTAATAAACTAGAAAGGGATAATCCCGATTTAAAAGTTAGAAAATTTAGCATTAATAATAAAGATATATATGTTATTTTCTTTGAAACTCTATGTAATAGTTACTCAATTAATGAATTTATATTATTACCAATTGAAAACAACAAATTAAATACCATTAATAAGATATTAACTAAATTACCTAGCAGTAATTTAGTTAATATAAATAATAAAGAAGATTTATTATTAAATTTATACTCAGGATTTACTATTATCTATATTGATAATAGATTTATATCTTTTGAAACTAAAGAAAGATTAAATAGTGAAATAAGTGAAGCCTCAAATGAAAAAACTGTAAAAGGCCCAAAAGATTCTTTTACAGAAAATTATCAAACTAATTTAGGATTAATAAGAAAAAGAATTAAAAGTAATAAATTAATAATTAAAGAACATAATATAGGAACTAAGTCTAAAACAAAAGTATCCCTTATTTATATGGATGATATTGCTAATAAAGATTTAATTAATAAAGTAGAAAAGAAATTAAATAGTATTAGCATAGATTATATTCCTAATAGTAATTATATAGTCGAATTAATGGAAAAAAATAATTACATATTTCCTAATTATGTAATGACTGAAAGACCTGATTTAGTATCTTATAATCTAATGAATGGTAGAATAGCTATACTTGTAGAAAATACGATTGAAGTAATTATTCTTCCAACATTTTTTAACGATTTAATTAAGAATATTGATGATTATTATCAAAACACTAAAAATGTATCTATAACAAGAATTATTAGATTACTAGCATTTGTTCTATCAATAATAATTCCAGGATTATATATAGCATTAACTACATTTAATCCAGAAACATTACCTACATCTATATTAATTAACTTCAGTATCCAAAGGTCGGGAGTTCCATTCCCATCTATTATAGAAGCAATACTTCTTATATTTACATTTGAACTACTTAGAGAAGCTGATACAAGAACACCTCTAGTAGTTGGAACTTCTATGTCTATCTTAGGTGCACTAGTACTTGGTGAAGCAGCAGTAAGTGCTGGATTAATATCACCTATTATGATTATTGTAATTGCTATTAGTTCTATATCATCATTTTTATTTAATGATATTGACATAGTCAATTCTATTAGAATATGGAAAATAATAATATTATTACTTAGTTCTTTTTTAGGTCTATATGGTTTATTTATCGGAGCACTACTCTTTTTAATTAGTATTTGTTCTATGAAATCATTTGGTTATGATTATACACTCCCTATATATCCATTTAATAAAAAAGAACAAAGTAATAATTTAATATTAACTAAAAAATATAAATTAAATTTTAGAAATATGTTTTTAACTAAAAATACTAAAAGGAGATAATATGAGAAAAGTATTTATTCTATTAATATTATTCCTTTTATCAGGATGTTCTGACTATAAGGAATTAAATGATTTAGCTATTGTAAATACAATTGGTATAGATAAAAAAGATAATAATTATAAATTATGCCTAGAAGTATTAAATACAGATAAAAAGAATGGTAAAAATAAGATATATTACTCTACTGGTAAAACTATAAATGAAGCAATTAACAAAGTAAATAATAAATCATCTAAAAAAATATATGGAGGACATCTAGATAAAATAATAGTATCAAAGGATATATTAAATGATAAAAAAATAGATTTAGTAGATTCATTTTTTAGATTAACCGAAGTAAAAGATGAATTTGATATATTTTTAGCTAAAGATACTGATTCTTGTACTATAGTTAAATTTTTATCTAAAAACAATAATTCGTCTAAACTTCAAAAAAATTCTAAAGAAAATAGATCTACTTCTTCTTATACTAATATAGATGTATTTATATCTAATTATTTAAAAAAGAATATAGATCCAGTTATTAGTGTATTAAGTATTAAAAATAATGAAGTATATATAGATAATATTGCAATAACTAATAAAGGCAAAGTAATAAAATATTTAGATACTAAAGAAAGTATTGGTTATAATCTTATAAGAAATGAAATAGATAAAATATCTATTCCTATTTCTTATAAAGAAAAATATTCTACAATAAAAATAAATAAAAGTAGTACTAAGAATAAATTATATAAAAAAGGTAATAAATATATTATAGAAATAAATATAAATATAGATGCATATCTAACTGAATATAATTTTGATTTAGATTTAAATAAAAATAATACTATTTCTAAATTAGAAAAAATATCAGAGAAAGAAATAGATAAATATATTTCTAAAAGTATTAAGCTTAATTCTAAATCTAATTTTTTAGGTTTTAAAAGAATGATTTATGAAAGATATCCAAACGAAAAGAATTATAATTATGAAGTTAATAAAAACATAAAAATTAATATTAAAAGAAAAGGTGAAATTAAAAATTATATAAAGGAGAAAGAATGAATCTAAAGATTGGAAATAAAGAATATTCATCAATACTATTTTTTATATCAGAAACATTATTCTTAAGTGTAGGTATTTCTGATATATTAAATAAATCTAAAAATGATGCTATTATATCTGGAATACTAGGAATAATATTATCTTTCATATTTTTATATTTAATTCTTAAATTTAATGATTATGAAAGAAATTTAAATATATTTGAAAAACTAGATAAATTGTTTGGAAAATATATAGGAAATATAATTAGCATTATACTAGTTATATTATCTTTATTATATTTTATATATTTATTATGGAGTCAAAATATATATGTTCAAAATAAATATTTAGAAGAAACATCTAGTATAATTACTACCCTATTCTTTTTAATACCCGTTTTACTATTAGTAAAAAAAGATATGAAAGTAATATCTAAAGTAAGCATAGCCATATTTTTTGTAACTATAATTGAATTATTATTTTCATACATAAATTTATTTAATAAAATAGATTTAAATAATTATTTACCTATTTTTAATACTAAAGCAAACAATATATTAATTAGTTCTATTAAATATGCATCATACTCTATTACACCAGTTATATTTTTATTAGTTACTCCTAAAAACAGTATTAATAATCCTGATAAATTGAATAGAAATTTATATATATTTAATCTAATATCAGGAATCAAATTCTTGATAGTAGTATCATTCTTAATAGGTATATTTGGTATAGATTTATCAAAATTATTTTACTATCCAGAATATAGTCTAGTAAAAAAGATTAATACTTTAAATTTTATTCAAAATGTTCAAAATTTATTAACAGTTAATTCTATATATAAACTACTTATTAGTGAAGTATTATCCCTATTTTTTATTAAGACCTATTTTGAATATAAAAATTATAATAAAATAATATTTTATATAATGATAATAATATCAGTATTTTTATCTTTCAATTTATTTAATAATTCTACTATAGGTTATAATTTTATAAAAGAATATTATATTAATATTTATACTATACCTATTCTCTTATTAATAATTATAAGTAATATAAAAACAAAGATTAAAGCTTAATCTTTGTTTCTTTTATAATTAAACATATATTGAATTACTAATCCAGAGTATTCTTTATATCTTTTATCACAAAATAATTTAATATCTTTAATAGTAGTAATATTATATTCGTCTTTCATATATTTTTTAACCCATGTATCTATTGGATATACATCAAATCTATGATATCCAAATAATAATATACATGATGCTACTTTTTCTCCAATACCCTTCATAGACATTAATAGATCTAATGCATCTTTAGAGGATAATTTATCTATTTTATCTATATCAAAATCACTATGTGTAAATTCATATAAATATTTATCTCTAAAACCACATTTAAGTCTTCTAAAGTCCTCTATAGATAATTTTTTCAAATTATCTATAGTAGGAAATAAATAATATTCCTTGTTATTAAATATTACTTTCTCTCCACCACACTTAGATATATTATCTAATGCTTTTTTAATTTGTGGTACTCTATTATTTTGAGATAATATATAACTTATTATTACTTCTAATTTTGGTTCATTAATCATTTTTAAACCTTTAGAATAATTAATAATATCTTTTAATTCTGAATTATTATTTATTAACATATTATTAATAGAATCATAATCATATTCTAAATCAAAATAATTAATAATTACTTCTTTTAAATTATCTTCTATATTAGAAGTAAAATATATATAATCATTATCTTGTTTTATATTAATTACTCTGTCTGTTAGTATTACAGTATATGAATTATCTAATTCTTCCTCATATCTAAATATTTGTCCACAGGTAATAGTATCTTTTAAATTAAAATTTTTAACTTTTAATTCCATAAAACCACCAAGAATATTATAGCATAAAAAAAGAAGAATTATCTTCTTCCTTTTAATTCTATTGCCTTTGAAACAACTGTTTCTATTTGATCTTTTGAGAATGGTTTTAAAAGTATTGCAGATACTGGATAAGTTTTAACTTTACCAATTATTTCTGGTGCATCTTCTCCAGTTACTATACATACTGGTATCTTCTCAAATATTCCCTTTTCTCTAAAATAGTCTAATACATCAAATCCATCTACTTCAGGCATATTTAAATCAAGAAGTATAGCCATAATAGAATCTTCCATAACATCTACTATATCCATAGCTCCTTGTCCATTAGATGCCATCATTACTTTATATTTATCTTTATATATATGTTCAATTAAACCTCTTGTTATTGATGAATCATCTACTACTAATATTATTTTTTCTTCCATTATTGGATTAAAATCACTCATATTTACCTCCCTAAGTATTCCTTAACTACACTTACAATTCTATTTATTTCTTCAACAAATGAATCATAGTTTTTATCTATAAAATCTTTATCAGATGATTTACCAGCCATTTCATGTGATAAAGCTATTTCTGCTAAATCCATAAATCCTAGGTATTTAGAATCACTCTTTATTGAGTGAGATAAAATACCATAGTTTTCAAAATCATCTTTATCTTTAAATTTCTTTAATTTTTTTAAATTATCTTCTATTCCATCATAAAATGTCGTAAGAGTTTCATTATAAAAATCCATGTCACCAAGTAATTCTAATCCATGGTCTACATCTATTTTATTTTTAGTTAATATTTTTACATCCATAATATTACCCTCCATATAATAATTATAACATAATTAAATATAAAAAAAATAAATAAATGTAAAGTTTACATTTATTTATTTTGTAGTTCTTTTACTAAATTTTTAAATTCTGCTCCTCTTACTTCACATTCTTTATATTGATCCCAAGATGCTGAACCTGGTGATAAAAGTATTACTGAATTAGGAGTAGACATATCATATAGTTCTTTAAACCCATCTTTTAGATATTCATGAACTATAGTTGGTATTCCAAGTTTATCTCCAAATTCTTTTACTCTATCCCTGCAACTTCCAATAGCTAGTATCCCTTTAACATTTTTCATATATGGAGTTAGATCTTCAAACACCTGTCCTCTTTCTAATCCTCCAAGTATTATAAATATATCTTGATCAAAAGAAGATAGTGCTATTTGAGTGCATTTAATATTAGTAGCCTCTGTATCATTATAGAATCTTCTTGTATTTACTTCTCCAGAAAATTCTAATCTATGTTCTACCCCTTTAAAGTTAGATACAACCTTTTTAATCACTTCGCTTGGTACATTAAATTCTTTAACTATAGTAGTAGCGGCCATAACATTTTCTACATTATGCATGCCTGCAATCTTTATATCAGATCTAGAAAGTACATATTCACCATTATAGTAAATATCATTCCCATCTAAATAAGTTCCATCAACCTTCTTTTTAGAAGAAAAATATTTTTTAGTAGATTTAATATCTTTTGTTTCATTTAATACATCTTCGTTTTCTGCATTTAATATAGCTATATCTTCAGAAGTTTGATTCCTAAATATTTTAGCTTTTACTCTTTTATAGTTTTCATAACTTTTAAGAAAATCTATATGTGCTGGACTAAAATTAGTTATTAAACCTACATTAGGTTTAAACTTAGACATATTTTCTAATTGCTGACAACTAACCTCCATTACAATAATATCACCTGACTTTACCTTACCAAGCAAATCAGTCATAGGAAACCCTATATTACCTGTTAGAAATACTTTTTCTTTATAATATTCTTTCATTATTTCATAAGTCAAAGTTGTTGTAGTTGTTTTACCATTAGTACCTGTAATAGATATTAATTTAACTCCTTCTGGAAGTAATCTAAAAGCCATTTCTGCTTCATTAATTACTTCTACTCCTAGTTCTCTAGCTTTTAGAACATATTTATGATCTATAGGTACACCAGGATTCTTTATTAAATAATCAAATGATTCATCTAATATGTCATCAGGATGTGATCCAAATACTAATTTAACTCCTAAAGACTTTAATTCATCTATTTGATTCTTATCTAATTTATCTTCTTCTTTGCCATCATTTAATACTACTTCATTATTATGTTTAATTAAGTATTTAGCTGCTGCAAATCCAGATCTAGCTAATCCTAATATAAATACTTTTTTATTTTCAAACATTT
Source organism: uncultured Bacillota bacterium (assembly GCA_947165005.1). Lineage (GTDB taxonomy): Bacteria > Bacillota_I > Bacilli_A > RF39 > UBA660 > RUG13038. The sequence goes on from CAMUYN010000003.1 coordinate 20,455, forward strand.
TAACACCTCTAATTAATTATATCATTTTTTCAAAACTATGATTACATTTTTAATTAAAAAAAGTAGACAATGTCTACTTTCTATTCTTAATATAAACTGGTATACCTACTAAACCAACAGTACTTACTCCAAGTAAAATTATATAAATAAATACTTTATCTCCAGTAGGTGGATTAACAGGTTCTTTAGCATTTTTATCTATTGTTAATGTATATGTACTAAAGTGATCTGTTTCAAATGAAGCATATCCATCTTTAGCAGTTACTTCATATGGAGTAACTATATTAGATTCATCTACATAATATACAATTAAACTCTTACCATTATATTTTTCTGGTATTGGTATTCTAACTAAGAATTTACCATTAGCAAGTTTAGTAATACTCTTCTTTTGTGATATAGAAGTAAGACTAATATCAAACATTTCTCCTTCTTCTACATCTAATATTCCTATTATCTTATCATATGTTTCTCCGGAAGCAATTTGAGTAACACCTACTATTGTATCAAGAGGTATACTTTCAGCAGTTTCAACAGATACATTAGTAAGTAAATCACTTGATTTAAAATCAATAGTATTATTTATTTTAGAAGAATCTTTAAACACTGCAAAATTATACATTCTTCCACTCATTGGACTATCAGGATTATTAACTGTTAGGATAACAAATGTATTATTACCTATTTCACCTACTGAGTCTTCTCCTTCACTAATTAATAATTCATTAATTGTTTCTGTACTTTCTTCTACTTCTATCATTGAAGCATCATTACCAAATAAGTCTTTTAATCTAGCTTTTACTGCTTTTACTTTATCAGTAGCATCATCTGGTACATATATAATATGTGGTGCATTTATTTCTATAAAATCTTTTATTGCATAAAGAGTTCCATTATATTCTGCTCTATAAAAACCTATTTCAGCAGTATTAAATGGTTCAAATGCTCCACCTCTTTGATCTATACTAGAAACAAAGTTTAAATTCGATAATTGGTTTTTAAATGATGATGTATAGTTAGCAAGTGATCCACCATACATAATATAATTTAATAATTCTGTATCAGTAGCCTCAAATTCGTTATTATTTAGTAATCCTTCATCTACTGCTTTTTGAGCTATCTTAGCTATTTCAGCATCATAATCCCAAGTCAATTTTACATTTGTATATGCTTTAAAATTTGGATGGTTTTCCTTGAATGTACATGTTGTAAATGTTTCATCGCATGAATCAAGGAATAATGGTTCAAACATTTCCCAATTTGTTTCTATTATACTATATAACATCATTTCATCTTTTGGAGGAATTGATTTTAAAGTATATTTCTTTTCTGTAGTATCTTTTTCCATAAGTAACATAGTAGTAAATTTACCATCATCTGGTCCATAACAACTAAGACTAGAATCGATACATACTACTGCATTATCATCTGGATTTTGGTTCCAGTTATTTAGTAATATGTATTTTTCCATATCTACTTCTGCTGCTAATAATGTTCTTATAGTAGCTACTGTTGTACCTTCTGGAACACTTAATTCTACTAGTGAATCCGCATTAGATGGATTTGTTTTAAGCTTTACAGTTATAGTATCTGCATATGCAATAGATGGTACTAAAAGTAATGCCAATGCTGCAAATAAAATTAATTTAATCTTTTTCATAAGACTCTCCTATTCTAAGACAATTATCCCATGATAAATAATATCTGTCAACAAAAAAGAAAGTAGAAATGTCTACTTTCCAATATATAGTCCATAATAATTATTATTGTTTCTAACTTGTTTAGTAATTATAATAACATTTTTTGTATCCTTATTATATTTTACTGTTTCAATTGCAGAACTCTTAATGTTCTTTATAACTCTACCATTAATATTTACTATTTTTATATTATTATTAACAGTATTATTAATAAATAAAGTATTTCTATATGGTGGAATATTTTCTCCATCATTTGTATTGATTTTTTCATTAACTTTTAATTTATAAGTTCTTGTTCTATTATCAGTAGGATTAATAATAAATACTTTATTATTATCATCTACATATAATATTGTATCTAAACTATACATTAATGATACTTTTGAATTATTTATGACTTTAAGTTTATCCCCAACTGAATTATATAAATATGTTTTTTCATCATCACTATATTTATAGAAATAAGATTTTCCTAAAGTAATTTTATTAGCAAGTGTCTCTGAACTATTCAAAGCCTTCTTTGATTTAGTACTATATAATATTAATGAATTATTAGAATATTCTTTTCCAAATACTAAGCTTTGATCAATAATAACTATTGGATCATCAGATCTAAATATTTCTTTATTTTCCTTATTATAAATAGCATATTTACTTTTATAATCATCAGATGAATCAGATGAATATTTAACTACATTATAAAAGCCATAGTTTGTTAAATATTGAATTGTGAAATCTTTATTAATCATCTGATAAAGATTTTTATCATTAACCATATCATATACTACCATTTTATTTTCACCGCAATTTTCTTCAGTGCAACTAATTTGTAGATATAATTCTTTTTCGTTTGTTAATAATTTACTTATTTTAGAGAATTTATAATCATCTTTATATTCAAATAATTTGTTATACTTATTAGTTTTAATGTTATATGTTCCAAACGTACTATTTTTAGTATCATATACTAATATAGATTTTTGTGATGGAATAATATAACTTTCATATAATATTTCGTATTTATCTTTATCAATATTATTTAAGTTCTCTAAAGATGCAACATCAAGTTTATCTCTTTTTCCATCTTTTCTTAACACATATTTAACTGAGTGATTATTATCTTTTTTAGTAATAACTAATTCACCTTTAGTATATGCATCTACATAACCATTGAATGAATCTCCAACTATCTTATTAGTATTTATATTATAGTAATAATATGCATTTTTATTACTATCTTGTAAAACAAGATATAAAGTTTTACTATCATTATCTTTTACTTGTTTCGCAATTCTATAACCATTCAAAATAGCAGTACCTTGTTCATTTAAAATAACATTTTCATTTTTGATAGTCATTGATATAACTTTACCATCAGCATAACTCTTTATATTAGATGCACCAGTATATAATACTTTTCCATTTTTATCAATTATATTATATCCTTCATCTAATTTCTCACTAATTAATAAATCGTTTATACTAGATAATTTATTATCTGAACTATACTTTATTTTTGCTTTTGGAGTTGTTAATAAATATCCATCAGACTTACCTGAAACAATATTATATTTTTCAAATATGATATAGTTTTTTGTAATTCCATATATATTCTTTATTGTTTTTTCTTTAGACTTAAAATCTTCTTTATATGAAGCTATCTTTTTTCCATTAGCATCATATATTAAGATATTACTTTTACCTAATTTATCTCCACTATATGCAATTATATAATCACAAGTATCATTCATACATTCTACTTTATAATATTTATTTGTTAATACTCTTTTGACTCTTTTTATATAATCAACATTAGTTTTGTTTAATATTACAAACAAAAGTAAACCTACTAAAAGTATTCCTACTATTATAGAAATAATCTTATTTTTAAATATATAGCGTTTACAAAAAGCTTTAATTTTTCTTAATATCTTTTTCATAATTCAACTCCTATTATATACACTAAAAATATACCACAAAATTAACAAAAAAGCAATGGAATAAAAGAAGAGAATTATATTTCTCTTCTTTTATTTTTAGTTATGATTAATAATAATGTAACTAACAAAATAGGTATTAGTACTAACAAGTAATAATGCTTACTTACACCAGTTTGAATATTTAGTATTAACTCTGCACTAGAATCAGAAATTGATTGTGAAGAATTATTAACATTCTCTGCTACATTTCCTTTTATAATACCATCATTATCAATACTAAATTCAATAGTTTTATTATCACTTGATTCTAATTTATATGATCCATTATATAAATTATCAATATATAATCTTCCTTTAATAGGAGTTAAGTTTACACTATTTCCTTTATACTTGTATCTACCTAATTCTTCTTTTTCTAAACTAATTAATTTTCCATCTTTATATAATTTATATGTATTTGATGTATCCAATTTAGATCCATCACTTAATTCATATATTACTATATTCTTTGGTTTTGATGATATATCAAATACATCAGATAATAGTTTAGAAACATTAGCTCCAAGATTATTATTAGTATTTAAAGTAATATTACTGCTTAACTTATATGTTGAATCTCCTGTAATTGTGTATCCACTTAAATTAATTGTCACAGGCATACTAGCAGTGATACTTGCTTGATCAGTTACTAGATCAATATTAGTAAGTAAATCAATATCTCTAACATTACTTCCATCTCCAATAGCAAAATTAACTGCATTTTGAAGTGCTTTAGAAGGACTAATATCTCCAACTGAAGCAAAGGAATATGTACCTACTTTAGCAACAGCTATACTGGTTGCACTTACTACTAGATATTCTTTATAAGTCTTATCATCTTGATCATTAGGATTTATTTCAATTTCATTTCTAGTTTCATATCCACTTTCAACACTTGTAACTCCTCCTGAAATTGCATTTGGTCCAGATTTACCAATAACTAATCCATCATAGAAATTAAATGAAGTTGATTGAGTATTTCTATAAATACCAAATGTTGTTCCTGAAATATAAGGATAATCAGTATCTGGAGTTCCACCTATTTCACCAAGATTCAATGTTGCACTATCAATTAAATTAATAGCTATACCATTATTAGAAACAATACTTGATGCATCTGTTACATTAACTGTACCTGATGTATTAATTGCATTATTTCCTGTTGAAGTAATATTAGAACCATTTTTAATATTTACCGTATGACCATTTGTATTTGATATTGCCACATTAGCAAATGTAACATCTGAAGAATCAATATTAAGTGTTCCTTCATTATATATATTATTATTAATTATAGAATTTTCAATATTTAATGTTGATCCATTTACAATTGAATTTAAATTTAAATCAACATTAATTGTAGAATTATTCTTAATAGTAGTTATTCCAAATGCATATAATAAAGCTCCTCTATAGCTACCACTATTTCTTCCAATAATTGTTACATGATCAAATGTTGAATAACCTGAATAAATTTTAAAGTTATCGAAATGATTCTCTGTTGTAGTAATTTCAAATGTTGTGTCTTTAACATTTAATGTTCCATATCTACTATATATTCCTTCATCCTCAAAATTATAAAAATGTGAATTTTCTATTGTAAGACTTCCATTGTTTTCACCAACAAAATATGAATAACTATCTAAATTCTTAATTATAGTAGTACCAGAATTATCTACTATTTTAGATGCAGTTGGTGTTCCACTATTATATGTTTGGCCATTATTATATACACCGCCATAAATATTAGTTGTTCCACCAGAAACTGTTCTAATTGATGCATTTGCATTAGCTGCTCCATTATTTTCACAGTGAATCCATGGTGCATCAAATAAACTATCTGTACTTTGATCATTATCATTATTTAAATCAACAATATTAAGAATATTTCTATTGATTATTACATGTGCATTTATATTATGTAAATATGCTCCATTTAAGATATCAACAGTACCACTATTATCGATTAAAGTAGATCCTGTAGATGATGTAATAATTCCTTCATCCTTTACAACCAATGTAGAATTACTATTATTCTTAAATAATAATATTCCATGATTAGTAGATACTTTTGCATCTATCAAATTAATAGTTCCATTATTATCAAATGCAGTAGTTCCAGATATTGCAATTATTTCACCAGTATTTCCATTACTACTATCTATAATAGTTAACTCACCATTATTTACAAATAACTTATCATTTGATTGTCTAATTGTTTTTCCATTTAAATCAAATGTAACAATATTACTAACAACAGCTGCTTCATCAATTGTTAAGTTATTATAATCATTTATCATTTGAAGTGTATCACCAGAATTTGCTTCATCAAATGCACTCTTTAAATCATAATATTTCTTTTCTATTCCAACTGATTGAGTAACATTTTTAATAACATATACTTTATCTAGGTAATTTGTCTTATAATCATCAGATGTACCAGATATTCTTCCATATCCAACTTCAAGATTAGTTATAGTTCCATAAGTAGGATCTGTTTTACCCATTAATATTCCATCATAGAAATTAATAGTACTACTTGAATTATAAACACCATATGTAGTTCCTTTAATAATAGGATATGTCTTAGAAACAGCACCATCTATTTCTATTGATTCTCCTAAATTAAATGTTGAACTAGATAAGTAAATAGCTCTTCCATTATCAGATATTATAGAACTATTCTTTTTAACATCCACACGTGATGAATATGAATTAATTGCTGCATTATTAAATGCCTCTATAGTAGAATTTTCTATAATTAATAATCCTCTATTTTCTATTACTTCTCCACTACCTCTATTATAAAGATATGAACCCGAAATATTAATAGAATTATCATTATTAGAATTATATTTATTTCTAATTAGGTGAGAATTCTTAACACCATATAAATCATCATTATCAGTACGATATCCTGAACCATTTGCTGTTCTATCAATAGTTGTATTAGTAATACTAATATTTCCACCATTATTTTCTACAAATGAAGCTTTTATTTCAAATGTTGAATCACTAATAGTTAAACTACCAGTATTAATTAAGTTAGGATGTAATCCTGATGTTCCACCAGTATTAAGATTAATAATATTTTCCATAGTTACATCATCTAAAGTTAATGTTCCTTGGTTTAATCCTATATGTGAATTATCAGAAACAATTCCAGAAATAGTTGCAGTACCATAGTTATATATTAATTCACCCTTACTTGCTGTAGAATAATCTCTCCATGAACTATCATTATCTCGCCATGTCCTACTAGCTATTCCATCATATGTACCACCAGAAACATTTAATGTTCCTAGAGAATTATTTACAAATATGGATGATGAATAAATATAATCAGCATTATCTATAGTTCCTCTACGATATGCACTTTCTATAAATGAACTATTTGAATAGAAAGTACCATTCGTAATTATTGCAACTCCACTATTATTAACAATAGTACCTGAATTTGTTTGTCTATAACCTAATTTATCATAATACTTAGTAAATACTCCACCAGAAATATTAAGATTTGAATTATTCAAAACAACTTCAGACTCTGTAGAACCAGCTTCCGAAACATAAGTACCACTTAATATATTTAAAGTTCCATTATTTACAAATATATTACCTGTTGTAGAATCAATCTTACCAACAATATTTGAATTAGTACTATCAATAGTATCTAATTCACCATTGATAATAAACATAGTATTATTATTGTTATCGATTATATTATTATTAATATCAAATGTAATCTTTAATCCACTTGGAATTGTAATTGGATTTTCAGATCTTGTTATTGTTATATTTCTTAATGCTTGAATAACATCATTATTATTTATAGTTCCATTAGATAAATCAGTATTTAATTCATCTACTGAAGTATAAGATTTTCCTTGAGTAATATTTCTAAATACAGGTTCACTAGTTAAATATTTAGATTCAATATCACCAACACTATCATAATCTCTATGTATTGAGTATCCATTTTCTACATTATCAATTGAAACATTGTATGCTTTTTGTCCACTAACTATTCCATCATAGAAATTAACTAACAATGCTGGATTTGATGTATAAATACCATAAGATTTACCATTAATTATTGGTTTAGTATTTTCTTTAGAATCAACATTTCCATCATGAATACCTAAATTAATTATTCCACTTCCAGAATTATTAATAGCAATATCATTAGACACATTGATAGTTCCACCTTCTATATTAGTTATACCTGTTGCACTTATATTTAATTTAGAATTAATTGTTCCATTTTCAATTATCAATGAATACTGATTATTAGTATTATCTATTATCTTTCCTGAGCCACTAATTGTAAATGAATTTGAATAAGTACCACTCTTTATTCTTAGAAGACCAGGGCTATTTAATGATCCTGATGGTAAAGTATTACTTTCCAATGTTAATATTCCTTCATTATATATTCTTTCAAATGTAGTAGTCATATTCTTAATAGTAGCAGTTCCACTACTATTTAAGAAATAATTTTCAATACCACCAGATACACTATAACTATTACCATCTAATGTAACTGTACCACTTGTAAAGTTATAAACGAAATATTTTCCAGCAGATGATGTAACATTAGAATCTTTTACTGTTAGTGTTCCTTTATTATTAAACATGTTATTAGTATACCAAAGATTAAATATACTTTCATTTGCAATAATAGTACCACTTTCTGTATTTGTAATAGCAACCTTATTGCTAACATTATTGTCATTACCAAAATCAAATTTGACTTTATCTAAAGTAACTACACCATTATTATTTTCTAAAATACTAATAGAATAATCATAGTTTCCAATATAAAGTTTACTTACTGTTAATGTCCCTTCATTATATATATATTTATCACCATAATAACTATTCTTTCTTAATGAATTAGTACTATCAGTAATAGTTAAATTTCCTTGGTTATTAAATAAATATTTATCAGAATAAGATTTAACAATATGTCCATTATAATCAATTGTTACTGCTTTAGTATCAGAAATATTAATAGTATTTTGTTGATTTATATCAACAAGTAAATCAATTTCATCTCCATTATTAGCAGCATCAACAGCATTCTGAATAGTTGTATATTTAGAATTATTAATTTGTGCGACATATGATTCTTCACCATCAGCTACTGGTCTTGAATTAGCATTAGAGACTAGAATAATCTTTTCTTTAGAATTATCAATTGATTTATAAATATCATATCCTTCTGGAACATTTTCTATATCGGAATTAATTGCTGTATTCGCACTTATTGTTCCATCATAGAAATTAAATCTTCCAGAACCAACTATACCATAATTTGTACTTGAAATAGTTGGAGTATTAGACACTACTGTAGATGAACCATTCAATAATGTTATTTTAGCATGACCATTACCAACATTTCCTTTTACTAATCCTGATGTAGAATAGTCTGGCATTTCTTCATTTCCAGTTTTCATTATTATATTTGATAAATTACTAGAAACATATGATGATCCACCGGTATATGATGATCCACCATAATATCCTCCACCACTATTTCTATCTCCATAACCAAGAGTAGTTGAAGTTGTTTGATAGCCACCATAACAATTATCTGTATAATAACAAGATCCTCCACCACCAGCAACTATGATTCTTTGTTCATATGATTCTGTACTTCTTCTAGAAGATACAACACCATTATCATAATACCAAGTATTATCTTCACTAGATAGAGAAATATCAGTAGCTCCTCCACCAGTTCCTGGTACAGTCCAATCATTATAGTATCCAGTTGTTGCTCCTCCACCATTATATGCACCATAATATGATCTTAATGCATTCCAGTATGTTCCAGATGAACCATGACCACCAACATGGATATACAATTTATCTCCTTTATTTAGAGTAATTGTTCCTGAAGCATAAGCTCCAAATCCACCTCTATAGATTGATTTATATCCACTACTCCATCCATTTGCATCGGATGCGGCGGCTCCCCAAGTTTCAAGTTTATAAGTTCCTGTTTGTGGTGCAGTAAATACTTCTTGTGCACCAGTATACCCAAATTCATATTCTGTATCTACATTCTTTTCATCAGAACCAATTGTTACAACACCATTATTATTAATAGCAGTACCAAAGCTTGAATCAATATATGTATTACCAGTTATATTTAAATAAGGAGTAACATAATTCTTAGTATTATTAAATACTGTGGATTTAGCTCCATTAACATTATTAAATCTTGTATTATATACAGTCATATAATAATCATTATCTACTATATCCTTATTAGAAGTAGCTGTAGAGTTTACTATTGAATTCTTCAATAATAATTTAGAAACATATTCTATTCCACCTCTACTGTAATTACCATCTTCATTAAATATAATAGTTCCTGAACCAGTAAGAGTCGAATCATTTATAACTGCTTCTCCTCTATTATTAATATAGTTTAAAGTAGATGAATTAATAGAAACATTACCAAAACTATTATAAAGTGTTGTTAAACTCGAATTATTTATAGATACCATTCTTGGAGATGATTCTAATGAAACTGAACCATATAAACTAGATGAATTTATTGTAAATCTAAGTGGGAATGCCTGTGGTGTGAAATAAATTGAATCATTTCCAGTTGATGAAATATTAGAGTTACTAATAATTGTATTTCCAGTAGCATATTCTCTAAATCCTTCTCCAGCACCAGTTACATTAATATTTGTATAAGTAACATCAGCAACAGCTTCATTTCTTATACCCTTGGCATCAGTTGGTGTTGTTACAACTTTTATACCAGAAATACTTGGATCATTACTTCTATTATAAAGTCCTGTAGAGTTATTTCCTATAGCATTAATAACACCACTAGATGAAACTATATCACCATTTGTTTCGTTATAAATACCAATAGTTCCAGCATTATTAGCATTGATAATTGCACCTTCACCAATTATTAATTTTCCTCTGTTTACAATACCATATTTAGAATTAATGTTAATATTAATAGCCCCACTGGATAAATTTAATGTAGCATGTTCTTCATTTAATAAAATACTAGATGTAGTAGATGTAATAGTTCCATTAACTGCTTCAGAAACTATATTATTATATGATACTTCTGAATCTATATCTATATTATCTACATCAACTGAACTATCGAAATCTACTTCACTTAAATAATCTTTAAATACAGGTAATGTTTTAACATTATATGTTTTAGGTAAATTTTTTTTCATTTCTTCAAGTTCTTCATCAGTAATGTCAAATGTAATCTTTGCATAACCATCATTTGCTTTTGCACATTTACTAACTGGATCAGAACTAAATCCATTAGGACAATTTTCACTATCTATATATTCAGTAGAACCCTTAGTACTAATTGTAAATATGTCTTTATCATTATTCACATCAGTAGCTTCCGTACAGTAATAACAATACATTGCTTTGTTATCAAGTGATTGATTTCCGATATAACCGGAACCTCCTCCACCACCTGTACAGTAGTTAGTACCAGCAGCTCCTCCACCGTAGTAGCCTCCTCCTCCAGCACCACCTAAGTATCTGCTAGAAATATCACTTTCAGTTTGACCACCTTGTCCAAATGAACCTTTTCCAAGTGAAGGATTATATTTATAATATCCGCCTGAAGACTGAGTTCCACCAGTTCCATATCTATTGCTTTCAGTAGTACCACCATTGTTTCCAACGTATCCACCGGCAGAACCACCAGCTCCATATTCACCATAATCCCAGCGTGAAGATCCTCCTCCACCACCAGCAACTATAAGAATTGAACTTTGATCACTCTCTAATTCTGAAAGAATACCCTGAGAAGTAGCAATGTGAGTTGCTCCTCCACCAGAACCAGAATCAAATTGTGAACCATTTCCGTGATATAAGACAGCATTACCACCACCGTTATATCCACCTTGTGCAGTTGTGTTGCTACCATGAACAGATTTACCAGCACCACCTACATTAATATATAGTGTATCTCCCGCAGTTAATTCTACTGTACCTACAGAATAACCACCATATCCTCCGTAAATAGAGTTGCTATATGAACCACCTTGTGCACCCCATACTTCTAACTTGTATGTGCCTGTAAATCCTACATTAAATGTTTCTTCATGTCCACTATATGGAATTTCTTTTCTTAATGAATTATCAATTATATATTCTTCACTTGGTTCACAATTTTCACATAAACCAGCGTATTCATTATACTCAGTTAAATCAGCAAGATACTTATTTTTTGCCTCATTATATAATCTTGCTTGTTCTGTTTTATAATTGATATTTCTCTTTCTATTTTCTTCAAATTTTCCATCAATTATCTTTAAATTACCATTATTTTTAATTACATAATCATTCTTATTAGATGTTAATGTAAATCCATTTAAATCCAATATTACTTCTTTTTCTTCTGGAACCTCAATAGCTGAATCAAGTGTAATTTGTTTTAATATTTCAATTGTGTCTACTTCTTGATTTAATACTGGATTATCAAAATATATTTCACTAATTGTCGAATAATTATTTGCATTAATTGAATATGCATCTTCTAAAGAATTACAATACCTAATTTCTTTAATAAAGAATTTATCTGATTCAGTATTATATGAACCACTCTTAGTATATAAGAAATGGACATAATTAACTTTATTCTTTTGTAATCTTAAAATTCCAGTTTGATTTTCTTTTACACCGCTAACATAGATTTCTCTTCCAGATGTTCCTGATGGAACTGATGTAGAATCAGTTACATAGACTGAACCATAATTATATGAATGAGAACTAATTGTTGCATTTACATATAAATATTTATCTTCATTAACATTAGTTAAATCATACATTATATAAGAATGTGCTGTTGAATTAGCAACTCCTGCATTATTACTTATAAATGAAGCTTCAGTAGGAATCTTAGAATTACTTCCATCCAGATTAAGAATTATATTATCTGGATTATTTATTTCTTCTGGAGTTATTTCCTTATTATATACTTTTATATTATATATAGTACCATTCCAATAGTTACCATTACTTCCTGCTCTACCAATATATGCATTAGTAGTAGCTCCAGTTATTCGCCATGTACCGCCTTTTGTTAATTTAGTACCATCATAATATACTTCATAATTTCCTTCTTTATATGTAGTTAATATACTATGTTTACTACCATTATTAAAGTTTGATGGTCTATTATACCATGCAGCATCACTACCTACTCCATTAGATACTTGAATTCTTCCATCAGATAATCCAACTACTATCCTCTCTCTAGAAGATCCCATATAAATAACCATATTATTAGTACTAGTTGTTGAGAATTCTGTATATACTGATTCTTCATAATTATTTAAATTATAATTAGATGTATCTACATATCCATAATCATTATTACCATCAAATAATAAACCTGTACTCTGTGAATTTAATATTGGTCCATTTAATATAGCATTATTATGATTTGATGAAGAATCTTTCCAAGTAAATAAATCATAATCAATATTATTGAAATAATATGTATCATTATTATTATGTAATAATGTGCTTTGAGATAATATATTTTCACCTTTAGCATTAGTTAAAGCCACATTATTAATTGTGAATGTATCATCTCCACCATGATTACCATTATAATTATAATAGCAGAAATGAACATAATTAAGTTCTCCTGGTGTTAAAGAAATAGTATAAGTTCTATTTGATACAACACCATACATATCAAACTTCTTAATAGATGATGCTGAATCATAATTTAAGAAATTTTCATTATTTGAAACATAAACATATCCATGATCATTATTATTTAAACTTGAGATACTTGCATTTACAAGTATATTAAAGCCTTCAGTTTGGTCTCTTAAATCATATATTATATAAGAATGTGCATAAGTGCCTCCAAGGAAAGGATTAGTACTCTTATAAGAACCATCATCTTGTCTTTCAAACGAATATCTATTAGTATCATTAAGTAATGCAAAATCACTTGTTTCTTGTCTTTCACCAAGTATATTAAAATTAGATATTTTAAATATTTCTATAGGGTTAATGTCCCCTCCACCTTTAACAAATCCAAAGTATAAATAATATGCTTTACCTTTAGTTAACTTGTATATTTTATTACCATTAATATCATTACCTGTACTTCTATATATTTGAGTACCTGTACTACTTAATGTTTCACTAATTGATATATAACCATAAGAATCAGAATTATATGTATCGGCAAATGTAGTAAATGTTAAGAATTTATCTTCTTCTTCATCAGTTAAATCTAATTTTAGATATGATATAGCTGTTGTATTAGAAGTTGAATTATTACCATTAACAATAGTTTCATTTACTGCATCATAGATAAATCCATAATCACCATATTGTTTTATCTTAGATAACATTTTTTCTTTTTCTTCTTCAAATGTTCCTGAATTTGAAGAATCAAATGCATTATCTACACCACTATCTTTTAATTTTGCATAATATGTACTCTTAATTCTTGCCTGTGGATCAGTTACCCTAGCAAGTTTTGCGACATTTTTATAATTTTCTGTAATAAATATTACGTTATATGAATATTGTGTAATAGCGTCAGCACCATTATTAATTAATGCAAGTGTATCTGCTACTAATTTACCATCATAGAAATGAAATTCATCGTTTTGTTCAAGTGCTGCTGTCTTTCCTTCTATAATAGGTCTATCCATCTCTGGATTAATAAATGTATCACTAACTTCAGAACTTCCCTCACCTAAAATAAATGTACCATTATTAACGATTGCTTTATTAACAGTATTTTTTACTGTTCCAATAGTATTATCTGATCTAGGATTTCTATCAACAATCTGTAGTTTTCCATTATTTACAAATGTTGCAGAAGCATCACTTGTAATACCTCTTCCATCTAAATCTATTGTTATATCTTGGTCAGCTGCAACTATGATATTTTCATTAACAACTGGAATAGTTGGATTTGTTTGAATTGTACATTGTACATTAGCGCAATAATTAACTGCACTTTGTATACTATCAAATAGTAAGAATTCTCTTCCTTGATCAACCACAATTTCTTTAGTATCAGAATCAACTGTATACCATAGTATTCCATTCTTTCCTACTACTCTAGCTATATATGGATTAGTTCTTACCTCTACTTCTCTTTCTGAAACATTACCAACATAGTCTTCTGCTACTATTTTAACAATATATTCTGTATCTTGTTCTACACCATAGAATGTATGATCATAGTTTTCTGCATGATCCTTAACTCCATCAAATATAGGTGATTCATAAGTTAAATTTTCATCATATATTAATGCTGATTTTTCTCTAGCATATAAAGTAAATTTCTTAACTCCTGATCCTGCATCTTGAGCAGTTCCACTGACAGTCATATTAAATGACGCAGCTCCTGTTCCAGGATTATTAATAGTTGGACTAATAGTATCAACATTAACTATAGTTTCATTAGTATCAGTACTATAAATATTACTCTTCTTAGAAACTGCTGTTATAGTTTCATTTGAATATACTTTAAATGGTTCTGTATATAAAGTAAGTGCACCATCACCAATCTTATAATATAATTCATATTCATTATGTTCACTTGATAATGTTACTAAGACACCGCAATTTTCTGTAGATGAATTACCACAAACCCAAGTTTTATTAGTTTCATTATCTAAACTTGGAGTTATTTCTATCATTGGAGATATAACTTCTTCATAAACAGCATATAAATTTTTGTCTTCAGTAATTAAAGTATTAAAATCATATTCATTTATTCCATCTTCTGACCAATATAAGAATATATGATGTCCTTTTGTTGGAATTGAAGAAGGAATTGTAGCTTTACTATTCCAATTCACGTCCTCGGTAGTAAATAATGCAGATTCATTATAGAAATTAACATCATACTTACTTATCTCATAGTGAGCCACCAAATGTTTGTTTCCTGTAGATCCTGTTGGAATTCCCGTAACAATAACATTATCAATTGTATAATTTATAAATTCGTATCCTTCCTTACTAGGATTATTTAATAGTATATCTGGAGTTTCAATATTATATGTAGATGGATTTGTTTTTCCATCATCTAAACTACCACCATCATAATCATAAGTAAGATTATAAGTAATTGGTTCATAATTAGCTGTATAACTTCTATGTCCTGTAGATCCTGTTGGAATTGTAACAACTAAATTAGTATTTCCAACTAAATCTGTACCTTCCCATCCAATAAAATTATAACCAACTTTTGATGGATTATTTAGTGTTATACTAGCACTATCAACAGAATACTTAGTTGGATTATCTTGTTCTACTTTTCCATTATTTAATGTATACGAAATAGTGTATTCTATCTTTTCAAAATTAGCTGTATAATTTCTATTTCCAGTACTACCTTTTAATACTATTACTGAAGTAGATTTATTAGCAATATCCGTTCCACTCCATCCAAGGAAATTATATCCTTCTCTTTGTGGATTGCTTATTGAGAATGTTGCTGTTTCTACATCATATGTAGTTGGATTATTTAGCGCTACCATCTCAGCTTGTGTTAATCCAGAATAATTAATACTATATGTTATTTTTTCAAAATTAGCTACATAGCTTCTATTTCCAGAGCTACCTTTTGGAATTGTTACTTCTGTTGATGTCCCTGTTATTCCTGTTCCACTCCATCCAGTAAAATTATAACCAGGTTTTGATGGATTATTTAGTGTAAATGTTTCTGTTTTTCTCATATATGTAGATGGATTTGTTTTACCAGGTTCATATACTCCATCATTTAAGTTATATGTAATATTATAAACATCTTCATTATCATGCCATTCAGCAGTATATTCTCTATCTCCTATACTTCCTTTTGGAATACTTACATTTATTGATATATTTCCATTTCCATCATTCCATCCAGCAAAATCTTCTATACTTAAGCCTTGTCCATCTTTTCTAGAAGCCGGAATATTTAACGTAAATGTATCTGTCTCAACATTATATGTTGTTGGATTTTTTAATAAGTTTCTTTCTTCAGTAGTTATTCCTTCATAAGATATGTTATATGTAATAGGGGTATAGTGTGCCACATAGTTTCGTACTCCTGCACTTCCTTTAGGTATTGTTACTGTCGTTGATGTTCCAGTTATTCCTGTTCCGCTCCAGCCAGCAAATGTATAACCAGGTTTTGATGGATTATTTAATGTAAATGTGGTTGTACTTCTCTTATATGAACTTGGATTTGGTTCTCCTAAAGTTCCACCATCAAGATCATATGCAATTGGATAACTATCTTGGTTTTCATGCCATTCAGCTGTATATGTCTTATTTCCTATACTTCCTTTTGGAATACTTACATTTATTGATATATTTCCATTTCCATCATTCCATCCAGCAAAGTCTTCTAAATTAAGCCCTTGTCCATCTTTTCTAGAAGCCGGAATATTTAACGTAAACGTATCTGTCTCAACATTATATGTTGTTGGATTTTTTAATAAGTCTCTTTCTTCAGTAGTTATTCCGCTATAAGTAATATTATAAGTTATTGCTTCATAATTAGCAGTATATGTTCTATTACCTGAGCTTCCTTTAGATATTGTTACTTCTGTTGATGTTCCAGTTATTCCTGTCCCACTCCAACCAGTAAAATTATATCCTGGTTTTGATGGATTATTTAATGTAAATGTGGCCGTACTTCTCTTATATGAATTTGGATTTGTTTTACCAGGTTCAAGTGCTCCACCATCAAGATCATAAGTGATTGAATAATCATTTTGATTTTCGTGCCATACAGCTGTATATGTCTTATTTCCTATACTTCCTTTTGGAATACTTACATTTGTTGATGTATTTCCATTTCCATCATTCCATCCAAGGAAATCTTCTGAATCATTGCCATGTTCATCTTTTCTTGTACTTGGAATATTTAATGTAAATGTATCTGTCTCAACATTATATGTTGTTGGATTTTTTAATAAATTTCTTTCTTCAGTAGTTATTCCTTCATAAGATATGTTATATGTAATAGGGGTATAATGTGCTACATAGTTTCTTACTCCCGCACTACCTTTAGATATTGTTACTACTAGTGATGTTCCATCAATTTCTGTTCCACTCCATCCAGCAAATGCATAACCAGGTTTTGATGGATTATTTAATGTAAATGTGGCTGTACTTCTCTTATATGAACTTGGATTTGTCTTTCCAGGTTCAAGTGCTCCGCCATCAAGATCATATGTAATTAAATAGCTATCTTGGTTTTCGTGCCATTCAGCAGTATATGTTCTATTTCCTATACTTCCTTTTGGAATACTTACATTTATTGATATATTTCCATTTCCATCGTTCCATCCAAGAAAATCTTCTAAATTATTACCATGTTCATCTTTTCTTGTACTTGGTTCATTTAATGTAATAGTTTCTGACTCAATATTATATGTTGTTGGATTATTTAATAAATTTCTTTCTTCAGTAGTTATTCCTTCATAAGTTATATTATATGTAATTGGGGTATAGTGAGCTACATAGTTTCTTACTCCTGCACTACCTTTAGATATTGTTACTATTTCTTCTGTTCCAGTTATTCCTGTCCCACTCCATCCGGCAAATTCATATCCTTCTTTTGATGGATTATTTAATGTAAATGTCTCTGTGCTTCTCTTATATGAAGTTGGATTTGTCTTTCCAAGTTCAAGTGCTCCACCATCAAGATCATACGTGATTAAATAACTGTCTTGATTTTCTCCCCATACAGCAGTATATGTTCTATCATCTATACTTCCTTTTTCAATTGTTACATTGATTGATGTATTTCCATTTCCATCATTCCATCCAAGGAAATCTAGTAAATTATTACCATGTTCATCTTTTCTTGGATCAGGATTATTTAACTTAAATGTATTTGTTTCAACATTATATGTAGTAGGATTATTTAATAAGTTTCTCTCTTCTTCTGTTATTTCATTATAAAGAATATTATAAGTATTAATTTCATAAGCAGCTGTTAGTGTTGCATCTTCGTCATTAAATGTAAATGTATTATTTAGGAATACTCCACCGCCAGTTTTATCATATCTTATAAAACTATAACCTCTTTTTACTGATTCTGCTATTTGTCTTATAGTTCCATAATCTTCTTCATATGTAACAACAGATGCATTATCTAAATATGTTCCTCCATTTGGATCAATTGATAATGTAGATTTTTTTATCGCATAGCAAGCAGTATATTCTCTATCTCCAACACTACCTTTTTTAATTTGTAAATTTAATGTTTCTTCAGTTAAATCTGTTCCTACCCAACCGATAAATGTATATCCCTCTTTACTAGGATTATTCAATGTGAATTCATCACTTACAGTATAAGTACTTGGATTATCTTCAGGTAAAGTACCACCATCTAAATTATACTCAATGTTATATGTATTAATTTTATACTTTGCATATAAAGTTAAATCTTCCTGTACATTTTCATCGTTATAACATGTTCCATTTGCTTCATAACATTTAAATGTATATCCCTTATAAGTAGGAGCATCAATTATATCGATAGCATTTCCTTCTTCAACTTCTTTTGTACCTATTATAATTTCTTCCCCAGTATTAGGATTTCTATCAATAAATGTTATTGTATATTTATTATTTTTAATTTTTCCAAATAATACTATATCCTTAGTAACAGTATTATCAAAATTATATTTATTTGTATATTCTTTATCGGTATACCAACCATCAAAATCTTCTATTCCTGGATTAATATTTTCAATCTTTTCTAGCGAAGATACATATTCTTCTCTAAATATTTTATTATTTAAATAATAAGCAACATATTTATAGTCTTCTCCACTAGTAATAGCGGTATTAATATAATTTCTTGCTTCATTAGTTTTTACTATATCTAAAACTAAACTAGCACTTGTTTTTTCATACGCACCCAATTCTTTATCTTCAATTGCTGTATAGAATAAATATTTTCCATCTTTCTTCCATCCTGGGTTTTTATTTTCATCAAACGAAAGACCATCTGGAATAATATCCTTTAATACAGTTAATGTACCTTTAACTTCACCAGTATTTTTTATATTGATTTTATAATAAATAGATCCCTCAATTGTTTTTGCATTCTTAACAGATCTAACTACTTTAGGTTCTTCGTCATATTCAAACGTTTCTTTTTTGCCATTTACAATTAAATCTAATTTACTAATAGATTTTTTTATTTCTGCATTAAATGGTTCTACTTCTCTAACAACTATATTTAATATTCTTCTATTTTCATCAGTTGTTTCTTCTGTATACCTAACTACTTGATATTTTTCTTCCTCAAGTTTTACTTCATATGTATCTACATCCCCTAAACTAAATGTATATTCACCATTTTCTTTTGTATAAGTTCTTTTTATCTCTTTATCATCCTTTGATAAACTAAGTTCAAGTCCTTTATACATAGTTCCAGTTTCATCAAAAACTTTTCCTTCAACACTTCTTCCTGTTATTACTACAGGATCTACATTTATTTTTGATTTAGATTCATCTTCACTATTGATTTTAAATTCTGGAGTAATAGCCACACCATATGGAGCATTTTCTACTACAACAGTTATTACTGGATTATTCTTAGTAGTTGTTATTGTAATGTTTCTTCCATTATTGCTAACAACAGAATCTTTTATTTCTTTAAATCTTGCATATTTATTTTCACTATTAGTTAAACTTCCAGTTATTACTGCAACATCTTCACTTAATTTATTAATTTTTAATTTATATTTTATTTCATCATAGTTATTAGAAGAAACGCCGTCATCAACTCCATCTATAACAGAAGCATTTAATGATGTTGTTTTAGATAATACATTTTTTATGTTTATTTTTTTAACAGAAGGATTTAGAATTGTAAATAATCCCGCAACAAAAACTAATAGCATTGCTATTATTAGTAAAGTAGTATATTTTTTTGTTTTGAGATTTCTTAGTTTATGATTCATCTACTTAACCTTCCATTATTATATAATATAATTATATAATAAATGTACTATTTTAATCAACAAAAATAGACTATTTTTTTATAAAAAAGGCATGTTTTTTTTAATATGGTATAATTAAATTGTAGGGAGGTAAAAAAATGAAATATTTAGTAACAGGAGGAGCAGGTTTTATAGGAAGTAATTACATGCATT
This sequence comes from uncultured Bacillota bacterium, assembly GCA_947165005.1. GTDB lineage: Bacteria > Bacillota_I > Bacilli_A > RF39 > UBA660 > RUG13038. The sequence goes on from CAMUYN010000003.1 coordinate 41,299, forward strand.
ATGTTGTTGATAAATACAAAGAAGATTACTTTGTTTGTATTGATGCATTAACTTATGCAGGTAATTATAATAATATAAAAGATCTAGAAAATAGAGATAATTATAAATTTGTAAATGGTAATATTACTGATAGAGAATATATTTATAATTTATTTGAGAAAGAAAAATTCGATTGTGTAATTAATTTTGCAGCAGAATCTCATGTGGATAACTCAATTAAAAATCCAGAAATATTTTTAAAAACTAATATTATTGGAACAGGAGTCTTAATGGATGCATGTATAAAATACGGTGTATCTAGATATCATCAAGTATCTACCGATGAAGTATATGGTGATTTGCCACTTGATAGACCTGATTTATTATTTACAGAAAAGACACCTATTCACACATCTAGCCCTTATTCATCATCTAAGGCAAGTGCAGATTTACTTGTTATGGCATATCATAGGACATATGGTTTACCTGTAACTATTTCTAGATGCTCTAATAATTATGGACCATATCAATTTCCAGAAAAGCTAATACCAAAAACAATTTCTAAGGCACTAAATAATGAAAAAATACCAGTATATGGTAAAGGTGAAAATGTAAGAGATTGGATTCATGTAATTGATCATAATATTGGTGTAGACTTAATAGTTCATAATGGTAAAATTGGAGAAGTATATAATCTTGGTGGTCATTCTGAAAGAAAAAATATTGAAATAGTAAACATTATTTTAAATCAAATGAATAAACCAACTAGTCTAATCGAATTTGTAGAAGATAGAAAAGGTCATGATTTAAGATATGCAATTGATTCTTCTAAAGTAGAAAAAGAACTTGGATGGAAGAGAACATATTTTTTTGAAACAGGTATAAAAGAAACAATTGATTGGTACTTAAATAATGAAGAATGGATAAAGAATATAGAATCCGGAGAATATAAAAAAGCATATAAAAAAATACTTAAAAATTAATTTAAGTATTTTTTTATTATTCATCTTTATCATCATCAAAATAGTAATCATCATCCTCTAAATCTTCTTCCTCAAAATTCCATGAATCATAATTACCCTTTTTCATTTCATCTTTCTGTTCTTCTGTTAATTCATTATTATCATTCATAAAAGAAAATAAACCAAATTTTTGATTATCTTTGTTTTTATCATTTTTATCAAACATAAATCCTCCTAATATTCTATTTTATCTTCTTTATCCACATATTCTTCAAATACTTTGATAGCTTCTTCTCTATTTAATCCTTTTAAATCTAATATATCTTTATCATTCATATCAGACTTTATAAAATCATAAATATAATCATCTCTAAATCCAATATTTTCAGCATCTTCTTTAGTATTTGCGTAATAAACTTTTTTTATATTAGCCCATATAATTGCGGACAAACACATTGGGCATGGATAACAAGATGTATATAATTCACATCCACTTAAATCATAAGAATTAATCCTCTTACATGCTTTTCTTATTGCTTCAATCTCTGCATGAGCAGTCGGATCATTATTCTTAATGACCATATTAATTCCCTTACCAATTATTTTTCCATCTTTAACAATACACGCTCCAAATGGGCCACCATATTTTTTATCAAAATTATCATTGGATAAATCTATTGCAATATCCATAAATTCATTCATATTTACTCCTTAAAACCTAAAAACTTTTTTAATCCCTCTGCATTTTTTAAATCTTCTTTACTCATTCCAAAAGCACCAGGAGACACTAGTTTAACATACTTATCAAGAAATTCATCAAAAGATCCATCAAAATAATCCTGTGGAATAAAAAAAGTTCTTGAACCTCCAGTTACTCTATCCCCCGCCTGAACAAATGCTGAATATCCACCATAAAAATGTTTATTAAATTCATATCTTTCTAGATACCAACCATGTAACATAGTACCACAAGAAATAGGTACTTTAAATGTTTTATATTTTGGATTTTTGCTTTGAATTGAATATTCGTGCATATCTTTAATATAATCGTAAAAGTCACTATCAGATTTAATCCACGTTAATACTTTTCTAAGTATTTCTCCATCATAATTATGGTAATAAGATACAAATTCATAAACTCCACCAACTTTTTCTATCTTATATTCATACTTATCATCAAGCATATCCTCAGTAGCCCAAGGATATGAATCAAATATAATCTCTTTAGCTTTTTCTAGATACTTATTTATATCATACTTATATGGAAATTTACTCATAATTACTCCTAATACTTTTTTGTTTCTGAATAACCTAGTATTATTTGATATTTACTATCCATTTTTTTAATTTTATTCTCTGTTATTAATTCTTTTTCTTTACCCATCTCTACATCAGATGCATCAGGATTCATTTTTGCTTCATCAAATTTATTTCTTAATTCAAATTCCTCTAATAAATTTATAAAACGAATCTGTCTTTTTCTACTCCAAGGCACTACTGCATAATTAGATAATAAAATGCTTCTTGGCGTATTAAAACTGCTTAATAAATCGTATGTCTTTTCTATTGTTCCAAACTCAGTCTTTACTTCAAATGAAGGATCATCTTCCGGTACAAAATATGCATTTTTCTTTAAAACTGCTTCACCTTTCAATCTAGTTTCACAATATAAAGTAGCTTTATGTAATTCTATTTCATCATTAAAGCATAATCCTTCAGCATAAATTATCATACCTGTTTTAGTATTTATTAAGATTGCTTCTATCCCTTTAAGATTAATAGTAATTTTATGATCACCTGCTGAAAGATAACTATCACCTTCAAAATCTTCTAAATATGCTTCTTCAAAACCTTGATTATTACACCATGTTAAAAAATCTTGCCATGACATAAAACTATATGGCAAATTATAAGATTTTCTTCTTTCATTTTCATAATCTAATCTATCCATAAATACTCCTATAATAATTATACCATATAAAATAAAATTTTAAGTTTTATTTTAACAAAGCATAAAAAATGGAGCCATAAGGCTCCTTCAGGGGGTCAATCCAAACTACTCTTCTTGCTTTTTAAAATTTGCTAAACCTTTTTATTTATTGACGTTCCCTATTACTTTGTTTTATTATTTTTTACTCATATTTAGATGATTTAGCACCTAAATAGCACCTATTTTTTGTTTGTTCTTAATTCTTCTCCAGTTATATACTCCATATATATCATTTATAAGTAATAATACTGGACATAATAAAACTGGTATTAAATTACAATTTCCACTTATAACTGGAATACTCCATAACGTAATTAGGATAATATCATTAATAATAAATCCTATAAAACCATATTCACTTCTTCTTGCTGTTAAATATGTTGCTATTATACTAGCTACTATACTAAATGTACTAACAAGTAGATTATTTGTATTAAATATTTTTAATAAATAATAATATCCGGCAAACATAACTACTTGTGATAGTAATACTAATAGTAATTCTTTTTTAGTTATTTCTTTTATAATAACTGTATTAGTATTATCTTGATGTTTTAACCAGTTTATTAATCCTATTATCATCAATGGTAATGTACAACACATAGCGATAATTACTTCACCATAATATGAGTTACTATAAGATACATATGCATAAAAGAATGTACTTATTATTCCTATTATATAACAAGCATACTTACCTTTAGCTAAGAGTAATGCTGTCCAAAAATAAAGAAGTGTATACCCTAGATCTATCCATGTACCTTTAAATAAAAAAGTTAATACAAAAGCTGAAATAGTTCCAAGTATTAAAAATAATTTTTCAAAAATAGTCCAACCCTTAAACATATTTACTCCTTTTAGAATGGTAATTTTCCTTCATAAACATAAATCCAAGAATAATTGTTACTTATATTAGTTAAATCATTATTAAGATTTACTTTTACCAAATCATCTTTTATTTGTTCAAATTGTTTATGTGATATAGTCTTCTCTATTATTTTATCTTCTCTAACTTCAAGTATTCCCATACCTGCCCAAAAGTCTACCATTGAAGATGAATTAGAAGCAAGGTGTAGCCAAGCTTCTCCCCCAGCTCCTAGACCAAAAGATCCAAGAAGTGGTATAAGATTATCTTTTTCAAAATATTCTTTTCCTCTAAGTTCATAATCTATATCTAAAAATGCTTCATTTAATGTTCTAGAATTATATATAAATTTTTTTCTATCTTTGTCTGGTAAATTTGTTAAATCTTCCTTACCATTCCACATAATATTAGTCTCGGCTCTTTTAAGTCTAATTTCTTTTTCTTCTTCAGGAAGAGCATCAAATCTTGCTTTTACCTCAGGTAAGTATTCATTCATTTTTTTTAGTAGTTCATCCCTATCATAGAAATCTCTAGCTAGAACTATACTTAAATCAATAGGATAATTTACTTTACCATTAATATAATTAATTAAATCTTTAAATGCTTTATTATATTTATCCATACCTTCTTGCGGCGTGTTATTCATATATGTTAATGCTACTTCTTCAGATTCAAATTCTATCTTAGTTCTTTTATCTTGAGTTTTTGCGATTGGTAAAACATATTCCATTAAATATTTAATTGTAAATATTTCTGCCCAGTCTGGTTCTGGATAAGTTGGAGCCCAAAAGTGTTTATATCCACCAAAGCAGAAACAAAATAGAAATTCTAAATTATTATTCAATATATTATCAACTTTTTCTTCAGTATATTTTTTAGCATCTTCAAACTGTGCTTTACGAGACCATTTTCTTGAGAATAATCTATTTAATATACTATCTTTTAAATCTTTTCCTTCTAAAGGATTAGTTTCTATATTATTAAAATTTAATAATTCATTATTAATGTAATTATTAACTCTAGTTTCTAAATCGTTCATGTTATCAGCTCCTATAAGTATTATATCATATAACTATCTAATAGCACCTAAAATAGCACCTAAATTATTTTGTATTCACTAATTTCTTTTATATACAACAAAAAATGGAGCCTTTCGGCTCCTTCAGGGGGTTTGGTTTGCACTTTCACATATATACAGTAAAAGTGCTACGTAACATATTGTTACGCTACTATAATATTATTATATTTTAGATTTTTTGTCAATTACTTTGATCTTAATTTTCTATAATTAATTATATTTATTATTAGTTCAATAATAGTCATTGAAATAAGAATAATAGTTACTACTAAAAACTTATGTTCAAGTATACTAAATAGTAAACATATTCCTCCGATTATTATTGAAATTATATTTAAATATATAGAATATAATGCATAGTTTTTACCCATAATACACCTAATCCTTACTTAATGAATTGTTTAAAATATCTTTTAACTCTGGATAATTATTTATATTTTTCAATATATTATTTGAGTCTTCTTTAGCCTTTAATAATATATCATAATCCCTTGTTAAATTAGCTATTTTAAAATTCATATCTCCACTTTGTCTTGTTCCAAATAAATCTCCTGATCCTCTTAACTTAAAGTCTTCTTCTGCTAATTTAAATCCATCTGTTGTCTCTTCCATAATCTTTAATCTTTCAGTATCTCTATCTGATACTAAAATACAATAAGAATCTAAAGAATTTCTTCCTACTCTACCTCTAAGCTGATGTAAAGTAGCTAATCCAAATTTATAAGCATCAAATATTACTATCATAGTAGCATTAGGTACATCTACCCCTACTTCTATAACAGTAGTACTAATTAATATATTTATTTCTTTATTTTGGAACTTCTTCATTATATCATCTTTTTCTTTAGATGTCATCTTTCCATGTAATATACCTATACTTTGTTTTTTAAATGCTAAAGAAAAATTCTTAAGTAAAGTCTTAATATCTTCATCTTCATCTTCACTTTCTATAAGTGGAGAGACAATATACACTTGATGATCATTATCTAGTTCTCTTTTTACAGTATTAAGCATTTTCTTTAAGTCTTCTTCACTCTTAGTAATATTAATTGTCTTAACTGGTTTTCTACCATTTGGCATAGACTTAATAATAGATATATCCATATCTCCATAAATAGTTAATGCATATGTTCTAGGTATTGGTGTAGCACTTAAATATAAGACATCTACCATCTTACCTTTATTTCTTAAATTACTTCTTTGATTAACCCCAAATCTATGTTGTTCATCTGTTATTATTAACCCTAAATTATTAAAATTAATATCATCTTGTAAAAGTGCATGAGTACCAATAATTATATCTATTTCTCCATTAGCTAATTCTTCTTTTATTAATTCTTTTTCTTTTTTTGGAGTACTTCCTAATATCTCTTTAATATTTAAATTATAACCTTTAAATAATTTTTTCATATTAAGATAATGTTGATGTGCAAGTATTTCTGTTGGTGCCATTAATGCACTTTGATATTTATCAAGTGCTAAAGCATACATAGAAATAAAAGCTACGATTGTTTTACCAGATCCAACATCTCCTTGAACTAATCTGTTCATTCTTCTAGGTGATTTTAAATCGGTAAAAATCTCATCTAATACTTTATTTTGATCCTCAGTTAATTCAAATGGTAAAGATGAAATAAATTTATTTATTTTATCTTTATCTATATTTCTACTTTGACCAAAATTATTAACAGAATTCTTATTAATAAGCTCATTAATCTTTAGCATAAAAAGAAATAATTCTTCATATTTAAATCTTTCTAAAGATATATTTAATGATTTTACATCACTAGGATTAGTTATTATATTTAAAGCCTGTCTCTTATCTATAAAATTATATTTCTTTGATAATTCCTCAGGAATATAATTAACTAAATTACTTTTATTAATTGCTTCCGTAATATATTTTCTTATATTATTATTACTTAATCCCTTAACCAAGTGATATATAGGTGTTATTACCACTCTATTACCTAAATCAAATAACTTTATGTCTGATGCAGTAAATTTTCCCTTTTCATTATCATATTTACCAATCAATGTAACTATTTTAGAAGGTACTAAATTATTCTTCATGAATGCCCTATTAAATATAACTACATCTATATACTTATTCTCTTCTTCATATAATGCTTTAAATCTAATTGCATTTTTAGATCTACCAAAATAACTAATAGTAGGAGTACTAACAATTGTTACACTAACAATAGCATGTTCATCATTTATATTAGTCTTTTTTAATTTCTCAAATCTATATGGATAATATGATAATAAATCATCTATAGCATAGATATTTAACTTATTTAATTTACTTATAGTAGATGCCCCAATACCCTTTATACTAGATAGTTCATTCATAAAGTAATCCTTTCTTAAAATAATTATAACATATTTTACAAATTCCCTTGACAAAAAGAAAAAAATAAGTAATATATATGGTACCAATTCCCAAATGGCGAATTGGCTGCTAGTATCACACTAGCCAACCCCTTTTTATTCTTTTTTATGAAGCAGTTCTTCAGGGGGGCTGCTTCTTTTTTTAATAATAAAAGTAGACATATTGTCTACTTTATTTTTTTATGCTAATATATATTTAAAGGAACATTTAGTTTATCTAAGTGTCATCCTTTGGTTTTGGATGGATACTCAGACTAGAGTATCTTTTTTATTTCTACTATCAAAAAAAGACTCAATAGAGTCTTTTTTATTTTAAATATTCTTTTGCTTGTTTTAATAAATCACTTAAAGTATATATTGGTAATGAATAGTAAGTACCATTATTAGATACTATTACTTTATCTTTTTCAAGTTCAGTAAGTCCTCTTATATGACCTACTTTATTATAATTCTTATCTAATATATAAGCATCAGTTAAATTTCCAATATAAGTTCTTCCATATTTATCAGTACCATAGTAATGATCAGGTCTAAGAATATTCTCCACCATATTAAGTAACTTCTTTTCTTTAACGTTATATACTGCTAAGGAATTATCTACATAGCTAACAAATAATAAATCTTTATTTTTACTATAGAACATACCAGATACTAAATTCTTATTCATAATATTTATTTTTTCTTTTAATTCATTAGCATCTTTTTCAGAAATAGTATCAGTACTTACATACCCATATTCTTTTTTTACTTCTTTCATATCTTTACTAGTATTAGTAGTATAGTAAATAACTCTATTTTGATTTTCTGGTATTAATAAGTATCCTGATTCATTTTGAACTACTTTAGAATAATTAGTTAAATTAAATTGATATTGTCCTTTATAAATAACATTTTGTTTAGTATCCATACTTGCATAATTAGCAGTACCATCTTTATTAATTGTTAAATATAAATTTCTATTAGTATATGAATATACTTCAAGTATATCACTAGATGTATCAAAATTATGTTTAACATCTCCATTTGAAGCATCAAGTATATCTAATTTATTGCCATGAACTATAGCTATATCATTAACCCCTTCAGCATATGATCTAGTTATTATTTTTCCCCAAATACCATTTTCAGTTCTAGACCAATTTAAGTTATTATCAATATAGTTATAAGATGCTGCTAGTAAATTAAAATCAGATCCCATAGTTCTATTAAATAACATATAAACATTATTATCTTTAGTAAACATATTACTAATATAACCAGCATTAAACTTAATACTGTTTATTTCTTTAGCACTTTCAGTATCTATGACATGTACTGTTATATATTGCTCTTTATCTACACTAAATTGATTTTCAATAGTACTTGCAAACAAATATTTACCATCTTCTGTATAAAATGATTGTCTTACTATATCATTATCATATTTAATAGTACCTATTGTTTTATCATTAAGCAAATCATATATAGTTAAATTTTTATTATCTGCATAAGTTAAATATTTAGTTTTAAAATGGCCTCTTACAAATTGATAAGATGAATCTTCTTTCTTAATTTCTTTTAATTTATCACCATTTTTAGTAACAGTAATAATTACATTACCATCTTTATTTATATAAGAGAAATAATCTTCTCCGATAAAACTAAAATCATTTTCATCAAAAGTAAAACCATATATATCATTATAAGTTTTAATCTTTTTAAATGTTTTTGCATTCCATAAAGTTAATTCCTCTGATTCATCATAAGTAGCTAAATAATTATTATCATAACTAACCTTTATAAAGTCTACTACACCCTTAGTTTTAATTTCATCATTAGCTTTAAAACTAGATCCTACATCATATACTCCAAGTGCTTCACTTAAAGCATATTCTGCATCAGTAGTATATGGCATTTTAACTTCATCAAACTTAGTTAATGATTCATAAGCATATTTAATTGCATCATATCTACTATCATTTTTTAATGATGATATAGATTTTTCAGATAAAGTTGTTGCTTGATGATTTTTAAGTATCTTTTGTTGACTATTAATTTTAATTAACATGATTGAAGAATAAAGTGCAAATAATAAGAATGCTCCTGCTGCTATTGTAGCAATAGTTAGTTTTCTTTTTTGTTCTTGCATTTTATGTCTTTGTTTTAAATCATCATAATCAAGTCCATACATTGGAGCTATTAATCTTAGTTTTTCACTCTTAATCTTACTTAATACTTCTTTTTTAGTTTCTCCTCTAACATCTGCAGCTAGTGGTTCTACCAAAGTCTTTCCGTCATCATCAACTAATACTTCTTCAGGGAAAGAATCACCTGGTTCACCTTCAATTAATACACAGAAGATATTCTTTCTTCCTCTTAATTTTTTAAAAGTTTCTATTTCTTTTTTACACCACATAGAATCTTTTAATCTTGGAGAACAAATAACTATTAAGTATTTAGTATTATGAAGTGCATCTACTATTGGATCTTCTAGATTACTAGAAAGTGGTAATTCATCTTGGTCTCTAAATACTCTTTTAATACTTCTTCCTTCAATACCTAATTGTTCTTTAATATTTTTAGGCAGTTCATAACTTTCTAATATCTTATGTAAGTTTTCTGCAACAAACTTATCTAAGTCACAATGTCTATAACTTATAAAAGCATCATATTTATATTCTTTTTTCTTTTCCATAAAACACCTCTATATTATTAATCCATCTCCGTCATAAAGAAGAATTAAATCATCTTTATTAACTGTTTCTAATAAATCTTTCTTTTTATTAGAATGTGGTACTATTTCTTTATCTATTATATTAAGTGCAGTAAAATCAGTCATATTTACAAAATTATCTTCATATATTGCATCTAAACTAATTGTAGATCCAAGTATTTGAGATCCTGCACTTGATCCAATATATAATTTACCTTTATTAATAAAATCTTTTATTACTTCACCAAAATTATTTTTTCTTACCATATCAAGAAGATAAATAGTATTACCACCCATCATATAAATAATATCATATTTATCTATATCTAACGGATTACCTATCTTATACTCAGTAATATTTTCTTCTTTAATACCTAAATCTAATATAGTTTTATATTCCTCGTTAACCCAAGCTTTATTATTATCTTTTTCTCCATCTACTGCAGTAGTAATATATAAAACTTTTTTATTAGATAATTCTTCTTTTGATATTATCTCATAAAATTTATTTTTAAAATCTTCATTTCTAATTCCACATGAAGTTAAAACAATATTATTCATAAACACCTCTCTTTATAATTAGTTATTTAAAGATTTTAAATATTCTTCAATAACTAATATCATATCTGGAGATAATATTTCATTTCTTTTGTTATTAGGCATATTATTTCTAATAATATCTATCGATTCATTTAATGGGAACGATTCTAACTTAAAATGATGATTCTTTTCTGATTCAGTTAATTTAATTTTACTCATATCAGGTTCTTTAGTAGTTTCTATTAAGTAATAATTTATTTCATTTTTTCTATTTTTTCCTTTTTCAGGCCAATCTCTATTCATAAAAGTAACTTTCATAAGTATATCTTTTACTTCAGAATCATCTATTTCTATTCCGGTTTCTTCCATTATTTCTCTTTTTAGACATTCATCAATAGTTTCACCTTCATCAAGATGTCCACCAGGAAATTCAAATAACCCATCTTCATTAGCAATTAATATATTATTAGTATTTGTATTAACTATTAGTGCTTTTGCTCTTATAACAGTTTCTGTTATATCTTCGTTAGTTAAATTATCATTGTTATGAATTATTTCTTTCATATAAATCACCTATATAATTATATCATAAAATCACTTGATTATTTATCAAGTGATTTATAATATTCAAATCTTTCTTTAGAAGTTTCTAAATTAGCTTCAAGTAATTCTTTAGCATGATCTAAATTAACTGCGGATAACATTTTATATCTAGTTTCATTACTTAAGAATTCATCATATAAAGTAAAGTCTGGTTCTTTAAAATCTAAATTAAATTCTTTAGTTTTTGCATTATATCTAAATAATGGGAAATATCCACATTTTACTGCTAATTCTTCTTCTTTCATAGAATTACCCATACCACCTTTTATACCATGAGAAATACAAGGAGCATACGCAATTATTAAAGATGGTCCATCATGATTCATTGCTTCATTAATAGCTTTAATAGCTTGATTCATGTTAGCTCCCATACTAATTTCTGCTACATATACATTTGGATAAGTCATCATCATTCTAGCTAAATCTTTCTTAGAAGTATTTTTACCAATACTATTAAATTTAGCTACTGCACCTTCTCTAGTTGATTTAGAAGATTGGCCTCCAGTATTTGAATATACTTCAGTATCAAGAACCAATATATTAACATTTTCGTTAGAACTCATTACATGATCTAATCCACCAAATCCTATATCATAACTCCATCCATCTCCACCAATTATCCATACACTCTTATTAAGAATATAATTCTTAATTGGTTCAAGTTCAGGAATTTCATCATAATTAAGATTATCCATAACTACTTTAGATGTCTTATAATCATTTGATTTTTCAAGGTAAGCCTCAATTAATTTTTTATTATCTTCTGATACTTTATCTTTATAATTATTCATTATATTAATAATTCTATTTTTATATAGTTCTTCACTTAATCTCATTCCATATCCAAATTCTGCATTATCTTCGAATAATGAATTAGACCAAGATACATTGTATGGAGAACTTGGCATAGATCCACCATATATAGATGAACATCCAGTAGCATTAGCTATTATTAAACCTTCTCCTACTATTTGAGTTAGCATCTTAATATATGGAGTTTCTCCGCACCCAGCGCAAGCACCAGAATATTTAAATAATGGTTTATTAAATGCTAATCCTTTTACTATTGTTTCTGGATATAAATGTTTATTAGTAACACCACTTATTTTGTTATTAACTCTATCTATATTCTTATCTCCCATAGTTATAGCTTTAGTAGGACAAACCGAAGTACATACACCGCATCCAGTACAATCATCATAACTAATTTCTAAAGCAAATTTCATATCTGATCCTGGTACATCTTTGTATATAATTCCGGGATTCTTTTCTACTTCCTCCATAGTCATTAATTTAGGTCTAATAACTGCATGAGGGCATGCCATTACGCACGAGTTACATGTTGTGCATTTTTCTGTGTTCCAACATGGAAGCATCTCTGCGATATTTCTCTTTTCTAATTTAGATGTATTTACTTCAAAAGTACCATCATCATGTTTAATAAAATCAGATACTTTTAATTCGTCACCTTTTAAGTGAGAAATGTATTCTAATACTCCATTTAATCCTTTTTCTTCTACTTCTAAATTAATCCATTCTGGATTAATTATTGCTTCTTTAATTGATGATTCAACTGAATCAAGAGCACTTATATTTTTACTTACTATATCTTCTGATTTCTTACCAAATTTATTAGTAATACTATCCTTTAACATATCATATGCTTTATCTTTAGGTAATACTTTAGTAATTAGTATTATTGCATATTCCATAATAGCACTAATCTTATTAGGTATACCATTATCTGCTGCTATTTTAGATGCATCTATTAAGAATGTTTTAACTTCATTTTTAGCTAAATAATATTTAGTTTTATTATCTAATTCTTCTATATCTTTAGAAGTATTTAATATAAATATTCCATTCTTTCTAATAGATTTAACTATATCATAAATACCCAAATAGCTTTCTTTAGTACATACTACTATATGAGCTTTATCTATATAATAACTAGATCTTATTTCTTCTTTACCAATTCTAAGCTGAGATATAGTTACTCCACCACTCTTTTTAGAATCATATTTATTATAAAGCTGAATATATCCATTAGTATTATCACCGATTAAAGTTGCAAGATCTTTAGTACCAGATACCATTCCATCTGATCCAAATCCATATACCATTAATTCAATTGCTTTACTATTTATCTTTATTTCTTTTCTATCTAAACTTTTATTAGTTACATCATCAATTATGCCTATAGTAAATGAATCAATTGGTTCTTTACTATCTAAATTATCAAATACAGAAAGTATATCTCCTGGAGTTGTATCTTTAGAAGATAATCCATATCTTCCACCATATACTTTTACTTTTAATTTAGATTTAGATATAGCATCAACTACATCTAGATATAAACTTTCTCTAGATCCAGCTTCTTTTGCCCTATCCAGTACAGCAATCTTCTTAACAGTACAAGGTATAGTATTAATAAAATGTTTAATACTAAATGGTCTAAATAATCTAACTATTATCAAACCCGTATCTTCCATATTATCAACAGTTTCTTTAATAGTATCACATACTGATCCCATTGCAACAATTAACTTAGATGGATTCTTACTTCCATAATAATCAAATAAATGATAATTAGTATTAAATTTTTCATTGATAAGTTTCATATAACCATTAACTATATCTGGCATCTTATCATAGTATTTATTTCTTGCTTCTATATTTTGAAAATATACATCATCATTTTGAGTAGTACCCATTATTTTTTTATTAGCCAAACTACTATTTTTTCTAAACTCATCTATTAAACTAAAATCTACTAATTCTTTTACTTCTTCTAAATCAAGAACATCTATTTTATTTAATTCATGACTAGTTCTAAAGCCATCATAAAAATTAACAAAAGGAATTCTTCCTTTTAAAGTACTTAAATATGAAATAAGTGTCATATACATAACATCTTGTACATTAACTGATGATAAAATTGAATATCCAGTTCCTTTAACTGCATATATATCTGAATGATCTCCAAATATACTAAGAGCATGAGTAGATACTGTTCTACTTGCAACATTTATAACACTAGGAAGTAATTCTCCTGCTATTTTATACATATTTGGAATCATTAATAAAAGCCCTTGAGACGCAGTAAATGTTGATGCTAATGATCCTGTTTGAAGTAATCCATGTATTGCTCCTATTGCGCCTGCTTCACTTTGCATTTCAACAACTTTTACTCTTTCATTAAATAAGTTTAACTTTTCTTTGTTACTCCATTCCTCTATTTTTTCTGCACCTGGAGAAGCTGGAGTAATAGGATATAAACTAACTGCATCAGAAAACATATATGCAATATGTGCACAAGCAGTATTACCATCCATTATTATTTTTTTCATATTATATCACCATATTTATTATATCAAAATTATAGTATAAAAAAAAGAAAAGAATTAATTCTTTTCTTCATTTTTAAACTTTAATTTTCTTTCTATAGTAAATGGGCTAGTATATTTAATAATTGTATCTGGATAACCATTTTCAAATATATAATAATCTTCAGATTCATTTTTCCACTTTATTTCTTCGCCAAAAATAATATTATATGCATTATTAATTTCTTCACTTGTAATTGTTATTTTTTTATTTAAAAAAATATCTTCCCTTTTAGTATTATTTAAGAAACAAACAAGAGGTTTCTTTTCAGTAATATTTGATATATCATATAATAATACTTCATTATCTCTTCCATGTGGATAAACAAAGTTAAATGCATGATATTTATTATTTGATTCACCCACTATTATATAATCAGATTCAATCCCTAGAAATTTATACATATTTTGTATTACACCAGCTACTTCAACACACATAGCAGATTTATTTTTATGGAACATTTCAATTGAAATAGATTTATTCATTGTTGCTGAATATTCATGATAAATATTATTTCTAGTTTTATCTAAATGATTATATTTTCTTTCTAAACTATCTAAACCTAAATACTTTCTAGTGGCAATATTTACTGCAATATATATATTATCTTTATTAATTACTTCATTTATTAAGTATTTATATATTTCTTTATCATCAAATATAACACTTCCATAGATAGTTTCTATATAATCTTTTACAGGAATATATTCACAAGTTACATTTACTTTTATTTTTTCATCTAATAACCCATCATAAAATACATTTTCTGTATTCAAACCTATTTCTTTTTCTTCCTTATTTTTTATCATAGATAATCTACTATTAATAAAATCAATTATTTCTTCATTTTTCAAATTTTTAACTAATTTAATATAATTCATACAAACCCTCTTTTTTTGTATGAACTATGATACCAAAAAAAATATAAAAAGTAAATAAGAAAGTGAAAAGGTTATTCCTTTTCACTTCTTATTTTTGCATCATATTTTTTTCTTTCTTCAGTATTAAGAATCTTTTTTCTTAATCTAAAGTTAATTGGTGTTACTTCTACTAACTCATCATTATTAATATATTCAAGTGCAGTTTCTAGAGTAAGTAATTTAGTTTTCTTAAGAACTACAGTATGATCTTTACCAGCACTTCTTGTATTAGTTAATTGTTTTCCTTTAACAACATTTACTGCAAGATCTCCTTCTTTATTAGATTCTCCTACTATCATACCTTCATAAACGTCTACACCTGGTTCAATAAACATAACACCTCTATCTTCAAGTCCACCAAGAGCATAGGCAGTAGATTTACCATTTTCCATAGAAACTAGTACTCCTACTTTTCTTTCTCCTACATCAGCTTGGTTTCTTGGAAGATATTCTCTAAATGTATGGTTAAGTACGCCATAACCTTTAGTCATAGTCATGAAATCAGTTGTAAATCCAATTAGTCCTCTACTTGGAACAATATAATGAAGTTTAACTATACCAGGTAGATTACTCATATTTTCCATAGTACCACCTCTAACACCTAAGGCTTCAATTACTGGACCTACAGTGTCTTCTGGTGCTTCTATTTCAACATCTTCATATGGTTCACATATTTCACCATTAATTTCTTTTAAAATAACTTTTGGTTTAGATACTTCAAGTTCGAATCCTTCTCTTCTCATATTTTCAATTAATATAGATAAGTGAAGTTCTCCTCTACCAGAAACTAGAAAACTATCTCTACCATTTTCTTCAACTTTTAGGGCAACATCTGCTTCAGCTTGTTTTCTTAGTCTTTCTTCAATCTTAGAAGCAGTAACTAATTTACCTTCTTTACCAACAAATGGTGAAGAGTTAGCTGCAAATGTCATTTGAAGTGTTGGTTCATCTATTCTAAGTTTTGGTAAAGCTTCTTCTTTGTCTTCTTCACAAATAGTTTCACCAACTTCTATATCAGGAAGTCCTGATACAGCAATTACATCTCCTGCATGTGCTTCTTCAACTTCTAATCTTTTTATACCAAAATATCCAAATAATTTTTGTACTCTAAATTTTTTAATACTTCCATCTAATCTTACACATGAAACCATTTGATTTACTTTAATTGTTCCATTAACTACAGTACCAATACCAATTCTCCCTACATATTCATTATAATCTAGTAATGCTGGTTGAAATTGTAATGGTTTATTTTTGTCACCTTTTGGTCCTGGTATTTGATTAACAATTAAATCAAATATTGGATCCATTGTATGTTCTTGTGTAGTTATATCATCACTAAGTGATGTAGTTCCATTGATTGCAGAAGCATAAACAACTGGGAAGTCTAATTGTTCATCAGTTGCACCAAGTTCAATAAATAGTTCTAATACTTCATCAATAACTTCTCTAACTCTTGCGGTAGGTTTATCTACTTTATTAACTACTACTATAGGTTTTAAATCTGCATTTAAAGCTTTCTTTAAAACGAATTTAGTTTGTGGCATAACACCTTCATAAGCATCAACTAATAAAAGTACACCATCAACCATGTGCATTATTCTTTCTACTTCTCCACCAAAATCAGCATGTCCTGGAGTATCTAGAATATTAATCTTATAATCTTTATAGATAATTGATGTTGGTTTAGCAAGAATAGTAATTCCTCTTTCTCTTTCAATATCATTAGAGTCCATTACTCTTTCAGCAACTTGTTCATTATCTCTAAATGTATTAGATTGCTTTAATAATTGATCTACTAAAGTTGTTTTACCATGGTCAACGTGCGCAATTATTGCTATGTTCCTTATATTCATAAAATCATCCCTTTTTTTATTAACTTTTTAAGTTTACCACAAAATTATTATAAATACAACTTTTTTTAACATTTTTATACATCTTAAACCTAGTAAAAATTATATAAAAAAACTATATTTTGTGTTATTATATAAATGAAGGGACATTCAATTATAAGAGTGTCATCCTTTAATTGGGTAATGATACTCTTTAGAGTATCATTTTTTTATTACTATTACCAGTAAGGTAAGGATAATATGAATGAAATATACTTAAGAAGCTTAATTATATAAACTCTTTTATTCATTTCACCACCTACTTCCTAAAAAAGAGGATGATACTCTAATTAAATGTCCCAATTATAATATTCGCAGTAAATATAGCAAATTCCCCCTATTTTTTGTTATTTTTTTATAGTATAATTTTATTAGGTGATAATTATGAAAAAAATATCAATAAATATGTTATCTTCAGCCGATAAAGTTAAAGGTCAAGGAGTTGGTTCTGCATACTTAGAACTAATAAAATTATTAAGAGAAGATGGAAAAGAATACTTTGATATATATATTAACAAAGGATCAAAATATGATATATTACATGCACATACAATAGATCCGATAAATTATATTAAATTAAAATTTACTAAAGGGAAAAAAGTTATATATGTACACTTCTTACCAACAACATTAGATGGATCTATTAAACTTCCTAAATTATTTTTTAACATATTTAAATGGTATGTAATCAAATTTTATAAACTAGCAGATAAATTAGTAGTAGTTAATCCAATATTTATCAAAGAAATGATAGAAAATGGATTAGATAAAGACAAAATAGTATATATTCCTAACTTTGTATCAAAGGAAGAATTCTATAGTCTAGATAATAAAGAAAAAATAAATATAAGAAAAAAATATGGTTATACTGAAAAAGATTTCATAGTTATGGGTGCTGGTCAAGTACAAACAAGAAAAGGTGTTATGGATTTTGTTGAAGTAGCAAAAAAAATGCCAGATATAAAATTTATCTGGGCTGGTGGATTTAGTTTTGGAGCTATTACTGATGGACATGAAGAATTAAAAAAAGTTATGGATAATCCACCAGAAAACGTTAATTTTTTAGGAATAGTTGAAAGAAAAAATATGAATGAATTATATAATATGTCTAATGTATTATTTGTTCCTTCCTACAACGAATTATTCCCAATGACAATATTAGAAAGTACAAATTGTCATGTGCCTTTATTACTAAGAAATTTAGATTTATATGAAGACATATTATTTAAAAAATATTTAAAAGGAAATAATAATAATGATTTTATAAAAGAATTAACTAAATTAAAAAACGATAAAAAAATATATAAAGAACAAATCAAAAATTCTAAATATATTAGTGATTTCTATACTAAAGATCATGTTCTTGAAATGTGGATAGATTTTTATACAAGCATAATAAAAGAGGATTAATTTAAATCCTCTTTCTTTTGTTCTTTTTCAGCCTTTTTTTCAGCTTCTTCTTTTTCTAGATAAGCTCTAGAAATAGTTAATTTATATAATGTATCTTGTTTTAATATTATAAAATAACTCTTTTCATCAGGTATTACTTCATAATATATAATTGGTTCTTTTGTAAGTTCATTAACATCTAATAATTCTTCAACAGACATAACTCTAACTTTATTTTTATAAATAGATTCATCAATACTTGGTTGACTACTAGTTATTATTAGACGATCATAATTCTTTAAAATACCATCTACTGTTCTTCTATAAATATCATTTTTCTTTCTAGTTAATAATAATACTAGCGCAAATAATATTACTGATATAGAACAAAGTACTATACCTAGATAAAATAGACTCTTATGAGCAATAATATTTTCATCAATAGGAATATTAAAGTTATTTGCAAGTTCACTAGTATTAATAGAAATATCTACTGTATTCTTTGTTAAAGGGATTGTCATTGTTAAAGTACTAGATTTAGCAGGTATTTCTTTACTTCCATAAGATGCTTTACGATAAATATTCATTGTTAATATTACACTACTATCTACATCTAATGAATACTTTTCTTTAAATGAACTAACATATGAATTATATTTTCCATAATCAATAGTTACGCTTTCATTAATATCAAATCCACTATCTTTTCCTTCTTCTTTCTTAGTATCGATTAATACTTCGTCTTTAGAATAAAGAATCTTTGAACTATCATTCTTATCTGTTACTAATGTTTTACAATCTACTGAATATTCATATTCATAATCTACTATATTAGAAAATTTATTTTCATAGATAAAATTTACATCAAATGTATTTATTAAACTAGCTATATAGTTATTTGCTTCACTATCGCCTTTTCTTAAGAATTTGTTAGAGTAAAAATCATTATCTTTTAAATGTACAGTATAATCTACAGTACCATTTTCACTATTAGCAATTGCAGTAATCTTTCCAATAGATGCAAAGATTAATACTCCACCTAATAATAATAAAACTAATAGTCCTATGAATATATAGTTTTTAGCCCTTTTTTTACTTGACAAATCTTTTATATAATATAATTTGCCTTTATCCTTATTTTCATATTTTATTTCTTTCATTTTAATTTACTCCCTTCAACAAATTCATATAACCATATAGATGGTAATCCAACTAAAGGTATTTTATGATTAGTAATACCAACTATATTTCCTTTTGTTACTACCCAATTATCTTCATCTTTGTTATTATCACCTTTTGTTTTATAAATAGTATCTCCATTCTTATCTTTAGATATTTGTGATACCCTGTGGACAATAATCTTATTTTGCATTCTAAATACTAATATTGAACCAACTTTAATTTGCTTCAATTCATCCTCATTTAATTTCTTTACTATAACTACATCTCCAACAAACAATTCCTTTTCCATTGATCCAGAACCAATTGTTAAGAAGAAATATTTAAATATTCCACTAGTTAATGCTATTAAAACAAGTAGGAATGCTATTAATGTTATACTTACTATTCTATTCGTTTGCTTCTTCATAAAAGTATCAACTTTGATATTTTCTCTGAGTAATTTTCTAGTAACAAAATAAATAATAACCGGATATACTAAGGCAATTACTGCTTGTAAATATTTATTAAAATCTGGAATAATTGGAATAATGAATACTAATAGTGATGTTATGCATAAATAAATAATATTTGCAAGTATACCAAATCTTTTCATCCAATAAGTTAATAATAAATTCTTAGATATACTTGGAATCAATATTAAACATATTGCTTCTAATGCTACTCTAGAATTAGTTATATCATATTTAAATATATTTGCTGAAGTATCAATTAATACAAATACTATAAAAGTTAAAACAAAGAATACTTTTCTCTTTTCACCTTTTATTAAGAATTCATGCCTTAATACTTCTCCAGTAGTTATTATCATAGCAAATGGCAAAATATTCATTAATAATGTCATTAAATTTAAACTATATCCACTTTTTAAGAAACCAATAAAAATACCTGCAACATATATAAATATTTCATATATCAAACTAAATATAATTGCAACTAAGATTCCATCTTTTTTAAATCTATGTCTATCTTCTTCATAACCTAGGACTAATGTGGAAATAAAAAACATAACTATTATTGCCATAGCAATAATATAGTTATCCGCTTCTAAGAATAATAAATTTACTAAAAACAACACTATCATGAATATTTCTAAAATCAAAAGTTTTTTTTCTGATTTTTTGAATTTCATATGCTTTCTCCCTTATTCTATCCTATTTATAATTATATAATATATAATTATTAAAAGTCAATGAAATAAGTCTTATTTACAAAAAAATTAAGGTTTTTCCTTAATTTTATTGTTGTGTATATGTAATTGAAATTGTATCTGGATTAACAGTTACAGGTGCATTTGGTAATTGTGATGCTGTCATGTTCTTATCTAATACTGCTACTACCCAAACTTGTTTACTTGCACCAGCAGCTAATGTATCATCAGCAGCAAGTCTAGTTGTTCCTGCTGCGTTAGTGTAAATACCATATGTAATTTTTCCACATACAGTAGTTTCTGATGATCCACCCTTTGTACAAGAAATATCTGGTACATTGATACTTGTTATTTTAGCAGCATAACTACCTGCATTACGGATATAGAATGTATATGTTATTCTATCTCCTGGTGTTTTAAATGTTCCATCCCAAGTAAAACTATCAGTTTTTAATGTTCCTGTTCCTGTAGCTGTTACAGTTAAACTGTTATCATTTGATAATGTTGGTGTTATAGATACACCTGATGTTCCTGCTGCATTTCCTCCATTTGTTGATGTAAAAAATATGTTCCAATTTGATGCTTGTACTTCCGCAGTACCGTTAATATTTAATGTTGCACTAAATGTAGCAAATGCTACTCCTATACTTACTACAGCAAGCACAAGTGCAATTACTAT
Source organism: uncultured Bacillota bacterium (assembly GCA_947165005.1). Taxonomy (GTDB): domain Bacteria; phylum Bacillota_I; class Bacilli_A; order RF39; family UBA660; genus RUG13038. The sequence continues at coordinate 62,998 of CAMUYN010000003.1, forward strand.
AGAAATTGTTGTTCCTTTTCTTCTACCCATATATTTCTCCTATATTAATTTTGATCGTAATAAACTGAAACTGCTGGTGCAGTTACTGTTACTGCTTGAGTTGGTAAATCTGATCCATTTGTTGCAAAGTTATCTAGTAACATAACTTTAACCCAATATTGTGCAGAACTATTAGAATTTAATGGGTCGTCAGCAGTTACTGCTTGAGTACATGCTTCATTCTTATATATACCATATGTAACATGTGAATTACAGAATGTCTGTGCACTTGTTGTATCAGCATATGTACATGTTACATTTGGTGATAATGTTGAACGAACTTTTGCATTAAATGATCCTGTATTTCTTGCATAGAAAGTATAAATTACATAATCTCCTGGCGCAGTTAATGTTGCCGCCCATGAAAAATTATCTGCAGATAAACTTGCTAATGTTGATGATGCAGATCCATGTTCTGTGATATTTGCTGCTGGTAATGTCCCTGCTGATGATGGTTTTGACCCATTTGATGCACTTGCAAAGAATATATTCCAGCTAGATTGCTGTACTGTTGCAGTACCGTTAATATTTAACTGTGTACTAAATGCCGCAAACGCTACCCCCAAACTTATTACCGCTAATATTAGTGCTACTACTATAGCTACTATTGTTCCTCTCTTTTTTTCCATATTATATTTCCTCCTATTTTAAATATACTCGCACTACTTATTATTGTCAACCAAAAATGTTTATAAAGTGTAAACCACAAAAAAAAAGCATCATAAATGATGCTTTTATAATTAATTTTGACCAAATGATACAGTTGCTGATATTTGATTAGTTTTTACTGTTTCTGTTGGTAAATCTGAACCGTCTTGAGCCCAGTTTGTATCAAGCCATGCTATTAAATAATAAGCTTTAGTTGTTCCTGCAGGAATAGTTTGATCTACTGCTACAGCACTAGAACCAGCAGTATCATTATATAATCCATAATGAATATGTCCACATACTCTTGTTTCAGCCTCTTGTTGTGCAGTACCTGTTTTTATTGTACATGTTGGAATTGGCATATTAACATCAGTTACTTTTGCGTTAAAAGTACCACCATTTTTTACATATACAGTATACATTACTCTATCACCAGGTGTTCTAAAAATAGCATCCCAAGTAAGTGTAGTTGCAACCATACTACCAGTTGCAGTAACAGTTGGTGTTACATTAGGATCAATATTTGATATTTGAATATTTCCTGATGGAATAGTTGTACTTTCTGATGGTTTTTCCCCATCATTAGCTGTTGTAAAATACATATCCCATTTTATAGTATCTACTGTTGCAGTACCATTGATATTTAACGTTCCTGAAAATACAGCAAATGCTACTCCTAAACTTATTATAGATAATACTACTGTTATAATAATCGCAATAACTTGTCTCTTTTTTTCTTTTTCCATATATTTCTCCTATTCTTCTATAATATAAATATACTTTTATCATAAAAAAAAGTCAATATTTATTAGAAAGAAAAAACATCGTTTACACGATGTTTAAATCATATTAATATATTAGTTGTTGCTAACAGCACTACTAGATTGTGTATATGCAAGTGTTGTTGTAATTGTTGCTGTTGTAACATCTACTGGTGCTAAACTTTGACCATCATTTCCACCATAACTATTATCTAACCAAGCAACTAGATAATATTGATTAGATGAATGAGCATTTAAAGATGTACCTGTTTGTAATGGTGTTGTTCCTGCTGAATCTGTGTATATTCCATAATGGATATGTGCACATACTGATTCTTCAGCGCCAGTTTGTCCACCTTCAGCTGTACAAGTGAAATTAGTTACTCCTACTTGAGTAAGACCTGAAGTTCCAGTTGAATCTAAAGTGGCATTAAAATCACCATCATTAACAACATAGAATGCATAAGTCACTCTATCACCTGCTGTTTTAAATGAAGCACTCCATTCAATTGTAGTTGCTGATGTAATATTTCCAGTTCCACTTGCAGTAGTTGTAAATCCAGCCCCATTTGATGGTGTAATAGAAGCAATAGGTGTACTTGATGATGGTTTACTACTAGATTGTGAACTATATGCTGAATTTGAGAAATAAATATCCCATTTAGTTGCTTGAACTGTTGCAGTACCATTGATATTTAATGTTGTACTGAATGCAGCGAATGCAACACCTAAACTGATTACAGCTATTACTAATGCAGCTACTACTGCTATAGTTACTCCTCTCTTTTTTTCCATATTTTTACTTCCTCCTCTATTATAAAGTATAGAACAATATAGATATATTGTCAATTATTTTAAATAAAAAAATATTATATTTTTTTATTTAAAATATGTATAGTTAATAATAATACTATAGTTGCTGATAATGATATTAAAAAGTAGTTAGTATTAGTCTTAATCATTTTCTTTTTTTCTTGTTTATCTAGCAAATAATTTTCTTTACATATCTTCTTTATATCATCATCATATTCTTTTTTACCCTCTTGATCAGTACCTTCATATTCTAATTTATCTAAAGTGCATATTTCTTTAGAATAATCATCATATGATAATATTTCAGGGCCATTTATCATATTAATACCGGTTGATATTACAACAATAATAGATATAATTGCTCCTACTATAAATATTGAATTTACAATTTTTAAAACTAAATCTTTTTCTTTTGCAAATAATTTCATATTAATCCTCCATTATAACTAGGTAATATTTCTTTTTACCTCTTCTTATTATTACATATTTATTATATAATGAAGTTTCTTTATTTACAAGTAATTCTAGAAAATAACTTTCATAAATACTTTTTTGCCTTTTTGTAAGATTATATATCCATCTTGTAAATCTTCTTCAGTTATTACTTTATCAATATCATTTAATTTTTCTAAATTTAAAGAAAGTCCATTTTGATCAATTAATCTTCTTCCTTCTGATTTAGATGGAACTAATCCTACTTTTACGAGTAAATCTAGTATATTAATACCTAAATCTTCTTTTGATAAATTTATTGTTTCTATATCTTTAGGTAATCCAGTTAATGAAACAGACAAGAAACTTTCTTCTGCACGTTTAGTATCTTCTTCTCCATAAAATATTTTAGTTATTTCTCTAGCAGCAAAAAGTTTAGCTTCTCTTGGATTATTTTTAATATCTAATTTAGCTATTTCATCAAGTGGTACTCTTGTATTATTAACCAATAATAATTCTATCATTTCATCAGGTTGATTCATTATTTCTTCAAACATTTTATTTGCTCCAGTACCTAAGAATACTCCTGTTCCTCTTGATTTAGACATTAATGTTCCATCTATTGGATTTTCCATTAAATTATTAGCTACTACAAATTTATCTTTATCTCTATATTTCTTTAATAAATCTCTTCCTACTAAAGCATTGAATATTTGATCTGTTCCACACATTTCAACATCTATATCAAGTGCAACACTATCATATCCTTGTAACATTGGATAAATAAATTCATGCATAAATATTGGTTTATTCTCTTCCATCCTCTTTTGGAACATATCTCTTACTAATAATTGCCCTACAGTGGCATGTGATAGTAAATCTATCATATCCTCTGAAGTTAATTTATCCATCCATTCACTGTTAAATACTACATGTGTAGGATTTTCTTTATCTTCAGTATTGATAAGAGGTTTAATACTTTCTATCCAATGTTCCGCATTTTTTTTTGCTTCTTCTCTTGTTAATCTAGCTCTTGCAGATGTTCTATCTGTTGGATCACCAATACAAGCAGTAAAATCTCCAAATAATATATACACTTCATGTCCTAATTTTCTAAATTCATCCAACAACATAAAGTTTTTTGCATGGCTTAAATGTAATGATGTTCCTGTAGGATCTGCACCTATATAGAATTTTAATTTTCTATCTAATAATGCTTCCTTAAATTCTTCTCTTGATGGAAGTATTTGTCTTACTATTCCCCTATCAAGTATTTCATCAATTCTTTTTGATTTTTCTTCTCTTGTCATATTTCCTCCTTAAACAAAAAAAGTTCCTATAATATAAGGACGAATTACCGCGGTACCACCTTATTTCATAGAAACTATGCACTCTAATTATAACGGAATTACCGATTAAATTCAGAATATGTAATTCATTCTTAAAAATACACTAGTTTTCACCAACCACTAGTTCTCTAATAATATATTTTAAAAACTACTAATTATTCATCAACATTTAATTACATTCTAATTATAACACATATTTTATAAAAATAAACAAAAAAAAGTTTTAATTATTATTCTTAACTAAAACTTTCATGTAATTCTTTTTTCCTTTTCTTACTACAAATCCACCGTCTGTAATATCAGAAGGAGTAACCATATTTTGTTCTTGTTGCATTCTAACGTTGTTTAAATATATACCCCCTTGTTGCAATAATCTTCTAACTTCTGATTTTGATTTAGCCATTTTTATTAATACCATTAATTCTTCAATAGGAATACCTTCTCCCATAACATCTGCACTTATTCCACATTGAGGCATGTTTTCTGAATTACCAGCATTTGAGAATACTTCTTCACTTGCTTTCTTTACTTTTAAAGCTTCTTCTTCTCCATGTACTAATTTTGTTACTTCAAAAGCCATTATTTTTTTAGCATTTCTTATATCTTCAGTACACATTCTCTTTATATCTTCCATTTCATAATTACTAAAGAATGATAATAATCTTTCTACGTCTTCATCATATGAATTCATAAACATTTGATAGAAATCATAAACAGTTGTTTTTTCTCTTGAAACCCATAATGTTCCACTAGCTGTTTTACCCATTTTTTCTCCATCTGCCTTTATTAATAACGGACATGTTAATGTTTGTAATTGTCTATCTTCTAAACCATTTGCAAAATCCATTTTTCTAGCCAATTCTACACCTGCTATCATATTTGCCCATTGGTCAGAACCACCAACTTCTAATACGCACCCATATTTTTCATTTAAATATACAAAGTCATAAGCTTGCATTAACATATATCCCATTTCTAAGAATGTTAATCCACCAGATTCTAATCTGTTTTTATAGCAATCAGTAGCTAACATTTTATTAACATTAAAATGTACTCCAACTTTTCTCATAAAATCAACATATGATTCTGGATTAATCCAATCTGCGTTATCTAATATTAGTGCAGGATTATCTCCATCAACATCTACGAATCTCTTAACTAATTCTTTCACTTCTGCTTTATTGTATGCTACTTGTTCTTTAGTTAGCATCTTTCTCATATCTCTTTTTCCAGTTGGATCACCAATTAAAGCTGTAGCCCCTCCGATTACAATTATTGGATGATGTCCCTTCTCTTGTAATCTTCTTACCATTGTAAGCGCAAAGAAATGTCCTATATGTAAACTATCCGCTGTTGGATCTATACCTATATAAAACACTTTTGGTTCACTATCGTTTAACATTTCTTCAATTACTTTTTCATTTGTAGCTTGATATACATATCCTCTTTCTCTTAGTATATCAAAAGGTTTTTTTTCCATATTAACTCCCCTCTCAAATAACATTGCATATATTAACATTTTTATATCAAAATGTCAATTTTTTTGATATTTAACTATATTAAAAACTACCTTATATAAATCTTCATAACTTGTTTGAATGTCAGATAATGAAATTAATTCTTCTGGTGTATTATCATCTATTATTGCAATTTTTTTTCCTTTCTTTAATCCAAACATTTCTATATCATTATAATCATTACCAAAAACATAAATATCATCATTAATAAAAATATTATCTATTATGAATTCTATTGCAGTTCTTTTATTTATACCCTTTGAATTAATTATAATATAATCTTCGGACTTAATAGCATTAATATTATTATTATTACATTTATCTATAAAAGCATTAACACATTCATTACTTTTAAATTTAATTGTGATTTGACAAATATCATTTACCAATACTTCATTATAAAAATCTTTAGAATTACTAATTCTTTTTGACACATAAAGTAAAGTTTTATCTCCATACTGTATATAATTATTTGAATTAGATGGATTAAATAATATATATTCTACTTCCTTATAATCGATATATTTTAATATTTTTTTTTCATTTTGAGTTAAAAATCTTTGATAAATTATTTCATTATTTTTTGTTACTATTTTTGAACCATTCTCGATAATAATTGGTAATTCATTTAAATAATTATTTACGATTTCTAAACTTCTTAAATATCCTCTGCCTGTACAAAAAATAAAAGGAATCTTATTTTTTTGTAAAAAAAGTAATAATTTATCATTACTTTTTTTATTTTTATAAATTACACCATCTATATCAAAAAACATTAATTTCATTTTTTGACCTCAAATACTGTTTTAATATTATCCTTAATATTTTCGTAATTTTTTATATATTCTACTGATGACAAAAAATCAATTCTATAAGAAATCAAATCGTTAACTTGAATGTCTTTTTTTTCTAATAAATCTAATGCCTTCTTAAAGTCATTATGTATATTACAGTATGAGTTTATTCCTTTTAAAGTGCCTTGCTTATAAAATAGTGTCCTAATATTAATATTTGCAAGATAATTAAATGCATATACTCCATAACAAAGAATTAAACAATTATTATTGCCTACTTCTATTGAAGTGTTTAAAGTGTCAGATTGTTTCCCTCCAACTGTTTCTAATATAACATCAAATTTTATATCACATTTTTTTATTTCATCAAACAGCAAATAATTAATACCTAAATTCTTAATCTTATCTCTATGTTTTGCAAACAATATAATATTCTTATCACTATACATTGATTTTAATATTCTATAACAAATTATTCCTAAAGGCCCATCTCCTATAACTGCTATATTTTCTATATTATTTTTTTTGATTTCTTTTATATAATTAATTCCATGTAATGCTACTGCAATATCATCAATAAATATTGCATCTTCATAGTTTATGTTATCTGATAACTTATAAACACAATTTTTAGGAACATAAACTACTTCCGAATAACCACCATCTATATCTCTTCCTACAATTTTAATATCATTACATAAACTAAAGCTTTCACATGGAGCATGTTCAAGAGCAACATCAAAAGGATTTACTACTACTTTATCTCCAATACTAAAACCTTCGCAATTCTCTCCAAAATTGCTTATAACTCCCATAATTTCATGTCCTAATATATTTGTATTAATATAGTTTTTATTTGGAGTTTGTTTTAAAAACTTTAGAATATCACTACTACACAAGCCCAGATATCTAGTTTCTATTTCTATTTCATCATTTTTACATTTTCTCTTTTCAAATGTTTCAAAAAAGAAATCATTTTTTTCTTTATAAAAAATCCTTTGCATGCTTTTCTCCTAATAATTTATAAATTTTGTTACTATTTCCGCCTGTATGTTTTATATATTTGATTAACATATCTAATCCTTGCCCTGTTTTAATTGCTTCTTTTGCCTTTACATAGCCTTCTTTATAATTTGTAACCATTCTAGACAAATACAATATATTAGCACAATTAATACATACTATATCTTCATGTGCTTCTAAGCCATTACCTGCTAAAACGCTTAAGATATATTTTATGTTTTCCTCTTTAGTTTTCCCTTGTGCTATATCTCTAGAAGTATATTTTGGCAAACCCAGTTCTTTTATCGGATTAAAAATTAATAAATTACCATTATTTATTCCGTCTTTTGTACCAATTATCTTTGTCTCACCATATACTCCCATTTCATCAATAAAATGAATTCCATCATCTGTGCTAGAAACAACTAAAACATTTTGGTTGCCAAATTTCTTTAAAACATCTAATGATAATTCTACATTCGGATGTGCTAAACCATATAAAAGTGAATCTGTTTTTACTGGACAAATTAATGCTGCCAATCCAAAACTTAAAACATGTGGAGCAAAAAAATTACCACCATATATTTTGTCAAATTTAGGAATAATATCCTCTATGCAAAAGAATGCAAAACCACAGTCATTTAATATATCTATACTCTCATCTAATGTAATATCTTTATTAGCGCCTACTATTTCCATAAAATCAGCGGACCCAGTAACTGACGAAGTTGATTTAGATCCTGGTTTAACAACATACGCCCCCATACTTGAAGCAAGTAAAGCACTTGCTGTTGAAATATTAATTGTTTTAACCCCTTTTTTACCACTACCTGCTAACGTTACTATTTCATGATTATCTATTTGTATTTTTTTTCTTTCAATAGGATTATAATTATCCAAACTAAATGCTTCTTTTAGTAAAGCTACTACTTCATCAGATGTTGGATTCTTAGTCATAATTGCTGTCAAAAAGGATCCTAACATAGTATTTCTAATATTATCATTTTTAACATTTAAAATCTCAGAGAATGCAGACCTAAGTAAATCTATATCATATTTTGAATTTACATTTAATCTATATAATAATTCTTTTAAATTTTTATATTCATTCATTATCCCACGCCCCACATATATCAATTAATACTTTTGCATATTTTTTCTTGCTTTCTAGCCATTTATCACCCTTTTCTTCACAAATTTTATATAATTCTTCTAATTCTTCTGGAGAATAATATGATACTGCACTCATCATTTGAAAAATTGTTGAATCCTCTGGTTTTTCATATTCATCTTTACTATTAACAACAAGATCATATATCTTATCAGGAGTCATGTCCACAGAAATAGATGAATCAGGAATACTCTTACTCATCTTTGGATAACCATTTAACCCCTTTATTACTCTAGAATATAATGCTCCGATTGTCATATCAAGATTCATGCGTTCTACAACTTTTTGGGCAATTCTAACATATAAATGTTCTTCTAAACCTAACATAACTAAAACGTTTTCATAATTATCTACATATCCCAAATGGATGAAATCTGCAACCATCAATAAAATTGCTTGTTTAACTTTAAAGTCAATTCCCTTATATATATTTTTGCTCTTATATAATTCGGATAAATCTTCTTCCGCTTCTAAAAAGTCTTCATCTGTTAAGCAATTTGAAATCAAATAAGCTGTTTTTAATATTTCAGGATGATCAATTTGTGTTCTTAATACTCCTTTTGTTTCATCAAAGCCTAACTTTTTTATAAACTTAGTATATTTATCAGCACGTTCTTTTAGCACTTCTAAAGACTGATTTCTAGCATTATAGGAATCTAAATCTCCTAAAACAAACTGAACTTCAAATCCTGCTTTTTGTAAAAAGATTGCTCTTAATATTTGAGATAATGTTCCCATATGTGGTGTTCCACTCAAACCTATTCCAGTAGTAATAATCTGTTTTTTGTCATTAACACCTTTAACAAATTTTTCTGCCTTATAATGGCATAACCATTTTTCCTTCATAACATCTCTACTGATATTACTTAAACTAAAATCAATAGGTTTAAAATCCATTGCATTATAGCCATACTTGTTAATAACACTTCTGTAATATTCATCATCAAATTTTATCATTTTTCCCTCCTTATTTATTGCTAAATTATTTACACTTAATATAGTTGCTTTTTTTTAATTTATAGCAACAAAAAAACGGTGCTTAAACACTATATGTTAAAGTTACCGTTTTCATTTTTATTGGGGCAAAAAAGCATATTAAATTGTATTTAATATTTAAATTTTCAAAAACTATTGTTCTTTCTACCAATACTTTTATATTATTCATAAATCTCACCCCTCATAAATAATTTAATTTATTTTATCTCCATATATATCAATTGTCAATAACATTCAAAGAATATATATAAATTTTTTTCAGTTGCAAAAAAATATAAAAAGTTGTATAATAAGCACTTAAAAGGAGAAATTATATGAATACTAATGAAAAGAACAAAAAAATAAATATTATTATATTACCACCATATATGAGAAAAATTGATAATAATAAATTAATACTTTTATACACAAAAATAAAACCTATTATATCAATTCAAGAAAAAAAATATAAGTTAAATACTTTCACATTGGAGCAATTATTAAAAAATTATAATTGGAATAGTGAAGAAAACAAGACAGAATTAATTGATAGTAACAGCATTGAAATAATCACCGATTTCCTATGTTTACATACACACAAAGAGCAAGCATCTTTAGAAGAAATATTATCACAAATCCCAGATGATATAACTAATTTTGCTAACGCTTTTGAAGTGATTGAAGCACCTGAAAAAAGAGAGAACTTGATTGTACATGCTAAAGGATTACATTTATCAAAAATCAGAATATATAAAATCAATGAATAATATTAAAAAAAGAAGCTTATGCTTCTTTCTTTGTTTTCTTTTTTGATGAAGGTGTTTTTTCTTTATATAACCATAAAGCATTACCTTCACTCTTACCCAATTTCTTTCCAGTAGAATCTACGATTAATGGTACTGAGAAAGCATATACTTCAGTATTATTTAATTTTTTTATTAATTCAATACCTGTAGTTAAATTGCCCCATTGATCAGAACCTCCAAATTGAAGAGTTGCTCCATAGTTTTCAAATATATATTTAAATTCATATCCTTGCATTAACATATAAGAAAATTCTGCATATGATATGCCTGATTCCATTTGTCTTTTAACTAAGTCTTTATTAACCATATATGCAACATTTACATATTTTCCTATATCTCTTAAGAAATCTACATAGTTATAATCTTTAAACCAATCATAGTTATTTAATACTAATTGATCTTCTCCAAATAACTTTTTCATTTGTTTTTGTATTTTAGAGAAATTATATTCTACTTCAGATACTTCTTTCTTTTCTCTTTCTTTAGTTCCTCTTGGATCACCAACTCTACCTGTAGCTCCTCCAACTAAAACTATTACCTTATGTCCCGCTCTTTTTAATCTTTCTACCATTAAAAATGTTGGTAATTATCCAATATGAAGAGAATCTGCGGATGGATCTGCTCCTACATAACAGGTAAGATTTCCACTATTTAGTTTTTCTTCTAAATCTTCTCCAGCTACATCTTTAATTAAACCTCTCCATTTTAAGTCTTCAAATAAATTCATATATCCTCCTTAAACAAAAAAAGCCCCTATAAATGTAAGGACGAATTACCGTGGTACCACCTTACTTCATAGAAACTATGCACTCTTAATTATAACGTAATTAACGTGTTAACTATGATATTTGTATTTCATTAATATATTAATTTAAGTTTTCACCAACCACTTAATCTCTACAAATAATATTATTAATTACTTATAATATCTTCTTCATTAACTATAAATTAATTATATTTTATTTTTAAATTTTAGTCAATAAAAAAGAAGAAGTAATACTTCTTCTTATAATTATATATGCATCTTCCTGAATTAATTACAATAAGTAGCTGGTGAATGATTGAGTGGATCTATCCCACAATTTGTGCCACTTAAGCCAGAAACGTCTACGCTTTTAGTCTCTGTAAGATTAATATAAGCTGCTACATCATAACCAACAAAATAATTACATGAGCCAATTGGATCTGATGAAACCTCTGTTTGGTATTCCCATCCAAGTGTTTGACATAGTGTTTCTAAATCTGATGTAGTACTTGAAGTCCCAATGCAATATTCTGTGGAATTATAAACTAAACATGTAAATGATTCACCACCCGAACTTTTAATATAAGCATCTTGAGCAGATAAATCTGATAAACTATTAACCCAATCTGCACTGGTACCTTGTTCAGTATCTATTTTTCCATAATAAGTTATATTGGCTGGTGAATTACCACCGTTACCACCATTTCCAGCATTATTAGATATTGCTGAACTTGTTTGTTGGAATGTTACAGTTGCTGATATTGCATCTGTTGTTAAATCTGATTGTACTAATCCTGATCCATCATTTCCTCCATATGAAGATGATAATTCAGCTATTAAATAAAATACTTCTGTATCTCCTGCATCCACTGTGAATGATGTTGTTAATGGTGTTGTTCCTGTTGAGTCTGTCCATAAATTATAACTTATATATTGACATGCATTTTGTGGATCTGTTGTACATTGAACTGCTGGTTTAACTATATTTGATACTTGTGCATTATAGTTTCCACCATTCTTTACATAGATAGTATATACTATTCTATCTCCTGGTGATTTAAAACTTGCATTCCATGTATATGTTGTTGCTACATATGATGCCGATATATTTTCTGCTGTTGTTCCTCCTGTAGATATATTCGCTGCTGGTACTGTTGTTGATTGTGTTGGTTTTGGCCCATCATCTTGTGATGTAAAGAATATATCCCAAGTTGTTGATTCTACTGCTGCAGTACCATTTATATTTAGCGTTGTACTAAATGCTGCAAATGCTACTCCTAAACTTACTACAGCAATAATTAAAACTATCACTATTGGTATTGTGATTTTTCTATTATCCATATTTCCTCCTACTTTATATTAATATTATACATCCCCCGGGTATATTTGTAAAGAACAAAAAAGAAAAATTATTCTTCTATTTTTTGTTTTTGTTCTTTAAAGGGATATTAACATCTACTTTCTTGAATAGTAATTTATAATTAAAGCTATCTATAATTATATATATAAGAACTATTAATGTTATTATTTGATCTCTAAATGTAAACATTAAATGTTTATATGAATGATTCGCTAATATTAAATATCTTACATATGGCATAAAACTAATAATTAATAAGAATATATAATATTTCTTTTCCTTTAGACTTTTCCAATCTATAAATATTAAAATTAACATAATAAATAAGAATACAAAATATTTAACTATTAATTTATCAAAATTTTCTCTTATATAATACATAAAAGGAATACAAAAAACATTTCTAGGTATAACATTTTTATATAATACCGTTTTACTTTCTATACCTTGTAGGCCATTAAATCTAAGAGTAAAATTTCTTTTCACATAATCAAATGCATTTATTTTTAGTATTAATGATGAAAGAACCCATTTAGTCAACCACATTAATCCATAACCCAGAAACCATAAAATACATGCTTTTAAAATAAATATAGTTGTCTTTTTAAAATCTTCTAATCTATTTTCTTTTTTTCTAATAATTATTATAAATATTAATGGAACAAATATAGTTAAAATTTCTGTTGTTAGAAAATCAAAGAAAGTTGCAGTTATTCCTGTAATTAAGAATAATATTAATAGTTTGTTATTTGATTTAGAAACATCACTATCTTTTTTATCAATTAATAAAGTAAGAATTGATGTTATTATCATAACATAAAACATAACAGAATATTCAATACATATTGGTACATACCAGCAAGATGTTAATATTAAAGATATAATAAATATAATAGCCATTTTTTTGGATCTTAAGAATAATAATACTAATAATATTAAAGCCAATATACTTAAAATAATAATATTAATTAAATATATTTTATCCATACTCATTATAGTAAGTAATGGTCTTAAAAATACCATACAGCCATTCCAATATCTTAAATAATTAGTATTAGGTTCTTTATCTTTTTCAACAAGATTAATAAAATCTACATTTGAATCCATATGTGTTTCTTGATAAAATTTATCCCATAATACTGATTTAATGGCATCGTTTGAATCAATATTATATAAAATATTTAATTTTCTTGTATCAGCATAATAATGAATATATGTATCATATCTTTTATACGTAAAATAATATATACCCCTATATTTTTTATAAAAATCTAAACTTGCTTTAATATTTTTTTCAATTGAACTTTTTGGTATTTTAGCTGTTAATACTAAAGACCCAAATAATATTAAAACAGTAACTATAAAAATTATTATATATTTTAAAATATTCTTTATTATTTTCTTCATATTAGTATATCTTCCTACTTATTAATAATAGCATATATTAATAAATAAAAAAAGAAGAATTACTCTTCTTCTAATTTTTTTAATACTTCTCTAACTACTTTAGCAGTTTCTGCTTTTACTTTTTTAGCAGTACTTTCAAGTACTGGTGTTCCTTTTTCTTTAGCATACTCTACTAATTCAGTAGCTTTTTTCTTTAATGCTTCACCTTTTTCAATAGCAATGGATTTAACTTTTTCTTTATCTAAATCTTTAATACCATCTTTTATTTCTTTTACTTTCTTTTCAATATTAGCTTTAACTTCATCTTCATCAATATCTTTTAATTTATCACAAAGTTCACTAATTTTTTCTAACAAATCTTTTCTTAATTCTTCACCTTTTTTAGGAGCAAACAATAATGCTATTCCGGCACCAATAGCTCCACCTAAAAGTAAACCACCAATACCACTTCTTTTACTCATCTTTACTATCCTCCTTTAATCTTTTTGACTTTTTGTCACTAACTTTAAATACTTTTTCAATTGCTCCAGCAATTACATTAATAATTCTATCACTTAATAATGATATTTTATCTGTAGCAAGATCAATAACATCAAATACGCCATCTAATGTTTTAACTTTCTTATCAACATTATCTACTACATCTTGTACTTTATTTAATGCTTTTATTGCCTTAATTGATATTATTATTAATAAAATAATAAGAGCAATTAATAGTATATATATTATTATAGGCAATAACTGACTTAAATATTCCATCATTATTATTCTTCCTCCTCTTCTTCCTCATTATACATATTATCTATTAAATTAAATAGATCTTCTTTTTTATCTTCTTTTTCTTCTGTTTTTTTAGTTTTTTTCTTCTTAGGTGTTTCTATTTTAACATCAGGGGCTATATCATCTTCCTCTTCTTCCTCAGGAATTTCTTCTTTTTCTTTAGGAACAATTACTTCAGGTTCTTTAAATTCTACTTCTTCAGCTTGTTTTGGTTCCTCAACTTCTGCTTCTATTTCATCATAAGTAATAATAACTGAAGGTTCTTCAACTGGTAATTCTTCTTCTTTTTCTTCTTCTCTATCAAGATTATAGAATATATCATTATTCATAGTCTTCTCTAATTCTTCATCAACATCTTTATATGCTCTATTTCTTACGCTATCATAATCTACTATCTTTTTATCAAAAGAAAATTCTTTTGTCTTATCAGCATCTACTACATCATCAACAGTATAATTCTTATCTAATATTCCATATACTGGTGAAATAACTGGAGATGGTTTGAAATGTTTCTTTTCCTCTTGTTTTGGTTCTTCTCTTGAAATATTATGATAAATACTTCTTGTATATGTCTGTTCTTTAACAGGTTCTCTTCTAACAAAAGTATCTTCTTTCTTTTCTTCTTTTTCTTCTTTATCAAATATTTCATCGCCCATATCCATAGGAAAATTAAATGTTCTTTCAGATTTAAATAATTCTCTTTCAGAAAGATCATTATTTGCCTCTTGTTTAACATCTACTGCTACTTCTTCATTAATTTCCTCTTTTGTTTCTATTTTTGGTTCTTTTTTGAAAAAATTAAATTTCTTTTTTTCTTCTCTTTTTTCTTCTTCATAATCTTCTTCTACATCTTCATAGAAAAAGTTCTTAACCTTATTCATAATACTCATATAATTTCACCTCTAATCATCGTCACGTTCAATTTCTTTCTTTTCAATTAAATCTTTACTAGCTTCTTCTCCATTATATGTATCATAATCCTTTTCATATTTTATAAAAGTACTAGTATTATTTTTCTTAACATTAAATATATTATACTTTTGATTTGCACTTAAATTGTATTTTTCATCGCCAAGTATATTTTCAATTACTTTATCATTATACTTTATACTTGATAATATATAAGCCATATTATTAAGAGTATTTTTTAAATCTTTTTTATCTATATAACTTTCAATTTTAGAATAGTTATACATCATTTCAACAAAGTATTTATCATTATCTTCATTTACTTCTACATAACCATATTTATCTTTATATTCTAATTTACTAGATAAAAAAGCTTTTTTATCAACTTTATAATCTGTCTTAGTCTTATAGTAATAACTAACTACATCTGCATATAAATAATATTTTTCATCATTACAAATTAATACTTCATTAAATTCATTTGATTCAATTTTAGTTACTCCAATAGGTAATTTATACTGGTAACCTATTGCATTATCACTAGTATATTTATTATCTCTTTTAATAATATTATTTATATTTTTTAAATAGTCTTTAGTATTAATATTTACTATAGTACACCCAGTAAATAAAAAAATTAATAAAAATAGAATTATCTTTTTTAGTCTCATTTAAGCACCTACTTTTATCTCTTATAATTATATCAAAAAAAAATACTTATTAAAAGTACTTTTTTAAAATTAATCTTTATATGCTTCTAATCTATTTATTCTTACTCCATTTTCACTAAATTTCTTCTCATATTCAGTCATAAAATTTTCTTCTATATTACTATTATGTAAATCTAAAGATATATTTTTTAATTTATATCCATAATTACTTAAACTTTCAATAGAAAACTCAAACAAATGAATATTATCAGTCTTCATAAATATAGTTTTATTATTCTTAAATATAGAATCATATAATTTCAAGAATCTTTCATGTGTCAATCTTCTTTTAGCATGTCTTTCTTTTGGCCAAGGATCAGAGAAATTAAGATATATTAAATCTATTTCTTTATCAAACACTTCATTTATTTCTAAAGCATCCATTCTAATAAATCTAAGATTAGGTATATCATTTTCTACTTTATTAACTGCATACATTAATACTGTATCATATTTTTCAATAGCTATATAATTATTTTCTGGATGATTAATAGCATTTGCTATTATGAAATCCCCTTTTCCACAGCCTATCTCTATATATATTTTATTTTTATTATTAAAAATAGTATTCCACTTACCTTTATAATCTTTTGGATTATTAATAACATACTCTGAATTAGTTATTATTCCTTTAGCATTCTTATTATTTCTAAGTCTCATACAAAATCACCTAGAAAATATTATATAATAAAATGAATAATAAAACTATAATTAATTATGGTCCTATTATTTTAATTATATAAAATTAGCCCATACAAATTATGGGTATATGCATATATTAAATTAGAAAGTGAGGTAATTAGTATGGATAGACCAGGTTTTGAAAGTTATAGCATGATGAATATGTATCCAAATTATATGATGCCTATGCCATCATTTATTCAAGGAGGAAATACATGTCAAAATAGCAATATAAATCAATCTCAAAATTATCAAATTCAAACATTAGAGAATGAAATAAATAATTTAAAAACTAGAGTTTCTAGATTAGAAAACTCTATGTATCCAGAAGCATTAGATTATAACAAAACTTATCAAAATTCTTTAAACATGATGTAATTCTTTATATATTATACAAGCAGAATAACAATATATCTGTTCATCACCATAAATAGAATTACTAATACTATATTTTATATCTATTAGTTTCTTATCACTAATAAATTCATTTATGCTATCTTCTAGATCTTGTTCATGTTCAAAATCAAATATTTTTACTTTCATAATTATCACCAAAATAAAAATAACATATAAAATGTTATTTTTTTGTCACATAATGTATTTTATATTCTTTATTATCAATTTTATACTTAACTAATACTTTCATAGTTATATTAAAATCTTCTATATCTCCTTTATATGGAATATATCCTACTAAGATAAGTCCACTTGGTTTCTTATCTTTTTTTAATGATTCTTTTTCATCAAATATGCCCATAGATGGATATATATCATCTGTCTTTTTATTATGATAACAGATTATAGTTATGTCATTAATATCTTTTTTTACACTATCAAGTATTACTTGATATCTTACTTCTTTAGAAGTGATTTTATCATATTTAATTTCTATATTAAACGGATAAGAATCAGAACTTTTTTCTACTGATTTAAGTTCATCAATATAATTTAAATAATCCTTTTTTTCAGAGGATGTACATCCACACACAAAAAATATTAGTAATATAATTATTAATACTTTTTTCATAGAACCTCAGTTAAATAATTACGAGTAATATTGTCTATTATTCTAGGAGCAGTTTCTTCATATGCTTCAGTTTGTGCAGAATAATCTCCTTCTTCAGAAATTCTATCACTGATACCCTTTATTATAACTATATCGATATTATTTAATTTACATACTCTTGCAATTGATGCAGCTTCTGTATCAGATGCTACCATATCTGTTTCTCTAGCCATTAAATAATCTTTTTTAGTTATTAATGACTTATCGCTAGTACCAATTAGCCCATCAAAATATTTCATAGTAACATTTACTTTATTAAGTTTAATAATACTACTCTCTTTTATTAAAGGTTCTACTTCTCTAATAGATAAATCATATTCTGATACTCTATCAGGAATAATAATATCTTCATAATCTAGATAATCGCATACTAAAGTACATGTACCTATAAATACTACCTTTTTAAGATTAAATTTATCTATCATATATTGAACTGCTGCAGAAGCCATTGCTTTTCTTCCAATACTCCTAAAAAGTAATACTTCTTTATTATATATACTAGTTTTATAATAATCTCCATAAATATATGAATCAGTTAAAGATTTATCAATATCATATACTTTAAGTAATGCATCCCATTCAATTTTAGATGTAACAATAACTCCTATCATAAAGTATCCTCTTCCTTATATCTTGAATTATATAAATCATCATCTTCAAGTACTTCAGTTTGTTCTTCTATCTTAGGAAGTTCATTTATATTAGATAGATTAAAATAATCTAAGAATACATCTGTAGTCTTATATAAATTAGGTCTTCCTGGACTATTATCATCTTTACCAGACACTTCAATTAATCCTTTTGCTATTAAATTTCTAAGCATTTGAGAAGAATTAATTCCTCTTATTTCATCAATCTGAAATCTAGTAACTGGTTCATTATATGCAATTATAGCTAGTGTTTCAAGTGCTGCATCACTTAAATTATTACTTACTTCTAAAGCAAGTGATTTTAAATATTCATTTTCTTTTTCTTTAGTAACTAATTTATAATTATTTCCTAAAACTTTAAGTTCTATTCCAGAATCATCACTAGAATATTTTTCGTTTAGTTTAGTAATTATATTATCTAATTCTTCCTCACTAATATTTAATATATCAAGTAATTCTTCTTTAGATAATCCTTCACTACCTACTGCAAATAATAATGCTTCTACTGAACTAATCATCTTTTTCACCATCCCTACTGCTTACATATATTTCATTAAAATTATTTTCTTGTGTAATAATAATTTCTTTATTCTTAGCCATTTCAAGTACTGTTAAAAATGTAACTACTACATACTCTCTAGTTCTTTCTTTAAATAATTCAAAGAAAGAGACTTTTTTCTTAGATTTAAGTATTTTTTTAATATCTCTACTTCTTTCTTCAATAGATATTTCTCTAGTAGTTATTTTAGTTTCTATTGGTTTTTCTAATTCTTTTCTTTCTAAGAATTTAGAAAGTGCCATAGCTAAATCATCAACAGATACAGATCCATCATTTTCAATATGTTTATCACTTAAGCTATAAAAATTAATTGGATCTTTAGTATAGAATTCTTTTCTTTCTTCTTCTAAACCTTTAAAAGAAGCTATCATATCTTTATATTTTTGATACTCTACTAATCTATTTACTAAATCTTCTCTTGGATCTTCTTCCTCTTCATCATCATAACTAGGTAATAGCATTTTAGATTTAATTTCTAATAACTCACTAGCCATAACTAAATATGAAGATGCTACTGTTAAATTCATTTCTTCCATTTTATTTATAAAATCTAAGTATTCTTCAGTTATCTTAGAAATAGATATATCATATATATCCATTTTATTAGTCTTAATTAAATGAAGTAATAAATCTAATGGACCTTCAAAGTCGTTAATAACAAAGTTCGTTTCCATATGCTTCACCTACCTTAATCATTATATCATTATTTCTTGATAAATACAAAGGAATAATATATAATTAAAGCATGAAAAGATTTAATATGATTGATGAAAATTTTATATGTGAAAATTGTCATAAAGAAGTAAACGAATTAGGATATACCGCAAGAGATCATTGTCCATACTGTCTTTATTCAAAACATGTTGATATTAATCCAGGTGATAGAAATAATCCTTGTAAAGGATTATTAAAACCAATTGATATAGAAAAGTTTAAAGATACATATAAGATAATTTATAAATGCGAAAAATGTGGAGAACTACATAAAAATATTATGGCTAATGATGATGATTTTGATTTAATAATTGAACTATCAAAAAAATAATGGGATAACCCATTATTTTTTAGTTGTTTTCTTAGTTACTTTTTTAGTTGCTTTTTTAACAGCAGGTTTCTTTTCTTCTGTTTTAGTTTCAACTTTTTTTGGTTCTTCTTTCTTTACTTCTTTAGATTTTTTACTTTTTGATACTACTATTACAAATGCAAGTAGAACTGCTATAGCTACCATGAATATAATAGCGTTTTGATTAAATCCTTTTAAGAATATAGCTATTACTAATAAATAAGCTAATAATAATACTAAGAAGTATTTACCAATAAATTTAATCCAGTCAATATATCTTGTTTCTGTCTTATGTAAAGCAATTAATAATAATATACTTGTTGGAGATATTAGTAAGAATAAACTATAAATTGCTTGGTAAGTAACAGCAAATAAAGCTTCATATTTAGATGCTGCTGTTCCCATAAGAGATGTTAGAGTAAATTGAGCTGCATATCCAGTATCTGGATACATAATAGATGCAAGCATACTTGTTACAGAACTATTAAATAGACCTACTTCTTTACCATTTATGAAATTTGAAATAGTATAGAATATTCCTGATGTGTAAACATTTACTAATACTAAATTAGCAAGAGTAATAATTACAGCATAAGGGAATGCCTTCTTTAAACCATCTGCAAAAGCTTCAAAGAAATCATTTATTTTTAATCTATATATTAATGATAATACTACTGAAGTAAACATTAATAAAGTCCCAAAGTTATAACTTTGCCATGCACCAAATGGAGCAATTGATGTACCAAATATTGCATCAAAAATTGATACTTTAGCAACTTTGGCTTCTCTTAAATTATTTAAGAAATCTTCAAATCCTTTAAATCCAAAATATCCATTCCAATTAACAAATCCTAGTATTACAAATACTAGTAATAAGATAAATGTAACATATAATGGAATCATTTTTTTCATTGTTGATTTTCTTACTTCTCCATCTAATTTTTTGTTTTTATTAAATAGTAAGATAAATGCTACTATAGATACTAATCCTATTAATCCTACAGTTATTTTTGCTACAACATTATCTTTAACTGTTAGAGATAAATATTGATTAATATAATAAGTATAAGTACTTCCACTGAATCCTAAAATTATAGATCCAATAGTTGCTAATATACTACTTGGTTTTCCAAAACCTAATTTACTTAAAACATCAAGTAAGAAAGGTACAAAAACTAACATTGGTAGTATATCACCACAGAATAATGTAACTAATCCAAGACCAAATACAGTGATAACTATAAATAGTCCTCTATTAGTATCAAATACTGATGCTGTATTTTCAACTAAAGCATCATATCTACCAGTTTTCTTTAAAACACAGTAGAATATCCCAATTACAAGTATAAACATTATTGTAGTTACTACGGCATTAACTGTAGTAATACCGTTAGAAAATAAATTAGCAAATGTAACTGGTAATATTGTTCCTTTTTCAAGTCCAGTATAATTTATACTAGAACCAGGAATAAAATAAGATAAAACCATTGATAATAATATAACAATAGTTAAAACTTTAAAAATATTATATTTTTTCATATATCCTCCTTCAAATATTTTTAAATTTTTTGATTTCTTATGCTCACCTCTAATCTCCTATAAAAATTATATCACAATCATATATAAAATAAAACAAAAAAAATATGCCTAGGCATATTTTATTTGTTTGGTTTCATAGTTGGAAATAAGATTACATCTCTTACTGAAGCTTGATCAAATGCAAGCATCATTAATCTATCCACTCCACAACCAAGTCCACTTATTGGTGGCATACCTTGTTCCATAGCAAGAAGATAGTCTTCATCAAGATCCATTGTTTCATCGTCCCCAGCTTCTTTAGCTTTTAATTGTTCTTCAAATGTTGCTCTTTGAACCTCTGGATCAACAAGTTCTGAATATGCATTACAGATTTCTGCTCCACATACAACAACTTGGAAACAATCAACTATATTCTTGTCATTATCATTTCTTCTAGCAAGTGGTTTTAAACTGGCTGGATAATTATACATAACTACAGGTCCAATTATATTTGCTCTAAGTAATTTCTTATATAAGAAATCAGTTAACCCTGAAATAGATTTATAATCATCCATATCCTTTAAAGTAAAGAATCCTTTTTCTACTACTTTAGATTTATATTCATCAACATTAGTTTCTGTTAAGAAATCAAAACCTAATATTTCTCTCATTCTTTCTACATAATTAACTCTTTCAAATGGTTTACTAAAATCAAGAGTATTACCTTGATAAGTTATTATTGGAGATCCTGTTAAGTAAGTTAAAACTTCCCTCATGAAATCTTCAAAGAATACTATATTATCTTCAAAATTCCAATAACTTGCATACCATTCTATTTGTGTAAATTCGGGATTATGTTGTGGATCCATTCCTTCATTTCTAAAGCATTTTGCTACTTCATATACTCTATCATAACCACCAGCGATTAATTCCTTTAAATAACATTCTGGTGCTATTCTTAAATTACAATCTAAATCAAGTGCATTATAATGAGTGAAGAAAGGTTTAGCAGTTGCTCCACTTACACTAGTTTGTATAATTGGAGTTTCTACTTCCATGAATCCATTTTTATCTAAATAATTTCTTAAGAATAAGTAGAATTTACTTCTTCCAGTAAATACTTTTCTAGATTCTTCATTAGTTATTAAATCAACATATCTTTCTCTATATTTAATTTCTGTATCTTGAAGTCCATGGAATTTTTCTGGAAGTGGTCTAAGAGCTTTACCTAAGAATGTAAATTCTTCTACTCTTAAAGTTTTTTCACCAGTTTGAGTAGTAAAAATTTCTCCCTTAGCACCAATAAAATCTCCTGAATCAATTAATCTTTTAAAGAAATCATATCTTTCTTCACCTAATATATCTTCTCTAAATTCTAATTGGAAGTTTGCATCTATATCTTTAATTTTTACAAAAGATAATTTACCCATTTTTCTAGCAAAACCTACTCTACCAGCAAGTTTTACATCTTTAGTTCCATCCTCTATATTTTTTGCTTCTTTTAATGTATGTGTTCTTTCATATTTAGCTGGATATGGATTACATGTTTTTCTGATTTCATCAAGTTTATTTCTTCTAATTACTTCTTGTTCACTTAATTCTCTCATAATTTCACCTCAAATTTCTTAAATTATATCATATTTTTATATTTTTTTCTTGTATTCTTCTAATATTTTTACTAATTCTGCCTTATTTTGGCATTTAAATATTTCTCTTTTAATTTCAGTACTACCATTTAATCCCTTTATATACCATGCAGCATGTGTCCTCATTTCTAGTACTGCAGTTTTTTCTGGCTTAATCTCTGATAAATATTCTAAATGTTTAAGAGCTAAATCTATCTTTTCTACTGGAGTTAAATCTGGTAATAAATTACCTGTTTCTAGATATTCAATTACTTGTTTAAATAAATATGGATTGCCTAGTGCTGCTCTACCAATCATAACACCATCACAATTAGTTTCATCAATCATTCTCTTAGCATCTTCAGGTGTTTTTATATCACCATTACCTATTACAGGTATATTAACATTTTCTTTAACCTCTTTTATTATATTCCAATCTGCTTGGCCTTCATAACCATCTGATCTTGTTCTTGGATGAACAGTAATTGCAGAAGCTCCTGCTTCTTCAATTATCTTTGCTACTTCTACTGCATTTATACTGTTTTTATCCCATCCACTTCTTATTTTAACTGTTACTGGACACGGAACTGCTTCTACTACGGCTTCTACTATTTCTTTTATCTTATCTGGATGTTTAAGTAATCCTGCCCCTGCCTCAGATTTAACTGCTACTTTAGGTACTGGACATCCCATATTAATATCTATAATATCTGGTTTCATTAGTTCATATACTTTTTTTGCTGCAATAACAAAACTTTCTTTGTCACTACCAAATATTTGTTGTGATATAGGTCTTTCTTCTTCAGTCATAAATAACATTTTTTTAGTTTTCTCGCTATCAAAAACTAGTGCCTTATCAGATACCATTTCAGCTTCTATTAAGCCTACTCCATATTCTTTAACTATTCTTCTAAAAGCACTATTACATACTCCAGCCATCGGAGCTAAAACAACATTATTTTTTAAAACGATATTACCAATCTTTAACATATTTCCTCACTATTTAAAGAAATAAGAAATAATTAAACTACCTATACTAAAAATCATTGGAATTACAATCCATGCTAAAGAAATAAGAATACTAATAATAAATCTTTTTTTACCTTTTTCTTTATTTTCCATTGTCTTATTGCTACCCATAGTACAAAGATAAATAATTGCCATAATTAAACCAATTGGTGGAAGTATACAGGATATTATTATACACATACCTCCAATTGTTCCATAGTCCATTTGTGCTGCAGCATCCTTTTTTTCATCACCAGTAAGCACTATATCTTCTTTACCTTGTCCACAGTAAAGACAATATTTTGTATCATCAGCAAGTTCCCTACCACATTTTCTACAATACATAAAATCACCAAAAATATTATATCACAGTAACATTTTATATCAAAATAAATATTATATTTTAGAGGCATTTATGTTAGAGATAATATTATCTATCATTGGTGTAAGTATAGATGGTTTCTTTACTGGAAGTGCACTTGGTCTTAAAAACACTAAAATACCAATAAAAAAATTAATAGTTATATCATTAATACCCATATTAATGGCTTATCCAGTTATGTTTTTCGGATATAAAATATCCGATGTAATTACGAATGACATAATTAAAATAATTGGTTTTATATTATTTTTAATTATGTCAATTAATTCGTTTGTTGAAATTAAAAAGGATAAAATCAAAGATATTAATTTATTAAATATCATATCTATTGGTTTAAGTGTGGGACTTGATTCATCTGTCTGCGCATTTACATTAGCATTAGAAAAATCAAATCCTTTTATTACACCACTATATTTTGGAATATCACATTTTATTCTAATATGGCTCGGAAACACATTATTTAATAATAGGATAAATAACAGATATATAAAGTATTTAAGTCCAATAACATTTCTGATACTTGCATTATTTAGATTATTTTAAAAGAGAGTTATAACTCTCTTTTTGCTTTTATAATAAATCTCTCTTGATTATTATTAGTACAAGTTATTAAATATAGACTTTTATCTTCATTAAAATATGAGAAATCATCTACTTTAATCACCTTTTTATCTACAACCTTATAATTATAATCTGTTATAAAATTACTAATAATAATCTGATCATCTATATTTAAATTATATATTTTATTAAAAACATACTTATTATTATGACCTGCTAGTATAACTCTATTACCATCTATTTTGTCAGAAAAATTTGTTAATTCAACTAAGTTTTCATCTAACGATTCATCTCCTTCTTTAATCAAATTTTTATAATCAAATTTAGGAATATAGATAAACCCAGAATATATATTATTAATATTATTATTTTCTATGACTTTTTCTACTTTTTTCTTCAGATTTATTTCTTTAGTTACAGGAATAAACAATATAAATAAAGAAACAATTAAGAATATCTTAACTAGTTTTCTTAATAAAGACATAACCAATTACATTAAAAAACAATAATATAAAATATGAAAAATCATTTTCTTTTGAAGTTATAGGCATAATAACTTTATCATTATTAAAAGTTATTTTTGATGAACATATATCATCACTAACTTCTAAATTAATTTCATTATCATTTAATTTATATCCGTTAGGAACACTAACTTCTTTAATTATATAATTACCATATTCTAAATTAAATTTAGCTTCCCCATTTATTGTTGTTCCTTTATAAACTAGATTATTATTTAAATCATATACTTCAAAATCACTGTCTAATTTAATATCTCCAGAAATACTAAAAACAGATATTTCACATTTTATTTTTTTGTTTATTACATCCAATTCTTTAGTTATATACTCGATTGTATCATCATAAGATAAATCTATCTCGTATATATTTTTATCTAGTTCATAGCCATAATTAGGACTTATTTCTTTAATATAATATTTTCCTAGAGGTAATACTTTTGATGCAGTTTTAGTATTACTAGTATTAATTTCATCAACTAAGTTATTATTTGAATCATAGATATTAAATTTAACATTTTCAAGGTTTTCATTATTTTCATTAATCTTATTTATTAATATCTTGCCCTCTTGTTTCTTATTAAAGAAATCTATTTCTTTAGATACATCATCCTTAGTAATAGTAAATTCTAAACCATCATTTATTAAATAAGGATTTACTGTTTTAATTTCCTCAATTTTATATTTCCCTTCTTTTAGAGAAATATTTATTTTACCATCATCAAATTCTAATATATCAGTAACATATTTATTAGTATTTAAATCTTTTATTTTAATTTTTATTCCTTTATCTTTAATTAGTTCCTTTGTATCTAAATCTTTTTTATAAATATTTACATCTACTTTATCAGATATTATTTTCATACTACCATTAATAATATTTGGTGCTCCAAATATTGCCATAGATTGGGTTAAAGTACTAAAATTATCATATAAAAATGTTCCAGAATCATAGTTCTTTTTATGTATAAAATCAATTGTATATTCTCCTTGTTTTTTAGGAGTAACAATTAATTTATTATTATCTTTTATTACTTCTATTTCAGAAGAATATTCTATATCATAATTTCTTAGTACATCATTAGCATCTATAAATTCTTTTTTCTCGTTTACTTTAATATTAGTTATAGAATCATTAAATTCAGGTAAAACATTATGTTTATTTATTAAAGATAATATTTCATTTTTCTCTTTTGATACATCAATTTCTTCACCATATTCTCCTCCTTTTGTCCATTTTATTTCTTCATCTGGTGATAACCTCCAAATTAGATCTTGTGTAGCAATATAGTATTTAATATCATTATGGTTATCATATTTATACCCATAATATGATATTAATTCCATTTGCTTTCTTTTTTCTTCACTATAACCAGATCTATTAAAATCATAAACAATATAATCATTTGTTGCTATCCTAACATCTGGTTCAATACAATATACTAATTTATCATTAGCATATCTAAATGGTAATTGTCCATAAGACCATATATCACCATTTCGATAATGATAAGACCATACATTATCTATTTCTTGCTTAGTTAGATTTACATGTTCACCAACATATGCTTTTGCCCCTTTTATTCCAAAAACAAACATTATACATAAGCATAATATCATCTTAAAAAATCTCTTCATTTTTCCTCCTTCATATCTTATATTCGCGATAAAAATAAAAATTCCCCCAAAAAAACAAAAAAAATTCAAATTTCTTTGAATTTTTTTAATTATTTTCTTCTTTATTAGGTTTATTTTCATTATTTAAGGATAATTTTAAAGTTCTAATCCTATCTTCAATATGTTGATTATTAATTGATTCTTCAAAACTTGACTCAAAAGATTCTTCGATTAATTCAGATATATCCTCTAATTCATATTCCTGATCATCTTGAAAATCTAGATTCATTTTTGAAAATGTAAATCCTGATTTAAATAAGCATTTTTTTAAGGCCTTAACACTTAACGGATATAATTCCTTATTCTCTATATATTCTATTTTTCTAACATTAAATAGCATTTCTAAGAAGTCTTCCCCTTCAATATCATTAGAGAATAATTCAACATATCTTTCAGTATCATTTTTTATTTCATCAAGTTCAGCTTCATCCTCTATTCCCTTAAATGAATCTATTACAGTTCTTCCATCTATGAAATATCCAACATTATTTAATATACCTCTAAGTTTATATACGCCATTTATTCCTTCTTTTTCTAAGAAAAAGTCATATACATTCATAAAGTCTTCATCAAAATCACCGAAAGTATGATCTATATCAAGACATCCCTTTATTTCCATCATAGTTTTAGTCTTACAAAATGATTCATAATTATTAATTAAATCATCATTTGGATCTTCTTTTGGAATATCAACTATTGAATTTAATATTCTCTGCTTACTATTATTTCCTATATCAAAATAATAAACTCCCTCTATTTCATAATCAGGATCATTTACATAAGCAATATTAATAGCACGCATTTCATCCATTAAAAAATTTCCAAAAGAATAAATATTCTTTATCTTAAATCTATCTAGCACTTCTTTATATATTAAAGAATAACAAAATGAGGGTTCAGTATATAAACTAAGTATTTTTTCCATTTTCTTTTCATACTCTTTATTAACTGCAAAATTAGTTCTAATAATGTCATAGGCATATAACATTTTTTCTAATTGAGAAAAATCATGCTTTATAGTCCTTTTTACTATCTCATTAGTTATATCTTTTATAGTTTCTAATTCTTCTATATTATGATAAATATTTGTTTCCCCAAATGTAACTAATCCTGCTTTACATCTTTTAAATGGTTTTAAAGAATCTAAATCATCATCCGTTAATGATATTTCACCAATATCCAAATATATTTTTTTATTTACTAATCCATTGGTATCAACAACACTCATCAGTTTTTTATTATCGTCTTTTGTGTTTTTTTCTTTTTCCGTTGAATTTGTTAAATAAAGTATTTTTGCATTATCAAATACATTTCTACCATAAGAAAAATATGACATAAAATTTGAGCAATAAGAAGAATTAAAAGAAAAATAATTTAATTTTCTAAAATCTATTTTATTCTTTCCATTTGTATAAACATTCAAATAAATCATTTCATCAGATTCATCAGAAGATATTAAACAATAGTCTTCTTTTAATTCTTCATCTAATGTTATATATATTGCATACTCCATTCCAAACCTCCTAAAGATAATTTTAAATCATATTATTAAAATCATCTTCACTAATAATATTTATATTTAATTCTTTTGCTTTATCATATTTACTACCTGGATTTTCTCCAAGTAAAACATAATCTGTTTTCTTAGTAACTGAAGTAGTAACATTACCACCAAGAGATTCAAGTATTTCTTTATAATAATCTCTTGATTTAGATAATGTTCCAGTAATAACAAAAGTCTTACCACTTATTTTATCATTACTTGTATCAATTTTACTACCTAAATATTCAAAATTAATACCTAAATTTCTTAATTTATTTATTTCTTTTATATTATCTTCATCAGAGAAGTAATCTACTACAGATTTAGCTATTATTTCACCTATTTCATTAATATTCTTTAATGTATCATATCTACTCGCCATAAACGAATCAAGAGTCTTAAACATATAAGCAAATATTTTAGCAGT
Organism: uncultured Bacillota bacterium; assembly: GCA_947165005.1. GTDB lineage: Bacteria > Bacillota_I > Bacilli_A > RF39 > UBA660 > RUG13038. Next base: position 92,497 of record CAMUYN010000003.1, read on the forward strand.
CTTTTTACCAACATATCTAATACCAAGAGCATATATTAATCTTTCTAAGCTATTATTTTTACTATTTTCTATAGCTTCAAGTAAATTATTAATACTCTTTTCCCCAAAACCTTCTAAAGTCATTAATTCATCTTTATATTTTGTTAAACTATAGAAATCAGAGAAATTATTTATATAACCCATGTTATAAAAATCTTCAATTATTCTTTCTCCAAATCCATCAAAATTCATTGCATCTCTAGAAGCATAATGAA
>CAMUYN010000004.1 GCA_947165005.1 uncultured Bacillota bacterium
TTCCTGATGGTAATGGAAGAAGTGTAAGGGGTTTAATTAATTTCTTACTTGAAAGGGCAGGATTACCTCCAGTATATGTTAAAGCTAATGAGAGAACTAAATATCAAGAAGCTATGAATAAAGCTAATTCAGAAGGTAATTATGAAACATTAATAAACTTCTATAAAAATAAAATATGTGATTCAATTGAAGAATTAGTTGTTAATCCTTTTGTATTTGCAATAAACGAATATAATAAAAGAAGAGAAGAACAAGAATCAAAAAGACAAAAGGGATCTAATTTATTAAGAGTATTTAAAAATGAATCAGGTAAGAATGAGTAGATGTAAATCTACTCATTTTTTACTTTACAGAACATGTTAGTTTCGTTGACATATAAACGAAAAAAGTATATTATTATATATGATGGAATATTATTAATAATGATAGAGAATATTTCTATATTTTGAATTGGAAGTGATTAAAATAGAAACTATTATCGACGGATTAAAAATAAATTATATAAAAAAGGGTAAAGGAAAAACAGTACTTATTTTACCTGGATGGGGAACAGTAATAAATACCTATAATACATTAATTGATGGTGTATCAGAATATGCTAATGTCATATGTTTAGATATGCCTGGTTTTGGTGACTCAGATGAACCAAAAAATGCTTGGAATATTGATAATTTCATAGATTTTGTAATAGATTTTATTGAATCACAAAAAATAAAAGAATTAGATTTAATTGGTCATTCAAATGGTGGAAGAATAATAATAAAAATGATGAGTAGAAAACTTAAATTTAAAGTTAATAAAATTATTTTTATAGGAAGTGCAGGAATTGTTCATAAAAAATCATTGAAGCTAAGAATAAGAACAAGAATTTTTAAAATAGGAAAGAAGATTGCACTATCTAAACTAATGAAAAAAATATTTCCTGATATGCTAAATAAATTACAATCTTACTTTGGATCAGATGATTATAGAAATTCAAGCCCTGTTATGAGAGAGACAATGGTAAAAATTATTAATGAGGATGTAAGAGAATATTTACCAAATATAAAGGTTCCGACTCTTCTAATATGGGGAGAAAGGGATATAGCAACACCTTTAGAAGATGCTAAAATAATGGAAAAAATGATACCAGATGCGGGATTAATTATGATAAAAGATTGTACGCATTATGTTTTTTTAGAAAATCCGGCTTATGTTAATTTAATAATAAAGAATTTCTTGACGGGAGGTAAATAATGGAATTAATAATAAAAGTTTTATTAGCAATTAATCTTATTTTATTATCTCTATATTACATGCATATGTTCCAGTTAAATTCTTATTTTTATTCAAGATATTTTAATTGGATTAAGAAAAATATATTTAAAGTATTATTAAGAAGTTTAAGTGTTATTATTCCTGGAGTATTATTATATTTAGGAAATACTATTTCAATTATATTTGCTTCAGTTATATTAGTAATTATAATAATTATTAATATGCCAAAAAGTAAGGCAAAGATACCATTAAAATATACAAGTAGAGTGATAAGAATGCTTATTACAGAATCTATAATAATATCACTTGTTTTTATATTTGATTATGGATATATAGGATTGATTTTATTAAATATATTTTCATTTCTTCTATGTACTATAGCAAATACTATTAATTTTCCAATTGAAGCTACATTTAGAAGATATTATATAAATGACGCTAAAAAGATAATTAAAAATATGCCAAATTTATTAGTAATTGGTGTTACTGGCAGTTATGGAAAAACTAGTGTTAAGAATTTCTTAGTTAAAACTTTAAGTGCTAAATATGAAGTATTAACTACACCAAAAAATTATAATACTACACTTGGAGTAGTAAGAACTATAAGAGAAGATTTAAGACCGACTCATCAGATTTTTGTCTGTGAAATGGGTGCATATAGACTTGGTGAAATTAAGGAAATTTGTGATATTGTCAACCCTAAATTGGGAGTGATAACTTCTATTGGACCTCAGCATTTAGAAAGCTTTAAATCAATAGAAAATGTTATTAAAACAAAATTTGAATTATATGATGCAGTTAATAAAAATGGTGGAATCACATTTTTAAATTATGATAATGAATATATTTCTAAACAAAAGAAAGAGAATATTAAAACATATGGTATTAACAATAAAAAACTAGATTATAATGCTTATGATTTAAAATCTTCTTCAAGTGGTTTAAAATTCAAAATTGATAATGTAGAATTTAAAACCAGTTTAATTGGAAGACATAATATTACTAATATAACTGGTGCTATTGCAGTTGCCAATTATTTAGGAATAGAATTAGATAGATTAGTACCTAGAGTTAGAGAAATTAAGAGTGTAGAACATAGATTACAATTGTTGAATAAAGGTAATTATAATATAATTGATGATGCTTATAATGCAAATCCAGTTAGTTCAAAATCTGCAATTGATACATTGCTTGAATTTGATGGTACTAGGATAATAGTTACTCCTGGATTAATTGAACTTGGTAATGAATCCGAAAAATATAATAAGGAATTTGGAGAATACATGTGTGATTGTGATTATATATTTATAGTTAATAGCACTGTATCTAAATATGTATTAAAAGGAATTGAAAAAAAGAAGTATAACAAAGATAAATTATTTATAGTAGATAGTCCTACAGAAGCAGTTTCAAAAATAATAGGAATGAATCTAAAAGATGTTACTATTTTACTTGAGAATGATTTACCAGATAACTATAATAAGTAGAGAGGATGATATAAATGAAAATTAAAGTAGGTGTATTTTTTGGTGGTAAAAGTGTTGAACATGAAGTTTCAATAATAACTGCTATTCAAGCAATTGAAAACATGGATAAGGATAAATATGATGTTATTCCTATCTATATAACTAAAGATAATAAAATGTTTGTAGGAGACTTAATTGGGGATATATCTAATTATAAAGATATAGATAATTTAATAAAAAATAGTACTCAAATAATGCTTGCCCAAAAAGATGATAAAGTAGCATTACTAAGATGTGAAAAAAAATTATTTAAGGATAATGTATATGATTATATAGATATAGCTTTCCCAATAGTACATGGTACTAATGTTGAAGATGGAACTTTACAAGGATTCTTAAAGATGTTTAATATACCGTATACAGGTTGTGATGTAATGTCATCAGCAGTTGGTATGGATAAATATGTATGTAAATGTGTATTAAAAGATAATAATATACCAATATTAGATTGTAAATGCGTTTCTTCAAGAGATTATAATATAAACTCAGATAAGATTATTAAAGAAATAGAAAAAGAATTTAAGTATCCAGTAATAGTTAAACCTATTAATTTGGGATCTAGTGTAGGTATTAAAATAGCTAAAGATAGAAACGAATTAGTTGATGCTATTGAAAATGCATTTACATATGCAAGAAAAATATTAATTGAAAGAGCAATTAAGAATTTAAAAGAAATAAACTGTTCTGTAGTAGGAGATTATGAATCTGCTAAAGCATCTGAATGTGAAGAACCAGTTAAGACTGACGAAATATTAAGTTATAAAGATAAATATATTTCAGGTGGTAAAAAAGGTGGAGCTAGTAAATCAATGAACGCTTCAGTATTAAAATTACCTGCAGAAATAGATAAGAAAACTAAAGATAAAATACAAGAATTAGCATTAAAAACATTTGATGTTTTAGGATGCTCTGGAGTAATTCGTATAGACTTTATGATTGATAAAGATACTAAGGAAATATTTGTTAATGAAGTAAATACTATTCCTGGTTCATTATCATTCCATTTATGGAAAGCTACTGATTTAAACTATACTAAATTACTTGATGAATTAATTTCTTTAGCTTTAAAAAGAAGTAGAGAGGAAAAAGAAATAACATATTCATTTGATAGTAATATATTATCTGGTGTATCTATGAATAGTTTAAAAGGCTCTAAATTAAATAAATAACGGAGGTTATATGAAAGTAGTAGTAATAACTGGATCTGCACGTGGCTTTGGCCTTGAAATGGCTTAAGAATTCAAGAAAAATGGTTATAATGTAGTTATATTAGATATTAATAAAGAAGCATTAAAAGATGCAACTAAATCACTTGGAGAAATAAAAAAAGGCAAGGTATTAGCTATTCCGTGTGACATCACTAAAGAAAAAGACGTTATTAACGTAATAGATACTGTTAATAAGGAATTTAAAAGAATAGACGTATGGATTAATAATGCCGGTGTAAATCAAAGTGATAATTATGTCTTTGATATTGATTCATCTGAAATAGAAAAATTAATTAATATAGATTTAATTGGTACAATGATATGTTCATCTAAGGTATCTAAATATATGATTAATCAAAAATTTGGATCAATCTATAATGTTGAAGGACATGGTTCTAATGATGCTAAAATAGAAAAACTAACTATATATGGAACTGCTAAAAGAGGAGTAACATATTTCACAGAGAGTTTAGCCAATGAATTAAAAGACTACAATATTACTATAGGTAAAATAACTCCAGGTATTATGATTACTAATTTTATATATCATAGTTTAGGTGATGGTAAAGAACTAACTATAGATGATAAAACTAAAAAAATCTATAATATTCTTGGAGATTATCCAGAAACTATTGCTAAATTTATGGTAGAAAAAATTATAAATAATAAAAAGAAAAATCCTAAGTTTGTATGGTTATCAAACTTTAGAGCATTTAGAAGATTTATGTCTTATCCATTTACAAAAAGAGACTTATTTGAAAAATAAGTCTTTTTTATGTTATAATTTTTTTGGTGATGATCATGTCAAAATGGGGAATAGAAGAAAAAGAAACTTTAGATGCAATTAAAATTCTTAGGGGGAATATACTTAATATAGCAGCAGGAGATGGTAGATTTAATAATAAATTACTAGAGATATCAGATTCTGTAACTGCTATAGATATTGATGAAAAAGAATTAAATATTTTAAAAGAAAATAGTGATTCAAATAATCTAATTACTAAGGTAGTAGATATAACAAAAAGATTTCCGTTTGAGGATTCTTCATTTGATGGAATATTTTGTACAGGAACACTTCATTTATTCGATGTAGAGACAGTTAAAAGTATTCTAAAAGAAATAAAAAGAGTATTGAAACCAAATGGCAAAATAGTATTAGATTTTGCAACTGATATTAAAAGATTAGATAAAGAAGGAAATATAGTTACATTTGAGGGTGAAGGTAGTTATAGTACTAGTGAAGCAGTAGAATTATTTGAAAAAGAATTAAATGATTTTTCTTTAAATATCGATAAGTCTACATTTAAAGAAGAAAACTTAAATGATGATGCAGGTTATAATCAAATTACTGGAAATTTTTTGATTATTAGTGGAACCAAAAAATATATTAAAAGACTTTAATAGGTCTTTTTTTATGTTATAATTATATAAGGTGGGAATATGTTTTATTTAATATATGGTTTAGAAAATTATTTGATAAATGAAAATATTAAAAAAATCATTGATGACTTAAAAATTAATAGTGAAGAAATAGTAAAATTAGATATGAATTCTTCCTCTATTAATTCTCTTTTAGTTGAGGCAAGTTCTGTAAACATGTTCTCTGATAGAAAACTAATCTTATGTGATAATTCATCGTTTTTATCTAGTAAAGATGATATTAATTCTAAAGAAGATATTGAAGAATTAATTAAATATTTAGATCATCCTTTTGAAGATGTATATTTAGTATTTATTTTAAGAGAAGAAACAATTGATTCGAGAAAAAAGATTAGTAAATTAATATCTAGTATTAGTAAAGTATATGTTTGTAATAAGATAGAGAATTATAATTTAAATAATTATTTAATGGATTATATAAGAGGAGAGGGTTATACTATTTCTTCTAGAAATATTGAGTTATTAATTAGCAAAACTTCTTATGAATTATCTGTTATTATGAAAGAATTAGATAAACTATTTATATATAAAGACAAAGATAAAAAGATAACTGAGGAAGATATAGAAAATGTTATTACTAATAATATTGAAACAAATATATTTGATTTAACTAATGCAATAATTAATAAAGAAAAAAGTAAAATAGATAAATTATATAAAGAATTAATTAAGAGAAAAGAAGATCCTCTTAAGTTAATAGTTACTTTATCTAATCAATTTAGATTATATTTACAAGTTAAAATAATGAGAAATAATGGCTTTAGTGAAAAAGAAATTGTTTCTACATTAAAAGAACATCCTTATAGAATTAGTTTAGCCTTAAAGAATGATTATTCTATAGAGGAATTAAAAGATAATTTAGAAAAATTATCTAAATTAGATTTAGATATTGTAAGTGGTAAAGTGGATAAAGAATTTGGTTTTGAAATGTATCTACTAAATATATAGGAGGTCTATATGAATAAAGAATTAATAATGTTAATGATTCTTGATGGATTTGGAATAAGTAATTTAGAAGAGGGTAATGCTATTAAAAAAGCTAATACTCCTAATCTAGATTATTTATTTAGCAATTATCCTAATTCCAAAATAAGTGCATCAGGTGAAGCGGTAGGATTACCAAAAGGACAAATGGGTAATTCTGAAGTCGGACATACAAATATTGGAGCAGGAAGAATAGTTTATCAAGATTTAGTTAGAATTAATAAATCTATTGAAGATAGATCTTTTTATGATATAAAAGAATTTAATGATGCGATTGATAATGCAATTAAGAATAATACTAATTTACATATAATGGGACTTGTTTCTGATGGTGGAGTACATTCTCATATTAATCATTTATTAGCGTTATTAGAACTATGTAAATTAAGAAATTTTGATAGAGTATATATACATGCATTTACTGATGGAAGAGATACTAATCCTAAATCGGGATTAGAATTTGTTAAAAGAATAAATGCTAATATAGCATCTATTAGTGGTAGATATTATGCTATGGATAGAGATAATAGATTAGATAGAATAGATCTTGCATATGATGCTATTGTTAATGCTAAAGGAGATAATTTTAATAGTGCTACTGAAGCTATAGAAAACTCATATAACTCTGATATAACTGATGAATTTATTAAACCAGTTATTATTAATGGTGGTAAAAAAATTAATGATAATGACTCAATAATATTCTTTAATTTTAGACCTGATAGAGCAAGAGAGTTAACTAAAAAAATAATAGAAAATATTAATACATATTATGTATGTATGACAGAATATGATAAAACATTTAATAATGTTCATATAGCATTTAAACCAGAAGAATTAAAGAATACTTTTGGTGAATATATATCAAATTTAGGATATACACAACTAAGAATAGCAGAAACAGAAAAGTATGCACATGTAACTTTCTTCTTTAATGGTGGAAAAGAAGATATATATAAAAATGAAGATAGAATATTAGTACCATCTCCAAAAGTAGCAACATACGATATGATGCCAGAGATGAGTGCAAATATAGTTAGAGATAAAGTAATTGAAGCAATAGATAGTGATAAATATAATGTAATAATACTTAATTTTGCTAATACTGATATGGTTGGTCATACAGGTAATTTGGATGCTACTATAAAAGCAGTAGAAACTATAGATACTGCAATTGGTATGATATATAAAAAAGTATTAGGACATAATGGTATATTACTAATAACAGCAGATCATGGTAATGCAGAAAAGATGTTAGATAATAACGGAATATTTACTGCACATACAACTAATTTAGTACCATTAATTATTACTAAAAAAGGTATTAAATTAAATGACGGTAGATTATGTGATATTACTCCAACTATGCTTGATTTAATGGGATTAGATAAACCTAGTGAAATGACAGGTATATCTTTAATAGGTGAAGAAAATGACTAGAAGAGAGGAAATAGAGAGAAGTTTAATAACTAAATTTAGAAAAGATATATATTCTAAATTTGTTAAAGCAGTAGCAGATTATGAACTAATAAAACCAGATGATAAAATCATGGTTTGTATTAGCGGTGGTAAAGATTCATTTTTACTAGCTAAGTGTATTGAAGAATTAATTAAACATGGTAAATTTAAATTTGAAGCTAAATATGTAGTAATGAATCCGGGATATAAAAAAGAAATAATAAAACAAATAAAAGATAATGCTAAAATACTTGGAGTTGATATAGAAATATTTGATAGTGATATATTTGAAGTTGCTAATAAACTTGCTCCAGAAGCACCATGTTATATGTGTGCTAGAATGAGAAGAGGATTCTTATATAATAAAGCTAAAGAACTAGGATGTAATAAAATTGCTTTAGGACATCATTTTAATGATGTTATAGAAACATCTTTATTAGCTATGCTTTATTCATCAGAAATAAAAACTATGTTGCCTAAATTACATAGTGATAATTTTCCTGGTTTAGAATTAATTAGACCTTTATATTTAGTTAGAGAAGAAGATATAATTAGTTTTGCTAGATATAATAATCTTAATTTTATTAACTGTGCATGTAAGTTTACTGAAAATGATAAACATGATGGTAAAAGATATGAAGTTAAGATGTTAATAAAGGATTTAAACGAAAAGAATAAATTAGTAGAAGATAATATATTTACTGCTCTTGATAATATTAATTTAGATTGTGTTTTAGGATATAGAAAGGGTGACGAAAAACATTCGTTTTTAGATGATTATGAAAAATAGTGATTTTTTAAAAAATAGTATAATTGCTCATAGAGGTATCTATGATAATAAAAAGGTAATAGAAAATACTATAAGTTCTTTTATTAAAGCAATTAACAAAGGATATGCTATAGAGCTTGATTTGCATTTAACTAAAGATAATAAAATAATAGTTTTTCATGATGATAAATTAGAAAGATTAACAAATGATAAAGGCTATATAAAAGATAAAACTATAAAGGATATAAAGAATCTAAAATTACTTAATACGGATAATTATATTCCTTCTTTTGATGAAGTACTATCATTAGTAAATGGAAAAGTACCTTTATTAATAGAATTAAAGAATGATAGAGATGATTTTAAGTTAGAAAAAGAAGTAATAAAACAATTAAATAATTATGAGGGAGAATTTGCTATTCAGTCATTTAGACCAAGAACTATTTTATATTTCAGGATATTTAAAAAGAGTTTCATTAGAGGATTGTTAATTAGTCAAAATTCTAATAAAAAATATAATTCATTAAAGAAAATCAATATATGTAAACCGGATTTTATTAATGTTGATAAAAAGATGTTAGATAATAATATTGTTAAAGATTTTAATGGTATAAAATTAGCATATACATTAGAAAAAAAAGAAAAGAATATATATAGTGATAAATGTGATAATATGATTTGTAATATCTAATTTACAAATCATTTTTTTTGATTATAATTATAGATGAAAGGAAGTAAAAAAATGAAAAAAATATACAAAATATTTATGGTTTTAGCACTAGTTATTTTTATATGTCCACTAACTACTAAAGCTTATACACAAGATGGTTTATTTAGAGCAGATTATGATGTAACTGTAAATGATGAAATGCAAGGTTCTGGATTTATAGCTGGAAACACAGTAGCAATTAATAATAAAATAAATGGAATTTTATTTGGTGCTGGGTATACAGTTAATGTCACTGGAGAAAGTGATTATGCTTTTGTAGCAGGAAATATTCTTAATATAAAAGGAGCATCTTTTAAAGATGGATTTATAGCAGGTCAAATAATTAAAGTTGAAAATGTTAATGCAATTAGGGATATGTATATAGCAGGACAAAAGATCAATCTTACTGGTAATGTTGGGAGAAATCTATATGTTGCTGGAGAAGATGTAGTAATTGATGGAGTAATTGCTGGGAATGTTTATGTAGATTCTAGTAATATAACTATTAACAGCAATGCTGTTATAAATGGTAAATTAGTATATAATGAAGATTCTAAAGTAGTAATAAGTAAGGATGCAAATCTTAATTCTAAAGAGACATATAAAAATAAATCAGCAAGTATTGAAGTAGATCCAAAAGTATCATTTGGAAGTACTATTATTAGTAAATTAATAGATACAGCTACTAGTTTATTAAATATTCTTGCAGTAGGATTATTAATGGTTTTATTAATACCAGCTTTATTTAAGAAACTAAAAGAGATAGAAGCTAATAGATTATTACCTTCATTTGCTTGGGGATTGTTAATACTAATTGCAGTTCCAATAGTATCTTTGATTGCAATAATAACTTATGTAGGTATTTCTACTGGTATAATAGCTACAGTTTTATATGGGGTATTAGTTTATATATCTACAATAATTAGTGCATATACTGTAACAAGTCTAATATTAAAAGATAAAGTTAAAAATCCATATTTAGTATTATTAATAGGCTTATCTTGCCTATATATTATTAAATTAATTCCATTCTTAGGTGGTTTAACTACATTTGCATTTATATGTTTAGGGCTTGGATTATTAACAAATTTAATTAAAAGAAAATAGTTAAAATACTATTTTCTTTTTTTATTTTCTAGTATAATAATACTAGGTGATTTATTTGGAAACATTAGTTAATGAATTAATTATATATTTCTTAAATGAAAAAGAACATCCGATTATTGATATGCCTAGTTCATATATTAATAAAAGAGAATTACTTAGAGGTTTAATAAATGTAAGACCTGCAACGTATTTGGATGAAGAAATAATAAAAAAAGAGGATACTTTATTACAGCTAGAACTAAAAGAAAAAAATATTAAAGATATAAACGAAATACCAGGTAGATTAAGCGTATGGAAGGGAAATATTACTGAAATAAAGACCGGTGCAATAGTTAATTATGCAACACCAAAATTAACAGGATGTTTTAAACCTAATCATAATTGTATAGATAACAATATTCATTCAAATGCAGGTATTCAATTAAGATTAAAATGCAAAGAAATATCTAGAGATAAAGAAATTGAAGTAAGTAAAGTTGCTTTGACTAAAGGATACAACTTGCCTTGTGATTATATTATTCATACTGTAAAACCTAATGTTGATGATATAGATGAAACAGTAATAGAACAAATTAAGTACTGTATTATTAATTCTTTAGATTTAGCTAAAAAGAATAATATCGATACAATATGTATCCCAAATTTAACAGTTAAAACTGAGGATAAAGACTTAGTTGCTAAGACTATATTAGATACGGTAAAGAATTATTTAAAAGATGATGATTTTTTCAAAAAAATAGTTATAAATGTATTAACTTTGGACAGTTATAACATTTATTCGAAATATATATAAAAATGATTAATTTTAATCATTTTTTTTTGCTCAAAAAACTTGAAAAAATATACCATATAATGATACAATTATAAAGAGAATAGGTGAGTGTATGGAAAATAAAAATAATAATAAAAGAATAGCTATTTATATAGCAGTATTGATTGCGCTTTTAGGGGGCAGTTTTATTATTTATAAGATAGCAAGTGCATCTATAAATAATGCAGTTATTAGTAGAATTACTTTGACTTCAATTGAGACAGGTAATAATATTGATCCAGAAGGAGAAGATAATTTAGTTACTACCTGTGAAAGTGAGGATGCTTGCTTTAGTACATATACTGCATCAAAAGATAGTAGTAAAGAAAATATATTAGTAAAATCTTTTGATAAGATTAAATATAATTTTAATTTTAATATTGTGGATTCTTCTGATTCAACACATGATATTGATGATGTAACAATTAATTTGAAAGTAAATCTTTCTGAAGAAGATAAGAAATATGTTTCCTTTGATGGCATAAATTGTTCTAATGATGGATTATGCATAATTAGAAATAATAGTTCTTATGAAGCAAGTAATTATTCAGTAACTTTAAATGTTAATAATGCTCCAAATGGGTATGAGATTAAACCAACTTTTACATTTGATGTTGAAGATAACAAATTAGATACACCTGTAGTACTAGGATACAATGAACTAAGTGAAACAAATTATTATTATTCTTATTTAGATGGAACATATTCATTTAATGGACCAGATAATAAAATGCCAACAATTGTTTCATCAAGTGAAGGAACTATTTCATATGTTTTATATCCAAACTCATCAGATACTAATTTTACACAAGGTGCTAAATATGATGGAAAAGATGGTAGATTTATTACTTATTTACTAGGTATAAAAACAGATGGATCGTTATCTGGAACATATTATCCTAGTAATGAAATCACATTCAAAATTAATTTTTCACAAGATAATAGCTTAATACCTATAGTACAAGATAATTGGATTAGATTTTATGATAACAATATAGTAGATAGTATAAGACCAATAACTTATAGTTTACCATATAGTATATTAAATTTAGATTCAGATAGATCAATAAGAAGACCAGGTAATATTTCAATATCAAAAAATGGATATGAAATAAATGTTAAAGTATCTGATTTCGATATTCTTTTAGATGGACCATCTAAGAATGCTAATGATACAGACATAGATGGATCATATATATCAACACTTGCTATTACTAATTTCTCACCTAGAGGAGAAGCTGATGGACAAAATGTGATTAATAATACAATTACATTATCAACAATTGATAATCAATTAATTGGAACTAGAACTATTGAAAACTCATATGAACAAGTTGCTGTTTCTTCAGGAAACAATTTAAATGAGGAAAATAGTGCGGATATAGTAACATCATCTTCTTGGTATGATGAAAGTGAAACTACTCCATTATCACTTAGAAATGGAGGTTCAGGATCTGTTTCAAAAGGAACAATTGTTAAATATATTACTAAATTTAAAAATAATAAAACTTCTTTAAATAGTGGTTTAAAAGAAGTAATAAAATTTGATACATACGCCTATAGAGTTCTTCCATATGATACAAATAATGATATTGATATTAGAATTAAATGTGGAACAACAGATTGTAAAAATATATCATCAGATGATTTTGATATAAAATTTGTAAGTGGCTCTTTTGATTATTTTATTGATGATATAGTACAATATGAATTAAATGATATATCATCACTAAAATTATCAGATAATGATAAATCAATTGCTAGTGCATGTTCAAATATTGATTTAACAAGTCTTAATAAAGATCAAATTCAAAATTTATATGGTGGACCATGTATAAAGGCTAAAGATAATATAGAAACTATATTTGATAAAATAAGTGATGCAACTAAGGTTTCTGGTGATACTGATACAGAAATTCCAATTAGTAAAATAATAGTTCAAACTAAAAAGGGTGTAACTTTACCAGATGGAGCAGAAGTAACTGCAATAGTAAAAGCAAGAGTAAGAAATGTGTCTGATTTAACACATAATTATCAAGCAACTACCATGATTTCTACATCTGATTATGATAATGAATTATATTATTATGCACCACAAATTAATGAAGCAATATCTAAAGATAACTATATTAAAACTGCATATGTGGGAAATACATCTATTGATTCTTATGACTTTATTGGAGATTCACTTAAAATAGTTAACTTTACACTTAGACAAAATATTAGTGTTACTAATAAAAATAGTGATGGTTCTTTGAAAACAAAATATAGAACTACTAATAATGAAATAATTACTTATAAATTAGAAACATCTTTAAGTGATAATAGTATGGATTTACAAGCAGATGATACTTGGTATATCAAGAAAATATATACCTATGTATATATTCCAAAAACATTAGAGTATGTTCCTGACGATGGTTTAATTAAACCAGATATGGTTATAGATGATATAAATGATACAGTTTTAAAATATACTATTGTTTCTTCTGGAGATAAAATTAAAGCTAATATGAAGATAAAGGATATTTATTTTAAAACTAAATTATCTCCTAAATTAAGTGGACAAACAACAAATATAGTTGTCAGAAGTTATCCTGAAGGAGAAAACATTAATGGTGAAATTGATACTACAATAAGAAGTGGTAAGATGGCAGAATTTACTATTCAAGGAACAGGTATTAATGAAGTAATTGGATCAATATCAACTGGAAATTCCGGATCTGTTATAGAAAAGGATGGAACAATTGATTATGTATTAAATGCTTATAATAATACTGGTGATGATGTAAATGATTATAAAATTATTGATGTTTTACCATATAATAGAGATAATAATAACTCTAGTTTTAATGGAAGTTATTCAGTTAAGATTACTTCTGATTTGGTTAATTTAGATAATATAAAATGTACAAAAGTATCACCAAATGAAATTAATAAAGATAATGATGATATATGGAAATCTTGTGGAGATATCAAGAATTCATTTGTTTCTGATATTACAGGAATAAAAATTGATAATATTTCTATTGAACAAGAATCTTCTATGGATGAAATAATTATTAGTTTGAAAACAAAAGATAATAAATCATCTGATAAATATAACAATAGTTTTAAAGGATACGCTAGTGGTTCAAATGAAAATGTTTCAAATGTAGTTGAAGTATCAGTTGTTAATAGGACAATTTCTGGAATAGTTTTCTTAGATGAAGAAGAAAATGGCGTAAAAGAAGATAATGAATCATTTATTAAAGATGTACCTGTTACTCTATATAAGATAAGCGAAACAGATGAATTAGATAAAGTAGCAGATACTACTACTGATGAAAATGGATATTATGAATTTAATAATTTAGAAAAAGGTAGATATAAGATAAGAGCAAAATATGATGTTAATAAATATGATTTAACTCTTAGATATGCTACTGAAGATACTTCAAAAGATTCTGATGCTTATTTAATTGATTCTAATGGAACTATAGAAATAAGTGATAAAAATGAGGCTTCAAAAGGATTACTTCTTTCGGAAGAAATAAATGAATTATCTAATATGGATATTGGATTAACTATTAAACATACTTTTGGATTTGTTATGAGCAAATATATTACTAGAATAGATTTATCTAATAATGGTTTATTAACTACAACTGATTATGATAATTTATCAAAAGTATCAATAAATGTTATTAATCCAAAAAAATATACAGCAAAAGTATATTATGGAATATCAATTACAAATAATTCAAATAAAGCTGGATATATTAACTTAGTTAAAGAGGATATACCAAATGGATTTATATTTGATAAGAATTATCCAGAAAATGCCGGATGGTTTGAAATGAATGGTATGTTAGGAAATAGAAGTTTAGAAACTAAACTTGTTAGGCCTAATGAAACAGTATATCTACAAATAGTATTATTCTTACCAGCAAGAGATGAGGCGGGATCATTTATTAATACTGCAAGTGTTGCAGAAGTAACTGAGTTTAATCCGACTACAAAAGTTATAAAAGAAAATGAATATGTTAATTCAGATGAATATCAAGTTGGCGATTCTCTAAGATATGCAGGAGTTAATTTCCATGTAATTGGTGCAGTACCAAATGGAAATGAACAAATACTAACTTTACTTGCTGATTCTAATCAAACTTCATTAAATCATTTACCAAGTAATGGTGTTTATAAATGGAGTAATTCAATTATTAATAATTATATAAATAATGAATGGATCAATTTGCACAATATTAATCCTTCATCATTAATACCATTTAATATATGTGATGATGCATCTGGATTATTTAATTCAAATGCAAATGGTGGAGTAGTAGATGCTAATAGTTGTGCATCAAATATTTATACAACATCTAATGCAAGATTACTTACTCAAGCAGAATTTAATACATTAATTAATAACTTAACTGATTCAAGTTTCTTATTTAACGGTGATTTCTGGTTAATGGATGCAGTTTATGCTTCAAATGGAGATTATAATGAGTATGGAGAACTTAATGCGAATTATGATACATCAAATCTAGTTAAATATGTTAATTCATCAAGTTCTAGTGTACTTCCAGTACAAGGAACTAGTGGATTTGATAAGAATGTTAATGTTACATCTAAATTACAAGTTAGACCAGTAATTAGGATATCAACAAATAACATTATATTGGAATAAAGAGGGATAATATGAAGATAATAAATAAATATAAAAATCAATTAGTCATAGGAGCAATTACCATTTTAGCTTTAATTGCTTCTATGATAATATTCTATAAACTAGATAATGATGGAATGAATAATTATGGTATATATAATGTTAAATATAAAGTATATCAAAATAATAAATGGTCTAAATCATCAAGAAATGGTATTGAAATAGGAGATAAGATAAATCCTATAAAAAATATAGAAATTAGTACAAAAGAAAATGAAGGTAAAGTATATTTTTATACTTATACTAATGAATGGTCAGAACAAACATTTATAAAGGGTGAAAATAATGAAAAAGATATCTCTGGTATAAAAATGAAATTATCTGACAAATTATATAAAAAATATAAAGTATGTTATAGAACATATAATAAAAAAGATAAATGGCTTAACTGGGCATGTAGTGGTGAAATAAGTGGAAATAAAAAAGAACCAATAACTGCTATCGAAATAAAGATTATTCCAAAAAATAGTGTTAAGTTTGAATATCTAAAAGACTATAATAAAGTATTAAACAATAGTGAAAACTTCTAGAGGAGGGCTATATGATTAAGAGATTTTTAAATAGAAAGAATCTAAGAATATTTGCATTAATCTTTTCATTAATATTAGTATTAGTTGCAATATATTATATAGATTTAGCAAAATTTAATTCTAAACTCGTTAAATATGATAGTAAATATCTAATAAAAGTAACATATTTAATCGGTGATAG
Organism: uncultured Bacillota bacterium; assembly: GCA_947165005.1. Lineage (GTDB taxonomy): Bacteria > Bacillota_I > Bacilli_A > RF39 > UBA660 > RUG13038. Next base: position 16,695 of record CAMUYN010000004.1, read on the forward strand.
AGATAAATTAGATGAAAATATCACAATAGATGATACAATTTTTAATAATGATGATTCTATTTTATATAACGCTTCTCAAAGAGTTCCACTTACAAAAAATGGAGATTATTTAGAAGCAGATTTAAGTTCATTTACAAATAAGATTCTATTAGAACATGTTTCGGATTATGTATTTGCTAATAATAACTTAAATGGTGAAACGGTAGAAGGATGTACTTATGATAAAGAAAAGAAGGTAATCAGGGTACCATTTAGTTTTTATAAGGATATAGATTCAAAATCAAATACTGCTCCTATTCAAATTGAAATTGAAAGCTTATTAACTAATAAAGAAATCAAAAATCTTAAGACAGATTATAGTGTAAAGAAATTAATTACATATAATAATACTGCAAGTAATGAACTTATGCAGTTAGATACAAAAATATCATTATCTAATTATATTAATAGTGATTTATCTAAAGAAAATGTTTATGTATATTTAAATAATTCAAAAAATAGTTTAGACAAAGATTCATTTGAATATGATTATAAAACAAAAACATTAATTATTGATATGCCTGCAATACTTATTAATAAGGTAGATATTAAAATAGGAAATAATATAATTAAAAATGTTTTTGCAGTAACTCCCGCTCAAATGACAGGATATAAGTTGACAGAAAAGCCACAGAATTTATTAGATTATAACAATTATAGGACTAGAGGTATGGTTTGGTCTGGTTCCTATGAAGGAGTATCGAATAATAATTTATTATTATATTGTTATGATACTACTACGAGAACTATAGAAGGTGGAAAGCAACAATGTATTGATTTTACTGTTGGTAATACAACATATGGTAAAACTGCAAATGATGCAGTAACAGTGTTTATGTATGATAGATCATATAGATGGACAGGATCAGAATATGCTGTTGCAAATACTCCTGGTTCATCTGGAGCACAATATAATGGCGATATGTGGCCTTATATGGTAAATACGGGGCATGCAACAATAAATGATGATGGACTAACTTTCTTGCCATTTGAAGATCCTGATTTATACATATTATTAGAATGTATTCATGATTCTGAAGCCGTAGCAAAAGCTTCAACAGATCCTATCTTTGTTAGAATAGGTATTTCTGAAGATCATAGCAGTGATAATTACTTAATTTTAAAGGCAACAACAGAAACCAAAGACCGTAACAAAGGTGGCTGGGGTGCTCAAATGGGTAAAGCATATTTTAAAGTGTATTGGGAAGACTCAACTTGTAAATTACCTGTTTCAAAAACCTTACAGTTAATATCACCTGATAGCACAGATGTTGCAACAGTATCAGCAGGTTTATATACTAATAGTACTTGTACTGGTACACCTTTAGAAACAAAAAATATAAATGTAACTTTGGCCGATCAAGCTAGTACTTCTACAACATTTGATACAGATTTACAAATTGGGCAAACATATTATTATAATGAAATAGGATTTACTGGACCAGGTGGAGTTAATTTGATGCCAAAATTTAACTACATGAATTGGCCTTGCTCCGATAGAGTAGCAGCAGATGATGATGGCGATGGATTATGCGATGATCCTGTCAACATGTATAATAATGAAGTGTCATACTGTTATAAAGTGTTTAAAACAGATAAGGAGACGGGAAATCCGGTTAGGAATACGACATGGACAATGACTGGTGAAGATGGAGTTGTATATAGTCCAATTGTATTTGAGGAAAATAATAGTGCAACATTTACGGGTTTACCATATCAAAACTATACATTAAAAGAAACTACAGCTAATCCAGCTGACTTAGATGGAAATTCCAGTTTCGATTACTTTAACGATAATGCAGCAGGAGTAACTGTTAATAAAACTAGTTTAACTCTAGAACCAGGCAGTTGTAATTCTACAACAAAAACAGATACTAAAGTATATTATTGTATTAAGATAAAGAAAATGGATTATTCAACTGGCGAGGCCCTTGATGGGGCAGAATTTACTGCTACAAAGGGAAATAGGACTATAGATAAAAATAGTTCTGATTATAGTTCTTCCAATGGAATTACCTCATTCTTTATAGGAGATAGTTCAACAATTGGTGCTTTCACTATAACTGAAACAGTTGCTCCTCCAGGATATACAATTTTTGAAAGCAGCAAAGTAGTTTATCCAGTTGCATTATATGAATATGCAAGCGAAGGTGCTGCAAGAACTGCATGTTTAGGAAATAATACGCTTGCTTATGATGGATCATCATTTGCTTCAAAAACATATAATAATGGAACTAACAATTATGTGTTTAGAGAAAAGAGTTATTTAATAAATTGGTATAAGACTGTAGAAGATGGTACAACAAAAGCTGATGGGGCTAAGTTCAAAGTAAGAAAACAAGGGACAAATCAATTTATAACAGTTAGTGCTCCAGAGAGTACAACTGACGGAAATAGTATTAATAAAGCATGTTATCAGTATACAGGTACAAGCGAAACTGGAACAGAGATGACTGCAGGTTCTAAGGGTTCAACTAATATAAATATGACTGGTGAAGTCTGTGTTGCTGGTTTACCAACTGGAACATATACTATATATGAAACAGAAGCAGCAGAATATCATACTTTTGGTATGACAGATAATATTCATATAACAGCAGATGATACATTTAAAGGTATGACTGATGGAAATAAGTTTATTAACTATAGAACTGAATTTGAATTCACTAAAGATGTTGCTTCTGGAGATGAAGTAATTAATGGAATGGACTGGAGTAGCATAACTACTGAAGAGTTAAAGCAAATTGCATTTGAAGTAACTACTGAAAACGGAAGTACACCACTTGCATTTATTAAAGTTTCTGATGGAGTATATGAATATGTATCAAATGATATTGATTCACCAGCTGTTGTTCCACCAACACCACAATTATATATTGGTGATAATCGTAAGATAAAAATATATCATTTACCTAAAGGAAGTTATAAAATTAAAGAGGTAAGAACATGCTGTGATACATCTTGTTCATCTTGCAATGCATCTTCTTGTAGTGGTTATTATTATCCAGAATATAATCCGGTAGATGACTTTAAATTTGTTATAGATGATTGTTCTTCATCAAATGCTTATGCAACATCATCATGTGGTGGTCAAATATCTACTGCATATACAACAAATTTACCAACTTCAATCTTACTTACTAAGAGAGATTTGTATGGATATGCAAATAGTTCAAAACCTGTAAAATTTGAAAATGAGGATGAAGTAAATGCATTTGACAATATAACATTTAGGTTAAAAGATGAAAATGGTAATTATGTTAAACTATTAAGAGTTGATGATTCTGCAACATGTTCAAACTTCGGAACTGCAATATATAGATATGTTGATGAATCACTATTAACACAAGCTCAAAGAAATGCATTAACATATGATCTACATACATGTAATGGTCATATAGAAATAACTCATTTATGTAGAGGAAAAACATATATAATTGAAGAATATTCAGTTCCAAATAATACTGTATTTACAGTACCTGGTGTTCATATAGAAAAGACATATCAGTTACCGTTTACTGAAGATGGTAAAATGTGTTGTAATGATCATGAAGTAACACCAGTTACTCAGACTATTATTGATGATGAACCAACTAGAATAGTTTTATACAAGAAGAATAATAGGACTAGTGATGATATTCACGAAGGAGCAAATAAAAAGGAAACTGCAACTTTTGAGGTATATGCATGTGATTTAAATGTTGCAACATGTACTAAGAATCAATCTACTGGAAATAAAATTAAATTTGGAAATCCAATAGTACAAGGAAATGAGACAATTTATCCTGCATTATTAGATCAAACAGCATATAGTGGTTATGTAACATCATTAAATCTTACAACTGAAGGTTCACAAGGTAAATTAGTATTAAAATATTTACCTTCAAACTATAAATATGTTGTCGTAGAAACTAATGCACCAGATGGATATTTTAATGTAATTGGTGCTCTAGCAGAAACTGAAATTGCATCGGTACCTACGAGTACAACTGATGCTTCAGCAAATAGAAAAAATATTATTGATTATCCTACAATGATTAAATTCAAAAAGGATGATATTTATAAATATTATAGTAATAGTGATGTAGATCAATTAAATTCTAGTAATAAAATCTTTGATACAATGACATTTGTACTAAGAGATAAAGATGGAAACATAGTTAGTCTTAAGAAAGTAGCTGATGGAGAATATAGATATATTCAAAATGATGGAACTACTACAGGCAATAATGTTACTGAATTACATACTAAAAATGGTGAATTATTAATTACTAATATTTATAGAAATGAAAAATACTATATAGAGGAAACTAAATCTGATACAAAAGGTAATTTCATATTACCAAAGAATATTTCAAAACCATCAGGAATTCCTTCTGGATGGAATTGGAAAGGACATCCTTATGTTGTCTATAACTTAGGTTCTACATTACCAAATGGTTCTCAAGGTGGAACAGTAGCTCCTGAATCATTAACTAGTCTAATTGAAAATAAACCAACTAGGGTTGTATTTGAAAAGAGAGATAGAACTTCTGGTAGTTTAATTGATGATTCATTAAATAATGAAAAAATAACTTTCAATGTATATAGATGTCCTAAAACAGTAGAACATTGTAGAGCTAATTCACAAGGAGCAGAACTTGTATATTTTGAAGATAGAGCAGTAATTAATGGTTTAACTGATGATATATCTTCTGTTACACCACCTGTTTTAACTTATAAGTATAGTAAGACAAATTCTTCAAGCAATAAAGTATCTGATTTAATTACAGATAGAGGAGTATTAGTACTTGCTTATCTTCCTAGTGATTATAGTTATTCATTATTTGAAAAATCTTCAACTTATGGATACTATAAACCAACTGGAGCAGCAGCATATACAGATTTCACAGTATTATCTGAATCAACTGATGAATCTGATTATGTAGATCTAACTGCTTTAGTAGAAAATACACCAACAGGATTAACATTTATTAAGAGTGATTTATATAATTATTATACTGAAGACGATTTAAGTGCTATAAAGGCAGAATCATCAAGAATATTTGATTCTATATCATTCATATTAAGAGATAAAGATGGAAATATCTTAAATGTAAAATGTACTTCTAATGGAGAAGTTCAAAATAATAAGAATACAAATAATTCTTGTAATACAGGAGAGTATAGATATCTTCCAGTAGATAATAAAAACGTTATAAATGTATTGCATACTAAAAACGGTAAATTACAAGTTAATTATTTAAATGAAGGTGAAACTTACTATATAGAAGAAGTAAGTAGTGATGTAGATAAATCATTTGTTTTACCTGATTACTTAGATAAAGATTTGAATTATGGTCAACAATTACCATTTGATAATAATGGTCATCCGGTTGTAAAATATATTCTTCCAAGTGAAATAGATTCTAATCAAGTTTCTGTTACTGCAGAGATAAAGAATATTCCAACTAGAGTTATATTTGAAAAGAGAGATAAAAAATATAATTATTTAATACCAGATGAAACTACAACATTTGAAGTTTATAGATGTCCTAAAGATAATGGAAATAACACATTGTGTAGTCCAAGTTCTTATAACACAGTAGAGGAAAGAGAGCAAGCTGGTATGAAGCTAATCAAGTTTGAACCTCGTTCTGTAATTACTAATGATTTAGAAGATCCTGGAATTGAAGTATATAAGATGATGAGTGACAGTACTGCAGAAAATAAAACTATGTGTACTGATACAGTAACTACAAATTGTTATGTTAGTTCTGTTCATCCTTATGTAGGAAGATTAATTCTTAGATATTTACAAGCTGATTATAACTATGTGTTATTAGAAACAGTTGCACCAACAAATTATAATTTACCTGTTGGAAGTAGTAGAGAAACTCCATTTAGTGTTGTAACTAATACAGTATCAGTTGATGAAGTTGATATTCCAAATAAACCAACAGCACTAATAATAAGAAAATATGCTGATGTTGATGGAGATAGTGAGGCAGATAGTACAAAACTACTTGGTGGAGCTAAATTTAAAGTATATAAAGTAAATAATTATGATCCTTCTAAGAAAATACAAGATCAAGATAAAGAAATAGTTAAATTAAAAACTATTAAAGATGGTATATATGAAAATAGACCTGTACTTGATACAGATGTTATAACTACTTGTACAGGTGATAATTGTTCATATAATCCAAATACAATTGGTAGTGATATTGAAAGCATAGATGATTTAATAAATGCATCTGGAACAAATATTACATCTGTATTAAAAGAAGGAACAGCATTAATTCAATATTTAGAATATAATACATACTATATTATTGAAGAAGTAGAAGCCCCAACTGGTTATAGCTTACCAGAAAATGATGATAATAGATTTACACTAGTACATATTAAAGAAAACGAAACAAAAGTAGTAGATACTTTAAATGCATTAGTAAATAAACCAACATCATTTACATTCTATAAATTTGATGAATATAATACACCACTTGATGGAGCAACATTCTATCTACAAAAATTAGATAATGAAAAGAAATATAATACTTTAACAGTATCAAAAGAAGTATTAGATAACGGAAAAGTTGTATATCGTTCAAATCCTCTTTCAGAAGAAGTAAATATTACAACATCTGGTGGGGAAGCAACAGTATATTACTTAGAACCAGGTCAATATAGAATTCTAGAAGTAAGTGCTGCAGAAGGATATGAACTTCCTAAGAAAACAATAAATGTTGCTACATTCTTTGTTGATGAAGATGGATTAGTATATGGAAATAATATAATTACTAATAAAAAACCATCAGAAACTATTGAGTATTTAGCATCTGATAAAGCAGAATTAATAATTAATATTCAAACTGGAAAAGTAGTTATAAAATATGGATTAATAATTGTATTATTAGTCGGAACTATTGTTGGATTAATGATATTATTAAAGAAAAGAAAGTAAGGGATAATATGGCTAAGAACAAAGTTAAAAAACTTGATAAAAAACAAATAATATTCTTATGCGTAGTAGGGATAATAGTCATATTATCCTTACTAGTAATTATTTCTAGTTTGTTTGGAAATTTTGAAACAGTAAAATTAAAGAAAAATAATAATGAAATATTTACTATTAAGGATTTAACAATCAATAATCTGAAATTCTTATCAACATCTGAAGAAGTTATAAATGAATTGGGATATCCAAAACAAACAAAGAAAGTAAAAAAAGGGAAATATAATTATATTGAATATTATTATAAGGGTTTAAAACTAACATTAAAAGAAAATTATAATGACTATGTTTTAACTGGTGCAGAAATAACATCAAGTAAATATAAGACTAGCAGAAATATAAAAGTAGGAAATAAAGTATTAAAAGTAATTGATAAATATAATGTTGAGAATGAGTCAGGTAATTATATTTATAAAAATTATACTATTGATGCTTTAAATGATAATTTAGTAAAAGATAATGCTTATTTTAGCTATAGAAATAGTAAAGAAATAAGATATTATAATAAAGATGCTGTTATTGAAGGTAGTCCTACAAATCGTGCTGAATTAAGATTTAATTATAGATTTGGTAGAATTAATAAAATAACATGGTCTTATGATATTAATTAATTTATAAAAAATAAATAAATCTTGTTGACAAAAAATATCAGTAATGATATTATTGATATTGTCAACAAGGATTGCTCGATTAGCTCAGTTGGTAGAGCGCTTGACTGTTAATCAAGATGTCACAGGTCCGAGTCCTGTATCGAGCGCCATTTTGATATTAAAAGAGCCATATGGTTCTTTTTTTTCTACTATGATATACTTATATCAAGGAGGATATATATGAAAGATAAATCTTATTTTGATGGGGGATTATTACAACTTATTGGGTGGAAATTACTTGGAGCATTAATAACAACAATTACTCTTGGTATTTGTTATCCATGGGCAGTATGCATGATATATAATTGGGAAACAAAACATACCGTAATTGAAGGAAGAAGACTTAAATTTACTGGAACAGCAGTAGGTTTATTTGGAAGTTGGATTAAATGGCTATTATTAACAATTATCACTTTAGGTATCTATGGTTTCTGGGTAAATATTAAAATAAAAAAATGGATTACAAAACATACTGTTTTTGCTGATTAGTCTAAAATGTAAATATTATCAAAATACATTGACTTTAAAGGAAAAAGTGTGTTAATATATAGTTGCAAAAACGAAGAAAAGGACGAGTATCATACCTTATCATATTAGAGAGTCCTAGATGGTGAAAATGGATTATGATGGATATGTGAAAGAACACCTTGGAGTTTATTAACTGAAATTAGTAGGTTAATACGTATATCTGACGTTATAGATCAAAGGTCATTATTTATAATGATGAATTTGGGTGGTACCACGGATTTAACAGTTATTCGTCCCTTACATGGGATAAGTAACTGTTTTTTATTTTATAGGAGGAAATATGAAAGAAAATATTTTTAGAACTCATAATAATGGTGAATTAAGAGAAAGTGATATCGGAAAGAAAGTAAGATTATCTGGATTTGTTGATACTATTAGAGACCATGGTGGTGTACAATTTGTGGATTTAAGAGATAATTATGGTAGAACACAAGTTGTAGTGCATGATGAGAATCTATTAAAAGGAATTTCAAAGGAAACTGTTATTAAAGTAGAAGGAGAAGTAATTAGAAGAGATGATGAAACAATCAATGAAAAACTACCTACAGGTTTAGTTGAAGTTGTGTGCGAAAAATTAGAATTACTATCAAATCGTGCTGAACAAATACCTTTTGAAATAGATTTAAGTAAAGATACTAATGAAGAAGTTAGACTTAAATATAGATATTTAGACTTAAGAAATCAAGAAGTTAATAAAAACATTAAATTAAGAAGTGAATTATTACATTTCTTAAGAAATAAAATGTATGATAATGGCTTTACAGAAGTACAAACACCATTACTTACTGCAAGTTCACCAGAAGGAGCAAGAGACTTTGTTGTTCCTAGTAGAAAATTTAAAGGAAAATTCTTTGCATTACCACAAGCACCACAAATATATAAAGAATTATTAATGGTTGGTGGTTTTGATAAATACTTCCAAGTAGCACCTTGTTTTAGAGATGAAGATGGAAGAAAAGATAGAACTTTAGAATTCTACCAATTAGACTTTGAAATGAGTTATGTAACTGAAGATGATATATTAGAAGTTGGTGAAGATATTTATTATGATGTATTTACTAAATTTAGTAATAAAAATGTAAATGAAAAACCATTTAGAAGAATATCATATAAAGAAGCAATGGATTCTTATGGATCAGATAAACCTGATTTAAGAAACCCTTTAATTATTAAAGATGCTTCAGAAGTATTAAAAAATACTACATTTAAACCATTTAGTGAATCTGTTATTAAAGTAATAGTAGTAGACAATATTGGAGATAAACCAAATAGTTGGTTTAATGAAGTAGTAGATTTTGCTAGTTCAATAGGTATGCCAGGTATTGGATATATTACATTACTTTCTGATGGTACATTTAAAGGACCTATTGATAAATTCTTAAGTGAAGAAGAAAGAAGTAATTTAATTAAAGAATTTGATATGAAAGAAAATAGTGTTATGTTCTTCATAGCAAATAAGAATAAAAAAATTGCTCAAAAATTTGCTGGTCAAATAAGAGATGAATTAGGAAGAAAATTAGATTTAATTGATCCTAATAGAATAGAAGTAGCTATCATTAATGATTTTCCAATGTTTGAATATGATGATAAAGAAAAGAAATGGGATTTCTGTCATAACCCATTTTCTAAACCTAAATTAGAAGAAGGACAAGATTATGATTTGGCTAACTTAGAAGATATAGTGGCACATCAATTTGACTTTGTAGCAAATGGATTTGAACTTGCATCAGGTGCTATTAGAAATACTAATTTAGAATTACTTGAAAAAGGATTTGAAAAAGTTGGTTATCCAAAGGGCACATTAGAAAAGAGATTTACATCACTTGCAACAGCATTTAAGTATGGAGCTCCACCACATGGAGGAATGGCTCCTGGTATTGATAGAATTCTAATGATAATTCAAGATGAACCAAACTTAAGAGAAGTTCAAGCATTCCCATGTAATTCATCTGGACAAGATGCTATGATGGGTGCACCTAGTGTATTAGATGCTAAACAATTAGAGGAACTTGGAATCAAAATAGATAAGGAGGATTAATATGAGTAAATTTACCAAAGAAATGGTTGATGATTACGCAGATAAATTATTAATTGGCTTAACACCTGAAGAAAACAAAATGGTATTAGATGAATTTGATATTATTGATGAACAAATCAATATTATTAATGATATACCAGGTATTAAAAATGTTGAACCTATGACTCATTGCCTTGATGATTTTGAATTTGAATTAAGAGAAGATACTATAGAAGAATCTGTTCCAATAGAAGAATTATTACAAAACTGTGATGAATTCTCTGGAAGAGAAGTAGAAGTACCAAAGGTGGTGGGCTAAGATGAAATACATGAATAAAAGTATTGAAAAACTTCATGAATTATTAAAGAGTGGTGAAGTTACTTCAAAAGAATTAATCGAAGAATCATTAAAACTATCACATGAAGTAGAAGAAAAATATAATGCATTCGTAACTATATTAGATGATGCAAAAGAAGTAGAAGTTACAGATAATTTATTATCAGGAATACCTTGTGGTATTAAAGATAACTATTCTACTAAAGGAGTATTATCTACAGGAAGTAGTAATACTTTAAAAGATTATGTACCATTCTTTGATGCAACTGCATATGCTAAATTAAAAGAAGCAGGGGCAGTAATGGTTAATAAAACTGCTATGGATGAATTTGGTATGGGTGGAACAGGTACTACTTGTCATACTGGTACTGTATTAAATCCATGGGATAAAACAAGAATGTGTGCTGGATCATCATCAGGTTCTGCATGTGCAGTAGCAGCAGGAGTATATCCATATGCTACTGGATCAGATACTGGAGATTCAATAAGAAAACCAGCTGCATATTGTGGTATAGTCGGATATAAACCAACATATGGAATGATTTCTAGATATGGCTTATTCCCATTCGCATCATCATTAGATCACTTAGGAGTATTAACTAGAAATGTTAAGGATGCTGCTATAGTAGTAGATGAAATGAAGGGTATAGATAAAAATGATATGACTACTTGGGATTCAAGTAAGATAAATTTAAAGAAATCTTTAACTGGAGAAGTTAAAGGTAAAAAATTATGTTACATAAAAGAATTATGTGATATTAATGAATATCCAAATGCCTCAAAAGAATTAAAAGAGCATTTAGAAAATTTCTTTAAAGCAGTAGAACTTGCCAAAGAAATTGGTATGGAAGTAGAAGAAGTTTCAGTAGATAGAACATTACTTAATGCATCAGCATCAGTATATGTTGTTATATCTTGTGCAGAAGCAACTTCTAACATGTCTAACTTAACAGGTATTATATTTGGACCAAGAAGTAAGGGTTTTGATAACTGGATAGATATGGTTAAAGATTATAGAACTAAAGGATTCTCTTCATTAATAAAAAGAAGATTTGTTATTGGTTCTTATGTACTACAATCACAAAATCAAGAAAGATATTTTAGAAATGCTCAAAGAGTAAGAAGATTACTTGTTGATGCATGGAAAGATTTATTTAAGAAATATGATGGCGTTATATTACCAGTTGGTGTTGGACCTGCTAAACATATTGATGGAGATAAAGATATGCTTACTAATGATTTAGCAACGGTAGCGCTTGATGAACACTTACAAATAGGTAACTATGGTGGATTCCCATCAATTACTATTCCAGATGGGTTTATAGATGGTCTTCCAGTAGCTTTAAATATAACAGGTAACTGTTATGATGATGAAAATGTTCTTAATATTGCTTATGCCTTAGAAAATGCATTAGGATTTAAGGATCAAATAGCAAAGGAAGGTGAGTAAGATGGAATATAAAGTTAAAGTTGGTCTAGAAATGCACTGTGAAATATCAGAAACAAATACTAAAGTATTTTCATCTGCTCGTAATTCATATAGTGTTGTACCAAATGAAAATATTAGACCTGTAGATATGGCTTTTCCAGGAATACTTCCTGTTGTTAATAAAGAAGCTGTAAGAATGAGTTTAATGGCTTCTATGGTACTTAATTGTAAGCAACCAAAATATATGTATTTTGAAAGAAAAAACTATTATTATCCAGACTTACCAAAAGGATACCAATTAACTCAAAATCCACCAGAAGATACAGTAGGTATGATGGGTTATGTTGATTTTGAAGTAAATGGTGAAGAAAAAAGAGTAAGAATAGATAATATACATTTAGAAGAAGATGCTGCATCCTTAGATCACTTATATGATGTATCTACGATTGATTATAATAGAGCAGGTGTTCCTCTTTTAGAACTTGTTACTATGCCTGATATATCGTCTGCTGATGAAGCAGTTGCTTTCCTAGAACACATGAGATCAGTATATCAATATTTAGGTATATCTGAAGCTGATTCTAAAAAAGGACAAATTAGATGCGATGTTAATATATCTATAATGGATGAATCTTTAGAAGATATTCCACAAAATTGGGGAACAAAAGTAGAAATAAAGAATGTTAACTCTTTTGGCGGAGTAAGAGATGCAATTATATATGAAGTAAAAAGACAAACTAAAGCAAAAGAAAATGGCACTTACGATACTGAAATAGAACAAGAAACAAGAAGATGGGATGAAGAATCTGGTACTACTATTAGAATGAGAAGTAAAGTAGACGCAATAGATTATAAATATTTTGTTGAACCAAATATTCCTAGATTTAAACTTAGTGATGAATGGTTAGAAGATATAAGAAAATCTATTCCAGAGCTTGCTTATGATAGAAAGAAAAGATATATGAATGATTATGGTTTATCTGAATATGATTCAAATATCTTAGTAAAAGAAAAGAAGATAAGTGATTTTTTTGAAGAAACTATTAAATTAGGTGCTGATCCTAAAGAAGCTTGTAACTGGGTAAACGGTATGATTTTATCATATTTAAATTATCATTTATTAACAATTGATGAAATCTATATAACACCAGAAATGCTTCGTGATTTAATTAAATTAATTGATGATAAAACTATTTCATCAAAACAAGCTAAAGATGTATTTGCTAAAGTCTTAGAAGAAAAGAAAGAACCAAGAGAAATAGTTAAAGATGAAGGTATGATGCAAATAACTGATGAATCTTCAATAGAAGGTATCGTTGATGAAGTTATCGCAGAAAACCCTCAAGTAGTGGAGTCTTATGATCCAGCTAATCCAAAAGCACTTGATTATTTTATTGGTCAAGTAATGAAAAAGACTAGAGGAAAAGCAAATCCAACAATCGCATATAACATGATGAAAGAAAAACTAGATAATTTAAAAAAATAAGTAAAAGTATATAACTTTTACTTTTTTTTGTGATATAATTTTATTAATTGTGGGTGGTTAGTATGGGTAAAGATTTTGCTGAATTACCTTTTGAAGAAATGATGAAACAAAATAGAAGATTAAGATTAATAATTAAACTATTAATTTTGTTTTTTCTTGCCCTAATTTTAGTAATGCTTGTATTTAAGAAAAATGTTGTGCCAGTTAATTTTAAATTAAAAGGAAATGATGTAATAGTAATAAATATAGGTGAAGGAAAATATAAAGAAGAAGGTTATAAGGCTTATTTATTCAAAAAAGATGTTAGTAAAAATGTAAAGATAACAGATAATATTAATTATAAAAAAATAGGAACTTATGAAATAAAATATAGATTGGTCATAAAGAATCTAAATATAGATAAAACTATTATAAGAAAAGTATCTGTAGTAGATAAAATACCACCAGAATTAAATATTAATTCTGATCTTGAGGTTTACGCAAATTTAAATGAAACATATGCAGAACCTACATACGAAGCAAAAGATAATTATGATGGTGATATTACTAATAAAGTAAAAAAGGAAAGTAATTTGGACCTTTCTAAAGAGGGAGAATATACAGAAACATTTACTGTAGAAGATTCTTCTGGAAATAAGACTACTAAAGAAATAAAAATAATAGTAAGAGAAAAAGCAAAGAACACATATATTATTATATCAATCGGTGATCAATGGTTAACTTATTATAATATGGGTAAAGTAGCACTAGAAACACCAGTTGTTACAGGAAATTATGGTAATACACCATATGGAACATTCTATGTTAATAATAAGGCTAGAAACGTAACATTAAAAGGACCTGAAGATGATCCATATGAATCATTTGTATATTACTGGATACCTTTTATTAGTTCTACTCATGGAATGCATGATGCAACATGGAGATGGAGTTTTGGTGGAGATATATATACTTATGATCCATCTCATGGATGTGTAAATATGCCTCTTGATAAAGCAAGAGATTTATATTATATGGTTGAAATAGGTACTCCTGTTTATATAGTTGAATAAAAAAGACTTTAAAAAGTCTTTTTATTTTTTTTATAAATATGATATAATACTTTTTACCAAAGGGGAGATATGCATGAAAGTAGCTACTACTGGTGAATTGAATTATGCTAGAAAACTATTGGAAAATGAAGAAATTGATTTAGCTATAAAAGAATTAAAGAAACTTCGTGATAGATATCCTAATGATACTGTAGTATTATATGAACTTGGATCTGTTCTTCTTAAACAAGGTAAAGAATCAGAAGCATTCTATTTACTAAGTTTAGCAAGAAACGAAAACAATAAGTATGCAATTACATATGATATCGGAGCATATTACTTATCAAAGGGTGACTTTGAACGAGCTGAAGAAAATTTCCTAGTTTTATTAAAAGGAAATGATTCATATAAGTGCTATGGTCTATTTGGACTTATAAAAACATATATACATACTGAGGATTATGAAACAGCACTAAATTGTTTTAATAGGTTAGAAAAAATAAGGGAATATACAGATTTTAGAATATCACATTACTATAATTTAAAATTCTTATTACTTTTTAAAAATGGATTATTAATTGATGAGACACTAGCAGATAATTATTTTAGAAAACAACTTGTTGATTATAGTGAAGAAGCTACTATAGAACATATTAAGGAGCATTTAAAGGATTTAGAACAATTAAATGAAGAGGAATTAAGAGATAAAAAATTCCATTCTGTATTTAAAAAAGATACCGATATAATTGCTTTATATAAATATTGCCAAGAATTAATTAAAGATAAAAGACCAGATGGATATAGTGAAGTTGATTATTATAGATGTAAACTTAGTAATTCTATCGGAGCAACTTATTCAAATAAAGAGACTATGTATGTAGAAATTGTTACTTTACCTAATTCTAAAGATATATTATCTATATATCCGGTATTTATAGAGCATGTTAATAAAAATTCTCAACAAAAAGAGAAAGAAAGAAAACAACCAAAGAAAAGAAAATATAAAAAAAATAAAAATTGGAATAATTAATTATTCCAATTTTTTTATTTATTGGTGCTCCTGATCGGAATCGAACCGATACTTCTTTAGGAAACCAGATTTTGAGTCTGACGCGTCTACCAGTTCCGCCACAGGAGCACATAAAAATTATATCATATTTTTATTTGTTATGTATATTTATTTTATATATTTACAAAATAATATTAGAGGAGGAATTATGAAAGAATACAAAGAAGTACCAAATATATTAACTGGTAAAGATTTAGATTATTTAACTGATTTATTTAATTGGAATTTTAATTCATATAAAGTAGCAGTAAACTCGTGTGATTATACTAGAGATAATGATCTAAGAAAAATAATGGAGAAATCTACAAAGATTTTTTGTGAATCTATGAATGATGTTATTTCAATTCTAGAAGGAGGTCTAAATGAGTAAGATATGTAATCCTAAAATAAAATTAGATTATGGTCTTAATATGAATGATAAGGACCATATAACAGAATTATTAACTTTAGTTAAAGCAATGGAAAAAAATACTTGTGTATTTATGACTGAATGTAGTAATGAAATTCTTTTTAAAAAAATAGAAAATATTTTTAATAAATATAAGGACTTACAAAGGGATATTTATGAAACTATGTTTAGAAAAGGATTATATGCTATGGAACCAGTAGAAGAAAAAAATATAACTAGTAAATTAACAACATTAAATGAAAATTTTGAATCTCTTGATGATTAAGCACTTTTATAAGTGCTTTTTTTGTGGTATTATTTTATATATATTGCCCCTTAGCCAAGTGGTAAGGCATCAGGTTCTGACCCTGACATGCGTAAGTTCGAATCTTACAGGGGCAGCCATTATAAAATAAGGCAATTCTATAAGAATTGTTTTTTTCATAATTTGACAAAATTCATAGAAAGTTGTATTATATATCAAATTAAAAAAAGGGGAGGGATAGGCATGATTAATATCAATGACTGGAGAAATTATACAATAGAGACATTAATCGAATTTGTTAAATTGTATGATACAAGACCAGAATCTATTAGTAAAATAGAAAAAGCCTATAAGACTGCTCTAGCTTTACATGGAAGAACAAAAAGAGCTAGTGGTGAACCATATATATCACATCCAGTTGCTGTAGCCAATTTCTTAGCTATCATGAGAGTAGATATTGATACTATTTGTGCTGGACTTCTTCATGATACTATTGAGGATACTAATTATACAAAGGAAAAGTGTGAAAAGGAATTTGGTTTAGATGTTGCAGAAATAGTTGAAGGTGTTACTAAGATTAATAAGATGGATGATGTAGATCTTACATCTTTAAATATGTCTCTAACTGATGAAGATCAAAAGAGTTTAAAAATATTAAATAAGAAAAAGATTATAGAAAGTTTATTATATGACCCAAGAATAATTATAGTAAAACTTGCGGATAGATTGCATAATATGCTTACTATTGGATATAAAACGCCGGTTAAACAAAAATTAAAAGCAGCAGAAACATTAGAATTATATGTTCCTCTTGCTAATAAATTAGGTATATATAGAATACAGCAAGAGCTTGAAGATGCATCATTAAAATGTATTGAACCATATATTTATAATAGATTAATGGTTATAAGAGAAAAAATAAAAGATGATAACTTATCAATGTTAAATTCAATGCTTGCTAAAATGGTTTTGGTAATTAGTGATAATTTAAAAGATGTTGGTGGTTTTGATAAATCTGAAATGGATGAAAAGAATAGTGATGATTTATTACAAGAAACCATATTTGTTGGAGAAAACTATAGTAGAACAAGAATTAAACACGTTTATGGAATATATGAAGCTTTAGTTAAAATGGCTCCAGAAACTATAGATTTAAGAAATCCTGAAGAACTTAGTGAATATATAAGACAATTATTATTTGATAAAGAAAGTTTTGAGGAAATTCACGATCTTAGAGTTATTAAATTAATTATGAAAGATACAAAGAGTTGTTTCCAAGTTTTAAATTTATTACACCAAAATTATTCATATAAAAATCAATACTTTAAAGATTATATAAATGCTCCTAAATATAATATGTATAGATCTTTACATTCTACAGTTCATAGTGAAGATGGGAAATTTGTTCAATTCCAAATTAGAACTGTTGAACATGAAATGAGAGATACATATGGACTTGCATGGGAATTATATAAATTTGAAGGTAAAAATACAAGAGAAAGAATATTAGAAGAATTTAAAAAATATCCAGCTTATCAAAAATTACTTGATATAAAAGAAGATAGAACTGTTTCTAATTTAGAGGGATATCAAACTTTAATAGATAAAGAAATATTAAGTACGAAGGAAATAACAGTAATTAATAAAGCAACAGGTAAACCTGTGTATATAAGAGAAGATGCTACAATTTTAGATTTTGCATATCTAGTAGGTGGGCCTTTAGGAGATCATTTGGTCAAGGCTACATTAAATGATGTTGTATATGAATTAACTATTAAAAAGGGTAAAGTTAATTCTAAAATATGTCCTTTTAATATAAGATTAAAAGAGGGCGATGAATTATTAGTTGAGTTTGATGAAAATATTTGGTGTCCTAGACCTAATACAGATATTGAAAGAAAGAAATCTAAAAAGAAAGCAAAAAAGCTTATATTATGAGATAAAAAAATGAAGGAGTAATCCTTCATTTTTTTTTATATTATTATTGACCTATATGCTAATAAATGTTAAAATTATATTGCAGTTTGGAGTAGTACTCAAGAGGCTGAAGAGGCGTCCCTGCTAAGGATGTAGACCGGGGTAACCTGGTGCGAGAGTTCAAATCTCTCCTGCTCCGCCATATAAAAATAACTAACAATTTGTTAGTTTTTTTATTGCCTTTTAAGAATTAATATATTAGAATATATAGCATTATTGAAAGGGAAATTGGCATGGGTATAATAGATTTAAATCAAGAAAATATAAAGAAATTAATATCTTTAAAAGAGAAAAATTGGGAAAATATTGATACTACAAATTGTTATGCTTTTGCACTTGGATTGGATATACCTGAAAGAAATTTGGCTACAAATATATATCAATTAGGAGTATTTTACTCTATTATGAATGATGTGCCTTTCTATGAATTAAATATGATGCCATATGAGAAAAGATTACTATTAGATTTAAAGGCACTAGGTATAAAATATAGTTTATCAAGTCCAAATGAAAATTCAACTTGTTCTTATAATTTTGGAGAAAATGGAATTGAATCAATTAATTATTATTGGTTAATTTCTATGTTTGAAAATAGTAAAACATTAGATTTTCATTTTTTAAGAAAGAGTATGGATGGCAAATGGTGGCATAAGGAAGGCTATGAAGGAACAAGGCCAACTAAGAAAGATAAAAATGGGAATATTATATTAGATCCTAGAGATTGTGATTTAGGTCTTTATAAATATAAAAAAACATATAAACTTAGCATTAATAAGAGGAATTAATTACTATTAATTCTTTTTTTGTATAAAAAAACCACCTTTTACACATTATTTAAGTAGGAGGAATTATGGCTATAAATAAAGTAGAAATAACAGGAATTAATACAACTAATTTACATACTATTAAATCAAAAGAAATGGAGGAAATGTTTAAAGAATTAAAAAAAACTAATAATAAAGAAATAAGGGATAAATTAGTTATGGGAAATCTAAAATTAGTTCTAAGTATTTTGAAAAAATATAATAATAGAAATGAAAATTTAGATGATTTGTTTCAAATAGGATGTGTTGGTCTAGTAAAGGCAATAGATAATTTTGATCTTAGCTATGGTGTAAAGTTTTCAACATATTCAGTGTTGATGATAGAAGGTGAAATAAGAAAATATTTAAGAGATAATAATACTATTAGAATTTCTAGGAGTTTAAAAGAAAATGCATATAAAATATTAAAATTTAAAAATGATTATATGGTTAATCATGGTAAAGAACCATCTGTTGATTTAATAAGTAAGGAATTAAATATAGAGAAAAAAGATCTATTATTATCATTAGAAGCGACAAAGTCTATTATTAGTTATTTTGATCCTATATATGATGATGGTGGTGAAACTATATATTTGTATGATCAGTTATCATCTAATGAAAATGATATTCTAGATGAGGTAATACTTAAAAATGCAGTGGAAGAATTAAAATCAAAGGAGAAGCAAGTATTTGTAGATAGATATATTAATGGTAAAACTCAGATTGAATTAAGTGAAGAATTAAATATATCTCAAGCACAAGTGTCTAGGATAGAAAAAAATGCATTAAAAAACATAAAAAAACTAATAAAATAATATATTTTATTAGAGGTGATTTATGAGACTATCTGATATGCAAGATAAAGATGTTGTTGAATTAAAAACAGGTATTAAAGTAGGAAATATAATAGATATTAAGATTAATAAAGAAGGGATGATTGAATCATTGATTTTAGAAAAAAGAAAATATTCTAGATTATTTTCTTCAAATGATGAAATAGAAATATCTTTTAGTAAAATAGAAAGTATAGGTGAAGATGTTATATTAATTAATAGTTAATAATGTGCTATAATCATTATGGAGGTAACTATGGAAAAAAATAAAAAACTGTTATTAATATCTAGTATAGCAATGATTTTTTATGTTGTACCTAGTTTAATATTTACTCTTATAAATGGAATGGGTAATAATTTGTTTATAAAAATCTATAATATTTCTATGTTTAGTTTATCAATAATAGGGATAATTTTATTCATGATTTATGCTTTTAGTAAAAAGAATATCAATAGAGGATTAGAATTTATAATATCAATTATCTTTTTCCTAATGAATATTATTTCTGGAGTATTAGGTTTCATTTACTTTAAAAGAACAAGTACATATAAAATGAGGGAATTACCTAAATTAGAAATATTATATAATCATAAAAAAATAGTATATATAATAGTATTTTTAATAAGTATGGTGTTTATATTTGTTATTCCAAGTATACTAGAGGGTAAAATTATTGGAATAATACTAGATATTATTGTATTAGCAATGATGATTTTGATTTTTTATAAAGACTTAAAAAGAGATTTTAAGTATTTTAAAGAATACTTTAGAGAGTATAATTCCTATGTCTTTAAAATGTTTGGAATATCTCTTGCAGTTATACTTGTATTATCTGTGTTTATAAGAATTTATACAGGTATTGATAATGCTACAAATCAAACAAATTTGATGAAAACAATGGATAAAATGCCAATATACTTAGTTTTACTTGCCTGTGTTTATGCACCTTTTGTAGAAGAATTATTATTCAGAGGTTTATTTAGAAAAATATTTAATAATAAATGGGTATTTATTATCGTATGTGGTGTAGTTTTCGGCGCATTACATGTTATTGATGATTTTCAAAGTATAAAAGAATTATTATACATATTACTATATAGTTCACTTGGTATGTTTTTATCAGCAGTATACTATAAAACTAATAATTTGTTCTGTAATATTTATTTTCATATATTACAAAATTCATTAGCTCTAATAGGTATGATATTGTTAAAATTATTAGGTATGTAAATTAACTAGAAATAGTTAATTTTTTTTATTAAAATCCTTGTTAAAAATCTATAAAAATTGTATAATATAATTACTATATAATAAACAATAATAGAGGATATCTATATGAAGAATTTTAGTAAGAAAAGAATTTTTGCTCTATTTGGATTTATGATGCTTGTAATAATTGCTACAGGCGTTTTTATAGTTTTTAAGTATGACAAATATAAAGGTTTAATTAACATTAAATCATCAGAACTAAAATTATTATCTGATGTTTCATTAGCTACAAATATTCATGGTACTGATGAGGTCAATTATGAAGTTAAATATACATTAGACAAAATTGATGGAGTTAAAAAAAGAGATGTAGTTTTAAAGGGTGAACTAAAATCAGAGTATGCTAGATTCAAGGGTACTAATAATTCTAAAATAACTTCTGAAGTAACTAATGATGGCAAAAATATAGTAATGACTATTAAGGATGTACCACTTGGTAAAGAACAAACTGTTAAATTTAAAATAAATGTATTAAATGCACCAAATAAGGAAGAAATAAAACCAATAATTGATATAAAAGAATCAACTGGAGAATATGCAAGATTAGATACTGATACTTTAACTGTAGAAACTAATAGTGTTGAAGGCGTTGTATATGACGAAAATAATTTGAAAGTTAAAAATATTGAGTTAAGTATTCTTAAAGATGATAAAGAAGTAAAAAGAACTTATACTAATACAGAAGGCAGATTTATATTTAGTGATCTAGAAGAAGGAAACTATACAGTAAGAGTAGAAGAAGATATCTATGAATTATCATCTGATTCAAGAACAACAGAAAATAATGAAAATTTAATTTTAAAAGTTAATGAAGCAGATAAATTCAATATAGAGATTCATAAATATATTAGTAATTTAAAACTAGTAGTTGATGGTAAAGAGAATAATTATTCTTATGATGATGTAGATAAAGTAGTTAGATCAATTAAAAAGTTTAACAATGTATCTGGTGAAATAGAATATAAATTAGTAGTAAAAAATAACAGTGATAAAAATACTAAGATAAAAGAATTAGTAGATAGTTTAGGAGAAGGGCTATCATTTGATAAATCAAAAAATCCTGGATGGGAAGTAATAGATAACAAGATTAAATTTCTTCCGGTAGAAGACGTTATATTATCTCCTTATGAAAAAAGAGAATATAAAATAACTATAGATATTGTAAATACTAAAGAGTTAAAAACTTATATTAATAAACTAACTACTAAGGGTGAAATTAATAACAAAGTAGTATTTATACTAGATGGCAAAGAAATAAGAAATATAAATGTTATCGAAGGAAATAAAATAACTAAACCTGAATTAGATAAAGAAATTATTTGGTATACAGACATAAATAAAACAAATCAATATAATTTTAATAATTCAGTTACTAAAGATTTAATATTATATGGGGATTATGTTAAAGAGGAACCAGATCCAGATCCAATTATTAATGTTTATACTGTAACATATTTGGATCAAGGTAATTTATTCTATGAAGAAGAAGTAGAAGAAAATAGTCATGCTGAAGGAATAACTGATATACCAGCAAAACCACATAATATATTTATTGGTTGGTATTTAAATGATTCATTATTTGACTTTGATACATTAATCGCTGAAGATATAACTTTAGAAAGCAAATATGAAGAGGTTGAAGCACCATCAATCAATCGTACCCCAGATGGATGGACTAATAACGGTTTAATAGTTTCAATATCATCTGATCATGACGATTATACATATATGTATAAAATAGGTGATGGTAATTATACTTTGTATACTGGACCATTTGCTTTAAACGAAAATGATACAATATATGCATATTCAATAAAGAATGGTATAACATCGTTAGAAACAACACTTGTTATAGACACTATTGATAAAATTAATCCAACTATAGTAGATAGTGAAATAACTAATATTACACCAATTAGTGCCAGATTAAATTTAAGTATACTTGATGAACAATCTGGATTAGATAAATATAGAGTATATATTGATAATGTATTAGTATTTGAATCATTATCATATGTTACTAATCCAAACGATGAAAAGAATGAAACATATTTTATATCTAATTTAGATGAATTAAATACATATGTTATTAAATTAGAAGTAATAGATAAAGTAGGTAATAAAACTTCTTATGAGCATAATATAGATACACCTTCTAAACATTATGTAGCAAGAGTATTAAATTATAATTTAGAAGAAATACAAAAATTTGAATCATTAAATGAAGCAATTACTAGTGACTTATGTTTATCTAGCTGTTATATTGAAATGATTGATAATGTTATAGAAAGTAATATAATTGGGCAAAATCAAAATATAACAATCGATCTAAATGGTAAAGTAATTACAGGTGAGAATAATTATGCACTTTATAATAATGGAAAATTAAATATAATTGATTTAAATGAAAACTATGTAGGAAAAGTATATTCAGATAATATTGCTATTATCAATGATGGTACTTTGATAGTTGGTATAAATGAAGAAGAACCTGATGTATCAGATACACAACCAATAATTGAAGGGAATACTTCTGGTATAAAAAATAACAGTATTTTAGATTATTATGATGGGCATATTATTGGTAATGTTCCAGTAGATGGACTTGTAACTGAAACACCATTCTTACATAATACTCAAATAGTTGAAACTTCTGGTGGTAAACCAGAGACAAAATTAAATAAAGTTGCAGATGCTGTCGCTAGACTTAATTCTGTTTATTATACTGAAGCACAAGCTGCTATTGATAAATCGCTAAAAGGTTATGAAGATGAAGTAGATTATACAAGACCTTTAATTGAACAATTAAGAAGTGATGATAACTATAGATTTATCTATGATGAAAAAGCACATTGCGTTGTTAATGATAATAAATATTCGAGTAATACATTAGCACATTCATATATTAAACTTGATTTAACAAATTATACAGATAGTCAGATGCTAACTATTAATGCAGAAATAGATAATAATGGTAATTCATCTTCATATGGATATGTAACAATTACAGAAAGTATAGATACCCCTTTATATAATCAAACTGAAGGAAGATTAATATATATCAAAGGTAAAGTTTCAGCAAAAGATTATTCAACATTGCTTCAAAAAGGTAAAGTTTATTATATTCATATTGGATATAGAAAAGATAGTAATAATAGTGTTTCTACTGATACATTTAGGGTTAATAAAATTACTTTAGGTAATTTTGAGTCTGCTTCATTTTCTAATCTTGATGAAGTAATTATGTATAATGATTCATCCTATTACTTTGAAAAAGATGAAAATGATTACTATGTAAGTAATAATACAGGAATTCATTCTTCTACTGCTCATTCATATTTTGTTGTAGATTTAACAAATGTAAATGAAGATAAATACATAGTAATGAATGCAAAAATTTCTTCACAAAGCAGTGATTATGGATATATTACAGTAAATAATAATATTAACTTACCACCAGTTACAAATTCTGCTGGTAGACAAGTATATATAAGCGGAGAGCAAACTAACAAACAATATATTATAAAATTATATAGGAATCAAATAAATGTAGTTCATTTATGTTACTATAAAAATGGAAATACTAATACTGGAGAAGATAAATTTACAATCACATCTATTACACCATATGCTAACAATGCTGGATATTATGATGATGTTGAAATGGTTAATAATGGTACTTATTATTTTGAAAGACAAGAAGATGGAAGTTATAAAAATAATAATAAAGGTGTTAAGAGTAGTGTAGCTAATTCATATATGTTATTTGATTTAACAAATGAATTAGAAGATTTAGTAGTAACCATTGATGTTACTATCAGTAGTGAAAATTCTGATAAAGGGTATATAACTATTACAGATAATCCAATTGCACCATTATATAGTTCGGCTACTGGAAGAATATATTTTTCGGGAGGTAATACTACTACTACAGTTCTTCAAACTACATTAAGTGCAGGTAAAAAGAATTATATTCATTTTGGATATAGAAAAGATAGTTCAATTGATTCTTATAATGATGAATTTACAATAAATTCATTAAAGATTCTTAATCCATGTACTATGGATAATATAGATTTTATAACAACGAAGACTGATAATCATTCTAGCAGTGAAACAATACCAGTATTAAATCAAAAGGTTGAAACAGTAGAACTTGTAAAAGATGTAACATTATCACAACCACTTGAAATTGTTAGTACAAGAGATGTTATTTTAGATTTAAATGGTAAGTCTTTAACTACATCAGCTGAAAGTGAAGTTATTAACAATAAAGGAAGTTTAAAAATAATAGATACTGATTTTGATAGAAGAAAAACTATTAATATCGAATACAAAACAGAACAAGCAAGATTATTTGAACAAGCAAGAGAAAAGTATTTAGCTGATGTAGAAGAATATGAAGAATATGCCGGATTATGCGATGGATGTGAACCAAGTGAAGAATATTTGGTTGATCAGACAATAAAACAAGAAATAGAATATAGTGGTGGTGAATTTGTATATACTCCGCATTATACTGGTAGTTATAAACTAGAAGTATGGGGTGCTCAAGGTGGCTCTGCAACTTATAATAATACAACTGCAACTGGTGGATATGGCGGATATTCTAAAGGCATAGTTACACTAACTGAAGGTGCACCAATATACATTAATGTTGGAGGACAAGGTGTTAATAACTCAGATGGAGATGCTCCTGGCGGATATAATGGAGGGGGAGCATGTTCTAAAGATAACTATGGTATTGGAGGATCTGGTGGGGGAGCTACTCATGTTGCTACAAAGTCAGGTTTACTTTCAACATTAAATAATGATGTAGACAAAATCTTAATTGTTGCTGGTGGAGGAGCCGGTAGTGGAAGAGAGTATTCTAACCGTTCAGCCATTGGTGGTAATGGTGGAGGCTTTGAAGGAAATAAAGGTATAAACTCAAAGGATAATCCTGGAATAGGAGGAACACAAACTTCTGGTGGTGCCTTTGGTAAAGGACCAGACTACGGTGGCTGGTATGCATCACCTGGTGGTGGATTCTACGGAGGAACTGCAGGCTGCGGAAGTGGTGGTGGTTCTGGTTATATTGGTAATCAATTGTTAACCGATAAAGAAATGAACTGCTACGAATGTAAAGAATCTAATGAGGAATCTACAAAGACTGTATCAAATACATGTGTTAATGATGATCCTATAGAAAATTGTTCAAAGATAGGTAATGGCTATGCTAAAATATCGATGGTATTAACTGACGAAGAGATAGAAGAAATGAAGAAGAATTTACCTAAAACCTATAACATTAAAACAATGCCTGTGTTTAAAGATTATTTAACTGAAATTGATTTTGATGATTCAATTGATATTGATGAAATAACAGTTGATTCAGAAGTTAGTTATAATAATAAAGTTGAAGAGAGCGTACAAGGTAATGTTTATAGTACAACATATAGTGTTATTTTAAATAATTATGGTGCATACTTAAATATCGAAAGTGGTAATGTAACATTAGATAAATCAGGATATTACCATGCAATCAATAACAAGGGTAAATTAACACTAGGTGAAAATGCATATGTTAAAGCATTACAAAAAAATAATAGAGGTATATATAATAATGAATCTGGAGATATTTTAGATGGATCAGGAACAATAACTACTGAAGGAGCAGATAGCATTGGTATATTAAATGACTCTGTTAATGATGACAAGATTAAAGGGTACACTATTAAGAACACGCAAAGTACATCATATAATTTTTATAATCAAAATTATCATGTATTAGAATTAGATGGAATAACTACTAGTGGACCTGGTACTGATATATATCAAAATGCAGATAGTGATTTAACAATTAAAAATAGTAAGCTTGGTAGTAATAATAGTAATAGTTATTCATTCTATTCTAATGAATCAAGCATAGAAAGCATTATTACATTTAATAATTGTAATGTATTAAATGAAATAAGGAATAGGCAAAATTCATATAGAAAAATAAATATAATTAATTCAAGCTTAATATCTACAAGTAATAAGAAAAATATCTATAACTATAATGGAGAGATAACATTAAATAATACAATTATAATTAATAGATCAAATAATGTAAGCAGTATTGATAATAATTCACGTTATAGACCTAACGGTTGGGCTGCACCAGTACCTTCAATTGAAAATTATGGTATTATTAATATTTCTGGTGGTTCAATTAATACAGAAGTTGCTAAAAATAGTAATTATTCTTTTATAGGTATAGCTAATCTTACCGGTGGAACAGTCAATATAAATGGGACATTTGAAATAAAGGATTCTCATGATAATGGTATTTTAAACTATGGAACTTTAACACTTGGTAATAATTCTGATTCAGTTACTTTAAATCCAATAATTAAAGGTAAAACAAGTGCAATATATAATGCTGTTTCTTCAACATTTAATTATTATGATGGAACATTAGTTGGTTCGTTATCAAAAACTCTTGATGGAATAGTAACTAGTATCCCAGATAATTATGATTTATATGTTACAGCAGAAGATAATAAAGAAACAATAGTCTTAAAATCTTATATAGATATGATTGCTGATGAAGAATATGTTGCTGCAATAGGTATGGATAAATATGTATCAATCCAAAGTGCTATTGATTCAGTTAGTGAATCAAATAATCCTACTGAAATTACATTATTAAGAAATATCGAAACCGCAGTTAATAATAATATTCCGATTGGTAAAAACATTTCTGTTAATCAGAAGAATCATTTTATTAAATCACATAATACTAGTTCATGCTTTACTAATAATGGAACATTTGAATTAACTGATGATACTAATAATCCAAATTATGAAAATATAACTTTTAGTAATTTGATAATAAATAATGGAACAGCAAACTATAGCAATATTAAATCCAAGATTATAACAACTAACAAAATTATTCATAATAGTGCTGGAGCAACTATGAATATTTCTAATGGAGAAATATATTCGACAATGTATAAAATAATAAGTAATTCTGGATATATGAATATAATTGATACCAAGATGAGTGGGAATGCATATAGTACTTCTCAGCAAGATTTACTTATTAATAATTCTAACGGATCTATGGTTTTAACAAGATGTGATATAAAATATACATATAGAGGACCTACAATTTCAAATTATGGAAATTTAGAAATTTATGATTCAACAGCATTATTAACTGGAGATTTTAGTGCTACAACAGTATTTGTATATAATGCATCAAGTGGTTATACTAAGATCGAAGGCGGTAACTATGGTGCCTCAAATTCTAGTAATAATAAAAAAGGGACATTAATTTCTAATGCTTCAGGAGAATCATTATTAAAAAATGTTACATCTAATTTTAATAGAATTGCATATGTATCTGGTGGAACAACAAATATTCAAAACGGTACTTATAATTGTGCAGGAACAAAAACAATTGAAACTGCTGGAGGAACAATAAATATTACTGGTGCTGCAATCAATAATTCATCTGGTGGCGGAGGCAATGACGGATTAATATATACTACAAAAACTAGTACTATTAATATTACTAATACAAATATAAACCAAACAAGTTCAAATACATCTAATGATTATTTGATTTATCCAATTGGTTCTGATAACGAATCTGTTATTACAATTACAAATAGTACATTAATTTCTAATTATTACACTGTTTATTTGGCATCAGGTAGTAATGCAAATATAACACTAGATATAATATCAGGGACATTGAAATCTAATAATAAAAATGCAATATATATAGTAAGTGGCACACCAACAATTAATATAGGTGTAAAGGATGGAGATGTAAGTACTCAAAATCCTCAAATAATTGGTAAAACATATGGAATATATAATGGTGTAACTAACACTACTATTAATTTCTATGATGGAGTAATAAGTGGTGAAACAGCTATATATGGTAAAATGTCAGAATTTGAAGATGGATATGATATAGTCTTAAATACAGTAGATAATATAGAGTATAAAACACTAGGTCTATTACCATTGATAAAGAATATAGATAAAGATACAACGCATTATACACTTTATGATGCACTTGATAAAGCAAGTAATAATGATAGATTAGAATTACTAAGAGAATATACATCATCACCAGCAGTTTCTGTAGTAGAAAATAATAAGATATTAACACTTGATTTAAAAGGACATAAAATACAGCAAAATAATACTAATTTATTAATAAATAATGGCACTTTAACAATTAAATCTACTGAAGATGGAGGAATGATTGAATCAAATTCAAGTGAAGCAATTATTAATAATGGAACATTAAATATCGAAAGCGGTAAATTTAATCAAACTACAACTAACTATATATTAAAGAATAATGAAGGTGCTACATTAAATATTAATGATGGAGATATAAGTACAACTAAAACTAGAGCGATAGATAATTATGGATATTTAAATGTTAACTCTGGTAATATTTATTCTACTGATAATAATATATCTATGGGTGATTCGACAATAAGCTTAATTAAGAATTCATCAACTGGTGAAATTGTGTTAGATGGTGGAACAATTACTTATTCTGGTAGAGGATCAGCCATAAATAATTCTGGTACAGTAGAATCAAATAATCCTACAGTAAATTTATATGGTTATACATCTGGATGGGTTTCTTTAACTCCATATATTACTAATAATTCATCAGGATATGTAGAAATCACAGGTGGTAATTATGGTAAAACAGCAAATAATGGAATATTAATAGTAAATGCTGGAGAGGCAGAAGTTACTAATGCAGATAGTGATTTACAGAAATTATTAACCAATACAGGAACATTAACTGTAACTGGTGGTGATTATACCTTTGGTTATAAGTATCTTAATGGGAATCGCCATTATATAATAGCTTCTGGTGGAACACTTGATCTAAGTAATATAAAAATAACATTTGAAAATACGGGTACAAGCAATACATTCGGTGATTATATTATAATCTATAATGATGCTGAAGTAACAATTACTAATTCTATAATTAAAAATGAATCCGGTACAAGAATAGACAGAATAATATATCAATATGGTACATCTAAGCTAGATATCATTAATAGTAGTATACTTGCAAATACAGAAATACCAGCAATAGAATTAAAAGATTCTTGCATAACAAATGTTATTTCTGGTGAAGTTAGTAGTAGTCTAGATATTGGAATTAAAGTAGCAGGTTCAGCACAATTAACAATCGGTACACATGATTATAATGTAAGCACAGCAGATCCTATAATATCAGGAAAGACATATGGGTTATATAATTCTTCTACATCATCAACAGTTAATTTCTATGATGGAGTAATAAGTGGTGAGACGGCTATATATGGTAAAATTTCAGTAGTAGAAGATGAATATGATATAGTTCTAAATAAAGTAGATAATGTAGAGCATAAAACACTAGGTCTATTACCATTAATAGAAAATATTGATAAAAATACAACTCATTATACTTTGAAGGATGCAATTGATAAAGCAAGTAATAATGATAGATTAGAATTATTAAGAGAATATACATCATCACCAATAGTAGAAACAGTAGAAAATAATAAGATATTAACACTTGATTTAAAAGGACATAAAATACAACAAAATAATGCTAATTTATTAATAAATAATGGTACTTTAACGGTAAAAACTTCAATTGATGGAGGAAGGATAGAATCAAATTCAGGTGCAATATTTGTAAATAATGGAACACTTACTATTGAAAATGGTAAATATACTCAAACAACTTCAAATTATGTGATTACAAATAATGTAGGAGCAACATTTAATATTACAGGAGGAGAAATCTCTGTTCCTAAAGAAAATTCTATTAATAATTCAGGAATATTAAATATTAGTGATGCAAAAGTATATGCTACTTCTAATAGCTCATATACAACTCTTATTAATAATACTGCTGATGGAGAAATAGTCATAAATAGAGGAGAATTTATTGATTTTACTTATAATAGAATAATAGATAATGCTGGAAGAGTGGAAGCGAATAATTGTATCGTTGATATTGGACATAGCGCTTTAAATGAATCAAATGGTACATTTATAAGAAATACATCAAGTAATAGTTATGCAAAAATTAATGGTGGAACATTTGGAGCAATCCTAGATGTAGCAGCTCATAGAGGTCTAATACTAACTAATGAAGCAGGTACTGCGGATATTACTGGTTTTATTGATAATTATTTTGATAAGTATTCAACTGAAAGCGGTTCCTATAGTGGAATTTTGGTAGGTGGTGGAACAGTTAATATTACTAATGCTACTATTAATCAATATAAAAATAATATTCCTATTTATGCAAATGGAACTGCTACAATAAATATATCAAATAGTAATATTAATCTTGGTAATACTGAATGCATTTCACTAAATGATTATTCTACAGCAAATATACTTTCAGGAACCATTAAATCTGATTTTACATATGCAATTACAATAAATGGTAATTCTAGTAAACATCCTACATTAAATATAGGTACTTTAGGAGGAACAGTTTCAACTAGTGATCCAATTATTCAAGGTAAAACATTTAGTATATTTAATAAAGATAATCAAGGTAGAGTTTATTTCTATGATGGTATATTAAGAGGTGAAACAGGTGTTATATCTGGTGCAATTACTGATTATGAACCTGGTTATAAAGAAGATAGGTATCAATATACTGACCCAGAAACAAGTATTAATTATTATGAATCAAAATTAACTGTAATAAGTGATGATATAAGGGCAATATCTGTTGGAAATATAAATTTTGAATCTATTCAATCTGCAGTTAATTATGCAGTAAGTAATAATATTTCTAGAATCGATTTATATCATGATATAGAATTATCTAGTGATCTTATTAAACCTTCTGGAATAAATGTAGATATATATTTAAATAATTATCAAATTATTACAGGTAGTTATACTATAGATTCTGGTATAAATCTTATAAGTGGTAACAATGAACCAAATAATAATTTAGGAGCAAGTATATTAAAACCTAAATATCATACTGAAAATATCGTTATTTATGAACTTGAAGATGGAAGTGAATTAGATACTACTAATACTTATAATCTATATAAATTAGTTCAAAGTAATTATGATATTGTTAGAGTTAATGAAAATAGAATAGGTAATTATGATATAGGAAAAGATATAAAAGAATTAAGAACTGTAAATGGAAGAATTTACATCAATAATTTATCTGAAGGCACTTATAAATTAGTAAGTTCATCTAATAAAGAAATTACTTTTGATGTATTATCTAATGGTGTAAGTTCTAATGTAAGAGTAAATGATAAAGTAACTATTAATAGAATAGTGTCTGTTATAGCTACAGTTATATTACAAATACAAACAGGTAATAATAAATCTATATATCTATTACTAATTTTGTTAATAATCATTGTTATTCTTGGTTTAACAGCAATAAAAAGACATAAGAGAATATAATCTCATATGTCTTTTTTTATATTAAAACAAGAGTTTAATATAACTCTTGTTTTAATTTATCAATATTATCATTCATTATAGAAATATAATTTTTACCATCATTTTTATCTTCTGTAGTTATATTATTAATTGGATCAATATATAATACTTCTAATTCACTATTTTCTTCTTTTAATTTTTTTGTATATTCGTTTTCTTCATCACCAGATAAGATATATATATATTTTACTTCTCCATCAGTAACTAAATTTTTAGCATCATTATATATTTTATCTGTTATTGATTTTTCATCTATTGAAGTAATATTTAAACCATATTTTGATAAGAATGTTAGTTCATTATTTTGAACAATTATATCTTTATTAGAGGCATTTTCAGCCATTTCTTTTAGTTCAACATCTAAGTTTGAAATACTTATTTTTAACGTTTCATAGTTATCATCAATTTTTTTATCTAAGTTTTCAGAAGAAACATATTCTTTTAATCCTTCTTTTATATTTCTTGCGACCATTAATACATTTGATGGATTTATCCAAACTTCATCTTCTGAATACTTATATTCTATTCTGTTAGTGGAATCTATTATTCTTAATTTTCTATTATCATTAACCATAGTAACTATGTATTCTTTTTCTTTACCAAGACCATTATATATAACTAAATCACTGTTACCATAATCTTTTATTTGTTTATTAGTTAATTTATAATCATATGGATTAATTCCTTGAGGATACATATTATTTATAGTAGAATAATTTCCATATAATTCACTCGTAACATACTCAATTGGATAAACACTAGTATATATAGTAATATTTTCCATAGAGTCAGTAGAACATCCAGTTAATAAGAATAAACCTATTAATAATATTATAAAACTAATTTTCTTTTTCATTTTTCCTCCTTAATGGTACTGGATCATAAATATTATCATGTTTCCAAGGTACACATTTACTTATTCTTTTTATAGTTAAATAAGTTCCATAAAAAAATCCAAATCTTTCATAAGCTTCTTTAGAGTATTCCGAACATGTTGGTATATATTTACAATACTTATGAGAACTTAATGGTAAACTTTGATATATTTTTATCAAAAATATCATAAAATTTTTCATACATTCACCATAACCATTTTATCATAAATATTATCTTCTATCTAGTGTAAAGTAATAAATTAAAAAAATAATTAGTAAAATATATATGTTATAATTAATAATAAGGAGAGATAATATGAATTGTAAAAATTGTGGTTTCCCATTAACAAATGACAATAAAACATGTCCTAGTTGTGGGACATTAAATGAAAATTATATAGAAAAAGAGGTTTTAGAAACACCAGTAGAGCAAGTTAAGGAGCAATCTTCATTTGATGATATATTTACACCTAATAATACTGTAGTAACTGAAGAGGTATCTGCTTATAAAGAACCAAAGAAAAAGAATACGGCATTAATTGTTATTCTTATTATTGTAGGATTATTAGTATTAGGATTAGGAGTATTTTTTTCAATCCGTTTTTTAGTAGGTAGAATAGGTACATTAACACCAACTACAGTAACACCTAGTAAACAAACAACTAATAATCAAACAACTAATACTAGTAGTAATAAGGATAAAGGTAAGAGATCAAATGTGAAAGTATATGTAGTTTTTGATAATATGACTATTGATGAAATAGTGGATAATATTTTTAAATTACAAAATATTTCTGCTGGTGAAAGTGCGTATTATTTTACAGATAGATTTATATTGCCAGAAAATGCTTATATTTTATCAAATAAAGAACATAAATTTGGAACTAATCCTAGATGGAGTTTTGTTACATATTCAAAAGAAGGATACATGACACAAGTTTTACTTCAAGATATAAAAGAGGAAGACGATGGAACAATAACCTTTAGTAGGGGTGCTTATATAGATCCTTATATGCATTTTGCTGATTTAGAAAAAGCAGAAGAAGTCTATAAAGCATTATATGATAAATATAAATTAATGGGTACTATTGTAAAAGAAAGCAATCATGATAATGGAATGAGCACAAAAATAGAAATTGGTGGAGAAACTTATATGCTAGGTTTATATCATCACAATAATATTAAGCAAGTGCATATACAATTACCAATAGAATAATAGGAGAAAAATATGAATTGTAAAAATTGTAATAGCTCTTTAGAAGAAGGAACAACATTTTGTCCAAACTGTGGGCAAGCAGTTAATGAAGAAATAGTAGAGGAAGTAACTAATGCAGCAACTACTGTTAATAATACTTCATTTAGCGAGAAGAAAAATAATAAAGCACCTTTAATAATAGGTATTATAGCAGGATGTTTAATTATTTTAGGTATACTAATATTAGTTGCTATAAAATTTGTTATGCCTATTTTTAATAATAAATCATCTAGTGATAATAAACCTGAAACTAAAACCGAAGCAGTCAAAACAATTGAATTGGATGAATATACATTTACATTGCCAGAAGGTTTTTCAGTATTGGAACCAAACGGTGTAAAAGTTGTTGGTAATGAGAATTTCTATTTTGTTTTAGATAATGCAAGAATATCTGAATCAACTTATGATGATTTATTAGGAACAAAATATTATATTGCATTAGAATTATCTAAGACTTTAAAAGATATGAATTATATTAGTGCAGATGAAGAAATACATAATGGACAAAAATATTTAATATTTAGATTTTCATATACTCAAAGTGGAGAAACTTATTATTATGATTGCACATATACAGAATTACCTGATGGTGCAGTATTAATAATGTGCATTGATTATATTCCTAATTATAAATCAACTGGTTATAATACACTAAGTACATTTATAAAATCAGCAAAATCTAAAAAATCAGATACAAAAATAGGTAATGATACAGTTATAGGAAGTACAGAACTTGGATATTTAAAATTACCTGGAACATGGTATAGATTTTATGATACAACAGGAAATAAATCAGGATTACAATATACTAAAGATTCTATATGGATAGTTAGTATTGATACTATTGATGTTTCATCTACTAGTACTGCAGAATTACTTGGTAAAACTGCAATTTATAGTATGAAATATGGTGATAATCCTGCAACTAAAGCAGAAGGTGCTAAGATTAAAGTTGCGGGTTATGATGGATATCAAGCTTATGGTTATTATGCAAGTGAAAACAAATATTTAGTGGAATGGTTCTTTGAACCAGGTGATGGTAAAGTACATTATATTAGTGTTGAAGGTCCAGATGCTTCATCAGACAATTTTAAAATTCCTGATACATTCTCACTTACAAAAATAAATTAGTCTTCAAATTGAAGACTTTTTTTGATATAATTGATATGTTTGATTGGAGGAAGTATTATGATAGAAAAAGTAAATCCATCTCATCCAGATAAGATTGCCGATAGAATATCTGGTGCTATAGTAGATTTATCTTATATAAAAGATGAAAACCCAAAAATAGCAGTAGAAGTATTAATAGGTCATAAAGAATGTAATATTATTATAGAGAGTAATGTTTCTTTTACTGAAGAAGAAGTATCTAATATAGTAAGAAGAATAACAAAACAAGACGATATAAGTATTAATTTAAAACAAGTTCCACAAGATGTAGAACTAGCTAAAAATCAGAAGGAAGAATTGAGATGTGGAGATAATGGTATATTTAAAGGTGTTCCATTAACTAGTAATGAAAAAGAACTATCTAAAATAGTAAGAGATATTTATAAAATAAAGGATACTGATGGAAAATACATTTTAACTGATGATAAATTAATTGTTTGTCAAAGTAATATGACAAATGAGGAACTAAGAAATTTACTAGGAAATATAAGAAAAGAAGTAATTATTAATCCACTTGGTGAATGGACTGGTGGAACAGATGTAGATACTGGTGCTACTAATAGAAAATTAGGTAGTGATATGGGTCATAGTGTAACTGGTGGTGGATTACATGGTAAAGATTTATCTAAAGCAGATGTAAGCATTAATATATATGTATTCAAAAAAGCACAAGAATTAGGTAAGGAAGTAGAATTATGCTGTGCTATTGGAGATAGATATGTAGATGGTAAACCATATAATGAAATAGTAAATGAAGCTAGAGAATATATAAATGAGTTAGGTGGCTTTGAAAAATTTGCTGAATGGGGATTATATTAATCCCTTTTTATGTTATAATAAGAGTGGTGATTAATATGAATATTATTAGCAAATATAATATTGATTTAGAAAATGACATAGTTAAAAGAGCTTTTACTCATTCTAGTTATGTTAATGAGACTAAAAAGGGTGAAGACTATGAAAGATTAGAGTTTTTAGGAGATAAAATTCTTGATTTTATAGTGAGCGAATATTTATACATAAATGATGATTATGATGAAGGAAAGATGACTAAACTTAGATCTAGTTATGTATGTGAGAAAGCTTTAGCTTGCTATTCAAATAGTCTTGATTTTCCTAAGTATTTAAGACTCGGTAAAGGTGAAGAATTAACTGGTGGTAGACAAAAACAGTCTATTCAAGCAGATATATTTGAATCATTTTTAGCATCAGTATATCTTACTAAGGGGTTTGATATAGTTAAGAATATAGTATATGATGTAGTAATACCATATATAAAAGAAGAAAAAGATTTATTTTTACATGATTATAAGACCGTTTTACAAGAAATAGTACAAACTGATAAAAAGTCTACTGTATATGAAATAACTGATGAAGAAGGCCCTTCTAATGAGAAAGTATTTACGTGTATTGTTAAAGTAGATGGAATAGTATTAGGAAAAGGAACTTCAACATCTAAAAAAGATGCTGAACAAGAAGCAGCTAAAGATGCATTAAGTAAATTAAAGTAGGTGTTTATGGAATTATTAGATGTATATAATGAAGAAGGAAAGGTAACTGGAAGAATAGTTACAAGAGGGGATAAAAGTGCAATTTTTAATGAAGGAGAGCATATAGCAATAGCACAGATATATATAGAAAATGATGAAGGAAAATTTTTAATAGAAAAATCATCTAAAGTAAATGGATATAGATTATTACCAACAGGAGGTCATATTTCATCTGGAGAAACTCCATTAGAAACAATTATTAGGGAAACAAAAGAAGAAATTGGCCTTGATATTAGCAAGGATGAAATAATAGATTTAGGTTTTATGATAGTAGATAAACCAGTTAGATTCATTTTTTATATAAAAAAGAATGTTAATTTAGATGAATTAAAATTACAAACTGAGGAAGTAGAGGGCGTAATTTATATGACAGCAGATGAAATAAGGGAAGCTATTGCTGATGGCCGTATGCATGGTGCACATAATTATATTCTAGATAGAGTATTAAATTATACTAATAAACATAAAAAAATGTAGGAGTAATCCTATTTTTTTATTGTTTTATATTATAAAATATAGTATAATTTTATAATGTGAATAGTAGGTGTAAGATATGCATTTAAAGAAAATTAAAATGATAGGATTTAAGTCATTTGTCAATCCAACTGAAATAGTTTTTGATGGTAATATAACTGGTGTAGTTGGACCAAATGGTTCAGGTAAAAGTAATATAGTTGATGCTATAAGATGGGTACTTGGGGAACAATCTATTAAATCACTTCGTGGAGAAGGATCAATGAGCGATGTAATATTCTCTGGTAGTAAAAGTAGAAGTGCATCATCTTTTGCTAGTGTTATATTAACTTTTGATAATAGTGATAAATATTTATCCCTTGATACTGATGAAGTAACTATTAAAAGAACAGTATATAAATCTGGTGATAATGAATATGAAATAAATAATACTAAATGTAGATTAAAAGATATAACAGATTTATTTACAGATACTGGTGCTTCTAAAGAATCATTTAATATTATCTCTCAAGGGGATATAGCTAATATATTAAGTTCTAAACCTGAAGATAGAAGAGTTATATTTGAAGATGCTTCTGGTACTTTAAAATATAAAAAGAGAAAAGAAGAATCTTTAAGAAAACTTGCTAAGACTAATGATAATCTAGTAAGAATAAATGATATCATAATGGAAAATGAAACTAGAATTAATCCATTAAAAGAACAAAAAGAACGTGCAGAAATATACCTAAAAGATAAAGAATTACTTGAAGAAAATGAAATCGCTTTAGTAGTTAAAGATATTGATGAATATAATATTACTTATAAAGAAGCTAAATCTAAAATAGAAGAATTAAATGATAAGATAACTGAAATATTATCTAAAACATCTACTAATCAAGCAGTTATCGAAGAAGTTAAAACAACATTAAATAATTTAAATGATGAATTATATAATAAACAACAAGAATTAGTAAAAATATCAGCAAGTGTAGAAAGATTATCTGGAGAAAAGAATCTTATTAGTGAAAGAAGTAAATATAATTCTGAAGATATGAAATTACATGATAATATTCTTTTATTAAAAGAACAATTATTACAAATAGAAAATGAATTAAAGACTATTAATACTAATAAAGAAATAGATACTAAAGATAATAAAGAATTATCTAATAAATTAGAATCTATAGAAAAAGAAATAACTAAAGAAGAAGAAAATAAATCTAAATTATTAGAGGATTCAAATAAATATATTAGAGATTTAACTTTATTAAGATCTAGAAAAGAACAATTAGAAAATGATATAGAAAATAATTCTAATTTACCATTTGCAGTAAGAAGTATTCTTGCTAATCCAAAACTAATTGGTATAGAAGGTGCAATAGGTAATTTATTTGAAACAAAAGAAGAATATGTACTTGCTATAGATGCAGCACTAGGATCTTGTAGTTCATATATAGTTACTGTTAATGAAAATAATGCTAAAGATGCAGTAGAGTATTTAAAAAACAATAATTTAGGTAGAGCAACATTCTATCCAATGAATGTTATTAAACCAAGGTCTATTGATCCAGAAAACATGAATAAATTAAAATTTGATAATAGATATTTAGCTATAGCAATAGATTTAATTGATGCAGATGATAAATATAAAAATATATTAGCTAGTTTATTAGGAAATGTAATAGTATGTAAGACACTTGATGATGCTAATAAAGTATCTAAATCTATTAATAATAGATATAAAATAGTTACTCTTGGCGGCGATATAGTTAATGCTGGCGGATCAATAACTGGTGGTTCAATAAAGACTAAAAATAGTGTTTTAAATATTAAATATGAACTAGAAGAAACTATTAAAAAGATATCTACTTATGAAAATAATTTATCTATTACTGAAGATAAAATTAATATTAGTGATGAAAACTATACTAATTTAAGTAATAAGAGAAAAGATTTAATATTAGAAATAAATACTAAGAGTGGTATTTTAAGAGATAGAGATAATAAAGAAGAAAATTTAATTCTTAGAAAGAATTCTATTGAATTAGAACTTAAAAATAATAATGATAAGATTAATAATGTTCTTCTTGATGAAGAAAATGAAATCTTAAATAAGTTCTATGAAGAAAAGAATAAGAAAGAAACCATAGAGATTGAAATAAATGAAGTAATTAAAAAGATTAATGATAAAAAAGATGAATTATATAATTATGAGACTAATTTAAAGATAGAAAATGGTGATTATAATAAACTACAAGAAGAATTAAAGAAGAATGAAATTACTGTTTCTAAATTAGATGTAAGAATAGATAATTTACTTGAAATACTTTCTAATGATTATCAATTGACATATGAGAAAGCAAAAGAAAATTATGAACTTAATATGCCAATTGATGAAGCTAGAGTACTTGTTACTAAATTAAAAAGAGAAATTAAATCACTTGGTGAAGTTAATGTATCTGCTATTGAAGAATATAAACAAGTTAGTGAAAGATATGAATTCTTACTTCATCAAAAGGATGATTTATTAAGAGCAAGAGATATGCTTCTTGATATCATTAAACAAATGGATGATGTTATGAAAGAAAAATTCGCTGAGACATTTAAAAAGGTTGAAGAAGAATTTAAGAAAACATTTAGAACATTATTTGGTGGAGGGGAAGCAGAACTTAAACTTACTGAGCCAGGTAATATTTTAGAAACAGGTATTGATATAGTTGCAACACCTCCTGGAAAGAAATTAAAACATATTTCGCTACTTTCTGGAGGAGAAAAGACATTAACTGCAATATCACTATTATTTGCAATACTTAATGTAAGACCAGTTCCATTCTGTGTACTAGATGAAGTAGAAGCTGCTCTTGATGAAGTTAATGTTGATAATTTTGGTAAATATTTAAGTTCTTATAAAGATAAGACTGAATTTATAGTTATAACACATAAAAAGAAGACTATGGAATATGCAGATACATTATATGGTGTTACTATGCAAGAATCTGGTGTATCTAAATTAGTTAGTGTTAAATTACAAGATTTAAAATAATTCTTGTAATTTATATAAAAATAATTATAATAGTTAAAAAAGAAAAGAGGAATAATATGAGTAAAGTATATATTTTTGGTCATCAAAGACCAGATACTGATGCTGTTACTGCAGCAATTACATTATCATATTTAGAAAATGAATTAGGTATGGATGCTGAACCAAGAGTACTTGGATCATTAAATGATGAAACTAAATATGTATTAGATTATTTTAAAGTTAAAGAACCTAAATATCTAAATGATGTAAGATTACAATTAAAAGATATTAAATATCATAAAGGCATGATGCTTGATGGAGATTCTACTATTAATGAAACATATGATTACTTAGTAGAAAATAATATTACAGGTTTACCAATAGTAGATTCTGATAATAAATATTTAGGAATAGTTACATTAAAGGATTTAGCTAGAGAAATAATTAGTGGTAATTATAATAGATTAGATACTAGTTATGATAATATAGTTAAGACTTTAAATGGTGAAAAAGTATTAAAATTCAATAAAGAAATTTCTGGTGATTTATTAGTAGCATCTTATAATCAAGAAACATTTACTAAAGATGTTAATTTAACTAACGAAAATATTCTTTTAGTAGGAGATAGACATAAGATTCATGAATATGCAATTAATAATAATATTAGATTATTAATAGTAACTGGATCTAATGAAGTATTAAAAGAAAATATAGAACTTGCTAAGAAGAATAAAGTTAATATCATAAGAACTCATTTAGATACATTTACTGCATCTAAATTAATTGGTTTATCTAATAAAGTTAGAAATATATTACATAGAGATTCTATTACATTTAAAGAAAGCGATTTCTATGATGATTTTGTTGAAGAAACAAAGAGACTAAAACATAATAATTATCCAATTGTTAATTCAAATGATAAATGCTTAGGTTTAATTAGAGTAACTGATATAGTAGAAAAGAATAATAAGAAAGTAATACTTGTTGATCACCAAGAAGCAGAACAAAGTGCTCAAGGATTAGATCAAGCAGAAATAGTAGGTATAGTAGACCATCATAAGATTGGTAATATTTCTACTAAATTACCTATTAATTTTAGAAATATGGCTGTAGGTTCTTCTAATACTATTATTTATCAATTATATAAAGAAAATAATGTTAAAATACCTAAAGAAATAGCAGGTTTAATGATATCAGGTATACTTTCTGATACATTAATATTACAAAGCCCAACAACTACTGATTTAGATAGAGAAACAGTAAAAGAATTATCTAAATTATTAAAGATTGATTATGAAAAATATGCAATTGAAATGTTTAAAGCAGGTACTTCTCTTAAAGGTAAATCTTATAATGAAGTTATTAATACAGATCTTAAGACATTTACATCTGGAGATACTAAATTTGCAGTTGCTCAAGTATTTACTCTTGATATAGATGAGATTAACAAAGATATAGATAACTACTTAAATGCATTAGAAGAAAATAATACTAAACTTGGGTGTGAATTCACTATGCTTGCATTTACTGATGTAATTAATAATGGATCATATGTTATTTATACAGAAAAGGCTAAAGATATATTAGCATCTGGATTTAAGAAAGCTGATTTCAAGCAAATGACATATATCAAAGGACTTGCTTCTAGAAAGAAACAAATGGTTCCAGTAATTCTTTCTGAATTAGAATAATTTAATCATAAAGAAAATAAGACTTTATGTCTTATTTTTTTATTTGTGCATATATTTAATTAGGTGAAATATATGTTTTTTAATATTATCCATAAAAGAATTAAAATATTTTTTATATTTGTAATAATTATGTTTATTATTATATTTTTAAAGGTTATTTATTTGCAGGTAATAAAATATAATAAATTAAAAAATGGTGCAGATGATTTATGGAGTAGAGAATTACCAATAGAGGGTGATCGTGGGTTAATATATGATAGAAATTTAGATCCTCTAGCTACTAATTTGACAACCACATCATTAGTATTAATTCCAAATCAAATAAAAGATAAAGAATTAGTATCAAGTAAACTAGCTGATATATTAAATGTATCTAAAGAAGATATGGATAAACATGTATATAAGAAAACATCAATTGAAAGAGTTCACCCTGAAGGAAGAAAACTTGGTTTTGATGTATCTAATAAGATTAGTGATTTGAAATTAGATGGTGTATATCTTGTTAAGGAAGCTAAAAGATATTATCC
The DNA here is from genome assembly GCA_947165005.1 of uncultured Bacillota bacterium. GTDB lineage: Bacteria > Bacillota_I > Bacilli_A > RF39 > UBA660 > RUG13038. The sequence goes on from CAMUYN010000004.1 coordinate 59,865, forward strand.
CTATAATAATAATTTATCTCAAGTACTTGGTTTTGTAGGAATAGATAATCAAGGATTATCTGGATTAGAATTAAATTATGATGAGTATTTAAAAGGAAAAAGTGGTTCTATTAAATATTTTAGTGATGCTAAAGGAAATAAACTTGATATAAGTGAAATATATAATGAACCAAGTAATGGAATGAATCTAATGTTAACAATAAATAATGAATTACAAAAATCAGTAGAAAGAGAACTTGATAATGCAGTATTAAAATATAATCCTGAACATGCACTTGCTATTGCTATGGATCCAAATACTGGTGAAATACTTGCTATGAGTTCTAGACCAAATTTTGATCCAAATAATTATAAGAAATATGATACTGAAACATTAAATAGAAATTTACCGATATGGATGAGTTATGAACCAGGTAGTACATTTAAAATAATAACTCTATCTGCATCACTTGAAGAAAAAACTATAGATTTATACAAAGATACTTTTTATGATAGTGGACATATACAAGTTGAAAATGCCAAGATAAAATGTTGGAAAACCGGAGGACATCATGCTGAAACATTTTTGAATGTGGTAGAGAATTCATGTAATCCCGGATTTGTAGTTATGGGGCAAAAATTAGGAAAAGAAAGATTATTTAATTATATTAATAAGTTTGGATTTGGGATTAAGACAGGCATAGATTTAAGTGGAGAAGCTAGTGGAATTATGTTTAATATAGATAGAGTAGGTCCTGTAGAACTTGCTACTACTTCTTTTGGACAAGGTGTTAGTGTTACGCCGATACAACAAATTACTGCAGTAAGTGCTGCAATTAATGGTGGATATTTATATAAACCATATATAGTTAAAGCACTTCTTGAACCTGAAACTAATACTCAGATAAAAACATATGATAAAAAATTAGTAAGAAGGGTAATAAAAGAGGAAACAAGCAAAGAAGTGAGAACTGCATTAGAAAGTGTTGTTACTAATGGTACTGGAAGAAATGCCTTTATTGATGGATATAGGGTTGGTGGTAAAACTGGTACTGCACAAAAAGTAAATAATGGGATATATATGACGGGTAATTATATCGTTTCATTTATAGGATTTATGCCAAGTGATAATCCCGAAATTATTGTTTATGTGGCAATTGATAATCCTAAAGGTGTAGTGCAATATGGCGGAACAGTTGCAGCACCAATAGCACGAAATATTTTATATGATTCAATTAGTATTCTTAATATAAAAAAATCAAAAAAAGCAGCAGAGAAGAAATATCAGTTTAATGAAAAAAAGTATATTGAGGTTCCCAATTTTGTCGGTAAGAATATAAGTGAATTAGGCAAAATAAACAATGGATTATTAATTGAATACACTGGTACAGGTAAAAGAGTAATTTATCAATCAATAAAATCAAAAGAAAGAGTACTCGAGGGTAGTAAAATAAGAGTATTATTAGGTGATTAAATTGTTAAAATACGTAAAAATTTTTAATTTATTATCTAATTATTCATTTGTATATGATATAATTAATAAAGATACGAAGGATGTGTTAAATATGTATGTATTAACTAAATCAGTTTTAGCTTTAATGATTGGTTTTATTGTTGCTTCTGTTTTTGGCTTAATATTTGTACCATATATGAAAAAGAAACATTTTGGTCAAGTAACAAGTAAATTTGTAAAGCAACATAAGGGGAAAAGTGGTACCCCAACAATGGGTGGCTTAATATTTATTATATCCACAATAATAACAATAGCAGCATTAGTATTAACTAATAAAATGACTATTACCACAAATTTATTGATAGTTTTATTTGTATTTTTAGGTTATGCATTAATTGGGTTTATAGATGATTTTATGAAATTAAAATTTAAATCTAATGAAAAAGGGTTAACAGTAATACAAAAATTTGTCGCTCAAATAATACTAGCTATATTAATTTTTTATCTATATGTTAAAGATGGATCAAATCCTAATATTGAGATAACAGGGTTAAATATAAATATAAATTTAGGATTCATGTATGGATTCTTTATATTATTTATGCTTGTTGGTACAAGTAATGCGGTAAATCTAACTGATGGACTTGATGGACTTGCAGCAGGGTTATCAGTTATAGCTTTTGGTGTATATGGTATGATAGCGTGGAGTTCTTCATGGCTATCTGGATATGATTCAATAGCAATTTTCTGTTTTGTATTAGTTGGAGGATTACTTGGATTTCTTGCATTTAATTCTTATCCAGCAAAGATATTTATGGGTGATATGGGATCACTTGCACTAGGAGGAACACTTGCTATGATTGCTATGCTTACTAGAAGAGAATTATTACTTGTTGTAGTTGGTGGAGTATTTGTTATTGAAACTTTATCAGTTATACTACAAATAGCATCAGTAAAACTAAGAGGTAAGAGATTATTCCCAATGGCACCAATACACCATTCATTTGAGAAAAAAGGATGGAATGAACCAGATATTGTTAAATTATTCTATGTTGTAGGGTTTGTTTTAGGAGCAATATCTATTATTTACGGAGTTTGGATCTAATGAAGAAAATTGATTATAAATTATTAATTGCAGTTGTTATTTTAACTCTATTTGGTTTGTTAATGATTTATTCTTCATCCAGTGTATGGGCAGAATATAAGTTCCATGATTCATTTAGATATCTAAAACTACAAAGTATATTTTTTATAATCAGTTTAATAATAATGTATATAGTAATAAAAATAGATTATACGTACTACTTAAAGAAAGCAAATATTATATTAATAATTTGCTTTCTTTTATTATTACTTGTCTTAATACCAGGACTTGGTGTTGTTAGAAATGGTAGTAGAAGCTGGTTTAAACTTGGTTTTATTGCAATGCAACCTAGTGAATTTATGAAACTCTCTTTGATTATATTTACAAGTAAATATTTGAGTAATAATCTAAAAGAAATAAAAAGTATTATTAAGGGAGTAATACCAATATTATTTATAACTATATTAGCTTTCTTATTAATTATGCTTGAACCAGATATGGGGACTGGATTAATTATTTTAGTAACTACGATTGGTTTATTGTTTGTATCAGGAGTTGAATTATCTTTTTTTGTTAAAATAATGATATTAGGTTTAATGGGCTTATCAGGATTAATAATAATTGCCCCTTATAGATTAAATAGAATACTATCATTTATTAATCCTTTTAATGATCCACTTGGTACTGGGTTTCAAGCAATACAATCTATGTATGCAATTGGACCTGGGGGGTTATTTGGTACGGGTTTATTTAAAAGCATTCAAAAACAGTTTTATTTACCAGAACCCCAGACTGATTTTATATTTTCTATTATATCTGAAGAATTTGGAATTCTAGGAAGTATAATAGTGCTTGGATTATTTGCATATATTATTTATAGAATCATAAAAACAGCTTTGAAATGTAATGATTTATTTTCTAAGTTTTTATGCTTTGGTATAATTTTCCAATTATCTATCCAAATAATTCTGAATTTAGGTGTAGTAACGACATTATTTCCAGTAACTGGAGTGACTTTACCATTTTTAAGTTATGGTGGATCTAGTTTATTGATTACATATATAAGTATTGGAATTATTTTAAATATTTCAAAAAATAATGTAAACTAAAATATACATTTTATAAAAAATATGATATTATATCTAAAGAAAAGAGGGATAGTATGGCTGAAACAAAAGTAATAAAAGTAAATAAAACAATAACTGGCTTAGAATTAAAATTTGAGGTATTATTAGTATATTTATTATGCTTTTTAGGATTTATATTTGCATTTATGAAGGATGAAAAAGTATCAAGAGATGCAAGATTTCATTATAAACAATCTGGTGCTATATTTGTAGTTTGTTTAGGTATATCAATAGTTCAAGGAATCCTTGGAGCATTTGCTACTGCTCTTGTTATTACACCATTATTTGTTATATCTGTATTATTATGGATAGTAGTAGGTGTATTAAGTTTAGCAGCATTAATAGTATTCGTATTTGCTATTATTACTATTATAAAGGCATTTTATAATGAAAGATTTGAAATTCCAGTTATTATTAAATTAGCAAATCTTATTTGGAAAGAGTAAAGTAAAATATAAAAAGAAGAAAATAGTTCTTCTTTTTTATTTGCTGTGATATAATTAAATAGGTGATATGATGAGAGTAATAATATCTGCAGGTGGATCAGGTGGACATATTTATCCAGCCTTAGCAATTATTAACAAAATTAAGGAACATGATAAAGATGCAGAATTTTTATATATAGGTACAACTACTAGAATGGAAAAAGACATAATACCAAGTCACAATATTAATTATGTTGGTCTTGATACTTATGGCTTACAGAGAAAGATTACACTTAATAATATAAAAGTTATATTTAAATTTCTAGGAGCAATAAATAAAGCAAAAAGAATTATAAAAGAATTTAAACCAGATATTGTAATTGGATGTGGTGGTTATGTTATGGCCCCAGTTATTTATGCTGCAAAAAAATGTGGCGTTAAAACATTAGTCCATGAACAAAATAGTGTGCTTGGTTTATCAAATAAATTGATGCTTAAATATACAGATACATTATGTACATCATTTAAGAGTATGAAGTTAGATAATGTTAATGTAGTATATACTGGTAATCCTCAAGGTGATAGTGTATATAATTTGATCCCTTATTCAAAAAGAAAATTCGGATTAACTGATAATAAAAAACTAGTTTTAATAGTAATGGGATCTCAAGGGTCTAAAACAGTTAATGAAGTATTAAAAAATTCTTTGACTAAGTTTGATAATAGTTATGAAGTATTAATCGTAACCGGAAAAGATTATTATGATAGTTATAAACAAATAAAAAGAAATAGTAATGTTTTTGTTGAACCATTTATTGATAACCTAAATAGATTATTTAGTAAAACTGATTTACTTGTATCAAGAGCAGGAGCAACAACAATTAGTGAATTAATAGGAACTAATACTCCGACAATACTTATACCAAGCCCTTATGTTACTGAAAATCATCAATATAAAAATGCTATGGACTTGGTAAAAAATAATGCGGCAAGAATAATCGAGGAAAAGGATTTAACAACAGATAATCTAATTAACGAAATAAATGATTTGATACATGATGATAAAACATTAAAAGAGATGAAATCTAATTTAAAAAAATTAGAAATTCACGATGCTGGAGAAAAGATTTATACTGAAATAGAAAAGTTGGTGAAGTAAATGATAGAAAAAGAAAATGTAAAATTAAATGAGAGTTTAAAAGAACACACAACTTATAAAGTAGGTGGTACTTGTAAATATTTTATTACCCCTAAAGACATTGATGGATTGATAGATTTATTAAAATATTTAAGAAAAAATAACATTAAGTATATGATACTAGGTAATGGATCAAATACAATTTTTTCTTCATCAGAATATGATGGCGTAATAATAAATTTATGTAATTTGAATTCTATGGTAATTGAAGATAACAAAATATACGTTGAAGCAGGTTATCAATTAATAAAGCTATCAATGGATGCTCTAAATAATAGCTTAAGCGGATTAGAATTTGCAGCTGGGATACCTGGAAATGTAGGTGGAGCAATATTTATGAATGCTGGAGCTTATAAAAGTGATATGTCTAATCTTATTAAAACTGTTACTTTTTTAGATGAAAATCTTGAACTAAAGACACTTAAAAATGAAGAATTAGATTTTTCTTATAGAAAGAGTTTATTTCAAAGTAAGGATTATATAATAATTAGTGCTGTATTAGAACTAACTCCAGGTAAAAAGGAAGAAATCAAGGATTTAATGGATAGACGTAAGGAAAGAAGAATTGAATCTCAACCGCTTGATTATCCTTCTGCTGGGTCTGTATTTAGAAATCCAAGCGAAGATGTTTTTGCAGGGAAATTAATTGAAGATCTAGGTTTAAAAGGATATCAGATTGGTGGAGCTAAGATATCAGAAAAACATGCTAATTTTATCATTAATGTAGGTGATGCTACAGGAGAAGATATTAAAGAATTAATAGATTTAGTTAAAGTAAAAGTAAAAGAAAAATATAATATTGACTTACATGTTGAACAAAGATTTATTAATTTTGGAGAATAATAATGAAAACAAAAAAGAAGAAAAGGAAGATTAAAGTAAAGAGCGTAATTATTGCAATATTTGTTCTTTTAATATTATCTTTTGTAATATATATCATAAGTTTATTCAAAATAAAAACATTCTATGTTTATAATAATAAATATTTAACTGATGAAGAAGTTCTAGATATATTAAAACTTAATAAAAAATCATCTTTTTTACTGACTAATACGCTTACAGAGAAGGCAATTATAAGTAAAAGTAAAAAAATTAAGGATGTAAAAATTAAGAAAAATCTTTCTTTAGAAGTAAAAGTATATGTTACAGAATATAAAGTATTATATTATGATGAGGAAAGTAAATATTCTGTTATCGAAAATGGAAGCACTGTCAATTATAAATACGATAATGCACCAGTATTAGTTAATAAGATAAAAGATAAAGAAATTTATAAAAAATTCTTAAATAAAATGAATAAGATTGATAATAATATTTTAGATATTATATCTGAAATCAAATATGTTCCTAATGGGATAGATAAAGAAAGATTTTTATTTTCAATGAATGATGGTAACTATGTATATGTAACTATATCTAAACTAACGAAGATTAATGAATATAGGAGCGTCATTGATTCTGTTGAAGATAAAAAGGGTATTTTATATTTAGATTATGGTAATTATTTTGTGCCAAAAGAAAACTAAAAAGTTTTCTTTTTTTATTAAAAAACTATGTAATAGAATAATAATATGATATAATTAATAATAATATAGGGAGGAATTTATGCGTAAAATTTATTCTTCAATTGATATAGGTTCTAGTTTTATAAAGATTGTTGTTCTTGAAGAATTAGATAAGAATCTAAATATTTTGGCAAATATAAGTTATCCTTCTAAAGGTATAAAAAACGGAATGATTATAGATGTAAAAGAAGCCGTTGTATCCTTAAAAGAAGCGTTAAGTGAAATAAATAAATCATTAGGTGTTAAAGTTGATAAAGCAATAACTAGTGTTCCTATTGATGATGCAAACTATGTAATTACAGAGGGATATACTACAATAACAAGTGAAGATAAAATTGTTACATCAGAAGATATATTAAATTCTCTTCAAGCATCTATTTATAATAAAATTAATGAAAAAGAGGAATTGGTTACTGTTATGCCAATAAAATACATAATAGATGACCGTGCAGAAGTAAAGAATCCTAGAGGAATACATGCGAGTAAACTTGGTGTATTATCTATGATGATAACTGCTCCTAAAGCAAATATTTATAAACAAGTTAGCTTATTATCACAAGCAGGTGTTGAAGTAGTAGATATACTATTTAATTCTATAGGAGATTATTATGCACTTAAGGAAAATAAATGTGATAAAGAAAATGTTGCTGTAATAAATATAGGAAGTGATAAAACAGAAGTCTCTATATTTGATAATGGAATTCTTAAGAATTCTAATCTTATAAAAATAGGTTCTAGTATTATAGAAGATGATCTTGCATATGCATATAATATAAGTCTAGAAAAGGCATCTAATCTTAAAGATATGTTCATTATGTTTGATAAAAATTATTCATCGCAAAGTGAAATATATGAAACTAAAGATAAAGCAAATATCAAAGTTAAAATTAATCAATATGAAGCAAGTGATATAGCAGCAAATAAACTAAAAGAAATACTAGAAAAATCAAAAAAAGCAATAAATTACTTAACAAAAAAGGAAATTCGTTATATAATTATAACAGGTGGTATAG
>CAMUYN010000005.1 GCA_947165005.1 uncultured Bacillota bacterium
TATGATAATCATATTCTTTTTTATCTAATATTTTATATGTATTATCTGGATAAACCCTTAAATCTAAATCATAATCAATAAATTTTATTACATTTCCTTCAATTATTACTGGAGAGGCAATATTACAATAATAGAATATTCCTTTTTTCTTTATTTGGGCAATTATATTATACCAATTATTTTTAAAATAAAATAAAATGGCTGTTTCTTTTGTATTCCAACTTTTACCAAATAATTTAGTTACTCTTGTATTTTTATTTCCAAAAACATAATAATCATCTGTTTCATCTAGTAAGATGGCTTCATCCCATACTTTATATAGTTTTCCGTTATGTTTATACCCATGGATATTAAATAACTCTCCTTTTTCCATAATATATCCTCATCTCTTTCATATATTATACACTTTTTTTAGAAGAAGAAAAGAACTTTATTTTAAAAGTTCTATTGCTTTTTGTAATTGTGTATCATTTTCTCTAATTGGGTTAGAATAGTATTCCTCAGATAGATCTACATCATAATCTGGAGCAACTCCTACTTCATTAATACTATTACCCTTACTTGTTAACCATTCTTCACTAGTAAATTTAAACATAGTATTATTATTTAAATCTTTCATTTCTTGAACAGTTCCTTTACCATATGTAGTTTTACCTACTAATTTTGCGCCATATTGTTCTTGTAATGCAGATGCCATTATTTCTGAAGCTGATGCTGAACCATCATCTACTAGCACAACAACTTTATAATTTAATGTACTATCATTTAAAGAATAGTATTTTTTTGTTTTATCTTTTTGCTTAATTTGATATATTACAGTTTTTTTATCAACAAATCTACTAATAATATTAGTTACTGTAGATAAATATCCACCACTATTACCTCTTAAATCAATTATTAAAGATTTTATTCCTTCTTTTTCTAATTCATCTAGTGCATCTGAAAATTGATCATCTGTTAGAGAACTAAATAGATTTATAGATATATATCCAATATTACCATCTAACACCTCTTTGTTAACAGATGGGATTTCTACTACTGATTTTTCAATTTCAATAGTTTCTTCAGAATTGCCTCTTTTTACAACTACTGTGTTCTTTTTAGTATCACTACTTCTTAATATACTAGATACATCTGTTGGTGTTTTTCCAAGCATAGATTCCCCATCAACGCTAACAAATACGTCTCCTTCTTTTAAGCCATATTTCTCTGCTGGTGATCCTCCAAATATTCTAGTTATAACAACATTATTATCTTCATTTTGTGCTATTTGTGCTCCAATTCCATAATATGTTCCATTTATTTCTGTTTCAAAATCTTTTGTTGCTTGTTCATCAAAGAAAGATGTATGAGGATCTTCAGTCGCTTGCATAAGACCATTAATCATACCATCTATTAATTTTCCATCATCTATATCTTTATAATATTCATTCTTAATAGTATTATATGCTTCCATTACTGGTTTGAATTTATCATCATTTATACTAATTACACTGCTATTTATAGATGTTAAAACTGTCATATTATTCATTAATAAAAATGTTGTTACTGATCCTATTAAAACACCTATAAGCGAAAATAAAACATATCTTGCGATGTTCATACTTTTTTCTTCCATTTAAATCACCTACCTTAAATTGTACCACAAAAAAAACTATTATTAAATAGTTTTTATTTTTTAAACACATTCTTTACTTCTTCAAAACCTTCTACATATTCAGTTACTGTTTTTGAAGTAATTTTGATTAATGTTGGAGATATAATCTTTAAATCATTAATACTAGTTGGATTTTTATTACTATCCTTTGTAACTATATAATTAGAATTAAATTTTTTAGAACTATCAACTTTATATACTGTTATAGCATTTTCTTTTCCACTATATATTGTTAAGAAGCTAGATAAATCTTTAACTTTATCATTTGGATTATATATTAAAACATAATACTCATCTTCTCTTTGATCAAATATTTGACTAGCTAATATAGTAGAAGTATCAATTGAGATAGTTTCTTCCTCTTCAGTTTCATTGTTTCCAAAAGTAATTGTCTTTGTAATAAAAATTCCTATAAATAAATATAAAATAACTAATGATAATAATACTATCCCAATAGTCATAACAAATCTATTTATAAAACTCTTTTCTTCTTCACTATTATAATCCCTTTTTTGCTTTCTCATTTCTTTTAATGCTTTTTTTCTATCCATAATATCACCAAATTAATTATACCATAAATAGTAAAAAAATAGATATAAAAATCTATTTCATTACTGCAATTGGAGATAAACTCTCTGCAACTTGCATCATTTCATGTGAATTCATATTTTCAGATGATATATAATACTCTACACCATTAGATATAAACTCTATTGAATTATCAGAGATAGCACCTACTGTATCTGTTATAAATTCTGGATCACCACTAACACTCATTACTTCTTTATCTCTATTAACAGTTTCTTGTACCATAATAAATGGTGTCTCTCCTGAAAAAGTAAGTATTATCCTTTCACCATCTGATTTACTAACTTCTTCTTCACTAGATAAATATGTACCACTAGGCAAATACATCGGATAAATGGTATCATCTATTGTACTAATTGTCTCTTTAGTTTCTTCTTCGCCTGTATTCATATTTTCATCTACATCAAAATAATTATTATTAAATACTGCGCGTTTATCTAATTCTTTAATTATTAATTTCATTTGTAAATTATTATTTTCATCATATACTTCTATTTTTTCAAAATCTAAATTTTTATTTAAATATATCTTTTCTTTAACTAAATCCTTGTTATTTGAATAAGCAAGTTTTGTTTCAATTATATAACTATCCTTTTTCTTAATTAAGTTCATATCTTTATCATTATTAATATCTCCAAGTAATGATTGCAATATATATATTTGTGAACTATTCTCTGGCCATCTACTTTGAAACTTATAGCTCTTATTAAGATTAGGATTTAAAACATATACTGCATCATCATTTTTTAATAGTATTTGTTCATGATTATTCTTTTTATTAATTAAAGATACTCTATATTTATCTTTATAATAAGAAGATTCTACTTTATATCTATATGTATTATCTCCATTATAAACATCTAATTTACCTACCAAATGATATCCCTTTATATTATTAATATTCTTATTTAAATCATTCTTAATAGAAGATTCATTATACTTAGAACAACCAGTAAAAACAAATAAACCTAATAATAAAATTAAAAATATTTTTTTCATAACTCACCTCTTTAAATATTTCTAATAAATTATATTTTTAATTTTATTATTTATGAATAAAAAAAAGAGTTATAAAACTCTTTTTATTGTGATACTGTTATTACATATGGATCTAACTCAGTTCCACTACCTGTGATGGTTGCACTTGATGAAATGGAAACTGCAGGGCGAACGCCGCGCGAATTAGTGACATTGGAGCGGTCGATGGAGCCAAAGCGGTCCATGACGCTACCGCGGTTCACGATCCAAGCGTTGCTAGTGCTGTAAGCATCAGCAAGCCACCAATTAGTAGAAGAACTAGCGCCTAATAAAAATAAATTTTTATTTTTTTCTGAGTAGTATGTCCCTCTAATTTATTACATATAATAAATTAGTATAAGTATCTTATTTTTTTATCTTCTTTCTTAAGATTTTTATATTTTTATTTTCTGCCTAACGGCAGATTATTGTTTGTTTGCTTGCGCAACCAAACACTTCATTAGGTGCTTACGCTTAGGTGTGCAACATATATTTTTTTCTTCTATTCTGATACTGTTATTACGTATGGATTTCCACTTGTTCCTTGTCCAGTAATTGTTGCACCGGCTTGAATGGAAACGACAGGGCGAACGCCGTACGAAGTAGTGACGCCGCGGCTGACCACGCTGCCATTACCAAGCACGACCCATGCGCCGGTAGCATAGTAAGCATCAGCAAGCCACCAACCAGTAGAAGAACCTTGATAGTTTGCTTTAACTTTGTTTTTGAATGTTTCATCACTGCTTGTTGAATCACATGTTGATGTTTTTCCTCCCCATGTACATACTTCTGCTCTTGTCATTAATCTACAGCCAATGCAGTATGCTGCTGCTGCATCTGCTGCAGGACTATCTGCAAATGTATATGTTCCATCTCCATTATCTGTTCCATTTGCACTTGCATATTGTGCCTTACTTATTATCTCTGGTGTTATTATTACATTATCTACACCTGTTCCTATAAATGATTTACTATCATATGTATAATATGCTCCATCTGTGTTTACAAATGGGTCTCCTGATGGAGTATTTCCTCCACCATTTCCTCCTGAATTACCACTATTGCTATTTGATACTGCAGATGATGATTGTTGGAATGTTACAGTAGCTGATATGGCATCTGTTGTTAGATCTGATTGTACTAATCCTGATCCATCATTTCCTCCATATGAAGAATCTAATGTTGCTATTAAATAGAATACTTCTGTTTCTCCTGCATCTACTGTAAATGATGTTGTTAATGGTGTATTTCCTGCATTATCAGTATATAAGTTATAACTTAAGTGTGAACATGCACTTTTTGTATCATTTGTACATGTTATTGCTGGTTTAGTTATGTTAGATACTTGTGCATTATAACTTCCACCATTTTTTACATAGATAGTATATACTATTCTATCTCCTGGTGTTTTAAAACTTGCATTCCATGTATATGTTGTTGCTACATATGATGCTGATATATTTTCTGCTGTTGTTCCTCCTGTAGATATATTCGCTGCTGGTACTGTTGTTGATTGTGTTGGTTTTGGCCCATCATCTTGTGATGTAAAGAATATATCCCAAGTTGTTGATTCTACTGCTGCAGTACCATTTATATTTAGCGTTGTACTAAATGCTGCAAATGCTACTCCTAAACTTACTACAGCAATAATTAAAACTATCACTATTGGTATTGTGATTTTTTTGTTTTCCATATTTTTTTCTCCTTATAATAAGTATACCCCTCCCCATGAATTATTGTCAAGCATTAGCCATTTATATTTACAATATAGTGATAGATAATTTTATGCAATTTTTATGAATAATTTTTAAATAATTGTCTACCATAATAATATAGAAGGAGGAAGTATGAGAACACTTGAAATAATAGCAATAGTTTTAACTATTATTGGAGCAATTAACTGGGGATTAATAGGATTATTTGACTTCAATTTAGTTGCTTTAATATTTGGAGGAGCAGAAAGTTTATTTACTAAAATAATATATATTTTAGTAGGAATTGCTGGACTATTAGATTTTAAAGTTTTAGTAGAATTATTTGATGAAAATTAAAAAAAGACTAGTCACTAGTCTTTTTTATTTATCTTGAACAACTATCATTATAATAATCTTTTATTGTTTTAGTTACTTCAATAGTTGGATTGTTAGCTATATTTACATTTGTACTCTTATAAGTATATGTTTTTTCCATAGGGAATGCTTCAATATTATTATCGCTTAATAACTTATCTATATCTGTTACTTGGCAGTTTCTTACTTCACTAAATACTTTTACTCTTGGATCATTTGCTAATGAATCTAAACCAGCTGAATCGTTATTTCCAACAGTAATTTTTAAAATACTCTCGCCATCTGTTTCTATCTCACTTATTTTTGGGGATAACATATCGTCTTTTGCAATTGAAGAATCAATTACAAATCCAGTACTATCTTTTGTATTATAAACATATACATATCCATAGCAACTAGGTTCACAAACATTAGAATATAATATAACAGAATTATTTATTTTTAAGAATGATTTAGCAAAGTCTTCAAGTTCTTTACCACTATTAGTTACTATTTTTCCATTGTTTATTTTGAATAACACTTTATTATTATCATCTAATACTTTAACTGCTTCACATGTCTCATCGTAACTAAAATTATATGAATATTCTTTACTACCTTTTGTTGCTTTTACATTACATGGATCTGATAGATCCACTTCTGGTTCTACTACTGTTTCTTCTTCATCTTCTTCATCATCAATTATTTTGATATTATTGGTATTGCCCTTATTATCTATTACTGGTCCACCAATAAAACTAAATATACTAATAACTCCCATAAATGATAATACAACTAAAATTATTTGTAATATAAATCCAATTAATGCTCCTATACCTGATGCTGTTGATGCTTTCTTTTTATCTTTCATCCATACTAAGAATAATACTAGTCCTACTATTGGAAAAAAGAAACCTAAAACACCCCATCCAAATTTACTACCTTCTTTTTCTGTAGTGGTAGTATAAACTACATTATTATTTTCTTCCATAATAATCTCCTATCCTTAATAATATTGTACCCTCCCACACAAAAAAATGACAAGTAATTATACATTTTTATCATTACTTTACGTAAACAAAAAATACTAATTACTTAGTATTTTACTTCTTTTAAATACAATCCTGCACTTACTGCTGTTTTAGTAGTAACTTTTTTATCTGGATGAGTTAAATAATATTTTATTTTTCCCAGTTCAGTTTTACCTAGAGATACACTTATTAAATATCCACACATAATTCTAACTTGGTATTTAAGAAAACCATTACTAGTAAAACTAATAGTAACATAATTACCTTGTTTTATTACTGATGCTTTTTTAATAGTTCTAACATTAGTATCTTTTTTATCTTCATTCGATATAAAAGCACTAAAATCATGTGTGCCTATAAAATCTTTTATTTCTTCTTTTAATAGATTTATATCTAATTCTTTATTTAATTGACATATATAATCTTTTTCAATAGGATTATATTCTCCGGTATTTATTTTATAAACATATGTCTTTTCTTTAACCATATATCTAGCATGAAAATCATCCTTTACTTCTTCAGCACTAATTACATGAATAGTATCAGGAAGTAAGCTATTTAGGGCTCTTTTTAGCTTATATTCTGTTATTTTAACATCAATATCAGCATGTCCTACTTGTCCCCAAGCAGATACTCCCTTATCCGTTCTTCCACTAGATGTAAATTTAGTATTTTTACCATCATTAATATATTTAAGAGCATTTTCTATATTTTCTTGAATAGTATTTTTAATACCTTTTTGTTTTTGATAACCATTAAATTTAGACCCATCATAACTAAATGTAATTTTATATCTCAAAATATCATCTCATTTCTCTATATACAGTTTTAATTAATTCATTGATATTATCTACATTATCTAATTTAATTCCTTCTTCTTTCATTTTATTTATAAACTCTACGATAGTAGGAATTCTTATATTCTTTTCTTTTATTAAATCATAATTATCACTATATATTTCATATTTATTACCTGAAAGTAATATCTTACCTTCATCTATTATCATTATATCATCAATAAACTCATATATATCATCAATATTAGGACATATAATAATTATTGTTTTATTGAAGAATTTTTTTAATTTCATTAATAATTTTAATATCTTAGTTTTTGATTTATAATCTAATGAAAATAATACTTCATCAAATATTAAATTATCTGGATTATATAGCATAATTGATGCAATCATTACTTTATATAATTCACTTTCCGATATTGAGTATACACTCTTATCTAATAATTCATTATTTATTTCAAGCATAGTAATTATTTCATTTTCTCTATCTTGTAATTCTTTTAATCTATAATTATACTCTCTTACATAGTATTCTATTTGATCTTTAACATTATCACATTTAACTACATCAGAGTTAATTATACCTATCTTTTTACTTGGTTTAATCTTATTAATAAGTGATGATTTACCTGATCCACTATTACCTATAACCCCTATTATTTTATTAGTGTTTAGTACATCTTCTATTTGCATAATTCACCTACTATATCATCTAAATTATCATGTATATTATGTAATAAATCATACATTATTAATTTATTAGATATTTCTACTTCCCAAGGCTTTTTAAATCCTATTTGACTTAGATTCACATCATTTATTAATTCAGAATATTCGCCATCAAATGAAATGGAATTATCTTCTAATACTAATATTCTATCTGAATATTTTAAATCATATATATTAGTAGTACTCATTAATATAGTTACTTCATTTTTTTTAGAATAATCTTTTATGTATTTATATAATTCTTCTCTCTTATCTATATCTAATCTTACAAAAGCATTATCTAATATAATTATTTTAGATTCTTTAACTATTGCTTTAATTAATGCTACTATTTGATTTTCTGCATAAGATAAATCAAGTGGTGACAGCTTTTCTAGGTATAATAAATTAAATTTATCTAATAGTTTTCTTGCTTTATTTAGTTCAAAAGGATTTTCTCTTTTTGATTCAAGTATTTCATCTAATATAGTTTTATTAAAAAATTCATTATAAGAACTTATAAATGATACTCTCTTATTCACTTCTTCAATATTATATTTATTTACTTGCATATTATCTACTTTAATATTGTTATTAGTTATTAATAGACCTCCAAGTAGTTTTAATAATGTAGTTTTACCAGAGCCATTTTCACCAATTATAGAGACAAAGGTGCCTGAATTGATATTTAAGCTAATATTATCAAATAAAACTCTATCTTCTATTTCATAATTTATATGTGCTTCTATTATATTCATATCAAACACCTCTAAACAAGTTTTTATTATACTAAAAAAGAATAAAAAAAGAAATTACTTTTTTGTAATTTCTTTAATTTATATTATTTTGTTTTGACTCTATTTTTTCTTTAAACATAGTGCCTAAAGTTTTTAATAAATATTTATCGGTAACTTCGCTTAAAACAGTCTTTCCATTTTTAATTTCTTGAATAACAATCTTTGTATCATTTTCTTCTTCTACGTTTAATATTAAATCATAAATATCATATTCATACATTAATGATTCTAAAACAAAATATTGTTTTCCATTATATAGAGTAACTAATTCATATTCTAATTTATCCATAATTATTCTCCTATCAATCCATTAAGATATGGGAAGACATGTCCTTCCATAACTTCTTTAGAACCATATATTTCATTTATAACATCTTCTCTTGATTCATGAGAAACAACTTCATTATCATCATGAGTTTCTATTATTTCTGAAGTAGGTATTACTGTTGGTTCTTCTACAGGAACTTCAGTTACCTTTGGTTCTTCTATAACTGGTTCTTCCTTCTTTTCACCGATTGATTCAAGAACAGTAGATAATTCAGTTTTTCTA
The DNA here is from genome assembly GCA_947165005.1 of uncultured Bacillota bacterium. Classification (GTDB taxonomy): domain Bacteria; phylum Bacillota_I; class Bacilli_A; order RF39; family UBA660; genus RUG13038. Next base: position 9,197 of record CAMUYN010000005.1, read on the forward strand.
TTTTCATATTCTTTAGATAAATCATCATTTAGTTTTTCTTGTTCCTCTTCTAAAGCTCTCTTTAAACTTTCATTATCAGATGCAATATCAATTGCATTTTTAATTAATCCCATTTTAGAAGCATATGCATCATTTATGTTCATTAAAGAAGATATATAAGATTGTTTTTTAGATTCTTGTTCAGATTTAATGGATTCAAGATTTTCTTTTTCTTTAGATAATTCAGATTCTCTATCACTAAATATTTTAGCTTGATCTTCTTTTTCTTTTTCTAAAGATGCTTTGAATTCTTCTAGTCTTCTTTCAAACTCTTTTTCTTTTTCTTCTATTTCATTTTTTAATTCAGCTTCTCTAGAAACAACATCTTCAATTTTAGTATTGAATATTTCTAAAGCTTTTTCATCTTCTTCTAAATATTCTGATAATTCCTTTGGAACAACTATTTCATTAGTTTCTAATACTTCTGTATCCATAACCAACACCTCTTATTCTATATAGCATTATATCAATTTCTAAAATCTATGTCAATTGATTTAACCTAATTTAGAATAAAAAAACTAAAGACTTTTTGTCTTTAGTTTTAATTGCTATTTTGAGCACTACAATATTCAAGTGTTTCTGATAACTTAGTTTCAGTGAATTCACCATTTTCTACTTTTATTAAATATTCTACTAATATTTGATTTGATCCATCTGAATTAGCCTTAGATGTATCACAATCATATCTTGTGAATGAGTTTTCTCCTACTTTAAAGTATTCACTAAAGTTTTCAGGTATTGAGTCAGTCGAAACAAGAATACTTGAATATGTTTTTACTAATTCTAAATCACTATTATATACATCTATCTTATAAGCATTTGGACTAATTGCAGATGCTGTACCCATAGCTAAATAATCTCCAATTACTGCAATTTTATCCAATTTTCTAGCTCCACCTATAAGTATTTTTTTTGAATCTATAGTTATATAATTTTCGTTTGATTCATCTTGATCATTATATACATCATCCATATCAATATATGTTTTTATTGTTTGTTTTTTACCACCTAGTTCAAATACTATTTCTTTTTCACATATACCTGTTGTATTTGTACAAATATCTGCAAGTGATAATTCCTTTTCTAATGTAAGTTTATCATCTTCTGTTTTAACATCACATTTATTACATACTGGACATGATGATTCCTTTATGAATTTATCATAAAGAATAAATCCTACTAATCCTAATATTACTATTATTAATAGAATTAAAGTTAATATTAACCCTTTTTTATTATTTTCCATATTAACTCCACCCCTTATCTATCTACTCCATCTCCTGCTAATAAATTATAGTCATTTAAATTATAAGCAGTTCCATCTGATTTATATGCTAAAACTTTATTGATAGTTGCATTACCTTCTTCATCATATGGGTCTACTTGTTCTAACTTAACTACATCAGTTACACCAGCAATAGTATTATGTGTATAATTGTTTCTTAAATATATATCAGAATATCTCATATATTCAACTGTACCATCTTCCATTAAGAAGAAATATACTGTACCCATATTATTACTTAAAACACCTTCAAAAATAGATTTTACATTTTTATCAAATGTTAATGTGGCTTCTTTAGACATCCCTAAGTCTGGTCTTTCTTCTGCCAATTTATTTACTATTTTTACTGTATTTTGATCAATAGTCATATCCAAATGCCAACGATCTTGTTCTTCTTCAGAAGTTGAATCATCAATTGTTTCAGATTCTTCAGTAGTTTTATAATGACAATCACATTCCGTTGTAGGTTTATTTGAAACCTTATCAATCACAACAAATATTCCAAGCCCCAATGCAATTACTGCTAAAATTATAATTAAAATATTCTTTTTCATTGTTTTACCTCTTTCTGTTTTGATTATATCATTGATTAAGATAAATAAATGATGGTTATTTATAAATTAGTAAAATTGATGTAAAAAAAAGAGATGCTAGTAATTATACTAATTCTAGTATAACTACTAATGCATCGTCTCCTCTTCTATTTTCTTTCTTAAGAATTCTAGTGTATCCACCATTTCTTTCTGCATATCTTGGGGCTAATTCATTGAATAGTTTTTCAATACACTTTTTATCGTTATGTAAGAATGCATATGCTTTTCTTCTTGAAACTAAATCACCGTTTTTACCATATGTAATCATCTTTTCTACAAATTTTCTTGTTTCTTTTGCTCTATCAACTGTAGTTTCGATTCTTTCATTCATAATAACAGCTTTAGTTAAATTAGCAAGCATACTTCTTCTATGTTTAGAATCTCTTCCTAATTTTCTATATGCCATAAATCCTCCTAATCATCGTTCTTGAAAGAAAGTCCCATAGCTTTAACTTTATCTAACACTTCTTTTAATGATTTCTTTCCTAAGTTTCTGATTTTCATCATATCGCTTTCTTTTCTGTTAACTAGATCTTGCATAGTATTAATACCTGATCTCTTTAAGCAGTTATAAGCTCTTACTGAGAATTCCATATCATCAATTGAAGTTTCTAAAGCTTTTACTTTTGGATCTTCTTCTTTTTCAGCCATAATTCCTGTAACATCAGCAATTTCATTTAATTTAGTTAATATATCTAAATGTTCAATTAAAATTCTACTTGCTAAAGCAATTGCTTCTTCAGCACGCATTGAACCATTTGTCCATATTTCCATTATTAACTTATCATAGTTAGTTGATTGACCAACTCTGGCTTCTTCAACTTCATAATTAACTCTTTCAATTGGAGAATAATTAGAATCCATAGATATAGTTCCAACTTTAGCTTTCTTTAATAATTTCTTATTAGCTTCTGCACGAACATATCCTCTTCCATTTCCAACAGTAATTTCCATGTTAAGTTTACCACCTTTAACGATAGTACAAATAACTTGGTCTTTATTGATTATTTCAACATCAGTTGGACATTCAATATCTCCTGCTGTTACAACTCCCTCTTTATTAGTGTTAATAGTTAATACTTGTTCTTCTTCAGATAAGTTGTTAACAATAACATTCTTTAAATTTAAAACTATTGTAGTAACATCTTCATAGATTCCATCAATTGTTTCAAATTCATGATTAACTCCTTCAATATTAATTGAAGTAATTGCACTTCCTGGTAAGCTAGAAAGCATTACTCTTCTTAAAGCATTACCTAAAGTTAAACCAAACCCTTTTTCTAGTGGTTCAAGTTCAAATTTACCATAGTTACTAGTTTCATCATATTCAGTAACTTTATATTGTGGTTTTTCGAATTTTATCATTTTAACACACTCCTTTTTATTTATTATCCTCTTGGACGTTTTGGTGGACGACAACCATTATGTGGAATTGGTGTATCGTCTGTAATTGACATTATTTCAAGTCCTGCAACTTGAAGAGCTCTTATTGCAGTTTCTCTACCTGGACCAAGTCCTCTTACATAAACGTCAATTTTTCTCATACCTGCATCATATGCTCCTTTAGCAGCAGCTTCAGCAGCTACTTGTGCAGCATATGGAGTAGATTTCTTTGCACTCTTAAATCCAACTGCTCCTGGAGCTGACCAACTAATAGCATTTCCTTCTGGGTCAGTAATTGTAACAATTGTATTGTTAAAAGATGCTTTTATATGAGCTGCTCCAACAGGAACATTCTTTTTAACTTTTCTTTTTCTTGCTTTATAAGCCATACAAAATTTCCTCCTAACCTATTATTTCTTTTTATTTGCAATTGTCTTTGGTTTACCCTTACGAGTTCTAGCATTAGTTCTAGTTCTTTGACCTCTAACAGGTAATCCTTTTTTATGACGAAGACCTTGATAAGAACCAATTTCCATCTTATTCTTGATGTTCATTGCAACTTCTCTTCTTAAATCTCCTTCAACTGCGTGTTTATCAATTTCTTTTCTTAATGCTGCAACTTCATCATCTGTTAAATCTTTTGCTTTCTTAGCTTTATCAACTTTAGCAGCTGTACAGATTTCATCAGATAATTTTTGTCCAATACCATAAATTGAAGTTAATGCTATCCAAATATTCTTTTCATTTGGTAGATCTACACCTTTAATACGTGCCATAAACTAATACCTCCTATTAACCTTGTCTTTGTTTGTGTTTAGGGTTACTACAAATAACTCTAACTACACCTTTTCTTTTAATAATTCTGCATTTGTCGCAGATTTTTTTAACTGAAGATCTAACTTTCATATTTTTCTCTCCTATCTTTTATTCCATATTATGCGCCCATGTGTTATATCTACTGGTGATAATTCTAAGATAACTGTATCGCCTGGTAAGATACGAATGTTATTCATTCGTATTTTACCAGAAACATGAGCTTCTACAGTATAACCATTTTCAAGTTCTACTTTAAATTTTCCTCCTGGTAAAACATCAATAACTTTACCTTCTACTTCTATTACATCGTTTTTTGCCATTATTTATCAACTCCTGTCAATAATATTGGACCGTCTTTTGTTATAGCAATAGTATGTTCATAATGTGCTGCATTTGATCCATCATAGGTAACTGCAGTTAAATCATTATCTAATATATCTATTTCTTCAGAACCAAATGTTAACATTGGTTCAATAGCTATTACCATACCTTCTTTAAGAAGTGGTCCTGTTCCTTCTTTACCATAATTTGGTACACTTGGATCTTCATGTACTGAAGTTCCAACACCATGACCTACGAACTCTCTAACAACACCAAGGTGATGTTTTGTCGCATATTCATAAACGGCATGTCCAATATCACCAACTCTATTGCCAACCCTAGCTTTCTTTATACCCTCATAAAGAGCTTTTTCTGTATGCTCCATTAAATATTTATCATTATCAGATATATTACCGACAGCATACGTCCATCCTGAATCACCATGATATCCTTTATAACAAGCACCTATATCAACAGTAATTATGTCTCCATTTTTTAATTTATAGTTACTTGGATATCCATGCACTACGCAATCATTAACTGATGTACATACTGAATATGGAAATCCTTCACATCCTTTAAAAGATGGAGTACATCCCTTACTTCTTATAAATTCTTCACAAAGTCTATCAATTTCTTTTGTTGTGATTCCCTCTTTTATAAAAGGTTTAATATATTGATGAGTTTGGTAAACGACATTACCAGCTTGTTTTAATAATTCAATTTCTCTTGGAGATTTAATTGTAATCATTATCTCATCTCCTTATCTAAATTATTATATAAACTTTCTAGAGTATCATCATTATAAATTCTAATTAATTTATCTTTATAATAATCTACTAAAGGTTTTGTTTCTTTAAGATATGTATCATATCTCTTTTCAAATACTTCTTTAGTATCATCTTCTCTAGTTATTAAATTACCACCACATATCATGCATACTTTACTATCAATTAAATCTTTATTATAGACTTTCTTGCAATCTTCACAAGTTAATCTATTAATTACTCTCTTAGCTGCTATTTCTCTATCTATATCTATAAATATAACTTTTTCTAAATTAATATTATTTTCTTCAAATAAAGAATCTAATAATTTAGCTTGTTTTATATTTCTAGGTATACCATCTAAAATTATATTATCCTTTTTAATATTCTTATTTAATACATCCATAACTAATTCATCAGAAACAAATTTACCATTATCAATTAAAGATTTGATTTCTTTATTTTTTAATGCTTCATTTCTTAATAAACTACCTGATGATATATGTTTATAATTATATTTATTTTCTATATAATCAGATGCTGTACCTTTTCCAGCTCCTGGAGAAGCTAGTAAAATAATGCACTTCATATTAAAATCTTCCTTTATATTCTTTTTGTTCTAATACACTTTCAATTTGTTTGAATGTTTCAAGTGCAACTCCTACAACGATTATTAATCCAGTTCCTCCAATTGAAATATTTGTATTTTGTACATTAGAGTAATTTTGGAATAATATTGGTAAAGCTGCAATTACAACTAAGAATAATGTACCAAATGTAGTAATTCTAATTAATACTTTAGTAATATATTTTTTAGTTTCAACGCCAGGTCTAATTCCTGGAATATATCCACCATTTTGTTGTAAATTCTTGCTTATTTCTTCAGGTCTAAATTGAAGTAATGTATATACATAACTAAATATAACTATTAATAATAAATAAATTATTAATCCAATAGTTGTATTATAGTTTAAATATGTAGAAACAAACTTAACAAATCCTTCATTAGTTATGAATCTTGCAAGTACTTGTGGAATACTTATACATGCAGATGCAAATATTACTGGAATAACATTTGCTGCATTAACCTTGAAAGGTATATATGTTTGTTTAGCTCCATATGAACTAGTAGTTTTGTTTGAATATTGAATAGGAATTCTTCTTTCAGATTCTGAAATAAATACAACTCCTACTACTATTGCAAAATATATAGCTATATAAACTATGAATGAAATAATTCCTAAGAATAAATTACTATTTCCTAAAACAAATGTCTTAAATGCTTCACTCATCATATATGGGAATGAAACAACTATACCAGATAAGATAATAAGTGATAAACCATTACCTATACCTTTTTGAGTTATTTGATCACCAATCCATAATAAGAATGCAGTACCTGCAGTTAGGATTAATGCAACCTTTACATATTCAAATGCAGTAGCACTTGTTCCTAATATACTAAGAGATAATGCAAATCCTTGGATTAATGCAACTCCTATACCTAAGTATCTAGTAATTCTATTTAACTTTCTTCTTCCAGCATAGCCTTCTTTAGCTAAATCTGAGAAGTATGGAATAATATCCATTTGAAGTAATTGAACTACGATTGATGCACTAATATAAGGCATAACACCTAGTGCAAATATTGATGAATTCTTTAAAGCTCCTCCACCAATAACATTCAATAATTCTAGGAATCCTAAATTACTATTTTCTGTTGTTCCAGGTATTCTAACATTTGTTCCAATTATAAATATTGCTAAACACATTAATGTGAATAGTATTCTTTTTCTTAGTTCTTTATTTCTTTTTGCAAAGATATCTTTTATTTTAGCAAACATACTAGATCACCTTCGCTTTTCCACCAGCTTGTTCTATCTTTTCTTTTGCTTCTTTTGAAAATTTATTTGCGCTTACTGTTAATTTCTTAGTAATTTCTCCATTACCAAGTACTTTAAGACCATCTTTCATGTCTTTAACTAATCCCATTTCTTTTAATAATTCTGGAGTTATTTCTGTACCTTCTTTAAAATTATTTAAATCACCAACATTGATAATTGCATATTTAGTTTCAAAGTTATAGTTATTAAAACCTCTCTTTGGAATTCTAAATACTAATGGATTTTGTCCTCCTTCAAAACCAGGTCTAACTCCACCACCACTACGTGAGTTTTGTCCTTTTTGACCTCTTCCTGAAGTTTTACCATTTCCACTACCGATTCCTCTACCAACTCTATTAGCAGTAGCTTTAGAACCTTTAGTAAATTTTAAACTATTTAATTCCATACTATCTAATCTCCTCTACAGATTTACCTCTAAGACTAGCTATGTGTTCAGCACTCTTTTGAGCAACTAAAGCTCTCATAGTTGCTTTAGAAGTATTAATTTTTGTATTAGATCCTAGTGATTTAGATACAACGTCCTTTAGTCCTGCTAATTCTAGAACAGTTCTAACTGGACCTCCAGCGATAATACCAGTACCGGCTTTAGCAGGCTTAAGTAATACTTTAGCTGCTCCAGCTTCACCAATAATATCATGAGAAATAGTTCTTCCATCAACGATATCTATTTTCTTTATATTTTTAACAGCTTGCATTCTAGCTTTTTTAATAGCATCTACTACTTCGCTAGATTTTCCAGAACCAATACCTACTTTTCCTTTTTTGTCTCCTACTGCAACAGTAGCTGAGAAATGTAGAGTACGTCCTCCTTTTGTTACTTTTGTAACACGACGAAGTGATAATACTTCATCTTTATAATTATCTTCTTGCTTACGCATATTTCTTTCTTTCTTTTCCATATACTCGCTCCTTATTAAAATTCTAATCCATTTTCTCTAGCTGCATCTGCTAATGCTTCAACTCTTCCGTGATATAAATATCCACCTCTATCAAAAACTACTTTAGTAATTTTTGCTTTTTTAGCTCTTTTAGCTATTTCAGCACCAACAGCTTTAGCTGCTTCTATATTTCCACCATTAGTGATTTTTAAATCTTTATCCATTGATGAACAAGAAACTAATGTCTTTCCTTCAACATCATCGATAATTTGTACACTAATGTGTTTAGCAGATCTAAATACATTTAATCTTGGAATATCTTTTGTACCAGATACTTTAGCTCTTACTCTTTTATGTCTTTCTAAGCGAGTTTCGTTACGTGATACTTTCTTAATCATATATAAGACTCTCCTTTTCTACTATTTAGATGCTTTCTTTCCTTCTTTACGACGAATGAATTCATCTTTATAACGAACACCTTTACCTTTATATGGTTCAGGTTTTCTTACTTTTCTAACTTTAGCAGCGAATTCGCCAACTAATTCTTTATCAATACCATTTACTGTTATTTCAGTATTTGAAACTGTTTCAATTGTTAATCCTTGTGGGATAGCAACTTCAACTGGATGAGAATATCCTGCATTAACTACAAGAACATTTCCTCTAACTTGGAATCTATATCCAACACCAATTATTTCTAACCCTTTAGAATAACCTTTACTAACTCCTGTAATCATATTTTTTATAAGAGAGTTAGTAGTTCCGTGCATAGCATTATCAAATTTAGTTTTTCCAGTTGATTCAATAGTTAAACCGTTTTCTTCAACATTAACTTTGATACCATCTTTTAAAGTTAAATTTAATTCACCTTTTGCACCTTTAACATTTACAACATTGTCGTTAACAGTTACTGTAACTCCAGCAGGTATTTCTAGTTTTCTATTTCCTATACGACTCATATTCTTATTCTCCTTACTTTCGTTACCAAATATATGCTAAAACTTCTCCACCAACACCATTTTTACGAGCTTCCTTATCAGTCATAACTCCTTTAGATGTTGATAGTATAGCTATTCCTAATCCGTTTAATACGTATGGAACTTCTTCGGCTTGAGCATATACACGTAATCCTGGTTTTGATATACATTTTAATCCAGTGATTACTCTTTCTTTATTTGCACCATATTTTAGTGTTAAAGTTAAAGTTTTATCATCTTTACTATAATCACTAATATATCCTTCATTCTTTAATATACTTGCTATTTCTTCTTTCATTTTTGAAAGAGGCATAGAAACTTCTGCATATCTTAATTGATTAGCATTTCTAATTCTAGTAAGCATATCTGCGATTGGACTTGATACTACCATATATATATCCTCCTTCTTACCAACTTGATTTTTTAACACCTGGTATTTCACCTTTATATGCTAATTCTCTAAAACATATTCTGCAAATACCATATTTTCTTAATACTGCATGTGGTCTTCCACATCTAGCACAACGTGTATATTCACGTACAGCATATTTTTGTTTTCTTTGTTGTTTAACAACCATACTTTTCTTTGCCATTATTTCCTCCTATTACTTTCTAAAAGGAATTCCGATTTCATTTAATAAATCAAACGCTTCATCATTAGATTTTGCTGTTGTAACAAAAACTATATCCATTCCACGAGTTTTAACAATGTTATCGTATTCTATTTCTGCAAATATCATTTGTTCTTTTATACCTAAAGTATAATTTCCTCTACCATCAAATGCTTTTGTAGATACTCCTCTAAAGTCTCTAACACTTGGTAATGCTATTCTTATTAATTTATCTAAGAATGTCCACATTTTTTCACCACGTAATGTAACTTTACATCCGATTGCTTGTCCTTGTCTTAAATGGAAACCTGCAATAGACTTTTTAGCTTTAGTTATAACTGGTTTAGATCCAGTAATAGCTTGTAGTTCATTAACTGCAGCATCTAGATATTTTTCATTTTCAGTTGCATCACCAACACCAATATTAATAACTATTTTTTCTAATTTTGGTGCTTGCATAACTGATGTATATCCATATTTTTCTACTAATTTAGGAATTACTTCCTTTTTATATTTTTCACTTAGGCTGTTCATAGGTTTTCCTCCTTCCACTACTTAAGTATTTCTTTTGATTTTACTGAAATTCTTGTTTTATTTCCTTTTTCATCGATTTTTTTAGCTATTCTAGTTCTCTTCTTAGTCTTTGGATCTATAATCATAACATTTGAAGCATGAATTGGAGCTTCAACTTTAATTATTCCTCCATTTTCATTATTAGCATTAGGTTTAACATGTTTAGTTACCATATTAGCACCTTCTACTATTACTTTATTTTCTTTTCTTAATGTTTTAATTATTTTTCCTTCAGTACCTTTGGATTTACCAGAAATAACTACTACTTTATCTCCAACTTTTAAGTTCATAAATCCTCCTTATTTATCCTATAACACTTCTTTAGCTAGTGATACGATCTTCATATAATCATTATCACGAAGCTCACGTGCAACAGGACCAAGTACACGTGTACCTACTGGACTCTTATCATCGTTAATTATAACGCATGCATTATCATCGAATCTGATATAACTTCCGTCAGGTCTTCTAACAGGTTTAACAGTTCGTGCGATAACAGCTTTAACAACTTTACCAGCTTTAATAGTACCGTTTGGTGTAGCCTTCTTAACTGTACATACTACTACGTCACCAAGACTACCAACTCTTTTATTTCCACCAAGAACTCTAATAACTAAAACTTCTTTAGCACCAGAGTTATCTGCTACTTTTAAGCGACTTTCTTGTTGAATCATATTAATCCTCCTTCTTCTTTATAGAGATTATAAGATTATTGCTTCTTCAACAATCTCAACTAAGTTATATCTTTTTGTTTTAGATATAGGTTTTGTCTCTACTATACGTACTTTATCTCCAACTTTAGCTTTATTTTCTTCATCATGAGCTCTATATTTCTTTGAAGATTTTATACGTTTTCCATATAATGGGCTTTTCTTATAAGTTTCTACAGTAACAGTTATAGTCTTATCATTAGCAGCACTAGTAACTGTACCAATAATTTCTTTATGTTTATGTTCCATAATTAAGCCTCCTTATTATTTTCACGCTCAGAAATAATCATTTTAATTCTAGCGATTGTCTTTCTATCTTCTTTAATTTTTGAAGGTTTTTCTAAATTTCCAACAGCACTTTGGAATCTAAGATTATAAAGTTCTGTTCTTAATTCATCTTCCTTTTTAAGTAACTCTTCAGTGGTTAATTCTCTTAATTCTTTAGCCTTCATTTACTTCACCACTTTCTTTTTTAACGAATTTACATTTAACAGGTAATTTATGTGAAGCAAGTCTTAATGCTTCTCTTGCAGTAGCTTCATCTATTTCTGCTACTTCAAACATAATTTTACCTTCTTTAACGCATGCAACCCATAATTCTGGTTCACCTTTACCAGTACCCATACGAGTTTCAGCAGCATGTCTTGTTAATGAGAAATGAGGGAATATATTAGTATAAACTTTTCCTCCTCTTTTCATGTAACGAGTCATAGCTACTCTTGCAGCTTCTATTTGTTGTTGAGTAATCCATGCGCCTTCTTTAGCTTGTAAACCAAAATCACCATAATGTAATACTAAATTTCCTTTAGCTTTACCATCATGATAAACTCTATGGTTTTTTCTATGCTTCACTCTTTTTGGAATTAGACCCATGTTCATTACCTCCTTTTTTATTTTTCTTTGGAAGTACTTCACCCTTATAAATCCAAACTTTTACACCAATTTTACCAAATGTTGTATCAGCTTCTGCAGTAGCATAATCTATGTCTGCACGAAGAGTATGTAATGGTGTAGTTCCTTCATTATAACCTTCGCTTCTAGCAATATCAGCACCATTTAATCTTCCAGATACAGATGTCTTAATACCTTTAGCACCAGCTTTCATAGTATTACGAATAGCTCTCTTTTGTGCCATTTTATAAGATCCTCTGTTTTCAATTTGTTTTGCAATATTTTCAGCAACTAATTTAGCAACTAAATCAGGATTTTTAACTTCAAATATTGAAACAATTATATTTTCATTTGTTAATTTACTTAATTCATTTTTTAATTTTTCTATTTCTTCACCGCCATGTCCGATTACTACACCAGGCTTAGCAGTATAAATAACAACTTCAGTCTTTTTATTATTTCTATTAATGTTAATTGAACTAACAGCTGCATCATTTAATTTCTTATTTAAATAGTTTCTAATTTCGTTATCAACTTTTAAATATTTAGCAAAATCTTTATTATTAGCATACCATTTACTAGCCCAATCTTTATTAATACCAATTCTCATTCCGACTGGATTAACTTTTTGTCCCATAATAAATTAACCTCCTTCTAATTTTTCTCAGCTACCACAATTGTGATATGACTTGTTTTCTTGTCATGTCTATCAATATGTGATCTAGATCCAAATCTATGTCTTTTAAGAATTGGACCATCATTTATAACTGCAGATTTAACAAATAAATTATTTTTATCTAACTTTAAGTTATTTTCAGCATTTGCTGTAGCAGATATTAATACTTTATTTATTAAACGAGCAGATTTTTTATTCATATTATTTAATATATCACTAGCTTCAGCTATACTCTTACCTTGAATAATTCTAGTAACTAATCTAGCTTTTCTTGGTACAAGTAAAACTGTTCTAGCAGTTGCTCTTGCTTCCATTAATATTCTCCTTCCCTAAAGTCAAATTCAACTATTCGTCCTTTTTACCATGTCCAGTGAATTTTCTTGTTGGAGCAAATTCACCAAGCTTATGGCCTACCATATCTTCTGTAACATATACTGGTATAAATTCTTTACCATTATGTACAGCAAAAGTATGTCCTATAAATTCAGGAAAAATTGTTGAACGACGTGACCATGTCTTAACGACTTCTTTTTTTCCATTTTTATTCATTTCAATAACCTTATTCATTAATCTATCAAATACATAAGGTCCTTTTTTCAAACTTCTTGCCATTTATATTTTTCCTTTCCTTTATTTACGACGAGTAACTATTAATTTAGTTGAACTCTTTTTAGTTTTACGAGTTTTATAACCAAGTGCTGGTTTACCCCATGGAGTCATTGGTTTCTTATGACCAATTGGAGCTCTACCTTCACCACCACCATGTGGGTGATCGTTAGGGTTCATAACAGATCCTCTAACAGTAGGTCTAATACCCATATGTCTAGTTCTACCAGCTTTACCTAGTCTTACTAATGAATAATCTTCATTACCAACTTCTCCGATAACTGCCATACAAGTTCCAAGAACTTTTCTTGTTTCTCCACTAGATAATCTTAATAATACATATCTATCTTCTCTACCAAGAATTTGGGCACTTTGTCCTGCTGATCTAGCAAGTTGTGCACCTTTTCCTAAAGTTAATTCAATATTATGTACTACAGTTCCTACTGGAATGTTTTTAAGCATCATAGCGTTACCTACTTTAATATCGCAGGCTTCACCAGAAACTATCTTCATTCCTACTTCTAATCCTTTTGGTGCGATAATATATCTTTTTTCACCATCAGCATAATTAATTAATGCAATATTTGCACTTCTATTTGGATCGTATTCAATAGTAGCTACTGTACCAACTATATCATATTTGTTTCTTCTAAAATCAATAACTCTGTATTTTCTTTTAGCTCCACCACCATGATGTCTTACAGTAATCTTTCCCGAATTATTACGTCCAGCTGTTTTTGTTTTAATCTTTAGTAAACTTTTTTCTGGAGCTGTTTTAGTTAGCTCAGTATTTACTAATGTACTTTTCTTTCTTTGTCCGTTAGTCATTGGACGAAAATGTTTAATAGCCATCCTAAAACCTCCCTTATAATTCTATTTTGCTTCCTTCTGCTAAAGTTATAATTGCTTTCTTATATGCAGAAGTAGCTCCTGTATAACGACCTACTCTTTTCTTTTTAGGTCTTACATTTAATGTATTTACTTTTGTTACTTTAACGTTGTAGATTTTTTCTACAGCTTGTTTAATTTGTGTTTTATTAGCATCCTTATTAACTTTGAAAACTATTCTTGTGCCATCAGCCATAAGATTAGTAGTTTTTTCAGTAGCAATAGGAGCTAAAATAACGTCTCTATAATCTTTCATTATTTAAGTTCCTCCTCAAGCATTTTAACTGCTTCTTCAGTCATAACTATAGTTTTATAGTTAAGAACATCGTAAGTGTTGATTTCATGAGATTCTATTACTTTAATATCACTTAAGTTTCTAGAAGATAAGATTAATTCATCAGTTAATTCACTAACAACTACTAAAGCTTTACCAGTTATTTTTAAAGTATCTAATAATTTAATAAAATCTTTAGTACTTGCTTTCTTCATTTCTAATTTTTCTAAAACCACAATTGATTTTGTACTTAATTTATAACTTAATGCAGATTTTAAAGCTAATCTACTTTCTTTTCTATTTTGTTTCTTTTCATAGTTTCTATTAGTGTTTGGACCAAATACTACACCACCATGATACCAATGAGGTGCTCTAATAGAACCTTGTCTAGCTCTACCAGTTCCTTTTTGTCTCCATGGTTTAATTCCTCCACCACTAACTTCACTTCTGTCTTTAACAGCATGTGTACCTTGTCTTAATGATGCACCTTTTCTTCTAATTGCATCATATACAGTTTGTTCATTTGGTTCAATACCAAAAATTTCGTCATTTAGTTTTATTTCATTAACTTTTTCACCTTTTAAATTTAAAAGTGTTACTTTAGCCATATTAAATTCCTCCTTTCACCTAAAAATCTTGTCAATTATTATTAATAATTATTCAGCAGATTCAGATGATTCTTCAGTAGTTTCTTCTGCAGGTGCAGCTTCACTAGCTGGAGCTTCTTCAGCTTTAACTTCTTCAGTAACTTCTGGAGCAGCTTCTTCAACTGGTGCTTCAGCAGCAGTTTCAGTTACTTCTTCAGTAGCTTCTACTGGAGTTTCTTCTACTTCAACATAAGTAATTAGTTCGTCTTGAGCGTTAACTTTTCCTTCATGTTTAATAGCAGATTTAATAATAACTAATGACTTCTTTGGACCTGGAACATTACCTTTAACTAAGATAATATTATTTTCTAAATCAATTTCTACTACTTCAAGATTTTGAACAGTAACTAATTTATGTCCCATATGTCCAGGTAATTTCTTACCTTTTAATACGTGCATTGGTAATAATGTACCAAGTGATCCAACACCTCTATGGTATTGTGATCCATGACCCATAGGGCCTCTACTTTGACCAAAACGTTTAATAACACCTTGGAAACCTTTACCTTTACTTACACCAGAAACATCTACCATTTCTCCAACAGTAAAGATATCAGCTTTAATTTCTTGTCCTAATGTATAAGCGCTAACATCAACATTTCTGATTTCTTTTAAGAAGCGCTTAGGTGTTACATTAGCTTTCTTTAGATGACTTGTTTCAGGTTTGTTGCTTAATTTTTCTCTTTTATCAAAAGCAGCAAGTTGAATAGCATTGTATCCGTCAGTTTCTACAGTTTTTATTTGTGAAACATAGTTTGGTTCAACAGCAATAACTGTAACTGGAGTTAACTTACCATTTTTAGCAAAAACTTGAGTCATCCCGATCTTACGACCTAAGATTCCTTTTTTCATATTTCCTCCTACTATTTAATATTTATTTCAACACCACTAGGTAAATCCAAACGAGTTAATGCCTCGATTGTGTCTTTACTTGGGTTATTGATAACAATTAATCTTTTGTGTGTTCTCATTTCAAATTGTTCACGAGAATCTTTATATTTGTGAACTGCTCTTAGAATAGTGATTTTTTCAATCTTAGTTGGTAGTGGAATTGGTCCACTTACTTCTCCGCCTGTTCTTTTAACAGTTTCAACAATCTTACTTGCAGCTTGATCTATTGTTCTGTGATCATAAGCTTTTAAGTTAATTTGGATTTTGTTTGCCATCATTAATCCTCCCTTCGCATATATCTTTGTATACACTTGCTCCATGCAAAAACCTGAAATTTGGCCGTTTTGCTTTGATTTTAATTAGCAACTTAACCTTGTGTATCAGCAACCTTGCATATCTTAGCCAGTCACACATAATCCATTTTATCACTATTTATAAGCAAAATCAACACTTTTTTTACACTTTTTTTCAATAAAAAAAGACATTTAAAATAACTTTTTAAATATCTTTTCGTGTTTCCTTATTACTATATCCCAAGTATAGTCATTATTAATTATTTCTTTTGCTTTATTACCATATTCATTAAATTCTTTACTTCTGAATTTTTCTACTTTTTCTAATTGTTCGTTTAAAGAACCTATATCATAAGTAAAGTATAGTGCCGCATCTTGAGCAACTTCTCTATTATAATCAGATTCTAGTACTATACTAATATCTGTAATACTTAATGATTCAAGTAAAGAATAATTAGTTTCATTTACAGAATTACATTGTATATATCCTTTTGAATATTTTCTTATTTTTCTAAGGATATCATTATCATATATATTTCCTACAAACTTAATATGTTTATTAGATTTGAAATCTGTAACTTTTAATAATTGTTTATAGTATTTCTTTCTTTCACTATAATTAGATACTATTACTAAATCCTTATCTATTTTAGAATTAATAAATTCATTAATTATATATTCAAAACCATTTTGTTTAACAAAGCTTCCTACCATTAAATAGTATTCTCTTGGTTTAATATCATATCTTTCCATTAGATTAACAGTAGTCTTATCTATTTCTTTTACATCTTCAGTAGATGCACCATACGAAATATAAGTTACTTTATCTGTTAATTCACTTAAATATTTTTCATTAACTTTAGAAGCACATACTACATGGTCTGATGTCTTTATAGACATCTTTAATAAGAATGTATTAAATGCATTATATTTAATTCTACCTGGATTTAATATAACTTTTACATTACTAGGTCTTTTCCTTAATAATAGATTAAATAATAATCCTTTTTTGTATCCTAGTACATATATAATACTATCTTTATTATCTTTTACTTCCTTATATACATAATGTAAACATCTTAATTTATAAAAGAATCTACCATATATTTTAGGGCATACTACTCCATTACGTATTTCTACATTATTATTTTCTTTAGTAGTACTTTCCTCAAATACATAGAATTTAGTGTCATTACTTTCATAATTATTTATAAAATTTGTAACAAACGTCTCAAAATAGCCATATGATTTATCATAACCTTTTGATCCGATAAAAAATATATTTCTCTTCATAAAAATTCACTTACATAATAATCTAGCACATATTTATGAAATCTTCAACGATTTTTATAATCTTGCTGTTATTAGGAATATATTTTTTTGGTTTAAATTTCTTTGATTCCTTATAAGCTCCCTCTAATTCTTTTACATCATTTATACCTATTATATATCCATTATTAGAAAAACTTTCTACTATATCTTTTTGATGGTTATTAACATGTTCTTCATATTCTTTTAATCTAGGTACTGCTATTACTACCTTATCCTTTTTTATAGAAGAAATGATTGATCCTACTCCACCATGTGTAATAATTAAGTTAGCTTCATCTTGATATTTTTCTAATTCTTCTTTATCTATGAAATCAAATATTTCTAAATTATCTGATTTATACTCTGTATAACCTGCTTGAACTATTATCTTTTCTTTAATTATATCTTTACTCTTTAATCTATCTAATTCTTTTAGTAATCTTTTAAAAGAATTATTTTGTGTCCCTAGCATTACTAATATCATTAGAAAATCGACCCCCCATCTACAGCATTAGGATAATACTTTTTCATTTCTTCCCATTGTACTATAAACATATCAGCAATTGGATATGTCATTCTTCCGGATAATGAAGGTTTTGTTCTATTAGCAAAGGTTTCTATAAATATTACTTTACTTCCAAATAAATGGCCTAAATAACACATTGGAACTGCTGTATGAGTACCTGTTGTTATTATTACTTGTGGTCTATATTTAATATAATAAAATATTGTTTTTATAATTATCCATGTAAATATAAATAAATATGGTAATAATTTAGCACGAGTTCCATATGGTAAATAACTTAATCTATTTCCATATTTATTTCTTAAATTCTTATTAGTTTTATCCTTTTCTACAATTATATGATAATCATACTTTTTAAATAAAGGTTCTAATTGTAACAATTCATTAAAGTGTCCTCCAGTACTGGATATAAACAATACTCTCTTATCTTTATCTTTTATTTGCTTATCTTCATTACTATTAAGCATAAATAATAATGCTGGATAAATAGATACACACGTAGATATAAATACATGGCCAGAAAATAGTGATATGCAAATAAATAAAATCATACTAAATAAATATATATTCTTTAATTTATTTTTATATAATAATTTAATAAATAGAACTATATAGAAAATAAATCCAAGTATTCCTACTCTAAATAATATATCAAATATATCCATCTCTACTAATTTAACATCAATTAATAATGTAGAACCTAGTCCAAATAATATTGTTAATAAAGGAGATTTTATAAATATACTAAATAAATTACCTAAAAACTCTAATCTACTACTAAATATTACTTTATTTATAAAATAATAATCAAATTTATATGCTTTAAAAAAATTAATATTTTTCATTATTCTAGTAAAAGCATAGCTATTTACAAAGATATACCCAACTAATGGTACTAATAAAACTAAAACTATTAAACCAATTATTTTCTTTTTCTTAGATATTTTCTTATAATTTTTTCTTATATATTTAATAACGAAGTATAATACAACTAAAATAAATCCAAAAAATGATGTTTTAGTACCTAGTATTAATATAGAACTAGTTAATAATACAATAATTATTAAGCCAAATCCATAATTTTTTTTCTTTATTAGATAATTTAAAACTACAGGTAATAATCCAATTAATATAGAACTAACATCATTAATACTATTAAAAATAATATGACCAAATATTATTCTTGGAATAGTTATTAATAATAAATATATGAGATAAATATATGTTATTAATCTATCATTGATTAGATTATTTTTATAGTTAGTGAAAAAATAACCTAAAATAATGTAATAGAAAACAATACTTAATCCATATGCTTCTTGAATTAAAGAATTTCCTTTAAAAACAATATGCCCTATATTTAATAAAACATAAAGAATAAAGAATATGATGAATTTTCTTTCATTCTTAACCTTAAATAGATATAAGAAAGAAGTAATCATTATAATACTTCTAAAAATAATAGAAAGCGTTAAAAAAGAAGAATTATTATTAATTTGAAAATAAGTAATAATGTCAATTATTGGTTGACATATTAATAGTATTAAAACTAATTTATCAAATATTTTTTTCATAATTCCTCCTATTTTAATATATCTATCCATTTTTCAAACACAATATTTGGATCATATTCATTTGAATCTATTTTTGCTTCTTGTCCTAATTTAACTCTTAAATCATAGTTATCTATTAACTCATTTACTCTTTCTATATATTCATCCTTATTTCTATCATCAACTAAATAACCATTCTTATTATTTCTTATTATTTCTCTTGCTCCTTCAGCTTGAGAAAATGCAATCATTGGTAAACCAAAATTCATTGCTTCTATTAAAACAATACCAAAACTTTCAGTATAAGATGTCATTAAATATATAGATGAGTTTAATAATAGATTATTAATATAATCTTTATCTCTAAAACCATGTAATGTTATATTTTTAGATAAATCATTTTCTTTAATGTATTTTTCTAAATTTTCTCTCTCAACACCATCACCTACTATATCTAAAGACCAATCACTATGATTCTTAAAAATCTCTTTAGACATTTCTAATAAATCCATGTAACCTTTTTCTTTAGATAATCTACCTACTGATATTAATTTCTTTTCTTTTAACTTAGAAACCTTATCAGAGATAAAATCTAAAGTATTTGGAATATAAATACACTTACAATTAGTTTTCTCTAATTCTAAATAATAGAACTCTTTTAAATTATTAGATACTAATACAAAATAGTCTAAATTCTTAACACTATTAACTATTTTTCTTGCATATTTCATATTACCATGATAATGATTATGTTCCCAACCAATAGTTAGCTGATTGTTTTTATATTTAGATAATAGCTTATTAAACAATAACCTAGTTGATATTATCACATCACTATCAGTATTAGATATATAATCTATCATTGTTTTCTTTCTTAAATTTAATATCTTTATACTTTTGAATCCTTCTTTGATAATTTTAATTATATTAAAAGATTTTAAAGCACTTTTAAACTCTTTTTTATTTGGAACTACATTAGTTAAATATTTAACTTTAACTTTTTTATTTAACTCAAATGAAGACTCTTCATTTATTTTATATGTACATGCAATTTCAACATCATAATAATTGCATAGATAATTTGCAAGAGATACAATCGCTCTTTCTATTCCACCAAAATTCAAATGAAGTGATAGTATTGATATTTTCTTCATATTAACTCCTATTTTTTCTTTTTAAATAAATTACTAAAGAAATATATAATATATGCAATTTCTAAACTAATATAATATACAATTCTTAGTAATAGCATTTCAAATATATTCGCATGTAAATAATACTTTACGAAATATTTTTGACTATTTTTTAGTATTTTATATTTATTTATAGAAGCCAAAGTTTTATTAATTGTTTTTGATTCATTATGTTTAACTTCAACCTCGTTATCAATATAAGTCTTTTTATTAATATTTTTTAATTTGCATGCCAATATATTTTCTTCATAGAAAAGAAAAGTTGTATCATCAAAATTACCGACCATATTAAGTACATCTCTTCTTATCATGAAAAAGCATCCTGAAACAACATCCACTCTTGTTAATTTATCATTATATTTTTTGTCATCATATCTAAGATTCTGTTCTATTATTCTATGAAAATAATTAATATTTAAACCAATTTCATCTTTTATTTTAGGTAATTTCCAACCTCTTAGTTTTACTCCATTTTGATTAATAACTGGTGCTATTAATGATATATCTGGATCATCATCCATATCTTCTTTTAATTTTCTAATAACAGGTTCTTCTAATACTATATCTGGATTTGAAATAATTATATAGTCCACTCTATCTTTTAAGTATTTAATACCTACATTATTACCAGAAGCATAACCATTATTCTCATTATTTTTTAAAACAACAACATTCTTTTTTTCTAACTTTTTTAATTCTTCATAAGATGAATCAGTGCTATTATTATCTACTATAATTACTTCATTTAAAGATCTATATCTTTTGATACTATTTACATATTTTCTAGTTTCTTCATAATCATTATAATTTAATATAACTATACCTATCTTACTCATATTAACACCTACTTAAATACTTCCAATATTTGATTTTTTGTTTTAAAAGAATCATATTTAATTGCTGTTTCTCTTGCTTTAGCTTTCATTTTCTTTTCTTCTTCTTGATTTAAACTTAATAATTTCAAAACTTTATCTGCTAAATCCTTGCTATCTTTTTGCTTAAATAATAAACCATTTTTATTATCAACTAAATATGATGTAGGACCATATTTATTACTAGTAATAACTAATACTTCGCATGCCATTGCCTCTAATCCTACTAGGCCTAATGATTCACTTTTCGTATATGTTGGAAAAACAAATACATCTAAAGAATTATATATATTTATTAATTCTTCCTGTGAAACAAGATTCCTTATTTCTAGATAATCCTCTAAATTTAAATCTTTTACCATCTTTCTAAACTTATCTTCTTCTTGACCAGAACCCACAATTAAATATTTATAATTCTTTAATTCCTTCTTATCTTTCAATATAGAAATAGCTTCCAAAAAAATATCATAGCCTTTATTTTTTTCTAATTTAGATACATAACCAATGTAATTATATTTATCTGATAAATTAGCATTCTTTTTTGCTTCCTTTTTATCAATCTTTTTAAAAAAATTAGTATCTACACCCCCAGAAGGATAAATAAATATTTTATTCTCTGGAATATTATAATCATTAATCATTACATCCTTGTAATACTTAGATGGAACTACAACTTTATAAGCATATTCTAAATATTTCTTACTTCTTTTGATGTTCTTATTATTATCATCATCAGATACTACATCATTTCCATGTGCATTAAAAATTATTTTTATATTTGAACTTGTCTTTTTTATAAATACAGGTGCAAATCCAGTATGAGATATATAATGAGCATAAATATAATCGTAATTATTAAAAATTCCTTTAAATATAACTAATAAATTCATTCTAATATATGCAATTATTTTAAAAATTATATTGTCTTGTTTAGTTATTACGACTCTATCAACTATGTAACCATGATCCATTAATAATTCTTCAGTATTTTTAATAAATGACCCATATTGCTTATATTTTTTTGATGGATAATTATTAGATACTAGTAGTATCTTTTGTTTGTCTAGTATTAATGAATTCTTGCTTAATAAATATAATAATGATATATAAATGGATATACTTGGATTAATAATTACACTTCCTACAAAAGATAATAATAGTGCCAATATGAATGAGAAGTTATATTTATCTCTTAAGCCATTATATCTAGTATTATATAAAACTATTAATATATAAACTATTACTCCAAATAATCCTACTCCATAAAAAATATCAAAAATATCAATATTAATATTTCCTATTTTATTAATATTATATCTGCCAATACCATAAATATAATTTTCTATCTTCCCCTTAGTAAATTTATTATTTACTTTTCCTAAAGAATCAATACTGTCATCAAAGTTTGCATACTCAACTATTTTCTTAAAATTATTAATTTTATTATCCTTTAGTGTATTTGTAATCTTCATAAATGGGAATAAAGATATCATTAAAACAATTATAAATACAGAAATAATAATATTTCTTTTTTGCCACTTATCAATTTTAAATATTCTACTATATTTAATATATCTAAATAATATAAATAATAAGATAACAATAGTTCCTAAGTACATGATTATAGTATTGGAATAATAAACACTTAAAAATAGTAATATATAAGATATTATTTTTAGTATGAAGCTTTTTGAATTATTAATATAATTAAGTGAAATACATCCAAGTGTAATTAATATTACACTAATAAATATATTATTATAAAGATTTAAATCAAATATACCTGATATTACAAAAATTATTTCATATAATAAAAATATTTTTGTAATTAGTTTATCATTTATCTTTTCATTATTATATGTTCCGAATAAAAGCATACTAATTGGAAAGTAAAATATATTAATCACATTAATAAACTCACAAGGTAAACTCGCTTTGCTTCTTCCAAAAAAATACATTAAAGAAAAACTAAAGAATGCAACAAATAAGAATAATACTTTATTATATTTATAGTTTTTTAATAGCCATATAAACATTATTATGAAATTAATAAAAAATAATATAAAACTAATTGATAATGGGTAATTATCATTTTTTATTAAGCTATTAGTAAAAATGTTTATAACTGGACTAATCAATAAAAATATGTAAATAAATTTATCAAAAAATTTATTAAATTTGCTCATAAAAGATACCTCTTTACATAATCATTATAACAAAAATACACAAAAAAAGATATAGCATCCCGCATATATCTTTTAATAACATATAAACTATCATGTCAATACTATTATGAATATGTTTTAAATTATTATTCATTTATTCTAAAAATTTTTTTTGCTCTTCTTTTAATCTCTTTTTTTCTTCTTTTTCAAGTTTCTTCATTTCTTTTTTTGATAGTTTTTTTTCTTCTTTTGGAAGATCCTTTTTTTCTTCAGTTACTGGTTCTTTTTTCTCTTCTTTAGGAGGTTCTTTCTTTTCCTCTTTTTTTGTGATTTTTGCAATTGCCTCATTTTCTTTTCTATTTTTTAGAACCTTTTTCATTTTTCTTTTAGAAGAACTCATAGAAATAAGAATTATTATTAAGATTAATACTAGTGCAGATGCTGCTACTAATCCTACTTCTAATTTTTTACTAAATTCTTCTACACTACTAGTTAGTTTAGCATTATATCTTTGGAAAGTCTTTTCTTTTACATCATATTGATAAAATGATTCCTTACCATTTTCCATATTAATAGCATAAACTAGTCTATAATCACTTATTCCTTTTAGGTAATAAGCATCTACTTCTTCTTTGCCTATTTTAATTGTAGTTTTCTTATAATTTGCTGGAATAATAATGCTGCTTGGTTTTAATAATACTAATCTTAATCCATTTGAATCTATTTCATTATATTTTGTATATGTTGAATTTTTAGAATTATAGATATAGAAACTTGAATTACCATCTTCATCAACAAGTAAAACCAATATATAGTCTATATACTTGTTAGAGTAAGCAACAACATCCTGTTTTTCTATTACAACATTTGTTTTTACAAATCCTTTTGGTGGTTCTACATTACTTTCTTTTTTAAATACAGTATATTTTTTCTTATTTATAACAACTTCAATCGGATTCTTTTCTTTTCTAGTTATTTCTACCACATATACTTTTTCATCATCATTTTCAGCGCGTACTTTCAATTCGAATCTATTTACGCCCTCAATTAATTCCTTCTCTCCAAGTCCTTCAATTGATGCTTTACCATCTTCTAATTCGGCTTGTATATTTACTTTTTCTACATTACCCTCAACTACCGCTTTATATTCAAGATTATCTTTATTAAATTCTGGTGTTAATTGAACATTTTCAATAGTAATAGAACTTAAATTATTATTAGAAGATCTTTCAACATAAGTGTAATTGCTAGAGCCACCACCACTATTAGATGAATTTGATGAATTAGCTGCAACTATATTAACTGTACAAACATCTGATCCTGAATATTCTGTGTTTTCATCAGAAACATCAATGTCTGCAACATAGAATTTTGCACTTCCTGGGTTACCAGCAACGAAGTTTACTGTTGTACTAAAATTTGCTCCGTCACCCCAAATACTTAAATCTCCACTAGAAAATCTTGCGTTTCCTTCGCCAACTATAGTTCCCTTCCAAGTTGAATCTGGTGAAGTTAAATTCCCATATATTGTTACAGATATATTCTCCCCAGATACTACTTGTCCTGGTGCAGAGCAGTGAAATACTGCTGCTTTAGCGGATATCGGAGCAATTAATAGTAATAATAAAATATATTTAATCTTTTTCATTATAAACCTCCCTATTGTACTAATTTTTGTGTATTTCTAATATGTGCTTTAACTTTTGAGTAATCTATTGTACTGATTTTTCCATCTTTACTAGTATCAGCTGCTGCTGCATAAGCACCATCTAATTTTAATGTGTTTCTAATATGTGCTTTGATTTTTGAATAATCTATTGTACTAATCTTTCCATCACCGTTTGTATCACCATAAAGAACTATTTCATATTTCTTTTCTACACCATTTACTTTTACAGATATTTTTTGACCAGTAGAAATAGTTCCACTAGTAATTTCTTTATTAGATGAATCAAATACTTTTACTTCAGTTTGAGAATTATTACTCTTAATTTTATTTATTGTATCACCAATAGAACTACCAATATTAAAGCCTGATATATAGTTATCTTTTGTGTTATATCCTGAATACTTAATTACGTCTTCAGAAGTTTCAGAAGAAGCATCTTTCTTAACAATTTTTATTGTGTATGTTCTCTTTGATCCATCTTCTGCTTGGCAAATAATTTCTTTAATTGTTTCATTACCACTTAAGGCTACATCTCCATTACCTGTTACTTTTGCTTTTGCATGTGCTGGAGTACCGCTTATATTAACACTTGTTGTATTACTAGATACCTCTAATGTATAAGATGTTATAGATGAATCAAATGCTGGATATAAATAACCAGTTGAATAAGATATACCACTTAAGTTAGAATTATCACTTAATGTATTTATTGAAGTTCCACCACCCATATCAGAATAAACAGGAATCTTAAATGTAAATGATAAATTAGTTATTTTTGCATTCCAATAAGATCTATATGTTGTATAACCTTCACTATATGGTGCTTGGACATTAGCCATATATTGATGCCAATATCTTGATGATCCAACTATATTAAATTTTTCATAATAAAGTGTATCTTGATTGCTTGTTATATATCCATTAGCTATTTCAGATGTAGCACCCATTATGGATGCATAAGGGCTATCCCATCCACTTGATTTAGCATAGTTAAGTGCTCCATTATAGATAGCTTCATTACTACTTCCAGATGCACCAAAATTGAAATAATTATAGTATGTTTTTCCATCTCCACCATCCATAGAAGCAGTAAAACTACCACTATATCCTTGTTCTTGAAGAACCCTAGCTGCTAAATGAACTGGACTAACTCCATATTTTTTACCTGCTTCAACAAAAGTAGATGCAAATGTCTTTGATTGCCCATTATATGAATAACTACCTGCTAAAAATGACCCATTTAATATATTTTGTACTACACTTTCATTTTGTGATTCATTATATGATAATTGTTCAAACATAAATATACTATTGTCATCTAAGAAATTTCTTGGGTCTAAATAGTATTTTAATGCATTTCTACTTGGTGCATACCAATTAGGTTCAAATTGTACATAAGTACCATTTGAATATGCAGCTGGATCAGTAGATAATTGATTTAAATCTCTAGTGCTTATTAAATTTTTATATATTGGATTTGATTCACCATTTACTGCATCATCTAATGATACACCAGTATTAGATACTTCAAAATTCCAATTTGGATGTACTGCATGCATTTTAGTTAGTTTTTCAACATAACTTTCTGGGAATCCTTTGTTTTTTAATGAATTTGCATAATTTTGATCTAAATTATATGTTTGAATACCACCTAAATAGTGAGTATAAACATATCCTTCATAAGTATAACCCCAATAATTAAATCTTATTTTAGACCAATCTCCTTCAGTTCCTATTACTTCAACTACTCTTGGTCTCCAAAGCCAAATAGTATCTCCATCACAGTCTTTTAATCTAGGACAAACACTTTGATCTGTACTTGGGCAACTTCTAACAGATAATTCTGTTTCATCTATATATGCATAAGTATAACTACTTTGTAAAGCATAAACATTATACGGAATAAAAGGTATGACTAAGGAGATAAGCATAAGAAAACTTAGAAAAATATTTGCTAATTTTTTCATACTATCACCTCTCCTTTTAGTCTTATACACATTTTATTATACCAAATAAATAATGTCTTTATATATATGTTAATATATATAAGAGTATAAATATGTAAAAATTTGTAAAAAAAAAGGAACTTTTTTGTTCCTTATTCTTCAGTAGATTCTCCACCACCAGATTCTTCTCCACCTGTTTCATTAACGGTAGATTCTTCTCCACTAGATTCTTCTCCACCAGATGGTTCTTCGTTAGATTTACTTGAACCATCATCTGTACATGTATATTCTATATATTTTGTAGGATTCTTATCTCCATTACTATCATACCAATAGTAACCTCCACCTTCAGAAACACATTCGCTAATATGCTTCTTTGTTGTTGTATTTTCAGTTGTTTCTTCTTCTTTAACACATTTACCATTGCTATCTTCTTTATAGCCTTTACTCTTTGGACAAATACATGTTTTTCCATCTGCACCTAATTCTAATGGCGCATCACATGTTTTCTTTTCTTCTTGTTTTTCAGGTTGTGGATAAGTCTTTATTCCACCCCATTTATCTTTACCGATAATTGGTTGTTCATATGGTTCATCTATACTAAATGTAAATGAGGTTGCATAGTTTTCTTCCTCTTGTCCTAAATTAATTTTCATGGCCTTAACAATAGCATTTAAACTGTTCATTGAAGGTAAGAATTCATATACTTCTGACCCTACTAAATAGTCATGTAAGTGACCATCTGAACCATTTAAATATGTTCTTTGCATGCTTATAACATCATTTGTATCTGTTAATGAATCAGTAGATAATAATACATCTTTAAATACATTGTAGAACTCAAGAATTTGTTCTCTTGATAAGTCTGTTTCCATTGTTTTACCAACAGCATCTAATACTTGATAGAATTGATCTACTGTTCTAATATTTTTGGCAGAATTTATAATTCCTTTAATAACTAATTGTTGGTTTTGACCTCTTACAAAGTCATTTCTTTCTCCTTCAGAATATTGTGGCCCACACCAATCAATTACTTTTCTGTTTCTTGCTAGTGCTAATGCTTGTTCTCCATTTAAATGTTGCCATCCTTTTTCTACAGTAATTACAGTTGTAAAGTTCCTATATTGATTTGATTCACATAATGCATATGGAACATCAACATCTATACCTCCAAGTGCATCAACTAATGTTATGGCACCCTTAAAGTTAACTTTAACATAATAATCTATGTCAATTCCTGTAAAGTTTTCCACTGTTTCTATAACACAGTCACTACCATAAGGATTAGCATGTGTAATTTTACTATATCTATTTCCAGCACATGCAATTTGTACATATGTGTCTCTTGGAATACTGAATATTGTAGCATTTAATGTTTTTGGATTAAATGTTACAAGAATTAATGTATCTCCAAGTCCCCAATCATCACCGATTTCATCATCATTTGAGTCTACACCCATTAATAAAATAGAGAATGGTTCTGTTACACTTGTTTTTCTTTTTTCTTTCTTCTTTGATGCTTTTGTTTTCATTGATTCGCTATATTTATATAAAACTTTAGTTTCATCTGCTATATGCTCAAAATCTGTTCTTGTTTTGTACATAGAAACATAATTTCCTGGCATAAAACATGCATCAATTTCACCTGAATATAAAGCTTTTAACATAACTATATATTCATCATAATCATATATATTATCTGCACTTATATTCTTTTCTTTTATTAGTTTTTGTGCTAATACATAGCCTTCAGTATCTTCTTCATCACTTATAATACCTATCTTCTTTTTCTTGATATTTTTCTTTGTAGTATCACCATCAGAAAGTACTATTAAATTAGTTGTATAAGTTACTTCACCTTTATTCAAATTATCAAGATATGACATAGTCTTTGATATAAAGGAACTAGCAAAATATTCTCCAGTACCAAATGCTAAAAGTACTAATATTAATATGATAAATTTATATTTCTTAGGTTGTGATCTTAGAGAAAAATTTAGTTTAAGTACTAATAAACACACTATTACTAATATAGCAATAGCAATATATCTAAGAACATTTTCTATTCCGTTTAGTTTTAATAAATTCCATATAAAATATGCTGTTATACATATAAACATTCCTACAAAAACACTAGATATTATTCCAATGATTTTGTTCTTTTTTCTATTTTCATTTTTTTCTTCTCTTGTATATTTTCTCATATTACATAGCCTCCTGCATTCTTGCTACTGATAATTTTTTACCATCAGGAACTACTATAATAGTTGCATTACTTTGAAAATCATCTTTATTTTTATATTCCCAGCTAATATTAATCATATAACCCACTTGATCTTCAGTAAAACCTAAATTTTCAAACATACTAGATGGAGATATTTCATCTATATCGTCTATAGTCACTTTACTAACAGTTGGTAAAGAACTATTTGATTTATCGTCAGTGACATTTGAATGTACTTGTTTATAAATACTATTACGTGCACCCTCTACAAAATCTGTCTTATAGTTTTCATATACAAATTGAACACCACCAACATCATTTTTACTAGTTTTATTACTTAATGTAAAGAAATCAATTACAAATAGTTTTGTAATTACTTCTGCGTATTTTTCATTATCAACATCTTTAGCATTTAGTACTTTTTTCAATTCATTAAAATTCTGTTTAAATATCTTTGTATCACTATCATTAACTACATAATCAACATCTTTATTTTTAATAGAATCTACTACTTTTGCCTTATTACTTTTTGGTTTAATGAAATTATTCCATACAATATATCCACCTAATAGAATAGCAACGATGATTAAACATAATAAAATTTTTGTAATTGGTTTTACCCTAACTTTTGCCCTTTTTTCTTTTTCAACCATACTATTGATCTCCTTCTGCTCTTTCTAATTTGTTTTTCTCATTTTTTATTAAATCGTATAGAATAATATCATTAGATATTTGTAACTTTTTAGATGTTATTTCATTATTCTTTGTAATAGTATCACTATCAATAATAGCATTCATATTTATAACTTTATATTCATCTTTTTGACTATTATAATAAATATCATTTGTTAACCAATTACCATTAGGGAATGAGACTACATTATTGTCTAAGTCCATGATATCATTACCTAAAGCATATTTTGGTGTTAAACCAAACATATTACTTAATGTAGGCATAACATCTACCATTCCCATAGCAGTTGTAACAGTTTTATTAAATGTTTTATCTTTAGTCCATATTATTAACGGAACTGATCTATTTAATTCATATTGATAATAATCAACAAGTACATAATTTTCATCTTCTTTATCTAAAATTCCGTCAGTTTCTTTATCATAATTGTATAATCTTGTATAATCTCCCTTAGGTAATTTAGCATCATGATCTCCATATATTACAACAACTGTATTATCAAGTAATCCAGCTTCATCAAGTTCATCAAATAATTCTCCAATTGCAGAATCTGCATAATGAGCTGATTTGAAATAATTACCTAACTTTGTTCCTTCCATATAAGGATAAGATACTATCTTCTTTTCACCATTTTCTTCTACTTCTTCTTTTATGTCAGTATCAAATTCACCATATTTATCTAGATCATCAAAAGGTGTATGATTACTTAGCATAATTAAAGTAGCCATAAATTTTCCATTATCTTCATATTCTTTTTTTAAAATAGGTACTGTTTGCTTAAAGAATTCTTTATCAGATAAACCAAGACCTATACTATTTTCTTCTGTAACTGAATAAGAAGATTTACTATAGAAAGTATTGTATCCTAAACTCTTATGTAAATTATTTCTATTCCAGAAATCACCATTATTAGCATGGAATGATAAAGTATTATAACCTTTTTCTTTTAACATTTTTTGAAGTGTTTCATATTCTCTGTTCCAATAACTTACAGCTACTGATCCATTAGTAACTGGTAAAAGTGATGAAGCAAATGTAAACTCAGAATCAGAACTTGTTCCTGAAGATGCTTGTGAATAGAAATTACTAAAATATATTCCTTCATCTTTTATTCTATTTAAATTTGGAGTTACATCTTCACCATTAAACTTTTGATAAATTGCAGCATTTTGAATACTTTCAGCATGAATAACTAATATATTTTTTCCTTCAAAAATGTTAGTATATTCGTTTTCATTTATTTGAATAGTATTTTCATTATAATAATCCCTAAAATCCTTAGCAGCATTGTCATAACCAAATAATGTATTGAATTTGGCATCTAAACTCTTAAATAAATCATTAAATTGATATGTATATATACCAAATTTAGTAACTAAAAATTCCCTATTCCATTGTTTACTTAATCTAGAAAACTCAACAGATGTAACAGTCATAAAGAATAATGCATATATAATAACTCCACAGATTAGAGTTCCTGTAAATCTCTTTTTTCTATTTTCTTTTGGCCCAGCAAATTCAATATATTTTTTTCTTTTTAAATGATAATGATAAATTACCATAAAGAATAATTGCCATAAGAAAATAAAATCTTTAATTTGTAATACATTTTTTACAACTGCATCACCAACATCTACAACAGTTAAAGATACAGCGATTAATGAAAACGAAGCAAATGACATATAATAAGTATAATATAATGAATTAACAATACATATTATATTAAATATTATTGATACTATCATTAAATATGTAAATTGTTTCTTCGCCTTAAATAAATAAACAAAAGATCCCAATATTAAAACAATAGCTAAATCTGCAAGAAATGGTTTAATAGCAAAATAATTATGAACAGTAAAAAATCTAAGTAAACAAGCATTAACAACATTACTTATTACAAATGCTATGAACTGCCTATTAGTACTAATATATTCCTTATAATTAAAATTTTTTATATCGTTTTTAATTTTTATTAACTTATTCTTTATCTTCTTCATTTTTTTACCTCTCAAAGAAAATTATACCATTTTTTTATACATTTTTAAAGAGTAAAACAATACTGTTTTACTCGCCATTTATCCTTTTATCCTCAATAGAATTAATAATCATACCAATAACAAAAACCTCTGAAATAATGAAAATCCATAACATTAAAACTAGTATATTGGATGCGCTTCCATAATAATCATTATATGAAGCATAATTAGTCACATAAAATGAATATATGAATGTAATAACAATCCATAATACTGTTGTAAACAAAGACCCTTTATTTACACTTTTACTACTAATTCTTTTATTAGGTGTTAATGTGTAAATCATTTTTATAAACAAGAATATTATAAAGAATGATATTGGCCATCTAAGTAAATTAATGAATGATATGATTTTACTTCCAATGAATCCAACTTGAGGGATAGTACTAACTATTCCCAATATCTTATTACCAAATACTAATATAAATATAATAAAAACTAATAATACAATTAATAACAAAGTTATTATTAAAGATTTTATTATTTCTCTTATCGGATTCTTTTTAACTCCATATATATTATTAGCAGCAGCAATTATTGCTTTAGTTCCACGTGATGCTAAATATATGGCAGATATAGCTAATAATATAACACTAAAATCAATTGTTTTACCTGTAAACAATGGTAATATTAACTTACTTGTACTAGCAGGTAAGCTTAAACTGATAAATTTTAATATTTCATCATAAGATAATGAAAAAGCGGATGCTACCATTCCAAATATCAAAATAATAGGAATAGATGAAAGCAGTAAAAAGAAAGACAGATGTCCTGGTAAAACGGACATTACTGGCTTTCCTAAAACTTCAATTATTTCATTTATTAAAAGCTTTATTTGCTTCATATAACACACCCACTATTTATCTTCTGTATTTAATTCTTTATTTGTTTTTACCTCTAAAACTGCTTCATTAATTGCATCATCAATTGTTTTAACATCATCTGTTATCATGCTATAACCAAGTGTTGCTCCAAAATTATATGGAATATTTTTAAATTCTTTATTAAGCTTTCTCATATAAGCTATAACCTTATTTTCTTCATAACCTATAAGATAAATTAAGAATTCATCACCATTTGTTCTAACAATATCACTTTGTTCTAATTGATTATTCATTAAGATGTTAGCAGCTTTTTTAAGAACCATATCCCCTTCTGCATGTCCATAAACATCATTAATATGTCCTACTTTATTAACATTAACAATTATAATTGCTTGTGGATATATATTATTATTTTGCCACTTATCATAGTTTTTATTTAAATAATGTCTATTCTTTAATGATGTTAAGCTATCAACATATTTTAATCTATCATTTTTACTTATTTTATTATTCTTATATTTTATTTTTATGTATATTAAACTAATTCCAAGTAATACAAATAAACCTACTAATATATATACAAATGTTAAATCTATTTTCTTACTATCTTTTGATAACTTTACTTTAGCACGTGCCATATATAAATCTGGTTCAATATTAGATATATAGAATTTAAATAAACCTACAAATCCTTTATTATTACTCTTATTTAAAACAATAAAATTATAATTTAAATCATCAAGTTCATCTTCGTAAACTACTTTAAAATTATCTAGTTCAGTATTTCTATAATGATCATATACATTATAATCTAGAACTACTATGCTATTTTCATTTAATGAATTAAATAATGAACCTGGTTTCTTATATTCATTTACTTTTGCATTATATTCTTTAGAAATATAGTCAGATAACTTATTATCTATCATTGACACTTCTTTGTTTTTAAGACTCTTTAATGATGGGACTATTGTCTTAGTATTATTAATATGTGTCAAAACTATTACTTTTTCCTTATATGGAGAAACAGTCTCATCAAAATTATTTGCTAAATTCTCAAAATTATAATAATTAAATGCTAAATCAATTTTTTCATTATTTAAATTTGTAGTAAGATCTCTTATAGAATTATACTCTTTTATTTTAAAAGTAATATTCATACTCTTTGCAAAACCATCTAATATTTCACTATTATATCCGATGAATTCATCATTTATTTTCGATTCATAAGGAAGGTTCTTAACATAACCATAAGTATATTCTTTTCCTTCAAAATTTGCAATTGTTACATCATCTATCTCCTTAGATTCAAAATATAAAGTTAGTAATCTCTTATTATATGATTTTTCTAATTCATTCTTACTCCATCTAGTATAATATTTTTTTAATATGCTATTTAATGTTTTATCAGAACCATTAACATTTAATACACATTCATTAGTTAATTCTGATATATTATGTACTATATAAAAATTATTTGAAAATATTTCATTTATGTAAATTGTCTTTGGAATAACAGCATAAACTATATCATTATTTTGAAGTGCTTGGATTATAGCATCTATATTATTATATGAATTATATATTATGCTGTCATTATCTTCAAATGACGAACGAATACTATCAATATCAGTTTCTAAAGCACCTATAGTTACATTCCTTAAATCTGTTATTCTTTTTACTCGTTTATTATCTTTACTAATAAGTGCATATTCATCACTATAGAATAAAAGATCTGTAGATTTAAGATTTGAATTACTCTTCATTTCAAAAGAATAATTACTGCTAGGAGTGGCACCTAATTTGTAAGGTACCATATTGAATTTTATACCTGTTTCTTTTGAAAAATCATTAAGGTAATCAAAAAATACGCCTTCTCCTTCTTCACCAAATATAGGAATATTATTTAGAACAGACACATCCACAGACATATTCTTATTCTTTTCAATCCATTTTTTCTCAAGTAAAGAGAATACTCCTTTTTCGTTATTACTCTTATTAACGAAAATAGCAACGACTATAATAATGGCTAATAAAACTATTGGTAAAGTAATAAATAATATTTTCTTTTTATCAACATGTTTTCTTTTCATATACTTCTCCTATTACCAAACTATTCCATCTTTTTTCTTATTCTTATATCCCATTATAGGAAATTCATAAATAGTAACTTCCTTTGTAGTTTCATCATCTACTTGTTTAGTCTCTTTTCTTCCTTCTTCATCCTTTTTCTTTATCATATATTGTAAATCATAATAGCCTTTTACTTTATCAGAAAAAGCACCCAATGATTCATTAGCAATATTTTTTGAATCATCTATTGAAGTATCTTTTTTAACTGTAAAAATAACGTTTATTATTTTTCCATGAACATTTATTTCACAAGATAATACTTGTTCTTTATCTTTAATACTCTTAATAACTTTATTCTTTTCTTTGCTAGTAAATTTATTATCTTGAATACCATCTAATCTATCACCATATTTACTAATACCTGAAGATGGCAAGATTAATTTTATAATTAATCCAAAGAACGCAATTATTATTATAATAGCGAATATATAACCTATTTTAAGTTTTCTTTTTGGTTTTTTATTTTTTTCCATTTTCTAACACCTCTAACTATTTAATTATACTATACGTGATATAAAAAAACAATAATCAATAAGAATTGATTATTGATTATTATCTATGCTGCTATCGAATTAACTAAAGTTTTAGATAGTTCTTCTTTTACAAATATTCTTTGTTTTCCATCTGATTTTACAATCAAATCTTTTGGATAAAGATCTGTTACTTTAGTTATTTTATTGTTTTGTGTGGTATTTTCTGCAGCTGCCAAATTATCTACAGTATTATTTTCTGTTTCTCCTAAAACCGGATTAACTGGTTGTGGTTGAACCGGTGTTTCTATAGAAACCTTAGAAGCTTCATTTTCTGCTGTTGTCAAATTATCCACAGTATTATTTATCATTCCTTCTGAAACTGTATTAACTGGTTGTACTTGAACAGATGCTACTGGTTCAGATACAGTTTGTTCTGCAAGAAGATCTTCTATTGATGTTATATTACCTGCTGTTGGGATAACTGGTGCTTTCACTGGAGCAACCGGTGTTTCTACAGAAACCTTAGAAGCTTCATCTTCAAATATAGGTTGATTAACAGGAATTTCTGGTTGAATTTCTTTTACTGTTTCAGGTTCTAATTCATCAACACGTATTGGATTAAAGCCTGCTGTTTCTTCTAACTTTTCCTCAGCAGAAACATCAATTACTGGTGCTTCTTCTACTATAGTTTCTTCTTTTTTTGGTTCTTCTGATGGATCAGGAACTAATTCCGCAGAATTAAATACTTCTGTTGTTTGTTCATCTATTGGATTAACAACAGTATTTTCTGCTCCAATAAAATCTACTTTTTCTTCCTCTGCAGGTTTAACTTCATTTTGAATTGATTCTTGGATATCATCAGTAATTACTGGTGCTTCTACTACTGGAGTAATATTTTTATTATCTTCTTTTGCTAGTATTTGACCAACTATATCTTTTATTTCTCTTAGTAATTCATTTGTTTCATTAGAAGAAGATTCATTAGTGCTTACAACACCAACTGCCGAAAAGTTTTCATTAGTATTATTAATATTCTCTGGCATATTACATTCCTCCTTCCATTAATTCTGAAACATAGCCTTTAACTATATCCCATTCATTATCATCTGATATAGTATCAAAATAATATTCACCATTTTCTATTCTTACTCTTGATACATAATTTTTTATTTTATTGTTTTCATCTTTTTGATTAAAAGTATAAACAGCATAATCTTGATTCGTTTCATTTACTTTAAATATATCAATTAGATCTGCTACTACTTTTTGTCCTTTTGAATTAACAATAGTTACTTTCTTTTCCATAAGAGATACCTCCTTATTCTAAACAAAATTATATCATTTATTTGATTTTTATACAATATTTTTAATAAAAAAAAGTGGATTTATATCCACTTTTTATAATTTTATTTTAATACATATGCACCATTATATATTTTATTAAATTTATTCTTTTCTACTATAATTATTATTGCTTGTCTCTTTTTGTTATAATTTATTTCATTTATCTTAACATTTTTAATTCTTTTTATTGTATTACCTTTTCTTCCGATAACTATTATATCTTTGTTATTAGATAATATTATTTCATTTTTATTTACTTTATTGTTTTTAATCTTATAATCTTTTAAATCATACGTATATGTTTTATTCTTAGCCTT
The DNA here is from genome assembly GCA_947165005.1 of uncultured Bacillota bacterium. GTDB lineage: Bacteria > Bacillota_I > Bacilli_A > RF39 > UBA660 > RUG13038. The sequence continues at coordinate 46,500 of CAMUYN010000005.1, forward strand.
ATTATAAAAATATAATTTATTATTTTTTTCTAACGCAATTGTATCTTTCATACTAGATAAAAAAGTTTTTGATTCGTATTTTTCTTTCAAATCACTAGATATTATATATTTATAATCACTTTTTTCATATTTATAATATATTTTGCCATTAATTATAAAACTTTCTCCATTATATAATCCATTATCAAATACATTTATATTACTATCTACTGTTCCTACTTTAACTTTGCTATTAGAGAGAATTATCTGTTTATCAGAACTAGCAATCCTTCTATCATCATTATCTAGCAGATAATAATAATCATTATTTTTTAAAGTTTTATAATTATTTTCAAATATTACTATATCATCAAAATTATTGTTATATATTAACTTAAAACTATCTAGATTATAAACATAATTTTTTCCATTGCAATTGATATTTATATTACTATTATCAATATATTTATATGTAAAATTCTTTGTTTTTATTATTCTATGAAATTTATTAGTATCTGTCTCCAAAATTCCTAAATAATAATCTCTAATAGTCAATATCATGTTTTTTCTAACAGCATTTTTATAATCAATATTATATATATTTTTATTAACGCTAAAAGTAATTTCTTTTCTAAGTCCATTTGTAGAAATTATATAAATCTTATTATTAGAAACTATATATATATCATCTTTATATTCAAAATACTTATCAAATTCATCCCCAATTATATTATTCATTATAGGGAAAAAACTATAATACTTATTGTCTTTTCGAACAATAAAATAATCTAATTCATTATCATTGATTTTTTCTCTAACTATTTTATAATCATATAATAATACTTTACCTTTTTCATTTATAAAATAGTTATCCAAAGAAATATATTTATCTTTATAATATAAATTAATATTTTTAATGTCTTTAAATAATACTTTCCCTTTATAATCTATAATATTGTTATCAG
>CAMUYN010000006.1 GCA_947165005.1 uncultured Bacillota bacterium
TTCCATCTATAATAACAGTCATACCGTTTTTAATATCATTAATATCTATTAACATCTAAATTCCCCCTATTATTTTTTTTCTTTATGTGCTGTATGCTTCTTACATACAGGACAATATTTATTTAATTCTAAACGATCTGTTGTATTTTTAGTATTCTTTTCTACAAAATAGTTTTCATGTGAAACTTTACTATTAGATTTGCATTCAGTACATTCTAAAGCAACATATCTTCTAGCGTCTTTATTTTTCTTGCTATCAGCCATTCTAGATTCCTCCTCTTTCCTTTAACTACTTATAGATTATAACACATTATTTCAAAAAATCAAACACTTTATTTGACACTCTTTCACTTATTCTAAAATTTACATTTGATACATAATCACCATAATTTAAATCAGAAACATTTGGAGATAAAATAACCATAGAAAATTTTGGATTATTAGAGGGTGCATAACCAATAAATGCTTTAGATATAGTCTCATGATCTATAATACCATCATTATCTGTATCCTTAAAACTATTTGAAGTACCTGTTTTACCACTTGGATCTAGAACATCACCCATATATCCATATCCTAGTGATAACATTACTTTTGAAAAACCAAGTCTTATTCTATCAATATATTTACTATCTAAAGATACTTTATTTAATAATACAGGCTTATTTTCTATATAGATATCTGCTAATTCATCATCATCCGAGGAATATCTAACTTCTTTTAAAAAATGTAATTTATATCTATTACCAGAAGCAGCTATTGTACTAATATAACTAGCTATTTGAACTGGAGTATAAGTATCATATTGACCAATTACTAAATCAAGTAGCATATCAGAATCATATTTATCACCAATATTTCCACTTGCTTCAATCGGGAGATCAATATTAGTATTAATTCCTAATCCATACTCTTTATACATATTCCTATATTTATCAAAAGTATCTTTACCAATATTTAAATCTTTATTATATTGATATGATTCTCCCGATACTCTAATTGCAGTTTTAAACTGATACGAATTTGATGAAATCATCAGGGCTTCGATATCATTTATATAACCAATCCCATTCTTCCAGGAACATTTTGAAGGCTTATTTTTTATTTTAATACATTCATCTAATAAGACATCCCCAATATCTATAGCATTATATTTATATCCAACTGAAATACTAGCTCCCTTTACGATTGATCCTGGTGTAACAGCATCAGTTACTAGGGATGTAGTATTATCATAGATTTCATAATTGCCATTATTAAATACCATTTCTTTAGATGCAAAAGCAAGTATCTCCCCTGTATTTGGATCAACAATAATAACTTTACTACCATCATATAAAGAAGTGTTAATATCATTCTCTTTTGCATTTAACATTTCCTCTATTAATATATTTTCTATTTCCTTTTGAAGATTAATATCTATTGTAAGAACAATATCTTTTCCCCTTTTTCCCTCTTTTACTAAAGTATAAGAATTATCATCATTTAATTTATATATCGCTTTTTCACCCTTTAGATATTCTTCATATTCATATTCTAAATTACTAACACCGACTATATCATTCAATTTATAACCTTTTTTTAGATACTCATCTTTTAATTCTCTAGGTATACCATTAATAGATATATTTCCCAAAATACTTCTAAAAGTATCACCATATATATATTTTCGTTCCCATTCAATTTTTACATTAAAACCATGCAATTTAGAAATATTACTGGCAACAAAAGCATATTCATCTTCTGATGCATTTCTTTTTATTAATTTTTCTTCGTAATAATAACCATTATTAACCAAAAAATATAGATATGCCTCCTTTTTATCAATTTTAGCTAATTCATCTTCATTAATTCTGGACCTAATTAATTCATTAACTTCCTTATTAGTGATTTTTCTTTCTTCTAATTTTCTTTGCTCTTCCTTAGTTAATAAATTTTTACCCCTATTGATAAATAAATAATAGTCTTTTAAAGAATCTTCCGTAACCAATTCATAATTAATATTAATATGATCTTTTAATAATCTTATTGATTTAATCAACTTATCAGAATCATAATCACTTTCACGCTTAAAATAGATAGTTTTAACGCCGATATTATCTACAAGCAAATTATAATTTCTATCATATATTCTTCCCCTTGGTGTCGAATTAGATAATGTAGTCTTTATTGTTAAATCATCTAATAAATTTTTATAATAATTACTGTTTATAATTTGTACATCAATTAACTTGTAAATTATGCATATAAATAATGATAATACAATAAGAATTAAAAAGAATACTCGCCTATTTTGCATTTTTTTAATCATAATAATCACCATTATTATTTTGGTTATATTTAAATAATTATTACATATTATTAATTAGGTGATATATATGAAAAAAGAATACTTAGAAAATTATATAAATAATATAAATGATTATGATATAAAATCTTTTTTAGATAAAAATGAAATTATATTAAATAATGATGAATATTCTTTTCTTAAAAATATAATAAAAGAAAAATACAGTGATATTTTAGATGAAAATGCATATTTATTTAAATTAATAAAAGATAATATAAATGATGATGCGTATTTTAAATTAATAAATCTATTTAATAAATATAAAATTTTCATAAAAAAATAACTCCGAAGAGTTATTTCCATTCAAAGCTATTAACAATTTTCTTTGCAGCAGTATTACAATCATCCCCACTACCGTTAAAAATAGTCTCATGAACTAATACATATTTATGGTCTCCTATTATATAATGCTGTATAGTCTTTTGATTGTTTCCTTCAATATTAAAAGTATAAACTATGTATCCATTATCAGTAGTAGAACCACTGCTTGTTAATGTCATACCATAAGGTTTTATTTGATTGCCTAATTGTTCTAATATAGCCTGCCTAAATGTCATATGTTCATCAATCGAATAATAATTAGTTCCCATCTCTACCGATATATTATTTGGTGGATTATGACTATCACTAGGATTATAGAAAAAATATTTAGTAGATGTTGAATGGTCTTCACTTTTAATCCACGTATCAGGAATAATATAAGACCCATAATTAGTAGATATAATATTTGAAACATTACTATCTCTTTTTATAGTTGTCCTAGGTTTCAAAACACAACCAGTAAATAATAAACAAACTGTAAGTATAATTAATATTTTCTTCATAGTACCTCCATAAAACTATTTTAACATAAAAAAATAACTCTTACGAGTTATTTTTCTTCAACTTTTTTTACTTCTTTTGAAGTATTGGCATCTTTATTTTTCTTAAAGTAAAATATCAATCCAATTGCTAATGCTGCAGCTGATGCTAATGAAATGATAGCAACTATAGGTCTTGCAGCAAACCATGCTATAGCTATTACTATTAAAGAAATAACTAGACCTATTAAGAATGAGACTACACCAATCATAGAATTTACAATATTACCTAAGAATGGAATAAATCCAATTAATGTAGTTATTGGTCCAAGAATCATAGATACACCCATAATAATTATAAGTGTTCCAACAATTCTCATAAACCATTTAGATGCTTTAGCACCCTTTTCTATGCTATTAATCATTTGATTAGCATTCATTATTCCTTTATATAATTTTGCATAACTTGTATTAGTCTTTGTATCATATGCTCCGACAGTATTATCAATCTGTTTTCCTAAAATTGAAACATTATCATATTGAGCTACTTTATAAGATATACGAACATCTCCAATTTGTGGATTAGCTGGATCAATACTATTAGTAATATAATTATTATTTATAGTATATCCTTCAGCTAATATAGCATTTGTAAAATCTTTGTAGTCTTCAGTAGCACTTATTTGATCTTTAAAACTATCAATTAATACAAATTCCCCTACTTTTAAACTATCTTCAACAACTAATGATATTCCTTCATAAGGCATTGAAGTTGGATTTTCATGTCCATTAGTAGTATTGAAATTGCTTGAATCAATAATCTTTTGAGACCATTCCTTACTGTATGTATAAGTTACTTTCTTATCGTTTTCAGTACTATCTTCAACCCATTCATACATTTCTACTACTCTTTCTAATTTTGGTGTTTTAGCACTAATATTAAATAGAGTATCAACTATTGGATTTTCACCATATTCAAGTTTACCACTTAAAGCAACTAATTTTCCTTCGTTTTTACTATCTACCTTAGGGCTAGATAAATCAACTACATTATTTCTTAGTTCCTTCACATCCTTAATATTTCTTACATTATTTTTTTCATTATTTCCTAAAAGAAATATACCTAAAATAACTAAGAAAATACCTAATGGAATTCCTGCAAAAGAATTCGCAATTTTACTTAAGAAACTTTGTTTCTCTTTGTTTACAACAACTTTATCATTGTCTGCCATTTTCTTCACCTCTATTCTGATTTTATCACAATAGAATAATATAGACAACAAAAAAACTAACATAATTGTTAGTTTGTTTACAAATGGTGACCTATACGGGATTCGAACCCATGAATGCCGCCGTGAAAGGGCGGTGTGTTAAGCCACTTCACCAATAGGCCATTATGTAAAATTAAAATTAATGGTGGGCCTAAATGGACTTGAACCATCGACCTCACGCTTATCAGGCGTGCGCTCTAACCAGCTGAGCTATAGGCCCAATTCATTAATGCTATTTAATTTTACATTATTTTTTACTAAAAAGCAATATGTTTTATTAAATTATTAAAAAAAGTGCAATTATTTAATATCTAGTTTACTAGATAAAACAATTGCACAATACATAAATATAAACATTACAAGAATGAATATACTTATTAATATACACAGAATTTTAATCATATACTAAACCTCTAATACTAGTATATAAAAAAAAGCGATTATTTATTCATCGCTTTCTGTCCCTAAAACTGCATTTAATTTACTAACAGCTTCATTCATAGTATCTCCATCAGGAACCATAACATATAATGCTTGATTTGGATAACTATATGTATATGCACTTGTACCTGATCCTGTTACTGAATATTTTTCTAGTGACCAACCTGGCATATCCTTAATTTGCATTTTAACTAATGCTGTTATTTCTTCATTTGACATATTTGTTTCAAATGTGCCATTTAATGCATTAAGTATTCCACTATAATTTGATACTAAAGTTGTAGAAGATGTAACCTTATGAAGAATTTGGTCAATAACATGTTGTTGATTCTCGCCTCTATGTCTATCCCCAGATTCATAAGCATATCTTTCTCTAGCAAATGCAAGAGCACATCTTCCATCTACACCATAATTCCATTCTGGTTGGAATGAGCAAGCAGCATCTGTATAACTTCTAAAACTATATGATTGATCATTATAAATGTCAATTCCACCAATAGAATTTACTAAATTAGTAACAAAATTAAAATTAACTCTAACATAATATGAAATCTTTATTCCAAATGCACTTTCAATAGTTTCTATTGTTTTATCTACACCACCTATTGTACCAGTATGTGTTAATTTATCTTTAGATCCAGTTCCTGGAATATCTAAATAATAATCTCTTGGAATATGTACAAGTAAAATTTGATGTGTTTTTGGATTAACAGCCATTAACATATTAACATCTGATAATGATCTAGATGGTAAATAATCACTTCTTGTATCAATACCATTTATTAAAACTACAAATGGGTCTTCTGTAACATCAAGGTTTGTCTTTTTTACTTCTTTTTTAGTTTTTATTTCTATAGTATCTAATATTTTTACTTTACCAGAATAACTATCATTATTTTGTACCATTACTTCATAATTACCAGAGTTAACAAATACAATTAAATCCTTATCAGAAGTTAGATTATTTAATAAATCATATATATTTGTCTCATATTCTATATCTACCTTTACTTTTTTAAGTAAAGTTTTTTCTACAGAATCCATATTTTTTTGATCTTTATATGAATATATTGTCTCACCTTTTATATCCTTTAGTTTCTTATAATTTGAATTTTTATTAACTAAAACATAATAAACATTTGTTTCAAAACTTACACCCAAATTCTTTTCTAAGAAACCAACAGTATCTTTTATTTTTAAAGAACCAAATAAAGATAATGCTATATATATTACTAGTATAAATGAAACAACTGATAATGATGTTCTCCCAGCTTTTTTTCTTAAAGCTAGAGCTCCAAGAATAAATAGCAACAAGAACATTGCTCCAATAACTATTAAATAATAATTAAGTGGTAGCATATTTAATTTATTCAATTCATATCCAAAAAATATTGTACTAGCAATTGCTAAAATCCATAATAATCTGGATGCGAATTTTAAAATCTTACTAGCTTTTTTCTTTTCTCTTTTTTTCATACTTGACTCCTTACTCTATTGATAGAGGTCTATCATGTATCATAACTTCAATATAAGTTCTTCCATCAGATACCTCTATTTCTTCTCCATTTAAATATGTATACTTAGTTTTTGCATTTCTATCAGATTTACTCCATCTTATAGGAACAGCTTTACCATTTGTAACAAAGTATCCATCACCTTCACCTACATCATTTAAATTCCAATATTTGTTATCTTGCATAACATAATAAGATACTTTTTCTATTATTATATTTTTTGCAGTAAACACTTCACCAGTAGAAAAATCTGTTGTATCTACTCCATTAACATTTCTAGTATACATTTTAGTCTCGCCATTATAATTAAATGTATCTTCTACGCTACCATAATCAATATATACTCTATTAGCAGTCATTGCACCTTCTTTTTCTGATAAATCTACATCTTCAGGATTATATTTTAAAAGTATAGTATTATCACTCTCTAGGCCATACCCTTTTGTATCTCTTGCATAATTATATACTGTACTAGTATTTAAATTAACTGTATGTTCAGAATCTAAATCAAGTGGATTTTCTCTATACATTCCACCTTCTCCAGCAATACCATTAACATAGTTTATAGCACCACCTTTTAATTGATCCTCCGCATGATGACTCCAACCGAACGCAACAAATATTGCATCACTTTCACTAGCAAAATCTATCATATTATGTCTAGCACTTCTTATAGTACCAAATTTAACATCATCAGTACCTTTGTATAATGCAATTAATCTTGAAGTATAACCTTCAGTAGGTATTTCATAAACAATATATGCCTTATTCAATCCTTGTTGAACCTTAATGGCCACAGGAGTATTATTTATAGAAATAGCAAGTGGTCTTAATTTAGAATTAATATCAACAATATCTACTCCTTCAACTTTTACTTCCTTTTTAGGAACAGTTTTATTATTATTATTTTTCGGTTTTGATTTATCTTTTGGTCTAAATACAATTAATAAAACTAAACCAGTTAAAATTATAAATAATAAAGCTAATACTAATATTAAAATTTTCTTTTTATTCATTTTCTTCATATTTTTACCTCTTGATAATTATAACATGTTACAGAAAATAAATAAACCCAAAAATCCTCCTTTCGAAGACTACTATACACATATTTTGTTATTAATCAAATTACAAAATTTTAATTTTTACTTGTATTTATATACAAAAAAAGCAAACTAGATAATACTAATTTACTTTTTTATTAATCTTTATATTCTTTTAAAAATTTTTCTTTAAATTCTTTATATTTATCATTTTTTATTGCTTCTCTCGCATCTTCAGTTAATTTAATTAAAAATCTAATATTATGTATAGAAAGTAGTCTACCTGCAAGTGATTCATTAGCAACTAATAAATGTCTTATATAGGCCTTAGTAAAGTGTGTACATGTATAGCAATCACATGATTCTTCAATCGGAGTAAAATCCTCTCTAAATTTAGCGTTTTTCATATGAAGTTTACCAGTTCTTGTAAATGCATTACCATGTCTTGCTATTCTTGTTGGAAGAACGCAGTCAAACATATCAATACCTCTATCAATACCTTCAACTATATCTACTGGTTCACCAACACCCATAAGGTATCTTGGTTTATCTTCTGGCATATATGGAATACTATAATCTATAGCTTTATACATATCTTCTTTAGATTCATGATCATTTGCTACTCCACCTATTGAATATCCATCAAAATCAAGTTTTACAGTTTCTTCTGCAGACCATTTTCTTAAATCTTCAAAATATCCACCTTGTACTATTCCAAATAAAGATTGATTAGGATTATTAAATGCATCTTTACCTCTTTTAGCCCATCTAAGTGTTCTTTCAATACTTTTTTTCATATATTCATAAGAAGCTGAAGCTGGTGGGCATTCATCAAAACTCATAGCTATATCACTATCAAGCATATTTTGAATATATATAGACTTTTCTGGAGTAAGCATTAAATTAGTTCCATCAATATGACTTTTAAATTTAACTCCTTCTTCAGAAATAGCATTCTTTCCTTTAGCTAAACTAAATACTTGAAATCCACCTGAATCAGTTAATATTGGTCCATCATAATTCATAAATTTATGTAGCCCACCTGCTTTATGTACTATATCTTCCCCAGGTCTAAGCCACAAATGATAAGTATTACCTAGTATTATACCAGTATTCATTGCCTTTAATTCTTCTGGAACAAGAGTTTTAACATTAGCAAGTGTTCCAACAGGCATAAACATAGGAGTATCTACTACACCATGATTAGTATGTAGTTTACCTAATCTAGCGTTACCATCTTTATGTAATAATTCATATTTTATTTTCATAGGATTTCCTCCTTTTCATTTGTATTATAACATAAGAAAACAGTCTATTGACTGTTTTTTATTTAATTATATATTCCCAGCCTGGTCTCCAAGCTTTTGTTTTTCTCCAATCATTTTCAATAGCATCTTCCCAAGTAATACCTTTAGTAATCACTTCAAAAGCAAATTGTGGAGCTTTATGCGCTACTATAGCAACTGTTTTACCATCATAATTCTCTAGTAAATAGTTACAGAAATCTCTTACTCTATTTTCTACATCTTTTAGAGATTCACCATTTGGGAATGGTTCATTTATATGATCTTCATATACTACTAAAGATGAATCTTGACCATTTAAATCTCCATAATTACATTCTCTAATTCTATCATCATGAAGTATGTCTTTAATTCCTTTAAAAGTATAATCAGCAGAATCAATTGCTCTTTGTAAATCAGAAGAAATAACTAAGTCAATTTCATCCATATTAATTTGTTCTTTTAAATCTATACTTTGTTTAATGCCTTTTTCAGTAAGTTCTCCTGGAATCCATCCAGTAGACTTATGTTCAGCATTATCTGTTGTTGTACCATGAACAAAATATATTACTTTAACCATATTTCCCTCCATTATTTAATTAAATTAACAGTTTCTCTTGCAATCATTAATTCTTCTTCAGTTGGTACTATCCATACTTTTACTTTAGAAGTATCTTTAGAAATTTGTGTTTCTACTGCTTTAACAGCATTTCTTTCTTCATCAAGTTCTACACCCATGAATCCTAAATAAGAACAAATTTCTTTTCTTTCATCTATTCCTCTTTCACCTACACCACCAGCGAATGCTATAACATCTACACCATTCATAGCAGCAGCGAATTTAGCTATGTAACCTGCAATATTATAACAATATTCTGTAAATGCAAGCCTTGCCATTTTATTTCCTTCTTCAGCTTGAGAAATAACATCTCTATTATCAGCAGATACTCCTGATACTCCAAGAAGTCCTGATTCTTTATTAAGAATTCTATTCATTTCTTCTGGAGAAATTTCTTCTTTTTCCATTATATATGTAACTACTGATGGATCAAGGTCACCTGAACGAGAACCCATCATAATTCCACCTAGTGGAGTTAATCCCATAGAAGTATCGATACATTCTCCATTTAATACTGCTGATATTGAAGCTCCTTGTCCAATATGACAAGTAATTATCTTTAATCCTTTTATATCTTCACCAAGAAGCTCTGCAGTTCTATGAGAAACATAGTTATGGCTTGTTCCATGTGCACCATATTTTCTTATTCCATATTTTTCATAGTATTTATATGGTATTGGGAATAAGTAATGTTCTTTTGGCATTGTTTGATGGAATGCAGTATCAAATACTACCACATTCTTCTTATTAGGCAATGCTTTTTGAAGTGCATATATACCTTGTAAATGTCCTGGATTATGAAGTGGTGCAAATTTAATTGCATCTTTAATACCTTCAATAACTTCATCATCTACTACTACTGATTTAGTAAATTTTTCTCCTCCATGAACTATTCTATGACCTATACCATCTATTTCATCAAGTGATGATATAACTCCATGTTCTTCATCAGTTAATTGTTTTAATATTAAGCTGATTGCCGCATCATGGTCAGCTGCATCTATTTCGTATGTAAACTTTTCTTCACCAACTTTGTGAGTTAAGAAAGATCCTTCCATACCTATTCTTTCATAATTCCCTTTTGCGATAACTTTTTCATTTTCCATATCAAGAAGTTGATATTTAACAGAAGAACTACCACAATTTATAACTAATATTTTCATAATTTTTCTCCTTTTCGCATATTATACATTATTTTTATTTAAAATACATTAATTATTTTTAATTTCTTCATATTTTTGATCTAAATTAATATCTAGATTAATTATATTACCTTGTTCATCTTTATTATAACTATATAAAGTAACATAACCATTACCTTTGATATTACATTTTAAATTAGCAATATTACAATATTGTTTTACTTCTTTAGAAGATAAACCACTTAGATCACTTTCAGTAAAACTACCATTAGTAAGAAGTATTACTTTACCATTAGCAATTCCACTTTCTGGATATTGTGTAATTATCTTTTGACCATCCCCAATAATTAAGTACTTAACACCATTAACATCAAGTACATTCTTTACATCATCAATCTTTTTATTTATATAATTTTCTACATCATAAGTGGCTTTCTTATTTTCTCTAACATTTGTTAAATTATAGTAAGCCTCTAAGTCTTTTATTAAAGATTTGACTGAATTTGATAATGGTGTACTTGAATATGAATCTTGGAATGCTATATAGAATACATATTTAGGGTTATCCTTTGGATACATACCCGCAAAAGACTTATAACTCTTATAATTAGATGGATAATATGTACCTGTATTTGGGTTATATACTTCTGCAGTACCAGTTTTACCTATAATACTATATCCATCCATATGATAATCTCCACCAGTACCAGATCCACTATTAACTACTGAATCCATAAGATTCTTAATGTAATTAACTGTATACTCTGATGCTACCTTAGTACCTTTTTGATCTTTAGCTTGATATACTACCTTTTTATTATTAGGATCTACAATCTTTTCTACTATTGTAGGATTTAATACATATCCATCATTTGATATAGCAGTCAATGCTTTTATATGCTGAATTGGTGTAGTCATTATACCTTGACCAAATCCAGCAGTAGCTATTTCAATATCATATTTAAAATCAAGACTTCCTTCTACTTCACCATATAATTCAATACCTGTTTTAGAACCAAAGCCTAACTTCTTTAAATAAGCCTTTAATTCATCTCCAGTTAAATATTTTTGCATTAAGTTAGCAATACCGATATTAGATGACTGCATATATCCAAAATCATATGTAACAACACCCCAACCATAACCATTCCAGTCTTTAATATTATATCCATCTATATCCATAGTACCTGATAAATAAGTATCTTGGCCATTATAATTACCTTTTTCTAGTGTAGCCATGTAAGTATATGTTTTCATTGTAGAACCCGGTTCAAATGATATAGATACTAATGGATTTAAGTAATTTTCAATATTTTTTATATTTGGGTCAAAACTAGGTTTTGTTGCTGATGCTATTACTTTACCTGTTTTTGCTTCAGCAACAACAAAGATGGCTGATGTCGCACCAGAATTTTCAAATTCCCTATTTAATGCTCTCTCTGTCATAAGTTGAACATTACTGTCTATAGTTAAATAAATATCAAATCCATCTTCTTTTTCAATTCTAACTTCAGGTATATTAACTAATCTATATCCGTTTATATCTTGTTGATATGTAAGAGAACCATTTATTCCATTTAATTTGTCATTATATTTCGATTCAATTCCCATTTCACCAGTCATATTACCATCATCATCAGTTACAACATAACCAAGTATATAAGATGCAAAATCAAGATTTGGATAATACCTTTTGGAACTCGCTATAAAATCTATACCTGGTAATTTCAATTTTTCTATTGATTCCTTTTGAAGTTCTGTTAGACCTCTTCCACCAGGTCCTAATTCTACTTGGTACAAACCATCTTGATCAAGAAGCTCAAAAATCCTTTCTGGTTCCATATTAATAAGTGGTGATAATTTTTTTGCTGTTTCTTCCTTATCTACCACATGTCTTGGTGTCGTACTATTCTTACTCCTAGATGAATCAAGATATGCTATTACTGTATATGAATCTACTGTTTCTGCAAGTATTTCTTCATTTTTATCATAAATTGAACCACGCGAAGCATATAATGTTTGTTTTGTAGTATTCCTATTCTTTGCAAACTCTTTTAAATTGATTCCATCTACTTTAGTGGCTAAATTAAGAAACACTATTCTTGCAATTATAATGCAAAATAAAAGAAAGCCACCAATAAATACAAATTTACTTACATGTATCTTATTCATGGACTTTCTCATAAACATTCTCCTTACTTAATTAATCTTATATTATCATTATTATACGCTAACCCTACTTGGTTTGCAACTACGTTTACATTTTCTAAAGATGCTAATTCATTTATTTTCATTGTTAAACTTTGATTAACTTCTTTTTGTTCTTTTATATCTCTAGATAATCTTTCAACTTCTATATTTATACTAGCTAAAGAATTTTTCATAAAGAAGCTAACGCCCCATAAAAACAATAATAAAACAGCACCTAAAGTTATAAACTTCTTTTCTCTATTAATTAATTTCCAAGTTTTATTCTTTTTCATAAACATATCTCCTTTATAATTTTTCAATTACTCTTAATATTGCACTTCTTGATCTGTTATTTAATTCTAATTCTTCTTTGCTAGGTTTATATTTACCTATTATTTTTATTTTTGGTTTATATTCATCTGGTATAAAAGGTAATCCTTTATATGCTTTTATAACCTCACTATTTTCTTTAAATATGTTTTTACATATTCTATCTTCTAGAGAATGAAATGTAATGACACATAATCTTCCTCCAGTATTAAGTAAATCTATTGAATCAATTAATGCTTTACTAAATACATTTAATTCATCATTAACTTCTATCCTTATTGCCTGAAATACTTTTCTAGCCGGATGATGTTCCCTTCTATATTTTTCAGGAACATTATTTTGGATTATAGAAACTAATTCCATAGTAGTTTCTATTTTTTTATTTTCCCTATATTTTACTATTCCTGATGCTATTGATTTAGAAAATTTTTCTTCTCCATATTCATAAAAGATTTTAGTTAGATCTTCTAATGAATAATTATTAACTACTTCATAAGCCGATAAAGAAGCATCTTGATTCATTCTCATATCAAGTTTTGCATCTTTATGAAAAGAAAAACCTCTTTCGCTCTCATCTAGTTGTGGGCTACTAACACCCAAATCAAATAAAATTCCATCAACTTTAGTAATGCCTCTTTTATTTAATTCGGACTTTATATTTACGAAATTACTATTAATAATTTCGTAATTATCATTTATTTGACCAAGAATCTCTTTACTATAACCGATAGCTTCCCCATCTTGGTCAAAGGCGAATAAACAACCCCTCGTTATTCGTTTTAATATTTGTGAACTATGACCAGCATAACCTAGAGTACAATCAACATATATTCCGTCTTCTTTAATATTTAAGTTTTCTATTGATTCATTTAGTAATACACTAAAGTGTTTATTATTCATTTGTAAATAATCCTTCAGCTACATCACTAAACTTATCAATATTATTATTAAAGAATTCTTCATATTTGTCATTTGCCCAAATTTCCAATCTCTCATTAACACCAATTATTATTGCTTCCTTTTCTAAAGAACAATAACTAATCAAATTGCCTGGTATAATGATTCTTCCATTTGAATCTAGTTCACACTCAGTGGCCCCTGATAAAAACATTCTCATGAATGTACGAGCATCCTTATTTGTAAATGGAAGACTTCTTAGTTTATCAACAATTCTTTCCCATTCATTTAGTGAATATACAAATAAGCATTCCTCTAAACCACGTGTAATAACAAACTTATTACCTAATTCCTCCCTAAATTTAGATGGAATTATAAGTCTGTTTTTTTCGTCCAAATTGTGATGAAATTCTCCCATGAACATATTAATCCCCCACATTCAACCACTTTCCTCCACTGGTTAATAAAATTATATTATATATAATATAAAAAGTCTACACTTTATAAAAAAAAATATAAAATTATACATTTTTTACATTTTTGTGTAAATAAAAAAAGATATGTATTATTACATACCTTTTTTCATTAACGTTTTATTTGTTTTACATAAACCATCTGAATACATTTCTATAAAATGATTAGTTAATGCAGCAAATATATATGTTTTTTCTTCTTCAGTCTTAGCAATTGGATCAATTGTCTCATTCTTTGCTGTATTTACATGAAATCTTGTATTACGACCAAATTCAACTTTATTATTGTGATAAAAATTAACCTTTACTGCTCCAAGTGATGCCTTTTTTTGGTAATCAGCATCTATTTCTTCATCATTTTCACCAATTTCATCTAAAGAAATATTTTTTAAAAATTTCATTCCATCTTTATAATATGCTGTATTTAACAAAAGTTTAAATTCACTTGACAATCCAGGTAATAATCTTTCATCTAGTTCATTTTCTAAATCTATTATTGTCTTATAGTAATTAATATATCTCTTTTTAAATTCCTCATTATATTTTTTAGTTTCTTCTTCTGTATTAAATGCATACTTAATTAACAGATAGCATTTTGTAACATCTGTTAATGAATCATCCATTTCCTTTTTCATTTCTGCAAATGATTTATTATGTGCTTTCATTTTCCCTCCTGACATAAAATAGTTTTAATCAATTGTCTTTCCTATTAATTTATTTTTATCTTGAATGCCATGAAGATAATCCTTTACTAACTCTCTAGTTTTACCTTCAATTTGAATATCAGTTATTATAATTTCATAGTCTTTTGAACTAATACCTATTCCATCTTCATAAACATTTGTAATTTCACCTGGTCTACCCGTTTTCTCTTTTCCAATTTTAGAATTGAATATTTTAATTCTTTTATTATCAAGAAAAGCATAAGCTCCAGGTATCTCACTTAATCCTCTAATCTTATTATATATGTTAGTAGCATAATCATTAAAATCTATTTTTTCATCTTCTTTAGTTATATTATATGCATAAGTTGCTTTTGTGTTATCTTGTTTTATTGGATTAATATCCCCTTTTATTATTTTTGGTATAAATTCACTTATCATCTCTGATCCAAGCAAACTTAATTTATCAAACATTATACTAGTATTATCTGTATCTAATATTGGTATTTCCTTCTGATATAGAATATCCCCTTCATCCATTTTTTCATTCATAAACATTATTGTAATTCCTGTCTTATCTTTTCCATCCATTACAGCATGATGTATAGGAGCACCACCTCTATATTCAGGTAAAAGTGATGCATGGATATTAATACATCCATATTTTGGGTAGTCTATTAATTCTTTTGGAATTATTTGACCATAAGCGCATGTAACTATTAAATCTGGTTTTAAATCTATTATTTCTTTATATTCTTCCCTTATTTTATTTGGTTGAAATACTTTTATACCGTTTTCTAAAGCAAATTCTTTTACTTTAGAGGGAGTTAAAACTTTTTTTCTTCCAACATATTTATCAGGTTGTGTAACAACTAACTCAACATCATAATTATTTATTAATTCTCTTAGTGGGCCTACACTAAATTCTGGTGTTCCCATATAAACTATCTTTAATTCATTCATACATTCACCTAAAATAATTTAATAATATCTTTTATTGTTACAAAAACCATTAGAATCATTAATAAAACAAATCCTATAGTATTAATAATTGATTTTATCTTCATTGAGATCTTTTTGCCAGTAATCTTCTCTATTATTAATAGGAACGCTTGACCACCATCAAAAGCTGGGAATGGAAGTATATTCATAAATCCAACATTTATTGATAGATATGCTGTTAAATATAATAATGAATAAATTGCACCATCACCTTTTGAAAGAGTTCCAACAGCAGAATAAATACCAACTGGTCCTGATAATGAATTAACTCCTAGTTTACCAGTAAATAAACTTATTATAACAATTAACAATCCCTTGAATATAGATATAAATTTTCCAAATGAATACTTAACCACATCCAAGAAACCTTTTCCTATTCTACCTTTTACAGAAATTCCATAATAATACGTTTTATTTTCTTCACTATATACTGGTTTTATTTTTTTATATGTTACTTCTTTACCATCTTTCTTTCTAACAGTAATATCAATCTTTTTTCCTTCACCAGCTATTGCAAGTCTTATCTGAATATCATCAAAATTGCTAACTTTTTTGCCATTAATTCTTGTAATAACATCCCCATTTCTTGCACCAGCTTTATATAAAGGATAATCTTTTGGTAAATTATCTAATTTGTTTGTTGTAAATGAAGTGCCACAAATTAAAGCTAAAATAAAAATAATTACAAATCCTAAAACAAAATTATTAAATACTCCAGCTACCATAACAGACATTTTTTGTAAAAAACTTTTATTACATAATTTTTGATTATCTTTAATATTTTTATCATCCTCATCTGTTTCACCAGCCAACATAACATAACCACCAAGAGGAATTAATTTTATCATATATTCAGTTTCATCATTTTTTCTTTTAAAAGAAAAAAGTTTTGGACCAAATCCTAATGAAAATTCATATACATAAATGCCATGTTTCTTGGCCATTATAAAATGCCCTAATTCATGTATAAATACTATTAAGCCTAAAATTAATATAAATATTATTAATGTCATAAACCCTCCTTATAAAAATAATAATTTAATTACAATATAAAATAAACTTACGAATGCTATACTATCAAATCTATCAAGCATACCTCCATGTCCAGGTATTAAGTTTGAATAATCTTTTACTTCGAATTCTCTTTTTATAGCACTAAATACTAAATCACCTATTTGGCCTATTATAGATAGTGCAAAACTAATTATTACTACAATAGCTATATTAGCACCTGGATCAACAAATAATAAATATAAAACAGAAGATATTGATGTAGATACTATTAATCCTATCAAGCTTCCCTCTATCGTTTTATTAGGTGATATTCTTTCTAGTAATTTATTTTTACCAAGAAACTTTCCACCTAAATAAGCAAAAGTATCAGTTAATATAGTTATAGATAATAAATACAATATTTCCCATAGTGAACCTAATCTAATGTTTATAACAGAATGAAATATTACCCCAATAAATATTATAATTCCTACTAAGCTAGTAACACTACTAAAAGTATATTCATTTTTCTTAAATATTATTAATGGAATAAACAAGATCATTATTACTAATGCTATAGCTTGTAAAATAGAATCTAAGCTAAGAGTTAAAACTACAACTGAAATGTAAGAGAATATTTCCATTATTAATGGAATATTATTTTTTTTCTTAAATAACAATAATAATTCTCTAAATGATAGTGCTGCTATAGCAGCAACTCCAATTTCAAAATAAATATCACCAAGAATAAGTAAAGGTACTAAAACTACAATTAAAATTGCAGCACCTAATAATCTCATCTTCATATTATCACCATTATAATTATATAATATATAGACTTTTTTTACAATAAAAAAAGACATTAGTTTTACTAATATCTTTCTATTCTTCTGATTCTCTTCTCATTTTTATATTATTCTGATTTTTGAGAACTTTTCTTGTTCTATTTAACCTTTTTACACGATTATATTCATTTTCGCTAGGCATATATTGTTCGTCTTCTAATCTTGTTCTTATATCAGGTGGAATAATTTTTGCTTCCTTAATTTCAATCAAGAATCTTTTTCTTTCATATGCTTCATCTATATTAATTTTTTCCATCCTCTCATCAAAAAATTCATTATATAATTCTTTATCTCTTCTTATATTTGAAACAGTAAATAAAATTTGAAATAAAGGAATACATGATGCAATTCTTGATATAATCTTTTCCGCATAACAATAATCTTTAACATTTTGTAAATCCATTTCACATTTTAATGACAGATCTTTATATTTTAGTTTTCTTTGACTATTTTTAAATGATTTTTGTATTCTATCAATATAATATAACTTATTAAAAAGTAAAGAAGATACAGTTGTAGATCCATAAATAATAAGTAGTTCTTTTAATATAAGAGTTACATCATTAATATTACTCATAGCTATCCCACGAATTAGTCATATCTAATTCATCCCTTCTTTTTAACAATAATACTCTATGTTTTTCAAACATTTCTTCTATTTCTTCCATGCTTTTCTGATGATTTCTAATTTTGCATCTATAATAACTGAACGGATCTAATACTTCAGCTATTTTTCTTGATATTTTTATATATTTATTAGCAATTTTATCTGTTACTGGGGCGTTATACTCTTTATATTCTTTTATAATGTCTGTTATAGGAAATATAGATATTCTCGAATATGCTTCTGATTCTTCCTTAAGTCCATCTAGATATAGTTTTCTATTAATTATTTGTATTGTTTCTTCATCTAATTCTAAAGATCTAAATTCCTTTATCTCCGAATGTTTTTTATATGCGTCATCAATATTTGAAACAATTTTACCTATTCCCCTAACTATATGATCGCATCCTTTGCAGTATATTTTTGCAACATTAAATAATTTTTCTCTTAAATCTTTTAATTTTACCCTTGCTAATTCATTAGATAATTCTAATCTATTTATATTATATTCATCCTTATCCTTTGAAATTAATCTATGAACATCTGAAAAATCGTTTTTTTCTAGATTATCAAGATATTCATATTCTTCTTCTCCATATAAATCTATTGCTTCAAGTGTTGAAGAATAATAACCTAATTCACCATCAGAAAGTAAATCTCCGGTTTCAAGATCAAATAGTTTTAAAGAATAATAATATTCCTTATAATCACTATACTTTTCAACTGTTATAGAATTATATATTTCAATAATACCTTGTTCCTTATTAATCCTAATTAAATCTCCATAAGGGCCACTAATAATATTATCTGTTTTAAAATTATAATCCATTCTATCTTCATCTTCAGTTAATAGTTTTATAATATCGCTAGAAACTATTATGGAAGGACTAATTCCTTTTTTTATTAAATTATTAGCGTAATCACGATATGTTTCTTTTATATTAAGCATAATAATCCCCCTAAAAATATAAATATATTAACATATATTTAAAAAAAAGACAAATTAAAAGCCTTATTCACTTAAATTTTGAATAAAGCTTTCAATCTCTCTTATCTTGGAATAATTACTAGCTAATCTGCTATATGTATAATTCCAAGTCTTAAAGTCTTCTTCTTTAAATTTTTCATTATTCTTCTTAAAATCATCTAGTTTTTTTTCTATAATAGATGTTAAAGAAAGCGATAATCTTTCTAAATCTATTTTATTTAACGAAGCATTTTTCAATTCCTCTTTTATTTCTTCTATATCTTTCTTATCAATTTCAAGAAATATCAAATCATTATATATTTCGTTTTGATTAGACAACTTAAAAACTAAATTATTTTTTTCTTTTTCATATTCTTCTTTTGTTATCATATCATGACTATATTTATAATCTAGTTCATTCTCATCACTTTTAATTTGGGTTTCTTTTATATCTCTTTCAGAAGATAATATATAAAAAGGTTTAATACTTCCATCTTTATTATATAAAATATTATATGTTATGGAATTATTTAATAAATCTTTCATTATTCCTCCCTTTTTATCTCTTCAATTTTTAAAAAATTAGTATATTTTACATTATGTAACGGAAAAGTTCCAACTATAACTATTTTATCTTCATTTTTTAATTCTATGCTTTTCATACATGCCCTTTTTGATAATTCAACTAGTTCATCAGTAGTATCAGCTGCTGGAACAGTCATTGGTATTATTCCATAATTGATGGATAACCCTCTAACTACTTTTGAATTTGGTGAAATAGCTACGAGAGGGCAACTAGGTTTAAAATTACTAATATCTTTTGCTGTTGTTCCGGTAAGTGTAGTACATACTATAGCTTTAGCATATACTTCCCTTGCCGCTTCACAAGATGCATACGAAATAGCCTTACTGATATCTATTTTTTTATCTTTTATGATATTTGATAATAAATCCTTATAATCAATATCTTTTTCTATCTCCTCAATTGTAGATTTCATTATTTTAACTGCTTCAAGTGGGTAATTGCCAATTGCTGTTTCTTCACCTAGCATTAGCGCATCAGTAGTATCAAGAACTGCGTTAGCAATATCAGATACTTCTGCACGTGTTGGTTTTATACTATTTTTCATTGATGAAAGCATCTCAGTAGAAATAATACAAATTTTTTCTCGTTCCTTTATTTTTTTAGTTAGAGATTTTTGAATTCTAGGTAATTTTTCTAAAGATATTTCAATTCCTAAATCACCTCTTGAAATAATAATTCCATCACTCACATTAAGAATCTTATCTATTTCTTCAAGAGAATCTTTATTTTCTATTTTAGATATTATCTGTATATCATTATCATTTAAACTAATTAATAAATCGTTAACATCAAGCACATCCATTTCTTCTCTAACATGAGAAAGTGCTAAATAATCAATTTGCATATTAACTGCAAATTTAATTACTTCTTTGTCATAATTTGATAGAAAATTAACATTAAATTTAATATCTGGGATATTTATAGTAGATTCAGATATAATATCACCATCATTTAATATTTTACATACTAATGTATCTTCATCTTTACTAATAACTTCCAATTTAACAGAAGCATTATTTAAATAAATATTATTGCCTACTGAAGTATGATTTATTATTTCAGAAGCATTAACTGATAACATTTCATTATTACCAATGATACTAGAATTAATTATTCTTATTATTTTATCTTTTTCTAAGTGAATACTTGGTCTTTCTAAACCACCAATTCTAAGTTCTGGACCTCTTGTGTCTAACATGATACCTATTTCTTTATTTATTTCAAAAGATATCTTTCTAACATCAAGAATAACTTCTCTAGCAAATTCTAAAGAAGCATATGCCATATTAAGTCTAAAAACCGAAACCCCAGAAAGTGCCATCTGTTTTAATATATTATAATCAGATGAACTTGGCCCAATAGTAGCAACTATTTTCGTTTTATTCATAGTATCACCTATTATAAGTATACTATATTTTATAATTAAAAAAAAGTAGAAAAACTAATTTTCTACTTTTTCTATTGACTTAACTATTAATTGGTAAGAACTATTTCTCTTTTCAACATTAGCAAGAATTTTATATACTTCTCCCCTAGTAATATTATAAAAGTTTTCATATATTTTAGGGAACATAACAAGTTCAATAGAATTAAATTCATCTGATCCTGTTAAGAATAACATTTTTTCATTATTCTTAGTATTAATTTCTCTTTTCTTATCTACTAATAAATATATAGTAATTGTCTTATTAAAATACATCTTAATATTATTAGTAGTAATATTATTATTTCTATATTTTTGTACTGGATGCATAGATAAATAGAAACCAAAACTATCATATTCCATACTAATTAATTCATCTTTTGAATATTCTTCTTTTATATCAAATTCAGGTTTATCTACTAAGGAAGAATCTAAATCTTTAACTAGTTCTGCATAATTAATAAATGAATCTAAATTGTCTATTAAAGTCTTTCTATTATTAAATGAATCAAAACATCCAGAAAGTATTAATGAAGTTAATACTTTCTTATTAACACCTTTACTATAATTTCTAACTAAGAAATCTATAAAGTCTTTATACTCACCATTTTTCTTTTCTTCAATTATCTGATTAGAAATAGTAGCACCTATATTCTTAATTGAGGCAAGTGGAAATCTAATACCTTTATCCTCAAGAGTATATTCTTTATCACTCTTATTGATATCAGGCATTAGTATGCTTATTTTATTTAATTTACATTCATCTATATATTCTTTTGTTTTTATTTCATTACCTATTACATTACTTAGTAAATATTTCATAAAATATTCTGGATAATGAGCTTTTAAATAAGCCATTTGATAAGATATTAATGAATATGATACTGAGTGTGATTTATTAAATCCATAAGATGCAAATTTAAGTATATAATCAAATGTCTTTTCTGCATCTTCTTTTGAATAATTATTATTAATAGAACCCTCTATAAATTTATCTCTATATGATTCCATTAATTCAATCTTTTTCTTAGACATAGCTCTTCTTAAATTATCTGCTTGTGAAAGACTAAAATTTGCCATTTGCTGTGCTATTCTCATTATTTGTTCTTGGTAAATAATTATTCCATATGTGCTTTCTAATATTTCTTTTACTGCATCAGAAACATAAGTAACTTTTTCCTTACCTTCTTTCCTTTTGATATAACTATCTATATTTTGCATTGGTCCTGGTCTAAATAAAGCTAGAATTACTGCTAAATCATCAAAGTTATCTACTCTAAATTTTCTAAGAACATTCTTTATTCCAGAACTTTCAAATTGAAATATTCCATCAGTATTTACTTTTCTAAATACATCTAAAGTCTTTTCATCATTAAGTGGAATAGTATTTATATTAATATCTTTTATTTCATCACATAAATTACTAATTAAAATTAAATTATCAAGCGATAAGAAATCCATCTTAAGAAGACCTAATTCCTCTATATAATTCATTGTATAACCTGATACTAAAGTGCCATTATTATCATATAAAGGAATATATCTATCTAAGGTCTTATTAGATATTATTACTCCTGCAGCATGAATAGATGTTAATCTTTTTAGACCTTCTAATTTAAGTGATATCATACATACTTTAGTAAGAAGTGGATCTTTCTCTATCATATTTCTTATATTTATATTATCTAGATTCTCTTTTAAAGACATATTTGAATCAATATATTTAACAAATGAATCTATTTTATCTTCAAGATTAAATATACGAGCCACATCTCTTAAAACCATTTTAGATTTCATCGTTCCATATGTAATAATATTACATACTCTTTTTCTGCCATATTTATCTATTACATAGTTAACTACATCTTCTTTTTTATTTGAATCAAAATCTATATCTATATCTGGCATAGTAATTCTATCTTTATTAAGAAATCTTTCAAATAACAAATCATATTTAATTGGATCTATATCTGTTATACCTAAAGAGTAACTGACTAATGAACCTGCTGCAGATCCTCTTCCTGGACCCACTAAAATATTATTTTTCTTAGCAAATTTAACATAATCCCATACTACTAAGAAGTAATCATTAAATCCCATATTATTAATAACATCAAGTTCCATCATTAATCTATCTGCATATTTCATTGGAACTTTGTTATTAAATCTCTTCATTAATCCTTTTTTACATAATTTTTCTAAATAAGTTTTTGAATCTTCATTAACAAAATCATATTTAGGTAATAAATCATTCTTTTTAATCTCAAAATTACATAAATTATCTATTTCTTTATAATTATTTAGTATATTATTATCAAGTTCTATTTCTTTATAATAATCTTCTTTTATAGTAATCTCATCACTAATAGATTTGCCTGTTTTAATTAGTTCTAGATATTTTAAATACTCTAAATCTTTTTTATCTAAACATTTTACAATATTTAAATATATATTTTTAAAACTATAATCTATTTCATCAGATTCATTAAAAGCTAAATAAGTATCAGGAAAATTAAATACACTATATAAATCTTTTGATTTATATGGCAAAACCATTATTAAGTTAGAAGAATTATTCTTTATATTATCTATAGTTTTTTCATTACTAGATATATAACATAAATTTTGATATCCCTCATAGTTTTTAGCGTATAAATATATAGATTTATCCTCTAGTACTATTTCTAATCCTGGTATTAATTTTATATTATTTTTTTTTAATTCATTATAATATTCCATGACATAAGAAAGATTATCATCTACTATACCTATAATATTAATATTCTTATCCTTAAGAAAATTAACTAAATCATTTGGTTTAAGTAAGGAGGTAAGAATAGAATAATCAGTTTTAATAAACATTGGTATATACATATTAATTACCTCCCTTTAAGTTAATTATACTATAAAATAAAGGGAAATCAATTGACTAATTCTAAATAATATGATAAAGTTAATGAAGTAAAGTTTTTAAGGAGGAATTATGGCTAATAAATTAACTGCAAAGACAAAGAATTTTGCAAATAATAAATCTCATGCGAATAATAAAACTAAAAGAGTTCAAAATTTAAATTATCAAAAAGTAAATATTAATGGTGTAACTATTAAAACTACTACAAGAGAAGCAAGAACTTTAAAGAAAGCATCAAAATAAAACCAACTATTCAGTTGGTTTTATTTTTTTTACTAAATTATTATTTAGTTCATTTTTATTAATTCTAGTCATTACACCTTGCCTAAAAGAAATATATGAATCAATATAATCTGGTTTTATATATGCCATACCATCTATTATATTAAATATATCGCAAAAATAATAATCACTATAATTACCATCTCTAGTAACTAATTCGCTTGGAAATGTTAATACAAATTCCCCCTTTGAATTAATTAAATTTTCTTTTAGAGAATACATAACGTCTATAATATTATCATTAAATCTTAGTGTTGATTCTAGGTTTGCTTTTGATTTATTTGATTTGTCCAATATTCCAGTAGTAATTACTTTTTTTGCCAAATCACTTTGTAAAGAATCATCTTCATTCAAATATATTGCTACTGTTAATTTATCATTTTCTGTTAATGCTTCTAAAGATCTTCCAGTTCCACTTATTACCGGATACTTATCATCTGTTTTTTTAGCATAATTATAAAAGAAAACTAACTCTTTTGTATTTTTAATTTGATTAAAACGTCTTATAAAATATTTTGAAGAACATACGGAGTATAATCCCTGTCTTTCTAATTTCTCAATATGTTCTTTAATATCCTTTAACATTTCTTTTTTAAAAAAAATATTTATCATTATACCCCCTGATTAGTTTTATTTTTTCTCATTAACAGTATTTTTAACTAATTTAATAAAATCTTCTATAGAAACTGTTATTGTTTCTTCAGAACCATATCTTCTATAAGAAATTGTCTTATTATCTCTTTCATTATCACCTAAAATTAAAGTTATTGGAATCTTTCTAGTAATAGATTCTCTTAACTTATAACCCATCTTTTCATCTCTATCATCAAGTTCTACTCTTATGTCATTATCTTTTAATAATTTTAATACTTCTTTAGAATATTCTAAATGATATTCATTATTAATAGGAACGATATTAGCTTGAACTGGAGATAACCATAAAGGAAGTATTCCTTTAGTTTCTTCTAAGTAATAAGCAATAAATCTATCAAGTGATCCAAATACTGCTCTATGAATAACTACCGGAGTTTTCTTAGAACCATCTTTATCAACATAAGTTAAATCAAATTTCATTGGCAAGCAAAAATCTAATTGACAAGTTGAAATAGTTACTTCATTACCTACAGCAGGTTTAACTTGAACATCTAATTTTGGTCCATAGAAAGCAGCTTCACCTGTTTTTTCAACATATTCAATACCTAAATCATTAAGTATCTTTCTTAAAGAATTTTCTGCATTATCCCACATTTCATCATCTGGATAATACTTAACTTTATCCTCTGGATCTCTTAGAGATAATTCAAATCTATAGTTAGTTATATTTAATTCTTTATAGCATTCAAGTATTAAATCTACTACACCCTTAAATTCAGATTCAACTTGTTCTGGAGTACAGAATATATGTGAATCATTTTGGCAGAAAGTTCTAACTCTTTCAACACCTTTTAGGGAACCACTTGATTCATATCTACAATCTCTTGCTATTTCAGCAATTCTTATTGGTAAATCCTTATATGAATGAATACCATTTCCATAAATTACCATGTGATGAGGACAGTTCATTGGTCTAAGTACAAATTCCTCACCTTCAACTTCCATTTTAGGAAACATATTTTCTCTATAATGATCCCAGTGTCCACTTGTTTTATATAATTCAACATTACCAAGTGGTGGAGTTTGAACATGTAAATATCCTCTCTTTAATTCTTTATTTCTAATATAGTTTTCAAGTTCATTCCATAGAATAAATCCATTTGGTAAATACATAGGTAATCCTTTACCTACTAATTCACTTATCATAAAGATACCCATATCTTTACCTATTTTTCTATGATCTCTTTCTTTTGCTTCCTCAAGTTCTTGTAAGTATGCATTTAAATCTTCTTCATTTTCAAAACATACTCCATATATTCTTTGAAGAACTTTATTCTTAGAGTCACCTTTATAATATGCACCAGATACTTTAGTTAATTTAAAGTATTTCATCGATTTAGTTGTAGGCATATGAGGTCCTCTACATAAATCAATAAAATCATCTTGTTTATATGCAGATATAGTTTCTCCATCAGGAATATTTTCTATTAATTCTATCTTGTATGGATTATCTTTAAATGTTTCAAGGGCGTCTTCTTTAGAAAGTTCTATTCTAGTAATTCTCTTATCACTCTTAGCAATTTTCTTCATTTCTCTTTCTATTGTAGGAAGGTCTTCTTCAGTTACTACTTTATCTCCCATATCAATATCATAATAGAATCCTGTTTCAATTGCAGGGCCTACCCAGAACTTAGCTTCTGGATATAGATGTTTAATCGCATGTGCAAGTAAATGTGCACAACTATGGTTAAGCATATCTAAGTTTTCATTTTCTTTAATATTAATCATATTTTCCTCCTATAAATTAAAAAAAGGATGGTACTAAGGAGTGCATAAGCACGGTACCATCCTCTTATTTACTTAATTACATAACGGCTCTTCACCGGGAATTATTATTCCTCTCAAAAAGTAGTAATTATTTAATATATCTGTTAATATTCCACCATCATTAACTCTCTATTAGACCTAATTAAATAATCATGTCTTTTCTCATTGATTTCGAACTAATAATAACACATATTTTTATTCTTGTAAAGTATTTGGTTTATTAGACCTATTTATTTCATTTTTTAAACTACTTAATTTTAATCTTAATTCATTTCTCTCATTTATATCTATTCTATCAAAAATACATTTACATATTGAAGTCTGGTTTATATAACTTCTTAAATCCCATATAGGAGAAG
Organism: uncultured Bacillota bacterium; assembly: GCA_947165005.1. Lineage (GTDB taxonomy): Bacteria > Bacillota_I > Bacilli_A > RF39 > UBA660 > RUG13038. The sequence goes on from CAMUYN010000006.1 coordinate 27,406, forward strand.
TAAACCTAGCATAAGTAGTTAAATTATTATCATCAAATCCGGTATCACAATATACCTTGTTAATAGATACTGCACTTCGTTTATCACTATCTACTTGATATAGAATTGGATATCTACTTTTACTAGCCAAATCGCTTACTATGCATCCATATAATAACATGAATTTTTGAACTAAAGCATGTGCCATCTTTGATGGGCCAGGAAAATCTGGTAATTTTGAATTATTGACTATATTATATAAGCCAATTAAATCAATAATTGTTTGGCATAATTTATCATTATTTTTGTTACTTAATATTTTTGACACATCATCATATAACAAATTGTTACTAACTGTTACATTTGTCATTAATATTTTTTTATCGAGTATTAAACCTGTTTTAGATACTTCAACAAATAAACTAATTGCATTTTTATCAATTGTTTGTCTTAATGATGCCTGCGATTTAAATTCTAAAGTTTCTTCACTAGGAGACATAATACCAAGTGAATAAACATCTGCAATATGAATTCCCAAAATATACCCAGAATCAATTTTTTCTATACTTATTGCATCATCAAATTTCGAAGTATTTTCATTATCAATAGTAACGATAAAATCATCCAATCTATATCTACCTGTCTGAGGGTTATAATCCAATTTAGAAATTTTTTCATTTAATTTTGACTTAGATATATCACTATATTTATTAAAACCACAAATATTTAATACTCTTTTGTCCAGTGTATAAATATTTGCCTCCTTTATTAAATTTGCTAAACAAATATAATAATGCTTTCTTAAAAAATCATTTTCATGTGTTGCTAATAAAAATGCTTTATAAAATCTTTCATTAAATCTTCTTCCATTATTCTTACTATTTTGTAAAACAGGTAGATTATAGAATAATGTTGGTAATAAACTAGAATCATCAAAATCATCAGGATATAATAAATCATCGATTAGCATATCAAATTCAATTTCTTTTTCTATTTGTTTATTATTACTTTTTAAAGAATCAATGATAATTCTTTTTAATACCTTTAGTTCCTCTAATATGTTATTGATATTTTCTATCGATATTTTATCTGACTCCGGATCTAAATTTCCTAATTTAACAGCTAATGCAAGCCTTAATTTTTCTATTCTTATTACAGTTTTCTTTATATCTGATTCTTTAGAGCCCCTCAAATTATTACTTAAATATTTAAACATATTTCTTATTTGTGGAGTACTAATAATATTATCATTATTAACATTTAAGAAGGCCGCTTCAAAGATATCGAAACTTATGTTCCTAGTTCTAAACTGACTATATGATATGTTTGAATATTCTGGTATAGATTTAACCCTATTATAAAACTTAATAGGTTTAACTACAGAATATTTAAATTCTTTTAGCGTACTGCTTAAACTTTCACCCATGTAATCTCCTATTATTTTCTTTGATTTTTACTAATTAACTTTAATTCATCTGTTAAATATTTTATTCTCTCAATAATTCTTTTAGCTTTTAATTTATCAACAGTATTTTTCCCTTCACTAAGATTAATTTCAAGTTCTTCAATACTTAGATTTGAAGTAAAAAATGTAGGCATATTATTATCCATTCTATATTGAAGTATAGGCCCAAGTATTTCATCTCTTGACCAAGGAGTCACATTTTCTGCTCCAATATCATCAAGAAGTAATAGATCACTCTTTCTTGCATAGTCATATTGTTCTTCAAAATCAGTATCAAATGATGACTTTAGAATCCTAAGAAATTCAGGATAATATATCATTGCAGCAGTATATCCATCTTTAACAAGTTCATTAAGACATGCTGATATAACATATGATTTTCCAGAACCAAAATTACCACTTAAATATAATCCTTTTTTTGCATTTCCTTTTTTATATTCTTTAATAAAAGTAGTAATCCATTTTATCAATTCTATTCTATTTTTATCATCAGTATATATTTCACTCATTTTTGCATTTCTAATCTGCTTAGAAACTTCAAATTTATAACCTTTTTTGACATACTCTACCTCATTTAGTTCTTCCTTCTTAGCATTTGAAGCCTTATAAGTAAAGTTAAGTACACCATCAACTACATAAGGAGTAAAAATAAAACCTGGTATCTCATTTATTAAGCACCTATCATCTTGCTCTGAATTTTTTAGTTCATTAGCTGCTTGCATTATCTTTGAAGTATATTTCATTAGTTCTTTATCTTCAATTTTTAAAGATGATACTATTTTTTTAAAATACTCATCCTTTAATGCTTCTTTATATTCTTTCTCTAATAAATTTTTATTTGTCTTTATATTATTTATACTATTTATATCTTTCATAAAACCCTCTATTTAAAATCTTTTAAAAGATTCTTCATTTCATTCTCATCTTCAATAGTAATGTCTTCTTTTTCTATTTCTTTACCAAACCAAGTCGGTATAATTCCTTCAGTCTTTTTGTTATATGACTTAGATCCACTACTCTTCTTCTTAGATTCTTTTAACGCTTGATTCATTGCTTCTTCAGCAGTTTCTATATTAAGCCTCTTCCATTGACCCGCAATTGTTTCTATAAAATTCTTGTTTAGCTTATTATTATTCACCATTAATGCATAATCAAGTAATACGTTGATTACTGCAGGTTGAAGTTCTAAATCTAATCTTAAATTCTCTATTAGTTTTAAATCTCTATCTGTAGGTTTTGCCCCATTATTTTTACTTTTTAAGAAATTATATGGAGATGTAGTCTCAAAAGTATAAATAAGCTTTGCTCTTTTTGAATCTTTACCAATAGGACTTCTTAAATATTCTGGTTGATTTTGAAATATTAAAGATGGCAATTTACCGCTATTCTGATATTGATAATAATTTCTAGCATTTTTTCTTAATAATGTTTTATCAATCATATTCTTAGAATTTAAAGAACTTAATATAATATTCTTTAATTCATCTATCTCTAAATTATATATCCAAGCTATATCATTTATTAGTTTTTTAACATCTTTAGTAAATGTCTTTTCGTTGATAGTTTCTTTAGGCATAGAACTAATTAAATATTCAAAATCTATTATATTTTCTATACTTATTCCTAGTGCATTACATGATTTAACATTCTGAATATTATTTTCAAAAGTAGTACTTGGAGTACTAGAAAAAATGTCAGTAAATTCTTTAGTTATATCCTCATAATCATTTAAATTGATTCTAGGTATTTTAAAATAATTTGTTATTCTTTGATATTCATTTTTACCTACTGAATTATATAAAACTATGTTTAATATAGGATGTGAAAAAAATTCACTTGCTGAAATAGGTGAAAATAATTGATATACATAATTATTCGAATCTTCTCTCTCTTTAAAAAATGTTTTAAGTAACCCAATTGCCTCTAATTTTTCTCTTGCACTAACAATTCTTTCTAAAGGCATGCTCATAGATGTCATTAAATGATGATGATTTTCTTCAATACTCATAAATTCATTTTTATCTAAATCCATCCATAAAGTAAAAAACAAATTAATAGAATCTGATCCTATTATTGGTTGATAAAGCATAGTCAATATTTTTCTATCATTTTCAGTTAATATTGTTTTATTTATTACAGTATATGTATCTGCTGGAAGAATATTAACCATACTTATCACCTCTATAGTATCATTATAAAATAATTACGAATTGACTTCAATAAAAATATAAAAAAAAATAGAGTAAAACCCTATTTTACATTGTTCATTGCCTTCATCATTTGATTAATCTGTTTTTGAGTTGGAGTTCTCCCCATTTGACTCATCATAATTTTAATCATTTGTTCATTTATAGGTGGATTTTTCTTAAGATATCTTTGCATAAAAAATCTTGCTAGAAAAAAACCAATTACTGCTCCTCCTAATACGCCAAGGCCAACTAATAATAGATCATGTAACATTATCATCCCTCCATTAACAATTATAATAAAATTAGCTAATATAAGCAAGATATTTTATTATTAAAATCTCTTATATAAAAATAATCTTTATAATTAAAATCAATAACAAATAAATCTTTATCTACCATAAATATATCTTTAAAAAATGTACTAATATTATTAGAACATATTATCTTTATATATGTTTTATTTATAATCATTATACTTTTTTCTTTATCATTTTTTAATTCATGCCATTTATTGTTTTTTTTATAATAAAAATCATTAATATGCTTTTTAATAATATAAGCATCTATCATATCTCTATTTATAGGTATAATTATCTTCCTATATATATTTATTGCCTTTTTACTTTCACTAGCATCAAGATTATTAATTCTATTTAAAATCTTGTATATATTACATGTCTTTCTATTATAAATAGTACTACAGCCATTATTAATTTTAAATATATAAAACGTTCTCATTCTATCACCTATTAATATAATAAATGGTAATAATTAAAAAAAATGTCAAAAAAAGTTTACTTAAGTAAACTTTTAATTTTTTCTATCATTGTATTTAAATCTAAATTCATATACTTTAATACATCTTCTTTTGATGCACATATACCAAATTTGTTAATAGTGAATAAATAATCTGAACTTGGAACAAACTTTTCAAATCCGAAATTACTACCATATTCTATTACAAATATAGGAATATTTCTTGGAAATAATTCTTGCTTATATGAATCTGGTTGTAAATTATATAATTCCATACAAGGCATACTAACTACTCTTGAATCTATTCCTTCTTGTAATAATTTTACTTGAAGTGATTTTGCAACTTGTACTTCTGATCCTGTAGCAAGAATAACTAATCTAGGACTTACTTTTTCTTTCCCAGCAACGTAAGCACCTTTTAGAACACCTTCTTTAGATGTTCCTTGCTCTGCCTTAATCTCAGTTTTAGGAAGTGATATAACTGATGGAATTTTAGCTTTTAATATTATATTCCAAGTTCCTATTACTTCTTTTATATCAGCAGGTCTAAATACATATAAATTAGGAATAGATCTTAATGTAGATAATTCGTATATTGGTTGATATATTGGTCCATCATTCCCTACTGTTACTGAATCATGAGTAAAAATATATGTAACAGGTAAACTCATAAGTGCACTCATTTTAATTGATGGTAATAGTTTACTTGAATATGACATATATGTAGATACAAATGGTCTAAATCCTGATATTGCAAGTCCATTAGCAACAGATCCCATAACAAGATTTCTACCACCAAAGATAATATTTTTTCCTGATAAATTTTCTGGCAATAAATCCCCTTTATTATCTAAATATGTTCTAGTTGAACTAAATAAATTAGCACTTCCACCAATATAATTATAAACATTATCAGAAATGACATTCATAACTTTATGATTACTTTCTCTTAACAATTCCTTATTATCATAATCAATTGGAATATCGATAGAAAATAAATCAAAATTTATTTCATTTCTTTCAATATTAACTATTTCATTTAATTGTTCTGGTGTTAAAACAGATTTATAATCATTAAATACTTTCTTCCATTCATCAAAAATTTTATTTCCCCTATTTACCACTTGATCTCTCATATATGATGCTGGTTCTTTTAACATAGTAAATGGTATATCTCCTGCACCAGTTTTCTTTTTAAAATCATCTAATTCAGGTTTAGATATAGGATCTTCAAATAAAGTATTAGATCCTTTACTACTTAATCCATCTCCAATAGTTGTTTTTACCATAATTAGAGTTGGTCTATTAATATCTTGTTTTGCTTTTTTTATTGCACTAGATAATTCAGATACAGAATTACCATTATTAACATATATAGTACCCCATCCAAGTGAAGAGAATCTAGATAATGTATTATCATGGAAAGTTCTAATTAAATCTCCATCTTGTGTAGTTCCGGATGCATCCCAAATAACTATTAGCTTTCCCAATTTATAATTTCCAGCAAATGATGCAGCTTCAAAATTAACTCCATCCATTATTTCTTCATCATCAATTAAAACATAAGTATAATAATCAAATAATTTAGGAAGATGTACTTTATCAAAAAGACCTTTACTTTTATAATTATATTTTGACTCATAAATTTTTTCTGCTAACGCAATTCCAGTAGCAGATGCAAATCCTTCAGAAGGAAAACCTGTAGAAATATCTATTCCTGGTGTACCAATCGTAGCAGTTGCAGGAAGTTTTCCATTTAACTTTCTATATGACTTTAAATCCTCTATTAAAAGTGGATAACCACACAAAAACATAGTTGCATACAATACTTCTGAAGCATTTTTCGAACTTAAAACAAACCTATCTCTATTTATCCAATCATTCGCTGATGGATTAACATTTAAAAATTTAGTAAATAATGTATATAGAATTGGTGCTGAAGTCATAGAAATACCCGGATGACCTGCACCAGTATTCATAATCATATCAAGTGCTAAATTTTTAATTACATTTATAGCTTTTTGATCCATACATATCTCCCTTATTCTTTTATATTAATAATTATAACAAAAAAAAACAAATAAATAAATACAAAATAAAAAAACTATATAAAATAGTTTAGTCATAATTAGATATAGAATAATTATAATTACCTGCAACTGAGGTACTTGAAATAGATTCATTATCTATTTTGCTAACCCCAAAAGCCAATGTCACTACAAATATAACTCCAATCAAATATACTAAAACTAATTCTACTAATCTTTTCATACCTCTCACCTCTTGATTACAATTTTATACCGAACACTTGTATGTGTCAATAATACTTATTAATTTTTCATACATTTGTTTGACAAAGTGTAAAATATATGTTATTATCATATTAGATAAGGAGGAATATATATGGAAGAACTTACAAGAAAGCAAGCAATAGTATTAGATTTTCTCAAAAAAAGTATTGCAAAAAATGGCTATCCACCTACAGTTAGAGAAATATGTAAAGCACTTGATTTATCATCCCCTGCTACAGTGCAAACACATTTAAATATTCTAGAACAAAAAAAATACATAAAAAAGGGAGACTCAAAGAATAGAGCAATAGAGTTATTAGTAGATAATGAATACGAAGAAAAAGAAGTTATTGATGTACCGCTTCTTGGAACTGTTACTGCTGGTACACCTATTGAAGCTATCGAAATGCCAGATGAATTCTTTACATTACCATCTTATTTAATTCCAAATAAAAAAGAAGTATTTACATTAAGGGTTGATGGTACATCTATGATCAACGCAGGAATTCATAGTGGTGATATAGTTATAGTTCAAAGACAAGAAACTGCAAATAACGGTGATATAGTTGTAGCAATGACTGACGAACATGAAGTTACGCTTAAAACTTTTTATAAAGAAGATGGATATTTTAGATTACAACCAGAAAATGATACTATGGCACCAATTATATTAGATAAAGTTTATATAGTTGGAAAAGCAATTGGTTTGTATAGAAAATTATAATAAAGGAACTTACAATGTAAGTTCCTTTTATCTATATAAACACAAATTTGTGTATAATATATTATATGTATAAATGATAATATTATTAATCTTTTTTAGTCAAATATTTTATATAAGCTTTAATTAGGTCTTCATCCATTAAATCTTCCGATTTAATAAGTTTTCTTTTAGTTTCACTACTTAATCTATCATATTCTTGATTTTGTATTTTTTCTTGAAGTTCTCATTTATTCAAGTTATTATTTATAGTTGAATCAATATAATAAATAATTTCATCCTCATTTTTAAGCGACAACAACTGTATGTAATGACTCCAACTCAATTTTGACACCAATGGTGTCAATTTTTCACTCTTAAATACTTCATAAAATTTTCTCATTCTATATAATGTTCATTCATTATATTTCTTACCAACTTCAATCATCAATTTTTCTGAATACTGTTTAATTATATTTTTACCATATTTATTTTTGGCAAAGTCTTTGGATTTATCATATATTTCACATTTTATTAAGTTTTTCTTTATCTCATCATAATAATTCATATTATACTCCTTTCTACGGACTACAAGTCTCAATTTTTAACTTATTATTTCTAATCTTAAGCATAATGCTACCATCCTCGTCTGTTCTATATATTTTTGAATCACTCAAATTACTTAATACCTCTTTATTTGGATGACCATATCTATTATTTTTACCAACACTAATTATGGAATATTTTGGATTTATTTCATCTATAAATTCTTTGCCACTACTTGTCTTACTTCCATGATGACCTACTTTTAGTACGTCTATATTATTTATATTGTATTTGTCTAGAATATCTTTCTCTTTATCTATTCCAGCATCCCCCATAAACATAAATTTATATCCATTAATTTCCGTATAAATAACATTAGAATTATCATTTTCATTATCATATTCTTTGGTTTGTAAAAAATATAGTTTATTATTATCTATGTTTAATTCTTTAATACAGGAATAATATTTAATATTCTTTTTATCTAAAACTTTGATAAGTTCATTTTCCAAATCATTATATTCACCGCAATTAAATATAACTTTTTTTACTTTAAAATTATTAACCAAATTAATAGCTTCTCCCATATGATCAAAGTCTCCATGAGTAAGAATAAGATAATCTATTTTTTTAACACCAATTGATTTAAAAAAATTTGTATTATTTTTAGAAATAGAGTTATTATAATAGCTACCTCCAGTATCTATTAAAATATTATTATTTTTATATCGTATGAGACTACTATCCCCTTGCTTAACATCAATAAAGTATACTTTTGGATAAATCATGTATATACCTATAAAATAGAATATTAATATAGTAAGTATATTAATAAATATCTTATATTTATATTTAGAAAACAAGATTAAATAATAAATAATAATTAATACTAATGGAATTTTACTAAAACTAAAAGTAAATATCTTTACATTATCTAAGGTTAAACAAAAGTTTTCAAACAGATTTGTTATCTTAAATAATATACTATCTATTGGTAATATTAAAGAAATAATTGTTAAAGGATATATTATAAAACCTACTATTGGTATTAGAAATATATTAATTAATACGGATAAAAAATTAATACTATAATTATTGTTTATCACTAGTGGGATTGATGTTATAAAGGTAACAAGAGATACTCTAACAATATTATTACATTTAAAAACTATTATTGAATACGTAATTAAAAATGAAAATATATAACTTAGATCAAATAAATAATATGGATTAATTATTAATAATAAATATGCTAATAATATTAATCTATCTTCTGAAGGTATTTCTAATTTATATTTTTTATTAACATTTGAAAATAAAAAACTTAGACTAGCCCTTATAGTGGATATACCAAAATTAGTTAAGAACAAAAATAAAATTAAGAATAAATATATATAAATATTATTTAGTTTCATTTTTTTAAATATATATATAATTAAACTTATATGTAAACCAGATAAACTAAATGCATGTATTATACCCAATTCATTAAATAAATCTTTATCTAATTCAGATTTATCGCCTAGTACAAATATTTTTAAATACTTTTTAGACTTATAATTATTAATCCTTTTGTATAAATCATTCTTAAAACTATAAAAGATGTTACTATTCTTCTTTATAATTTTAATATCATTAGCATTCATTGATAAATATATCTTTTTTCTATATAAATATTCTCTATAATTAAATAGATTAAAAACAGTATTATTTCTAGGATAATATAAATCTCCTTTAACTAAGATATAATCATTTAATTCTACTTTAGGATTATTTATATAGACAATTATTCTTTCTTTTGATTTTACTTCAATACTATTTGCATTTACTTTTCTTACAAAACCATATATTTCCTTTTCATTAATATCTATTTTCAAATTATGCTTATATGTTTTAACAAAAATAAATGATAATATAATTATGATTAATAAGATTAACTTATTATATTTCAATATTATCTTTAATTTTTTCATATAGAGAGTCCCCTATACCATCTACTTTTTTTATATCTTCAATAGTTTCAAATTTTGATTTATTTCTATATTCGATAATTTTATCTGCTTTTGATGAGCCTATACTAGGTAAAGATTCTAATTCTTCTTTTGATGCACTATTAATATTAATCTTACCCTCTATACTAGAATTATTAACTTTTAAGCATGCATCATTATCATCATCAGGGCATATTATCTTCTTCTCTACTTCCTTGATAATAGTTTTATTAGGAATTAGTTTTTCTTTATAACTCTTCATTTCTTCTTTAGTATAAATAATAATATACATTTCATCTTCAACCTTTTTACTCAAATTTAATACACTAGTATCTGCTTGATCGGTTAAATCCCCAGCCTCTTTAATTACATCAATTATGCGTGAATCATAATCCATTTCATATACTCCAGGATTATTAATTGCTCCTTTTATATCCACATAAACTGTACTTTTTTCTTTTTTTATAGATTCAGTTTTTTCTGATGCAGAAGCACTTGTACCATCAAAGATACAATAAATTGTAATACCAAACAAAACAAATAGAATGATAAAACTAAATATATTTAATACTTTTTTTCGCATAAAAAAACACCTCCTAATTAATATATTCGCAATTAAAGAAGTGTTTTCCCCCATTTTTTTAATTATTTAATACTTTTTTTTGTGCTTCATTATAATTTTCTATAGAAATACGCTGAATTATAGCAAGAGAAATTGCTAGAGTTAAAGCAAATGATCCACCATATGATAAGAATGGTAACGGAACACCAGTTAATGGTAGAATTCCTAATACTCCGACTAAATTTATTACAACATGCAAAAATATATACGAAGCTACTCCATAACATATTAGTGCACTTCCTATATTAGTGCATCTCTTTGCTTGATATAAAATTCTATATATTATTAACATATACACCAGCACAATGATAATCCCAGGTATTAAACCAAATTCCTCAACAATAATTGGAAAAATAAAATCAGTATATGCTTCTGGTAAATATAAAAATTTTTGCATTGAATTTCCCGGTGATATACTAAATAATTTACCATTATTAATAGCAATATATCCATTACACACTTGGAACCCAGTAGATTCTTGATATCTTGTACAAGGTTCTAAAAAGTTAAATCTATCTAATTGTGTTTTTGTTAAAATATTTACTCCAAATACTTTCAAAAGTAAAATTGTAAGCAATATACAAGCTCCAATTATAAGTACTTTAAATTTATTTTGTTTGGAAACAGGTGATATAAAAAATAATATTATAGTTACTAAAAATAGTATTAATCCTGTTCCACCATCGGGTTGTAAAAAAGTTAATAGTGTAACAACTGCCCCAGCCGCTAAAGGAATAATCGATGGAATAAAACCATTTAATAATTTTTGATTTGCTTTATAATATACTCCAGTAAAAATAATAATTACTAATTTAGCCATTTCACTAGGTTGAAATCCAAATGGTCCAATATATATCCAACTCTTTGCGCCATTACTATATTCTCCAAAAAAACATAGATATATAAGAAATGCTACAATTGCTATATAAACTGGAATAACAATTTTTTTATATTTTTTAGTGGGAACAAATATAGTAAAAACAGATGCAAAAAAACTAATAATTAGTATAACTAATTGTTTATAAAAGAACTTATTATTTGTACCATAATCTATAAAAGATCTCATACTAGATGCATCAAGTATCATGAATAATCCAAATACAAACATAATAATTGATACAATTAATAAAATTTTATCCATCTTATTAAATAGTCTACTCATTTTATCATTCCTAACTAGAATAATATTATCATAATTTAAGTTTTTAAACTATATATAGGTCATTTAAATAACACTTTATTTACAAGAAAGAATAATATATATTAAAAAGGAGGTATATTTATGTACTACTACGGATACGGCGGATATGGATATAATAACCCTTGTTATTCATATTCTATGCCTAATTATGGTTACCAAAACAATTCTGGTGGTGCCATAATACTAGTATTATTTATATTATTAGTAATAGTTATTGGATCTAGATTCCTATCAAACAACTAGGAATTTGATTTAATAATAATTTTATGTTAAAATACCATGCGTAGGTGGTGAAAAAGGAATGATCAGGAGTAAAGATATAATCGATGAATATGATAAAAGAATTAGATTAATTAGTAAAGAAGTAACATTCCCACTTGATAAAAAAACATTAAAGACTATTGAAGACATGAAAATAATGCTTAAAAATAGTCAGATAGATGAATTATCAAAAAAATATGATTTAAGACCAGGAATGGGTCTTAGTGCAATACAATTAGGTATAGCTAAAAGATTTTTTGTAATAGTTTACGAATATGAAGAAGGAAAATTCGAAAACTATGTAGTTATTAATCCTAAAATACTTAGTGAATCTGAAGAAAAGATATATGTTGAAGAAGGAGAAGGATGCCTAAGTATAAATAGACCTATTGAAGGAATAGTTCCTAGAAGTGCAAGAATTAAAGTAGAATTCTATGATGAAAAAGGTAATAAACAAGAATTAAGATTAAGAGAAGAACTATCTATAGTATTTCAACATGAAATAGATCATTTAAATGGAATATTATTTTATGATCATATCGATAAAAAAAATCCATATAAAGATGCTAATAAATATAGAGCAATATAAAAAGATAATCATTATTGATTATCTTTTTTATTTTCAGGTTTAAATATTAATCTAGTAGGTTTATTAGAAACGGCTTCTTTTATTCTTTCTTTTCTGCTATAAATAGTTATATCCAATATTCTTTTATTTGCGCTATGAATATTAGTTACTGTTATCTTAGCTCTACCCTTTTTTAATACAGTAATATTTCCACCTCTATCGCATCTTATAGCTTCACTAGTATCAGTTTCAAAACTATAATCTGCAACATTAGAAATACCTAATTCATCATAAACATTTCTAATCTCATTATCTTCAACACATAAACTTATACAAAATACAGGTGTTTTTTTCTTTCCTAATGAACTAGCAACTTTTCTTTTATATTTTTCTTCAATTTGTCTAATTCTTTCTCTTGTTACTCCAAATAATTCACCAACTTTTTCTAAAGTTAATAATTCTTTATTTGTTGGAATAAAGAAAGCATTGTTATAATTTCTTTCATTTAAAAATCTGTCAGCAAATGAATTAGTTATGCCAGTTCTTAATCTAAATATTAATACTCCCCTTTCATTAGTAGTTAAATTAATATCCTTAACTGTAAAAGCAGGAGTTAAATTATCCATATTTAAGCCATATTTATTAAAGAATTCTAATACTTTTTCTCTTTTATTAAGTCTAGCATTATGTATTAATTCTTCAAATTCTTCTTCAGTTAAAATTATTCTTATTGTTTTTGCTTTTTTTGTAACAAATATAACTTCTTTATAAGTATATACATTTTTAGATGGTAATTTAGCAATATCATCTAATATTTTATTAAATTGATCATGCAAATCATTATTCTCTGCAAAATCCTCTGTTGTTCCATATGTTTCAGAAGATAAAAATTCTATTAAACTTGTATCTTCATCTTCTCCAACTTCAGCATATATAGAAGTTGGATTTCCTATTAATTCTATCTTTTTATAATCTTTTATATTTGAGATAGTAATTACATAACCTAATTCTTTACATTTTTCAAAAATTTCTTCATCGCTTGGATTTTCTATTTCATCTTGTTCTCTTAAAATTTTAACCGCTTTTGCTATTTTTTGTCCTTTTTCTTGAAGATGAACTGGAATTCTAATAGTAGATTTGTCATTAGCAAGTGCTCTCCTAATAGCTTGATTAATCCACCATATAGCACAAGTACTAAATTTATATCCTCTATTTACATCAAACTTTTCAATAGCCCTTTGAAGACCAATTCTTCCTTCTTGCTCTACATCTTCTAAAGGTAAACCAAAATTCATATTTTTTCTTGCTATTTTCTTAACTAATCTAGTATTATGATAGTCAATTTTATCTCTTATCTCTCTACATTCTTCAACCATTTCTACTATTTTTTTATCTTTTCTAATATTGACTAATGGTTCATCATTACATGTATAACTATATAATCTATTAAGTGCTTTAATTATAAATGAATCAGTACTATCTTGAGACAAATTATTAACATAATTAATAAACTCTACATAATTATGTTCATAAATATAATCTGCTAGTTTTTTTCTCAATTCATCATATTTTCTAAAAATTGCTTTTTCTTCTTGTGCTGTTAATACTGGAAATTCTTTAGTATCTTCATCAATAGAATCTGCTAATTCTTCAAGTTCTTTTTCTGTTTCTTCATCAACTACTCTAGCTAAAAAATCAAAAATCTTATTTGTTTTCTTTCTTTGATTATTTGTAACTATATCTTGTAATTCTTCGTCAAGCAATAAACTATCAGCAAGTTCTTTATTAAGACTAAATTTATAAGCATCCACTAATACACATAAATAATCAAGTGCAGTGTTAATACCTACTTTTTTCTTTAATGAGTCATAAATATCTAAAAACTTGGCATTATCAAAATTACTTAAATATTCTTCTTCAGTACCTTCTAATCCAAGTAACTCATATATTTTTCTTAATTTTATGTTATTATCCATAATTTCACCCTTCTATTTTTATAATAGAATCCCCTTTAAAAATTATAGTTTTATATTATATCACAATTAAAAAAATTAGCAAATTATTTTAATAATTCGCTAATTAAATCTTCTTTTATATGAGATATACTTGCACAGCTCATAAAAACATAAACATTATCTTTATAATCTAATAATTCAGATATATCATTTTCAAGTAATATTTTTCCATTTTTTGTTTTTTCTAAAATCATATTAGAAGTTACACCTGGATACTCTTCCTGTTTTTCTCTATTACTATCAATATTAGTAACATAAATATAATCTGCTATGTTTAAAGCATCCGCAAAATCATCATAGAATTCTTTTGTTCTAGAATAAGTATTTGGTTTAAAGATAGCTATGATTTTTTTATCTTTAAACTTAGCTTTTGCTGCTTCTAGGGTAACTTTAATTTCAGTTGGATGATGAGCATAATCATCAATTATTATTGAATTACCCACTTTTTCTTCCTGAAATCTTCTTTCTGCATTTTTAAAATCTTTTAATAATTCTTTTATCTTATCAATAGTAATCCCAAGATTTAAACAAACTATCACACATGCAGTAGCATTTAATGCCATGTGTCTACCAAATACTGGAACCATTAGATTAACTAACAATTCATTATTATGGTATATATCAAAATGTGTACCATCTTCTTTTACGTCAATATTCTTAACTACATAATCATTATTATCTTTTTCTCCATAATAAATAACATCTTTGTCAAATTTAATAGACCTAATATTTTCATTATCTCCACATACTACTGCATATTCTTTTGAAGCATTTAAAAACTTGCTAAAGCTATTAACTATATCAGGAAGACCATCATAACATTCAGTATGTTCAAGCTCTATATTAGTACATACTGATATAGAAGGATGATATGCTAAAAAATGTTTATTATATTCATCTGATTCAATTACAAATAATTCATTTTCTCTATTGGCATGTCCTCTTCCATCTCCGATAAAATAATTACATCCTATAGTATTATTTACTACGTGGCTAATCATTGAAGATGTTGTTGTTTTACCATGAGTTCCACAAACTGAGATTGTTCTAAATTTTGAAGTTAAATCACCAATTATCTCATTATATGGAGTTATGTTATAACCAAGGGCTTTAATTCTTTTTATCTCTTTATGATCTTCACTAAATGCTTTAGATGCAGTGATAATAGTATCACTATCTATTCCTTTAGTACCATCATAATATATTTTAATACCTCTTTGATCTAATCCTTTTTCAGTAAATTTAAAATCTCTTACATCATCATAACCTGATACTTCATATCCAAGATCACTAAGTAAGCAAGCAAGGGTTGCCATACCAGAACCTTTTATACCTATACAATAATATTTCATAATAATCACTTCCTAATAAAATTATATAATAAAATCAAAATAAAAACTACTTATTTCTTAGTAGTCTTTTTTGTTGTTTTTTTCTTTGGAGTTACAGTCTTCTTAGTTCCAGTAACTCTTTTATCATTAGCAGTAAATAAACCTACAACTAAACCTATTACTGCTCCTAAAACTGTAAATGTTACTAACTTTTCAAAAGCAATACCTAGAGCAATACCAGCTGCAGTACCTATTATTATACTAAATAATACGTAAAAGCTAATGTTTTTCTTTCTCTTCATATATTTACCTCCTTTTCTTCTTTTTATTCACATTTTATATCTAATTTTTTACTATTTTTTAGATATTTAAGTGATTCCTCACTAATAATATTATTCTTCTTAAATATTTTTATTGTCTTACAATTAAATTCTTCTTTACCAATATTCTTTTCTAATTCAAGTTTATTAATTGAATCAATAGTCTTTACTAGTGGTTTAGAAATATTAGATATTAATATTGTATTATTAAGAATATAATCTTTTAACTGAGACTTATTAACAAATTTAGAAAAATTTATATTAAATATAGGCATAGATAGAATAAGTAATATAACAAATATTGCTACATATGATTCTAATGCTCCAAGCAATCCTCCAAGGATCTTCAAAGGGATTCTAAATAGATCGGATTCCTCAAACATATTTTCTACTATTCCGCTTATCTTAATAACAATCTTAAGTATTATATTTAATATAATGAATAATATGAAAAATGCTAATAGCTCGTAGAATAAAATATTTAAAGATGAATAATTACTAAGTAAACCTACTGTAAAGAACGGACATTTCTCATACAGAACAATGGATAAATTATTCTTTAATAAAAATGCTAAAATTACTACAATTATTAAACCTGCAGTAGACACAGCTTGCTTTATAATACCTTTTTTATATCCAGTAATAAATCCAGATATCAATAAAAGCACTATTATAATATCTACTATGTTAAACTTCATTTTAACACCTCTATTATAAATTATATTACATTTTTAAAAAAAATGAAAGATTATATGATAAAATATATTTGAAGGTGATATTTATGACTATATCTTTTAAAGTAAGTGAAGAAACAAAAAAAGAAATGATTGAGCATTTCAAAGATTTAAAAAGAGATAAGACTCCTCAATACGCTATATTCCAAGCTGATGAAGAAGATACTGTAGTTACTCTTTATGAATCTGGCAAGGTAGTATTCCAAGGAGTATCTGCAGATATAGATGCAAACTTCTGGAAAGAAACAGAAAAAATATTAACTGGTAAAATGCCTGAAGATAATGCTAAAAAAGAAAAGAAAGAAGATTTAGATACTACTGATTATTATAATATATCTTCTATCGGATCTGATGAAGTTGGAACTGGTGATTATTTTGGACCTATAGTAGTAACTGCATCATATGTATCCAAAGATAAAATATCTTATCTTGAAGAACTTGGAGTCAGAGATTCAAAAAAAGTTACTGATGATAAAATAATAAAGATTGCGCCTGAATTAATAAAAAATATTCCTCATCAAACATTTATTCTTACCAATGAAGAATATAATGAATGGCAAGCTAAGGGATATAATATGAATAAGATTAAAACTATTCTTCATAATAGAGTTATACTTGGTTTATTAAAACAAGATAATTTTATGATAGATATGGTTGTCATAGATCAATTTACTTCTCCTAGAAGTTATTTTGGATATCTAAAAGATATGAATGAAAATGTTTATAGAAAAATAACATTTACTACTCATGCAGAAGATAAATGTTTATCAGTCGGATGCTCATCTATTATAAGTAGATATATATTTTTAAATGAAATGGAAAAACTTGGTAAATCAATCGACAAGGTATTACCTCTTGGTGCTTCTACTGTAGTTGATGAAGCTGGCAAGGCCATTGTTAATAAATATGGTAAAGAAATCTTAAATAAGATTGCAAAAACTAATTTTAAAAACACAGAAAAAATCCTAAATAATTAGGATTTTTTTATTTTATCTAAAGAATGCTAAATATATCATAAATCCAGTCAATATTACTGTCAATATTGTTCCTGTAATTCTATTTGATTTTTCACTTTTATCATTTATACCTAGCATAAATGATACTGCTATCCCCCCGATTAATCCTCCGATATGAGCTGCATTACTTATTCCAGGTGAAATAAAACCTATTACCAAGTTTATAATAATTACTGGTATTATTTGGCCTATTATTTGATTACCAACATATCCCCTATAATAATATCCAAAATATAATAATGAACCAAGAAGTCCAAATATTGCACCAGATGCACCAGCAGAAACACTATAATCATTTTGGAAAACCATAACAAATAATGATGCTATTATCATGCTATAAAAATATATCAATAAGTATTTTGCTTTTCCATAAAAATGTTCAATGCTTGGTCCAAGTACAGACAATGAATACATATTACATAATATATGTATAATACCTATATGAAGAAATCCAGAGGAAATTAATCTATAATATTCTCCACTTCGTACTAAAGAAGGTATATTAGCACCAAAACTAACTAATGTATTAGTATCTTCACTTCCCTTGCCTATAATATACATAAGTGCAAATACAATAACATTTATCAAAATCAATATTCCTGTTATTATCGGTTTCTTTTGCTTAAACATATCATTAAACCTCTCATTTTCTTCTATATTTTTCTTAGTTATATCACTAGTCATTTTAGCTAATAATTCAATTCCTTCTTCTTTATAATTTAAATCATCAACTATACCTTTATAATATTTTTTAATTATTTCATTATTCTCTAGATCTGTTTCATTCTCAATAATAATACTATTTTTATCATTAAGAACATATTCTTTTATATCTTCACCTATATTTAAGTATATAGATAGTATCGACATAAATGGGTTAAAAGTCTTTCTCTTTATTTGCTTTGAAATATCCTTTGCTTTTGCAATATCAAATTCTAATTGTTCTTCATTAAATATTTGTTTTGTTACTATTCTAATTATTCTATATTCACTATGTTTATTTTCAAGCCATATCTCATCTTCTATTCCATGAATTATTATTGGAACAAAGTTTTCTTTAGTAATAAAATAGTGAACTAGTTTTAGCTTTAACAATGCTTTATCATCTATAATCATAATTCACCTATTTTTCTTCATATACTTTCAATAATTCTTTAAACTTATCATCCACTTCACACGTAAAAGTCATTCTTTCTTTAGTAGTTGGATGAACAAAACTAATCTCTTTAGCATGTAATAATTGACCATAATCATCTATATTTTTATTATTTGAATATGCTGGATCATTACACACTGGATGTCCTATATATTTCATATGAACTCTTATCTGATGTGTTCTACCAGTTTCTAATTTTAATTCTAGCAATGTAACATTCTTAAATCTTTCTAATACTTTAAAATTAGTTACTGCTTCTTTAGAATTTTTAGATGTAACTTCCATTTTCTTTCTATCAGATTCACATCTACCTATTGGAGCATCTATTTTACCTGTATCATGATTAATAACACCATTTACAAGAGCTATATATGTTCTAACTATATTATGTTTTTTTAATTCTTCTTCTAAAAAAAGATGTGCTTTATCATTTTTAGCAACAATTAATAAACCACTAGTATCTTTATCTATTCTATGAACTATACCTGGTCTAAATTCACCATTTCTTTTACTTAAATTACTGTAATTAATTAATGCATTTACAAGAGTATGTTCCTTGTTCCCAGGAGCAGGATGAACAACCATTCCACTTGGTTTATTTATAACTAAGATATCATCATCTTCATAAACAATATCTAATTTTATATTTTCACCTTCAAGTTTAATTTCTTCATTAACAACATTAATCTCTATATTATCATTTAAACTAATCTTATAACTCTCTTTAACTTCTTTGTTATTAACTTTTATATTACCAGTTTTAATTAATTTTTGTATTTTAGCGCGTGTTAAATCAACACTATCAAGTTCTGATAGAT
>CAMUYN010000007.1 GCA_947165005.1 uncultured Bacillota bacterium
ATAAATTACTTAACAAAAAAGGAAATTCGTTATATAATTATAACAGGTGGTATAGTAAACGTACCAGGTTTTAATGAGATTTCAAAAGAAGTATTTGGAGATGTAATTGTAGACAAAGATTTTGATATCATTGGTATAAGAAATTATGTTTATACTTCTAGTTATGGAATGATTAAATATTTTATAGAAAAATTAAAATTACGTGGTAGAGAATATACTATGTTTAATGAAGATAAAGAATATAAATTAGTTGAAGAAAGGAAAAATAATAAAGGATTTAGTTTTAGTAAATTCTTTGGATATTTTTTTGATAAGGAGGATTAGTTATGGCATTAGAGATAGATCAATTAGCAAAAATTAAAGTAATTGGTGTTGGTGGCGGTGGAAATAACGCTGTTAATAGAATGATAGAATCAGGTGTTAAAGGCGTAGAATTTATTGTTGCTAATACAGATAGACAAGTATTAAACAGTTCAAAAGCAGATGTAAAATTGCAACTTGGTAAAACTGGTTTAGGAGCTGGAGCTGATCCTGAAGTTGGTAGAAAAGCCGCTGAAGATTCTAAAGATGAAATTACAAATGTATTAAAAGGTGCTGACATGGTTTTTGTAACATGCGGTATGGGTGGAGGAACTGGTACTGGAGCTGCTCCAGTAATAGCAGAAATTGCCCAAAGTCTTGGTGCATTAACTGTAGGTATAGTTACTAAACCATTTGCATGGGAAGGAAAACCAAGAAGTGCTCATGCAGAAGAAGGATTAGAAAAATTAAAAGATCACGTTGATACATTAATTATTATTCCAAATGATAGATTAAGAGAAATAATAGATAAGAGTACTCCAATGACTGAAGCATTTAAAGAAGTAGATAATGTACTTAGATTAGGTGTTCAATCTATATCTGATTTAATTGCTGTTACTGGACTTGTTAACCTAGACTTTGCAGATGTTAAAACAGTTATGTCTAATAAAGGTGATGCTTTAATTGGTATAGGAGTTGCTACAGGTGAAAATAGAGCTATAGAAGCTGCTAAACAATCTGTAAGTAGTCCACTTCTTGAAACTGATATTAGAGGTGCTACAGATGCAATTATTAATATTACTGGTGGTAATAATTTAAGTTTATTTGAAGTAGAAGATGCAGTAGAAGTTATTAGAGAAGCAGCTGGAACAGATATTAATACAATCTTCGGTGCTGTTATTAATGAAAGCCTTGGAGATGATATAATAGTTACAGTTATTGCTACTGGATTTGATCAAAATAAAGATAGTTTAGAAAATTCAATGCTTGAACAAGTAATTGATATGGGACCAAGTAGATCTGATTCTGACACTAGTGATGATGATGGATTTGATATCCCAGATTTCTTAAAAAATAGAAGAAATTTATAATTTGCTATTTACAAAGTATAAAAAATACTTTATAATATAGAAGAATTTTAAAAGGAAAGAAGATTTTGTATCTCACCTGATTGCATATAGTAATAGGTAAAAAGCCACTAATTTTTATTAAATTAATATGGTTTTTAGGTGAATACAAATATCTTGTATTCACTTTTTTAATGGAGGTGCTGAAATATAGCTAAAAATAATGAACTTTTAAAAAACGAGCAAATACGTGCTAATAATGTTATGGTTATTGGCCCTAATGGAGAACAATTAGGAGTTAAACCATTACAAGATGCTCTTACTCTTGCAAATGCTGCAGGATTTGATTTAGTACAAATGGGTGGTAAACCAGAAGAACCAGTATGCAAACTTATGGATTACAATAAGTATAAATATGAAAAAAATAAAAAACAAAAAGAAGCAGCTAAGAAACAAAGAAGTACTAATGCTGAATTAAAAGAATTTAGATTTTCTGTTAGTATTGATGTACATGATTTTAATACTAAAGTAAATCAAATGATTAAATATTTAGAAAAAGGTCATAGAATTAAAGCTACTATAAGATTTAGAGGAAGAGAAATGGCACATACTGAACTTGGAAATGAAGTTCTAAATAGGATTGAGGAATCAATCAAAGAATATGGTGCAGTAGAAAAACAACCAGTAATGGAAGGTAGATTCATGTATATGATGGTTGCACCAATAAAGAAGGAAGGTAAAAATAATGGCTAAAATTAAACAAAAAACACATAAAGCAACTGCTAAAAAGTTTAAAATCAGAAATAGTGGATCTGTAAAATATAAAAGAGCAGGAGCAAACCACAATACAGTTGGTTATTCATCAAAAAGATTAAGAAAATTAAGAAGTGCACATGGATTATCTAGTGCAGACAATAAGAGAATCAAGAAATTACTTGATAGAATGAGATAGGAGGGTTAAAGATGGCAAGAGTTAAAACAGGTTATACAACTAAACAAAGACATAAAAAGATACTTAAGCAAGCTAAGGGTTATTTTGGTAGTAAACATAGATTATATAAAACTGCTAAAGAACAATTAATGCATTCAGGAGTTTATGCTTTTAGAGATAGAAGAGCTAAAAAGAGAGATTTTAGAAAATTATGGATTACTAGAATTAATGCTGAATGTAGAGTTAATGATATTAGTTATTCTAGATTTATTAACGGTTTATCAAAAGCAGGAGTTATAATTAATAGAAAAATGTTATCTGAAATGGCAGTATCTGATAAAAAAGCATTTGCTAATTTAGTAAAACTAGCAAAGGATGCTTTAGAAGGAAAAATGCCTAAAGAAGCAAAAGTAGCAAAAGAAACTAAAAAAGAAGCAGTTAAAGAAGAAAAGAAAGAAACAGTAAAAAAAGCAGCACCAAAAAAGGAAACTGCAAAGAAAGAAACAACTAAGAAAACTGCAGCTAAAAAGACTACAACTAAAAAGGCTAGTAAATAATAAAGAAAGTTAAACTTTCTTTATTTTTTTTCTAATATATATTGAAAAAAGTAGTTATTTATGATAATATTACTTTCGTGGACCCTTAGCTCAGTTGGTTAGAGCATCCGGCTCATAACCGGGCGGTCGTAGGTTCGAGTCCTACAGGGTCCACCACTTGCAGGTGTGGCGAAATTGGCAGACGCATTAGCCTTAGGAGCTAACGCCGTAAGGCATGGGGGTTCAAGTCCCTTCACCTGCACCATATAAAAATAAGACTCTCTTGAGTCTTTTTTTGTTATCTAAAGAACATGTTGCAATTTAATATACTTATATTATATAATTAAATTACAGGGAAGGTAAAATATGATAGATTTAAGAAAAGATTATGACGACATAAAAAAACATAGAAAAGCTTTAGTTGATGAATTAAAAGAATTGGAAAAGGATGAAAAAGTAAAAAAATATATAGAATTAGAAAAGCAAGAGAAAAAATGCCATGAAATACAAACTAAATTATATAAAAATATGAAGTTTGAAGAATATTCAGAATGTAAACATCTCTTAGTTTATTCTAGAATAGATCAAGATAGAAGAGAGGGACGCACATATAAATTTTGTGGGTGTATTAAATGCGGCTTAACTGATGAGGTTTTAGATGAGGCTTTATTGGAAGAAGATATTAAGAGTTTACCTTATAAAGAGAAAGTAATGCACGATTATTTGACAGAGAATCATATATGGTATTTACCTGGTAAACAATTACATATAAGCTGTGATTTATCACTTGCTAGGGGAATATATTCAAAAATAATGGAAGCTAATCCTGATATAGATGAAAAGACTGCTATTTGTTATTTTGACAAAGCATTGCATAACATAAGAAATACAAAAGTTAGTGAGGCAAGAAAAAAGAGTAGAGCAAAAAGACTAAGCCTAAATCATAAATTTGATTCATGGAATAGTGACGATATCTATAATTAGGAGGAACTATGAAGATTATTAGGAATGATATTATTTATATACAATTAGAGGATATTAATTATATTGTTAGTAGAAATTTTAAATTTCCAAGGAATATTGTTATACGAACAATAGAACAAGGTTATGTTGCTATTGATGAAATCAATAAATATGATTTTATTTGTTATAAAGATACTGATATAGTTGATTACTTTAAGGATTTAGACGTCATTGTTAACTATGATGAATTAAAAGAATTATCTGTTAATGAGTTAAGAAATAAATGTGATTCATATCTCGATCAAAAAGATATGCTATTAGATAGTTTTAATGAGATGGCATTAGAAGAAAAAATTGTGAATCATTCAATTTTGGAAGAAGTTAACAATATTGAATATAAATATTATCAAACTAATAAATATCTACTTTTTAAATGTGGATATGATAGTTTTAATCTGCCCAAAGAATTACAAAAAGAGAAAAAAATATTTAAAAATATATTTAAAAAAGATGATAAATAATTTATCATCTTTTTTAATAATCTTTTCTAGAATTAATTAATTTTTTACAATATCCAATTCTTTGAACATTTACTATTTCATCATACATTTCTTCGCCATCTTCGGAATATTTATAAATTAAATCCCCAGTTCTTTCAGCAGGCACCTTAAAATGATGTTCTGATACGTATACAGCATCCTTTGCTTCTAATCCTTTTTGCATTGCTTTCATAATAGCAACAGCACATTTTATATCAACCCCAAAATAAGTGTTATATGGTGAATCTTCCAATTCTTTATTCCATTCTTCTTTTCTATTCTCTTTAATTACATCTAAGTTTTCATTCTTTAATCTGTCTTTTGCTTCAATTGCATCTACAATCTTTTCTATTTGAGTTTTCTCTAACATCCATATCACCTCTATTATTGATTATAATATATTGGAGAAAAAAATACTAGGTAAAAAAATCATTTTTTTTAATAATATGATATAATAATTATATAGTAGGTGATAATATGAATTTTTTAGAAAATATAAAAAGACTTGTTAGCAATAAGGAAAAGAAGACAATTATATTAACTGAAGGAGAAGATCAAAGAGTAGTTGAAGCCATTGAAAAGGTAAAAGATTATTGTAATATTTTAGTTATTGGTAAACTATTAAAAAATATAGAAGGTGTAAAAATAATTGATCCCTTAGAATATATTGATTCGTTTTCTAAAGAATTATATGAACTAAGAAAACATAAAGGTATTACTATAGAAGATGCAAAAAATTTATTAATGAATAATTATATGTATTTTGCATGCATGTTGCTTTTAAATAATATTGGTGATGGAATAGTATCTGGGGCATGTCATACAAGTAAAGATACTATTAAACCTGCATTAGAATTAATAAAGGGCAAGGATAAATTAGTATCATCATGTTTTATTATGGATATAAATAATAAAATATATTTATTTAGTGATGCAGCATTAAATCCTAATCCATCTAGTGAAGAATTAGCTTTAATTGGTGTAGAATCAAGTCATACTTATAAAAAATTAACTGGAATTGATTCTAAGGCATGCTTTTTATCATATTCTAGTTTTGGAAGTGGTAAAGGTGAATCAGTAGATAAAGTAAAGGAAGCAGTTAAGCTTGCTAAAGATATAGATTCATCATTATTAATTGAGGGAGAAATGCAAGTCGATGCAGCATTAAATGCTTCTGTATGTGATAGAAAAGCACCTGATTCAATTATTAAAGGAGAAGCTAATGTTCTTATATTCCCTGATTTAAATTCTGGCAATATAGGGTATAAATTAGTAAAAGAATTTACTAATGCTAAATGTTATGGGCCTTTATTACAAGGATTAAATAAACCCGTTAATGATTTATCTAGGGGATCAAATAGTGATGAAATAGCAGGTGTTATATTATTAACATGCCTTGAATCACTAGATAATTTCTAATAAATATGATACAATTACTTAGCAAAGGAAGATTTTTATGTTAGATATAGTTTTTGAAACATTAATTGATGGGATAAAATTATTACCTTTTTTGTTTATTACATTTGTTTTAATGGAATTAATAGAGCATAAATTTGGTGATAAATTAAATAATAAATTAACTAAAGTAAACAAAATAGGTCCTTTAATTGGAAGTTTACTTGGAATTATTCCTCAATGTGGAATAAGTGCAAGTGCAAGTAATTTTTACATTACAAGAGTTATATCTCTTGGAACCTTGATATCTGTTTATTTATCTACATCTGATGAAATGTTACCGATTCTTATTAGCCATAATACAAATATATTTATAATAATAAAAATATTGCTTGTTAAATTTTTATGTGGTTTATTTTTTGGTTTTATAATTGATTTTATTACTAGGAAAAAAGATAAAGAAAAAATCCAAAACTTTTGTGAACTTGAAGAATGTGACTGCGATCATGGTATATTAAAATCAAGCATAATTCATACATTAAAGACATTCATATATATTTTAATTATTTCTTTTGTTTTAAATATTATTATGTTCTATTTTGGTGAAGAATTTCTTGAAAAAGTACTTATGAAGAATAATCCTTTTGGTGTAATTTTAACAGCACTAATAGGGTTGATTCCAAATTGTTCTACATCCATTCTATTAACAGAGTTATATTTAAAAGGAATAATTTCATTAGGTAAATTATTAAGTGGTGTTCTTGTAAATAGTGGTGTTGGATTGTTAATTCTTATTAGATTTAATAAGAATAAAAAAGAAACTGTTAAGATTATTTTAGTTTTATTTTTAATAGGTATATTAGTGGGTTTTATTTTTGATATATTGAATATTTCTTTTTAGGAGGTTAATATGAAAATAAACAAAAACTTTCTGTTTTTATCTTCAATAATTTCTATGTTACTAGCAGCATTATATCCTTTAACTAAAATATTATTACAGATAAAGGAAATTCAAAATTTGTATTTAAGTTTTGGAGTAATTTTCTATTTGTTAATTATGATAATAATGATGATTATAGATATAGTATTAGTAATATATTTTGTTAAATATATAATTAAGAATAATATTAATAATAAGATATTATGGATTATATTAATAATTATATTTAATATATTTATTATTCCATATTTTTATATGAAATATATTGAGAAAGAAGATAAAATTTTATTTAATTCTTTATTATATATAGTTCCATTATTTATATATATAATTTCATTTGGTTATGGTCTATATGTTTATAATGATTTGTATAGTCAGAAAATAAAAGAACAAAAAATTATTGAAGAAACTAGAAAATATTATAATACAAAGGATAATAAAACTACATTTACTTTTAAATATGGTTATGAAAAAAAGGATGTAGGTGAATATGATTTATATGTTATTAATAGAGATAAAGGAATAGTTTTTTCAGCATTTACATATAATATAATAGATTATGAACAAAGAACTCCGAATGAATACTTAATTAAAGGTATTGAAGATATTAAGGCAGGAAAAAAGAATTTCTTAGAATTCAGTAAAAAGAAAGAAATCAAAGGAGATAATTATCTAATAACTACAGTATCATATGAAGGAGAAGCTGAAGTTAAGACTAAAAATAAAGTGTCTACATCAGATTGTATTTACAAGCTTTCTACAATTACTTTTGACAGTGATCCAAATTATTTAATATTTGTCATTGAGGTAGTAACTAAGGCTAGTTACAATGATTATAAAGATGAGCTTTTTGACATATTAAAATCAGTTTCTGTTAATTTTAATTAAAAATTTCCCCAAAAGTGGGGGAATTTTTATTTTTATTGCGAATATAATAATTGGAGGTGAAAATGAGATATGTAAAACAAGAAGGAATAAGAGATTGTGGAATTACATGTTTATATAACATCATAAGATATTATAAGGGCAATGTTTCTATTGAAAAATTAAGGGAGATGACTCATACTAATGAAAATGGGACTTCCATTTATAATTTGATGGAGGCATCTAAAACATTAGGTTTAGAGGCTAAAGCCTATAAATGTGAATTAAATGATTTATCAAATTTGGAATTTCCTATAATCGCTTATATCAAACTAAATAATTTTTATCATTTTATTATTATAAAAGATATAGATTTAGATAATATCAGTATTTTTGATCCTATTAGAGGAGATTTATCATATACAATGGATGATTTTCTTAATGTATGGCAAAATATTATAATTACTTTTAAACAGGACGGAAAAATTGTGAATGAAAATACTTATTATTTTGATTATTTGAAGGAGGAAATCTTAAATAATAAGTACTTAATTATACTATTAGTTTTTGTTTATCTATTTATTACTATTATTGATATTGTATATTCTATATTATTAAAAAAAGCAGTTACTTCTAAAGATATATTATTCATTTTTGTTTTTTCATTATTCATATTAAAAGCCGTTTCATATTTTATAAATAATAAGTATGCTTTAAAATTTAATAATAAAATTGATGATGATTTATCTAGTAAAATTTACAAAAAATTATTTTCTCTTCCATACTCTTATTATCATAATAGACCAACTGGAGATTTAATATCTAAGATTAATGATTTATATTATGTTAAGGATTTCTTAAATCTACTGACTTCATCATCCATAATAGATGCATTATTAATAATATTCATTTTATTTTTGATTTTATTCACTTCATCAAAACTTTTTCTTATTTTATTAATTTGTTCAACAGTTTATTTTCTATTTAACTTCCACACCCTAAAAAAAGAAAGTGAAAAATTAAATAATTTAAAGGAATCTAATTCAAATAATAATTCTTTATTAATGGATAATATTTTAGGTATAGATACAATTAAGAATACAAATATTGAAAATAAAATTATAGCTAATCAAATTAAATATTTTCATTCATATCAACACTCATATAATAATTATAGTAATTATATTATATATAAATCTACAATTCTATTAATTATTTCATATGTTCCTATGTTAGTATTATTAACAAATAAATATTCTGGCGGGGAGATTGTTATGTTATTTAGTTTATTAACTACATATTTTTCTTCTTTTAATAATTTAACATTATTATTAAGAAAATATATGGATGCAAATTTATCATTTAAAAGATTAAATAATTTATTAAACTATGAAATAATTGATGATAATAACAAAGCTATAAAAGAAATTGACAATATTAAAATCAATAACATCAATTATAAAATTGATAATCGGATATTAATCAATAACTTTTCTTTAGATATAAATAAAGGTGATTACATATTTATCTCTGGTAAAAATGGAGTAGGAAAATCTACTGTATGTAAATTATTAGTGAAGAATATTCCAATAAAAAATAAAAGTATTTTTATTAATAATATTGATATTAATAATATAAAAGAATCTTCTATTAAGAATAATCTAAGTTATATTTCTCAAGATGAATACTTATTTACAGGTTCAATAAAAAGCAATATTATTTTATTTAAAAATATATCTAGTAGGGAAATAAATAAAGCTTTAAGAGTAACAGAGTTAGATAAGATGCTAAAAAATAAAAATATTAATCTGAATTATTTATTAGAAGAAAATGGTCATAATTTAAGTGGTGGTGAGAGACAAAAAATATTGCTTGCAAGGGCCTTACTTAGAAATACAGATTTTATTATATTAGATGAAACTACTAGTGAAATAGATGTTGAAACTGAAAGAAAAATATTAAAAAATATAAAAACTGAATACAAAAAAACAATAATATTTATTTCACATAGAGACTCTAATATTGATTTGTTTAATAAGAAAGTCCAGTTAAAAGGGGGGTAATTATGAGAGAATTAAATAATAATCAAGCAAAAAAATTATATGCAGGTGGTTTATCTGCAGCAGCTTGGGCTGCAATAGTGTCAGGCATTTCATTCGTCATAGGGATAGTAGATGGCATAGTTAGGGTTATAAGGTGCGACTAATGATAGAATTAAAGACTAATGAAGCAAAAAGAATGTATGGTGGAAATCTTACATCATCTATGGTAGGATATCTTTTAAAAGGTTTTGGTTTTTTTACAGATCTTGGTAGATATCTTGGATCATCTATTAGAAGAATCTATGACAATAATTTGTGTGACTATTAAGAGAAGAATTATTCTTCTCTTTTTATTTTTTTATGATATAATAAAGGTGGTGATAATATGGATGAAGCAGGCATAATATTTGTTGATAGTGTGTTTGATGATTTATATATAAGCGACGCAGTTCAAAAGGATAGAGATATTACAGATAATAGTGGCAAAGCAAGGGTTAATGCAATTAATAATTTTTTCAAAAGAATAGAAAAATATCAATTATTAATTGAAGAAAGAAAAAAATTATTAATTAAAAACGGTATTTCAGAGAGTGAAATGTCACCTGAATTGCTTCATGGACATTTATTAAACATTTTATATGATAAATTTATAATTAAACCTGAAGATATTAAATCTATACCTAATGGAGAGACAGTAGAGAGTATTATTGAAAATCAAAAAAGGCAATTAGCCCTATGGGTTAGTCATTTAATGGATTCTAAAAATAATTATCCAACATGGGCAAAATATTGGGCTTTACGTGGAATCAAAAAAATAGGTGCTCCAAATAGAAAAACTGGGGGCTATTCAACAAGAACAAGAAAAACTACGTATTCATTCGTAGAATTTGATGAGGAATTATTTGGAAAATCAATCGATCTAATTATTAAAATGGTTAATGGAGAAGAGATTGATTCCTCACTTTTAGATAAAATTGATAGATCAAATAGTTTTGCAAAAATATATACATTCTTTTTGAAGGAAAAGAAAGACAATCAATTAGAGAAATCTAATAGTATTGATGGTAAATGGATCAAGTATAATCAAGGATCCGAATTAGAAGCAAAAAAACTTTTTGAATCTTTACAAGGGAAGTCAACTGGTTGGTGTACTGGAACTAATGAATCAACTGCGATCACTCAAGTATGTGGGCCTTATGGTTCAGCTTCTCAGGGTGGCGATTTCTATGTTTATTATACAAAAGATGAAAACGGAGAATACACTATACCAAGAATTGCAATAAGATGTGTAAATCATAATAAAATAGGTGAAATAAAAGGTGTATTACCTGGCCAAGTTATTGAATCTAGTTTATGTGGTGCTCTAGAAAAGCAACTTCTTGACATGACTTTTTTATCAAAAGATGATGTAAAAATTGAGTTAGGCAAGATTGATTTAATAAAAGGGTTAACTGCTATTGAACAAAAGATTGAGAAAAATGAAGAATTATCAGTTGATGAATTAGAAAAATTATATTCTGGATATGATGTTAGTTTTGGATATGATTTTGAAGTACTAAATAGAATAAAAAAGGCTATATTATCAAGAAATCATCTTGAAGATTTTAATAGAATTAATAATAGAGCATTAAAGCTTAAAATACTTACACATGATTTAATCCCTAGAGACGTGACTATCAATGATGATGAACTAATGAAAGAAGCAATAAAATTAAATCCTAATTTATTTGGAAATTTATCATGGAGATTAATAGAAAACAGGGATTTTGCTTTAGAGTGTGTTTCTTATCATGGAGATTTACTAAAATATTTCTGGGATTTTAAAAAAGATTTAGGTGTTGTATCAAAAGCAGTAAGTCAAAATGGAATGGCATTAGAGTATTCTCCGCATTTTCAGACAGATAGAAAAATTGTTCTTGAAGCAGTAAGCCAAAATGGAATGGCATTAAAGTTTGCACCAAAATACCAAGATGATGAGTTTATAGTCGAAGCTGCTATTAGATCAAGTAATGGTTTTGCGCTTATATATGCATCTAAAGAAATAAGAGATAATAATAGAGATTTAGTTATGGAAGCCTGTGTTAAAGATTATCATATACTTGAGTATGTTGAAACAAAATATAAGGATGATAAAAAATTTGCACTTGAACTATTTGATAAAGCAACTGTTTTTGCGATTGAATATTTAGGTAATACTATTAAAGATGATTTTGAAGTTGGATTAAAAGTAGTTAAGAAAAACGGATTATTAATTAGAGAATTATCTGATAGGTTAAGAGCTGATACGGCTATAGCAATCGAAGCATATAAAGGAAATCCTCTTACTTTGCAATATATATTATGCAAAGATGATCCAGAATTTCAGGCGTTTAAGAAAATAATAGATAAAAAACGCCAAAAGAATACTAGTAGAGAGTCAAAATCAACTAGATTTAGTAAATATAGTGATAGCAATGTTAGAGACAAAAAATACTTAAAGGGATTCTTTGGTATAATTCATAAAAAACGTTATGTCAAATAATTAATATAAGAGGAGTTTATCTTTTCTTTTTTTTATTCGTATAGTATAATTATACAAGGTGATAATATGGATGAAGAAGCTAGAAGAAAACAAGAAGAAAAAGAATTTAAAAAAGCCATTAGAGTTTTAAATAATTTATATTCTCATTTATATGATGATCTAATAAAACAAGCAAGATATAACGGCGATAAATCATCCATAATTAAAGAATATCTTGATAGAAAAGAAAAAATGATTTCTTTATTAAAAGAAAGAGCAGAACAAATTCAAAATGAAGCAGAAAGAAGATTATTTATAGATGGCAGTAGAAAGTTTATATTAGATTTATATTTTAATCAATATGTAATTAAAGAAGAAAATATAAAAGAATTATCAGACGGTAAAACAAAAAAGGGTATAATTGAAGCCCAAAAAGCTAGACTTGAAATGTGGATTAATTATTTGATAGATGCCCCTTATCCAATGTGGGTAAAATATTGGGCATTCCAGGGCATGGTAAGAATGGGTGCATATAATGAAGTAACTGGAGATTATAATCAAAGAACAGAAAACACTGTTCAAAATTTCCCATATTTAGATCCAATTGTTATAAAGAATACCATGGATACTATTATGAAACTAGTAAAAGGCGAAACAATCGATGAAGAAACAGAATTAAGATTAGATAAAACCGGGAGTTTTAGAACTATCTTTACAGCGTTTGAAAAAAAGAGAAAAAGAGATTTAATAAGTAATTCAAAAGCTTCTGATGGAATATGGGTAATGTATCATCAAGGAAGCTTTGAAGATGCAAAAAAACTTAGTACTTCAATAGCAACATATGGTGCTGGAGTAAAATGGTGTGTAGCTGACTTAGAAATCGCAAGTAATCATATATGTGGTCCTCTCGGAGATTTACATGGGCATAATATTAATGGTGGAGATTTTTATGTATACTATACAAAAGATGAAAATGGTAATTATGTTATTCCGAGAATTGCAATAAGATGTATTGATCATGATAAAATTGCAGAAATTAGAGGAGTAGAAGAGGGCCAAAATCTTGAGGATGAATTATTAGATATATTAGAATTGAAATTAAAGAGTATACCAGGGTTAAAAGAATCGCATTTAAATTATAATTTAAATATAATAAATAATATTAGAAAGATTATATCAATTTGTAATAAAATATTATCAGGAGAAGAATTATCAAAAGATGAAAAGACCTTCTTTACTAATAGTAATTTGGGTGAATATTATTTTGGTTTAACACCAGATAAAAGATCTAATGAATTAGGTCAAATACTAGCACATGGAGCACTGGATACTGATTCATTTGATAGACAAGTTGAATTAATAGGATTAAATAAAGCACATTCTGTTAATAACAAAGAAGTAATAAAGCAAGCTATAAAAAAGGATATTAGTCATTTAGAGTATGCGACTTTAGAATTATTATCAGATTATGATTTAATTTCATATGCCATAGAAATAAATGGTATGGCAATTAAGTTTTGTAGTGATAAATTCATGAAAGAACATAAAGATTTAGTCGTTAAAGCAATAGAAAAAGAACCTTCTTCAATAGAGTTTGTACCAGTTTCGTTATTAGAAGAAAATCCGGATTTAGTAAGGTATGCAGCAAATAGTAAAATTAGTGTAATGAGATTAATATCAACCGCTTATTTTAAAAAGCATCCGGATTTAGTTTTAGAAATATTAAATAGGGATCCAAATGTTATTGCAACAATGCCAGATGAATTATTAATAGAACATGCAGAAAAGACAATTGAAATAGCAAAAAGTTTAATATTCTATATTGAAGAATTACCTGAAGAATTAATGGATAAATATCCTTATATAATTAGTTATCAATCAGAAGATTCACCATCACGTTTAAGAAATGTTAGCTTAAGTTTTCAATTAAGACATCCAGGCATTATTTTAGATGTATTATTAGCAAATTATAATAATATTAGATATGTAGATAAATATTTTATAACTAGATATCCAGAAATAATGGGTTTTGTATTATTTAATAATCCTGATGCTTTAGATTGCTATAATGAAAACATTAATTGGATGCATAGTGTCATTCCTGAAAAAGAAGCTGAATTTTCAAGAGAAAAAGCTATCAAAATTGCTGATAATTATAAGAAGAAATATGATTCAAGTGAATCAATTCCAAGTTTCTTAAAGTTAATACCAAACATTGAAGAATTGAGTAAAGATTACGTTATGAGAAAAATTAGGAAACAAGCTGTAAGAAAAGCAAAATTTAGAAAACTAAAAGGGGTAGCTAAGCATATTTTTGAATTGGACGGAGAAGATTCCTTAGATAGTTCAGTAGTAGGTTTAAAAAAGTAAATTAGAAGAGTAAGACTCTTCTAATTTTTTATTCATTATGTTAAAATTATACTAGGTGATAATATGGATGAAGCGGGCATAAGATTTTTAATTGAAATATATAAAGATAGTTTAATTAATAGCGATGAAGTTCAAAGAACAAAAAAAGCTAATGAGGATCCATTAAAATCAGTAAAAAGATATTTAGATAGATTAGATGAAATATCAAGATTAGCACGTGAAAATTCTTCTGCAGCATACGCTACCTTACTTCAAATGTATTATGATAAATATGTTATAAAAGAATCAGATATAATGGATAAAGATATCCCAGATGGAGAAACTAAGGAAAGCATAATCAATGCACAGAAAGAAAGATTAAAATTATGGATTGATTATTTAACTGATCCAACCACTTCATATCCAATGTGGGCTAAATTCTGGGTTTTTCAAGGCATGCTTAAAATGGGTGTTTATGATACAACTACTAATGAGTATGGAAGGCGAGCCAAAAAAACTGTTGCAAATTTTGCTAAACATGATCCAGCATTAATCGCCGAATCAATTGACACTATAACTAATTTATTAAATGGTGAAAAAGTAACACCTCAAGTGATAAAAAGATTAGCAAAAACACAGA
This sequence comes from uncultured Bacillota bacterium, assembly GCA_947165005.1. Lineage (GTDB taxonomy): Bacteria > Bacillota_I > Bacilli_A > RF39 > UBA660 > RUG13038. Next base: position 15,067 of record CAMUYN010000007.1, read on the forward strand.
GTTTTAGTAAAATCTATACTGCACTTGAGCAAAAGAAGAAAAAAGAAATTTTAGATTTTTCATCTGTTGAAGATGGCATATGGGTAATGTACCATCAAGGAAATAAAGAGGAAGCTGAAAAGTTAAGTCTTTCAGTAAGAAGATATGATACGAGATGGTGTACTGCTGGGCTATCAACAGCAATTTCTCAAGTATGTGGTCCTTATGGGGATGAAGCACCACTTGGTGGAGATTTCTATGTTTATTATACTAAAAATCAAGATGGTGATTATGTTGTACCAAGAATAGCACTTAGATGTAGAGGCCATGATAGAATTGGCGAGATAAGAGGAGTAGCAGATGGTCAAAATATCGAATTAGGAATGGAAAAAATAATAGAAAAAAAACTTCGAGAAATGCCATTTATGGATGAAAAAGATGTTAAAAGTGCTCTAAAAAAGATAGAAAACTTAAAAGTATTAACTACAGTAGAATATAAGGTAAAAAAGAACATAGAATTAACAGAAGATGAAGTCATTTTGCTATATTTAGAACATTTTGGATTTGGTTGGTCAAATGATCATAGGGTTAATGATATAATTAAAAAAAGAGAACAGAAGTTAAAAGAAGAAATAAAAGAAATAGAAAAAATGAATCATGATTTAATTCTTTACTCACCAAATGGTTTACCAAGAAAAGGCAAAGTGATAGATAATGATTTGTTTATATTAAAAGCTTTACATGATGGAAATATCTATATGGCAGAGCATGCATCAGAAAGACTTTGGTCTAACAAAACCTTTGCGATATATGCGCTTAAATATAAAGGGTCAAATTTATCTCTTGCTACTAAATTTCAGGATGATGAAGAAGTTGTAATGACAGCAATTAAACATGATCCTCACTGTTTAGCGCTTGGCTTTGCATCAGAGAGATTAAAAAAAGATCCTAAAGTTATTGAATTCGCTATATTAGAAAATGATAATAATTTAATATATGTTTCAACAAATTTACCTAATTATAGAGATATAATGATTAAACTAGTTAGAAAACACCCTAGAGCATTAGAAAAATTGTCTACACTTCAGGACGATGAGGAAGTAGTAAAGAATGCATATGCTGCAAATAAATGGGTTTTATGTTACGCATCAAAAAGAATAATTCTTAAATATATTAAAGAGGATTGGCATAATATAGAATGTATAGGAAGAAATATAGAAGAACGTGATATAATGATTGCAGCATTATATCAGTGTGGTGAAGCAATTGTATATGCTAGTAAAAATCTTAGAAATGATAGGGAAATTATGTCTATTGCAGTAAGTAAATATGGGCATGCAATTAGATTGGCTTCAAGAGACTTTATTAATGATAATCCTGATATTGTATATAAAGCTATAAAAAATGATCCGAGTTCTTTAACTTTTTTGGATGCAGAGTTTAGAAAGGCACATCCAGATATTGAAGTATTTGCAGTTACGAAAGATTTATATCAGATTAGAGATTGTTCTGAAGAATTTATGTTAAATAATTCGGGACTAGTTTGTAGAGCACTTAGAGAAGACAAAATTAGATTTAATGAAGTCCCTCTTTCTATATTAAGAGCAAACAAAGATTTAATAATTGAAGTGCTTTCAAAGGCAACTAGTTATGGGGCACAGTCTATTTTTAGACATATACCAGAAGAATTATATTCTAATGACATTGAATTGCTAAAAAAAATGGTTTTAACAAATCCAAGTATCCTTGGAGACGTTTCAAAAGAATTATTAATGAAGATTCCAAAAACTATTGAAGAAGCATTAAAAGATTATGAACCCCTATACAATGTAATTGAAAATATACCAGTAGAAATTTTAATAGAAAGACCAAATATAGTGTTATCAATGTTATTAAAGAATCGTACGCTTATTAAGTATGTTCCATACAAATTTCAAATGCTATATCCTGAAATTATTGCGTATGTAATATGGAATGAACCATGGATTTTAGATGAAGATGAGGAACAAATGAAATCAAGCGAAAAGCCAAAGAGTTATTTCTTTGATAGAGAGTATGTTATTAAACTTGCTAAAGAGTATGAAGGAAAGTTTAGTAATGATGCTAGTTGGGGGCCAGATTTCTTGCCTTATTCTATCAGTGAAAAGATATATGATAAAAATAAAAAGAAATTGCATAGAAAAAATCAAAATAAACTTAATAGAAGTATAGTATTTAGAATATTTAAAGAACGTTTGTTAACTGATATAGCACAAGGTATTAATTTAGATGGTATGTTAGATTTTGGTAAATCAACATCAATAAAAAGATAAGATAATCTTATCTTTTTTTTATGTTATAATATTAAACATGGGATATATTAAAGGTACATTTAGAAAAATTATTTTTGAAGGTAATAACAACTATGTAGTTGGATTATTTCGTATAAAGGAAACTGATATAGAGGATTTATATGAGTTTATTAATCGTGCTATAACAATTACTGGTTATTTTCATGAACTAACTATTGATGAAAAATATATTATGAATGGTGAAATAACCATTAATAAAAGATATGGTATGCAGTTTAATGTAGATAGTTATGAGAGATTAATACCTGAAGGTAAAGATGCTATCATTGAATTTCTATCTAGTGGTTTATTTAAAGGAATAGGTGAAAAGACTGCAGAAGACATAGTTAATACTTTAGGGGATGATACTCTAAAATTAATTGAAGATTCTGCATCAAATTTATTAATGGTACCTTCAATAAATGAAAAAAAAGCAAATAATATTCATGAAACATTATTAAAATATAATGAAAGTTATAATACAATCGTTTATTTAAATAGTGTTGGATTTAATACTAAAGATTCCATGAGTATATATAATACTTATAAAGATAATGCAATCAATATTGTTAAAAATAATGTATATAGTATAACTGATGAAATCGAGGATATTACTTATTTAAAAATAGAAAAGATAAGGCATAATTTAGGAATAGAGGATAATGATAAATATAGGATTATATATTCAATTCTTTATGTTATGAAAAACTTATGTTTTAATCTTGGTGATACATATTTATCTATTGATGATATATATAATAAATTAGATAGTATTTTAGGTTTTGATTTTTCATTACTTGATTTAGAATTTTATTTATATGAAATGCAAAAACTTGGTAAAGTTAATATATATAATAATAAATACTTTTTATCTGAATATTATCAAGCTGAAAGAAACATTGCGAATATATTATATTATTTAACTAACAAAAAAGATACTAAGGTTAAAAATATAAATAATCATATTGATTATATAGAGTTAATGTTAGATATAAAATTTAATAATGAACAAAAGAAAGCAATTAAAGAATCTATTATTAAAAACTTTAGTATTATAACTGGTGGTCCTGGAACTGGTAAGACTACTATTATTAAAGGTATAGTTGAACTATATAAGAAAATTAATAATCTTAGTTATTTAGATTTGTGTAATAAAATGGCATTACTTGCTCCAACAGGTAGAGCGGCTAAACGTATGGGAGAAGCAGCTTTAATGCCAGCATCAACTATACATAGATTTTTAAAATGGAATAAAGAAACTAATACGTTTATGGTTAATTCTAATAATAAAAGCGATGTTGATTTTATTATAATTGATGAAGTTAGTATGATTGATACTATTTTACTTGATAATCTTTTAAAAGGACTTAAAAAAGATATTAAAATAGTGATGATAGGTGATCATAATCAATTAGAGAGTGTTGCTCCAGGTAAAGTATTAAAAGATTTGATAGATAGTGACATGATTAATGTTATTAAGTTAAATACTCTATATAGACAAAAAGAAAACTCATATATAGCGACACTTGCTAAAGAAATTAGAGATGATGATTTAGATATTAATTTTACTAATAAAAGAGATGATTTTAATTTTATAGAGTCTGAAAACTATAATATAAAATCTTATATAAATGAACTATGTTTAAAAGCAAGGGAAAAAGGTTTCGATTCTAGAGATATAGAAATACTAGTACCTATGTATAAAGGTGAAAATGGTATTGATAATTTTAATAAGATACTTCAAGATATATTTAATCCAAAGATAGAACAAAATGAAATTAAATATTTGGATGTAATATATAGAGAAGGGGATAAAGTATTAAAATTAGAAAATGATCCAGATAATAATGTTTTTAATGGAGATATTGGATATATTATTGATATAAAGAATAATGAAATAACTATAGATTTTGATTCAAATATAGTTAAATATACTATTAAAGATTTAAGTACAATTAAACATGCATATGCGATTAGTATACATAAAGCACAAGGTAGTGAATTTAAAATAGTATTTATGCCTATAACAATGTCATATAAATCAATGTTATATAAAAGAATCATTTATACAGGTGTAACTAGAGCAAAGTATTCGTTAACTATAATAGGATCAAAAGAAGCATTTGTTTATGCTATTAATAATACTAATGCTTATGAGAGAAGAACCAATCTTAAAGAATGTTTATTAGAATGTATAAATGAATAATTATTGTAAATACTATTACTAGAGGTGAAGTTATGAAAAAGACATTTGAAATAATGCTTCTAGGCATGGGTGCAGGTATAGGTTTAACAAAATTGTATGATATGAATAAAGGTAAAATTAATAAAAAAATTAATAGTGCTTTAAATAAAATGAAAATGTAGATATTATCTACATTTTATTTTTCAAATTTTTCATTTTTAATAAATTCTCTAAGGAGCTTAGTTAATGCTCTTTTTTCTATTCTTGATACATAACTTCTAGATATATTTAATTCTTTAGCAATTTCTTTTTGAGTTAATTCCTTATGATTAAATAATCCATATCTTTTAAAGATAATTATTTTTTCTCTGGGCGTTAATATATTTATATTTTTTAATAAGGCTTCAAGATTATCCTTATAGTTAATATTTTCTATATAATCAGTATTATGTGTTTTTAAGACGTCAAGTAATTCAATTTCATTTCCGTCTTTATCAAAACCAATTTTTTCTTCAAGACTGATATTATTCATGTTCTTTTTTTCATTTCTAAAATGCATCAATATTTCATTTTCAATGCACTTTGCAGCATATGTTGTTAGCTTGGTGCCTTTTTCTTTTGAATAACTATCGATACCTTTTATTAAACCAATGATTCCGATTGAAATAAGATCATCATTTTCGTAATTGGCATTATATTTTTTTGCAATATGTGAAACTAATCTAAGATTATGTTCTATTAAAGTATTTCTTGCATTTTTATCCTTCTTTAGTAATAAGTCTATTTGCTTTATTTCTTCTTCCTTCGTCAATGGGTCAGGAAAAGCATTATTAGAATAGCTACCTGAAAACATAGTCATGCTTTTAAATAACATCGTTAATAGTGCTATCATACTAAATCACATCCTTAATAAAAGATATGTAAACTTTTTTATTATTATTCATTTTAATATTAGATTTTTATGATATAATTTATTATAGTAGGAGTGGAAGATATGGGAAATATTTTTGAAGTTTTAGACTTTTCAAAATTATTAGTTGTTTTATTAACAACAATTTTACCTAGTATATTAATGCTTTCATTGATATTGTACTCTGATAGAAAATCTAGAGAACCATTACCAATGATTTTAATATGCCTTCTTTCAGGTGCTTTTACTATTTGCTTTTCAATCGTAATAGACAAATTAATACTTACACTTAATATAATTGATGCATCTATGTTTCCTTCACAAAATTCTTATTCAGTATATAGAATAATGGTTTTAGCTGGGGTAGAAGAGTATGCAAAATTGTTAGTATTACATTTATTCTTATATAAAAATAAATCATACGATGATATCTATGATGGATTCGTTTATTCTTCAATCATAGCATTATCATTTTCATTAATAGAAACTATAATGTATGTATTTAGAGAACCTACTTTCTCTGAAATGACTTCGCTTGCTATACTTAGAAATTTCACATCTATTCCACTTCATATTGTATGTGGTGTAATTATGGGATATTTTGTTTCACTACAAAAATTTTCTAAAACTAAAGGAAGGAAAATGCTAAATCTACTTGCATCTTTATTTGTTCCAACATTAGTTCATACTATTTATAATGTTTTCTTCTCAATAGTATTAATTAATAGTGCAGAAAGTACATCAATCATAACATTATTAGTAATTATTCTATTTGTATTAAGCATATATTTTATTGGGATGGTATTTATATTAAAAACTAATAGTTTAAATAATATATTTATTAATAATGGTTACTACAATAAACATTATAATTTCTTAATGAGAAAAAACGATTATGTTTATGATAATTTGGAGAGAATGACATGATACCAGATGCATATTATAAAAATATATTTGCTATAGATTATAAAAGATTAAAAGAATTAGGAATCAAAAACTTATTCTTTGATATTGATAATACAGTTATACCTTATTTTGAAAAAGAAATTTCTAAAGAAACAAAATCATTATTTAATAACTTAAAAAATGATTTTTGTGTATTTCTTTTTAGTAATTCTAGAAAGAAAAGAGTATACAGTATAGCAAATGAACTTGGTGTAGATTCATATTATTCTTCAATGAAACCATTAAAAAGAAATTATAAAAAAATAATGAATATGTTTAAGAAAAATGAGTGTGTTTTTATAGGAGATCAATTTATGACAGATGTTCTTGGTGCCAAAAGAAATGGACTAAAAGTAATATTTGTTAATAAATTAAAAGATAAAGAACCAATTACTACTAAGTTCTGGAGAATATTAGAAAAACATTATTTGAAAAAATATAAAAAATATGGATTATTTAATATAGATGAATTTTACGATAGGATAAAGACTATTTAAATTTTATAAATAGTATGATATAATTTTAAAGAATAGGAAGAGGATATATGAAAAAGAATTTTATAAAAACGTTATTATTTATAGGAATGCTGTTTATAGGTATTGGAACAGCATATGCTGATGATACATTTACTTTCTCTATTGGAGGAGCTGAAAATGTTAAACCAGGAGATGTATTTACTGTTGATGTTAATGTTAAAGGCCCATCAACTGCTGATACATTAACTAGTTATAATATTACTATATCATCTGATCCAGCTAATATGGTTACACTAACAGATGGCGCTACAGGTGGAATAATAGCAGGAGAGAATGTAATTGATGATGCAAAACTTGCAACATTAACATTTAGAGTTAACGATGATGCTAAAGCTGGTACTGTAAAATTAGTTTTAACTGGTAATAGTGTTTTAAAAAATGGTGAAGAATTAAAATCAAAAGAAGTTAATTTTAATGCGGGTACTGTTACAATTCGTGGTATTGAAACAGATGCAAGTTTAAAATCACTAAAGATTCCAAATACTGTTTTAAGTCCAAGCTTTGATAAGAATACTTATAATTATTCAGCAACTGTAACTGATGTTACAGCAGTTGATATAAAAGCTGAACCTACTAGTCCACATTCAACTATATCAGTAACTCCTAATGCTGGAGCATTAGTTAAGGGTGAAAATGAGGTAACAGTAGTATGCCAAGCAGAAAACGGAACAAAAAATGCATATACTATAAAAGTAACACTAAATGTAACCCCAACTGAAGAAGAATTAAAAGCTCAAGATGCAACATTAAGCGTATTAACTGTAAAAGGCCAAAAACTAGATTTTTCAAGTAATGAAAAAAAATACTATGTAAATGTTGATTATGAAACTACAAAATTAGATATCACTGCTACACCAACAAATCCAGAAGCTGAAGTAACTATAACAGGAAATTCAAAATTCATTGTTGGTAAGAATGTTGTGAAAATTAATGTAGTAAGTAAAGATAAAACTAAAAATGAAACATATCAAATAATTGTAACAAGAGAAGATGAAGAAAAAGAAATTGTTAAGACTTGTCCAGATGAAACAAGCAAAAAAGAATGGATTATATATACAATATCTTTAATTGGAACATTTACATTAGGTATAGTTCTAGGATATTTCTTATGTAAATCAGAAATATTTAAGAAAATATTTAAGAAAAGAAAAAAAGAAGAACAACCAGTAGAAATAGAAACTTTATCAGATACAATAGATTTATCAGATACAGTTAAAGAAGCAAAAGAAGAACTTAATAAAAAATAGGATTAGTAGTAATTACTAAATCCTATTTTTTTATTCATATAATCAATAAAAAAATTATTATTAATCGGATAATATGTAAAAATTATATTTACTATTATAATTATAGCCATTATTATATAAAAATATTTATTTAAAAATAATACTTTATTTGATTTTAATATAAAATAGCTTATGAACTGTGTTATTATAATTGATATTAAATAAATTGATAAAGTTAATATTAAATTATGATCATAAGTCAAATATATAGGATAGAATATTAATAAGAATACTATTATATTTATAAGAATTGATATTATTAAATTACTCTTGAAGTTTTTATTATCTTTTAATAATTTATTTTCAATAAATCCCCATAATAAATAACAGGTTACTATTAATTTCATATGTTCAAACAATGATTCATTAATTGGGAAAAATATACTTGAAATAAAACTAGGTAATAATTCATACCCATAATGTACTATAAAGGATAATAAGAATATACCTATTATTGAAATTATTTTTATCTTTTTTAAATTCATTTTCGTAATCCTTTCTATTAAATTTTACGCAAATTTTACACAATTATTAAAAAAATTCAATTTTTTTAAGGAAAACAGGGGAATTTGCGATACTTTTCGCGAATATAATATTTGGAGTGATTTTTTTGAGTAAGCCATCAAATGAAGAGATATTTGAAATTCAAAGAAAAATTAATATAGTTGATGTTATTAGAGATTATATTCCATTAACAAAAAAGGGCAAAAATTATTTTGGTATTTGTCCTTTTCATGATGACCATAATCCTAGTATGAGTGTATCTCAAGAGAAACAGATGTATAAATGTTTTGTTTGTGGAGCTGCTGGAAATGTATTCAATTTTGTTAAAGACTATAAAAATATTAATTATTATGAAGCTGTCAAAGAGGTTGCAAATAAAGTAGGAATAAGTATTGATATTGGTACTTATAAACCAAAAGAAGATATTAAATTTAAAGATGAATATGATATATATGATTTGTCTAATAAATTTTATCAAAACAATTTAAATACTAATCTTGGTAAGATAGCAAGGAATTATCTTATATCAAGAGATATGAATGATGATATTATTAAGAAGTTCCAAATTGGACTATCTTTTAGTGATAATAAACTAACTGAATTACTATTAAAGAAAGGTTACTCAAAAGAGTTATTAGTTAAATCTGGAATAGCAGTCATTAATAATGATGGTAAAGTTAATGATATATATAGAAATAGAATAATGTTTCCACTTTGGGATACTAATGGTAAAGTAATTGGCTTCTCTGGAAGAATATATGAAGGTAAAGATCAAAGTAAATATATTAATACAATGGAAACAGATATATTTAAAAAAGGATCATTACTATATAATTATGAAAATGCTAGAAAGAGTATTCTTGATAAAGATGAAATAATTATCTGTGAAGGATTTATGGATGTTATTCGTCTATATACAATTGGAGTAACTAATGTAGTAGCTACTATGGGGACTGCAATTACTAAAGAACAATTAAATCTAATTAGAAAACTAACCAATAATGTAATTCTTATGTTTGATGGTGATTCTGCCGGAGAAAAAGCAACATTATCATTTATAGAGTTATCTAAGGATATAGATTTTAATTTAAATATAGTTAGATTAGAAGAAGATTTAGATCCAGATGATTATATAATTAAAAAAGGAAAAGATAAGATGATGGAACATCTATCTAAACCTATTAATGCATTTGATTATGCATTATTTAATTTAAAAAATAATTATAATTTTAATAATCCAGAGGATGTATCTAAATTCATTACTTCTATAATAGATAAAATTTCTAATATAGAAGATGATGTAATTAGAGATTTGGAAATTAAAAAAATATCTAAATTAACTAATGTAGATAGTGATATTATTAAATCAAAGATAAAGACCAAAACAAAAGAAGTTAAAGTAGAAATTAAACCAATTATTAAGTTTAAGGAAAATAAATATGATAAAGCTTCTAAATTAATATTATTTAATATGATCAGACATAATAATATTATTCAGTATTATTTTAATAATTTGAGTTATTTACCTGATGAAATAGATAGAAGGTTAGCTAGTGAAATAGTATTGTTCTTTAAGAAATATAATAGTTTTAATCTAGTTGACTTTATTACATATTTAGGGGATAATAGTGAACTTGTAAAAAGGGTTTCATATATTGATTCATTAGAGTTTAGTGAAAATTATAGCATGGAAGAAATAGATAATTATTTTGATACAATTAGAGAATTTTCTAATAAGAAACAAATAGAAAATTTACAAAATAAATTAAAGACAGAAACAAATGATGTAGTAAGAAAAGAAATAGCAAAAAAAATAATAGAAATAAAGAGTAAAATGTAGGAGTGATAATATGGAAAAAGTTATGGATATTAAGAAAATAGAAAAAGAATTAAAGAAAGCAAGTAAAGGAAAAGGGTATGTTGCTGCAGATGTACTTAATTCGTTTTTAGAAAGCGATGATATTACACCAGAAGATATAGATGCAATATATGATTTTTTAGCAGAAAACGATATTGAAATAGTATCTGATGAAATAGAAGAACCTAAAAAAGAAAAGAAATCTAAAAAGGTAGATGAAGATACTAATATAAAAAGCGATGGTACAATTAGAACAATTGAAGAAAGAAAACAATCATTGCTTGAATTAGGAAAGAGTGTTGGATTCTTAACATTCGAACAATTGGCTAAAGAATTAAAGGGTCTAGAAATGGATTCAGAATCTCTAGATGATTTATACAATTTTTTAAGAGAAAATAATATAGAAGTCGTTGAAGATGGTGAAGATGCAGGAGAAGAGGATTTATCCCTTGATATATCAGAAGAAAGCTTACCTAAGAATTTATCTATCAATGACCCAGTAAGAATGTATCTTAAAGAAATAGGACAAATATCACTTCTTAGTTTAGATGAAGAATTAGAATTATCTAAAAAAATAGAAGATGGCGACGAAGATGCTAAAAGAAAATTAGCAGAATCAAACTTACGTCTTGTTGTTTCCATTGCTAAAAGATATGTAGGAAGAAACTTATCATTCCTAGACTTAATTCAAGAAGGTAATATTGGACTTATGAAAGCAGTAGATAAATTTGATTCTTCAAAAGGATACAAATTTAGTACATATGCTACTTGGTGGATTAGACAAGCTATCACAAGAGCTATTGCAGACCAAGCTAAAACAATAAGAGTACCTGTTCATATGGTTGAAACTATTAATAAATTAAAGAGAGTTCAAAGACAATTAACTCTAGAACTTAATAGAGAACCAACTGAAAAAGAATTAAGTGATAAATTAAAAATACCAGAAGAAAAAGTTAGAGAAATAATTAAGATAAGCTTAGATCCTCTATCACTTGAAACTCCAATTGGTGAAGAAGAAGATTCTCATTTAGGAGATTTCGTTCAAGATAAGAATAGTTTAAGCCCAGAAGAATATGCAATTAATGAAGTATTAAAAGATGAAATATCAGAAGTATTACTTACTTTAACTGAAAGAGAAGAACAAGTATTAAAACTAAGATTTGGTTTAGTTGATGGAACCTGTAGAACTCTTGAAGAAGTAGGTATGATATTTGGAGTAACTAGAGAAAGAATTAGACAGATTGAAGCTAAAGCTTTAAGAAAATTAAGACATCCATCTAGAAGTAAAAAGTTAAAGGATTATTTGGTGGACTAATATGAAATTATCAAAAAGATTAGAGGCAATTGCTGATTTTATAGAACCCTCGGACAAGTTAATAGATATTGGTTGTGATCACGCAAATTTAGATATTTATCTATGTAAAAAATATGAAAACATAAATATAATAGCTAGTGATATACATGAAGGAGCTTTAAATCAAGCTAAATCAAATATAGAAAAAAATAATTTAAGTAAAAGGATTGAAACAAGATTAGGTGATGGATTAACAATTGTTAATCCAGATGAATTTGATACTATTGTTATTAGTGGTATGGGTTTTCATAATATTAAAAAGATATTATCAAATGCCCCTAAAATGGTTAATTATCCTAAAATAATTATCCAATGTAATACAGATGTTGTTAAATTAAGAACATTTGTTACTAAACTAGGATATAAAATATCAAAAGAAGAATTAGTAATGGATAATGAAATAATATACACTATTATTGAATTTACTAAAGGTATAGAAAAATATAATTATTCTCAAAATTATTTTGGACCAAGAATACTTGAAAATAAGAATGAATTATTCTATGAATATTATTCTAAAAAACTATTAAAATATGAAAACTTATTACTTCAATTACCTGGTTATGAAATATTTAGCATAATACATCATAAACATTTAATTAAAATTATTAAGAATGAATTAACTAGTGTAAAAGAGAAGATAAGTAATTGATTTTAATAATAAAAAGATATATAATTTAAGTAGAAAAGCGATAATGAAGGTTGGAAACTTCTAGCTATATATAAAAGAGATGATTCTTTTGAATAAGTAGGGTGGAACCGCGGAAATATTCGTCCCTATAATCAAAGGGGTCTTTTTTTGTTTTAGGAGGAAATATGGAAAAATTAACAATGGAAAAAATAGTTAATATTAGTAAGCAATATGGATTTATATTTCAAGGATCTGAAATATATGATGGATTAGCTAATACTTGGGATTATGGTCCATTAGGAAGTAGATTAAAAAATGCAGTTAAAGATGCATGGAGAAAGAGATTTATTCAAGAAAATGATAATTCATTTGAAATAGATGCTGCAATACTTATGAATCCTAGAGTATGGGAAGCATCTGGACATATAAGTAATTTCTCAGATCCATTAATTGATTGTAAGGAATGTAAAACAAGACATAGAGCAGATCATTTAATTGAAGGATTTACTAGTGATGTAGTACCAGATAAAATGACTGATGAGGAAATGGTTAAATATATTAAAGATAATAATATACCATGTCCTAAATGTGGTAAATCTAACTATACTGATATTAGAGAATTCAACTTAATGTTTGAAACTAATAGAGGTGTTATTAAAGATGATAAATCAGTAGTATATTTAAGACCAGAAACTGCACAAGGAGAATTTGTTAACTTCTTAAATGTTCAAAGAACTATGAGAGCTAAAATACCATTCGGTATAGGCCAAATAGGTAAAGCATTTAGAAATGAAATAACTCCAGGTAATTTTACATTTAGAACAATTGAATTTGAACAAATGGAACATCAATTATTCTGTAAAGAAGGAACTGATAGTAATTTCTATGCTGAATATAAAGAAAAAGCAAAGAATTTCTTAAAAGATTTAGGAATTAAGGAAGAAAATATAAGATTCCATGATCATGATAAATTAAGTCACTATGCTAAAGAAGCTTGTGATATAGAATATAATTTTCCATTTGGATTTAGTGAATTATGGGGAACACATAATAGAACTAATTACGATTTAAGTAAGCATATGGAATATTCTGGTAAATCACTTGAGTATTTAGATCCAGAAACTAATGAAAAATATATTCCATATGTAGTAGAATCTTCAGTAGGCTGTGATAGATTAGTTTTAGCAACATTATGCGAAGCATACGATGAAGAAACACTAGAAGATGGTACTACTAGAGAAGTAATGCATTTATTACCTTATTTAGCACCATATAAAGTAGCAATATTACCACTTATTAAGAAGAACCATGCTGATAAAGCAAAAGAAGTATATAAAGAATTATCTAAAAACTTTATGTGTACATATGATGAATCAGGTAATATAGGTAAAAGATATAGAAGAGAAGACGTTATAGGTACACCATGGTGTATAACAATAGACGATGAAACAATTAATAATAATACAGTAACTATTAGAGATAGAGATACAATGAAACAAATAACTCTAAATCTTGATGAAGTTAAAGACTATGTATTAGATAAGATCAATTTTTAAAAGATAGCATTATGCTATCTTTTTTATTCATAATAGTAGAAATAAAAAAATGATACTCTAGCTGAGTATCATTACCAAACTAAAGATGACACTCAACATAATTAAATGTTCCTTCATTTATATAAGTGCATAAAAATTTGATTTGTACTATAAAATATTAAATTTATGTTAAGTTATAAGAAAAATCTTTTCTTTTTATTTGTTTTATGGTATTATATTTTTATATGATATGGAGGGAAATTCATGGGAATGTTTGATAAAATATTAGGAAAAGAAGAAGAAAACAATAGTGTAGAAGATACTTTCTATACTTTAACTCCAGATGAAGCTTATAAAGATACTAATAGTGAAGGAAATAAAATGATTCTATTAGAACCAAGAGCTTATTCTGAAAGTCAACAAATAGCAGATCATTTAAAGAAAAGAAATGCAGTCGTTGTTAATTTGAAGAGAGTAACGCCAGAACAAGCTAAAAGAATAGTAGATTTCTTAAGTGGAACTTTATATGCAATTGGTGGAGATTTACAAAAATTAGGTTCAGGTATTTTCTTATGTACACCTAAAAATATTAATGTACAAGGTAAAATGACTGACGAAGAAGATAAAAAGTCTAGAACAAAAAATGATGATGTAGATTTATCTTGATTTTATAAACGAAAGGTATTATAATAAATAACCATTAGTTGAGGGTGGTTTATGGATAAGTTTAAAACAACCATTTATGGCTATGACAAGGGCGAGGTTAATGCGTACCTTGATGAAATTATCAGTTTAGTTGAGAAAATAGTTGCTTCTAATAAAGAAAAGAATCAAGAAATAATAAAACTTTCAAAAGAATTAGAGGAAGCTAAAGCTAAATATGATGAATTAAAAGACAATTTTAATAAAATTATTGATAATAAATGATAGAGACGAATATTTAAATACTTTTAAGAGAGTTAGCGGCTCGGTGTAAGCTAACAAGTTATAAATATTAAATCACTCTTGATATCCTTATTTGAATAATTAGAATAAGGCGTTTAACTAGCGTTATAGTAAGAGAGCATAGAAAGTCTATGAAGTAAGGTGGTACCACTCTAATGAGCCCTTACATCATAGACTTTTTTATATTTTAAGGAGGATAATATGGTATTCGAAAAATTAAAAAATGAAACCCCTTATGAAATGAATCAAAGGGTAGGAAAATATTGGAAAGATAACAAAGTATTTGAAAAATCTATAGAAAATAGACCTGAAGATAATAACTTTGTATTTTATGATGGACCAATTTATGCAAATGCTAAACCAGGACTTCATCATATGTATGCAAAAGAAATAAAAGATGCATTTTGCAGATATAAGACCATGAAAGGTTATAGAGTACTAAGAAAAATAGGGCTTGATACTCATGGATTACCAGTAGAAGTTAATGTTGAAAAGAAATTAGGTTTTAATGGTAAAGCAGATATTGAAAAATTTGGTATAAAAAACTTTATAGATGAATGTAGAAATACTACAGATACATGTATTGACGATGTTAAGAAATTAACTAATATGATGGGTCAATTTATAGATATGGAACATCCATATGTAACATGTTCTAATGAATTTATTGAATCTGAATGGTGGATTATAAATGAGATGCATAAAAAAGGATTAATATATGAAGGAAATAGAGTACTTCCATATTGCCCTAGATGTGGTACAGAACTATCTAATTTTGAAGTTGCACAAGGATATAAAGAAGTATCTGTAAATACAGTTATTGCACCATTTAAAGTAGAAGGTAAAGATGAATACTTCTTAGCATGGACAACAACTCCATGGACTTTAATGGCTAACTTAGCATTATGTGTTAATCCGGATGAGGATTATGTTAAAGTAGAAAGTATGGGATATAAATTTATCTTAGCTAAAGCTTTAGCAGATAAAGTACTAGGTGAAGATTATTCTATACTTGAAACATTTAAAGGTAAGACTCTTGTTGGTACTAAATATGAACAATTAATGCCATTTGTAAAGACCGAGGGTAAAGCATTTGAAGTAGTAGCAGATAGTTATGTAACTATGGAAGATGGTACTGGTATAGTACATATTGCTCCAGCATATGGTGCTGACGATAATAGAATAGCTAAAGAATATGGTATTACATTTGTTAATCCAGTAGGACTTGATGGTAAATATACTGAAGGGCCATGGGCAGGTAGATTAGTAACTGATCCAGAACTAGAAATAGATATTATTAGATGGTTAAAAGAAAATGATAAATTATTTAAGAAAATAAAGATATCACATGAATATCCTCATTGTTGGAGATGTAAGAGCCCACTTATTTATTTTGCTAAACCAGCATGGTATTTAAATAATACATCAATGAAAGATAAGATAATTGAAGCTAATAGTAAAATTAATTGGCATCCATCATTTGTAGGTGAAAAGAGATTTAATAATTGGCTTGAAAATATGGTTGATTGGGGTATCGGAAGAAATAGATATTGGGGATGCCCATTACCAATTTGGAAATGTGAATGTGGTCATTTTGATGTAATCGGATCGATTGCTGAATTAAAAGAAAAATCTCTTGAAGAAATAAAAGATAGTGAACTTGATTTACATAGACCATATGTAGATAATATCCATATCAGATGCTCTAAGTGCGGTAAAGTAATGAATAGAGAAAAAGATGTTATGGATGTATGGTTTGATTCTGGATCAATGCCATATGCACAATTCCACTATCCATTTGAGAATAAAGAATTATTTGAAAAACAATTTCCAGCAGATTTTATCGCTGAAGGTATAGACCAAACAAGAGGTTGGTTCTATGTATTACTTGTTATATCTACTATTATTTCAGGAGAAAGTTCATATAAAAATGTACTTGTTAATGATTTAATGCTTGATGCTAATGGTAAGAAGATGAGTAAATCTCTTGGTAATATAGTTGAACCATTTACTACAATTGAAAATTATGGTGCAGATTCAGTAAGATTCTATTTAATGAATATAGGGCCTGTTTGGACTCCAATTAAATTTGATCATAAAGCATTGGATGAAGTAGTATCTAAGTTCTATAATACATTAAAGAATACTTATACATTCTTTGAATTATATGCTAATACTGATAATGTAGATCCTAGGGATTATGACGTTAATTATGATGAATTAGATGAAATAGATAAATGGCTTCTTTCTAAATATAATAACTTAGTTAAGAATGTAACTGATGCATATGAAGAATATGACTTAAATAAAGTAGTTAAATACTTAATAACATTCTTAAATGATGATCTTTCTAACTGGTATATTAGAAGAAATAGAAGAAGATTCTGGGGATCAGAACTTGATACTTCTAAAAAGGCAGTATATAAAACTACCTATGATGTATTAACTAATTTCTTAAAATTAGTTGCTCCAATCACACCATTTATAACTGATGATATATATACTAAATTAACAAGTGAAGAATCAATTCATTTAAGCGATTTCCCAGTATATGATGAATCTAAAGTAAATGAAAAAATAGAAACAAGAATGGATCTTGTAAGAGATTTAATTTCTTTAGGAAGAAATGCAAGAGAAGAAGCTAAGATAAAGGTTAGACAACCTATATCTAAAGCTATCTTAGATGGTAAGAATGAAAAATTAATTTCAGATCTAGTGGATTTAATAAAAGAAGAATTAAATGTTAAAGAAGTAGTATTTGAGAAAGATTTAACTAAGTTTATGACTCTTGAAATAAAACCTAATTTTAAAGTATGTGGTAAGATGTTTGGCAGCAATATAAATGCATATGCAAATGGATTATCAAATCTTAAACAAGAAGATATAAACAACTTATCTAAAGGTAATTCTATTACTATAAGATTCATGGAAGAAGACTTAGAAATAACACCTGAAATGGTTGATATAAGAGTTAATTCTAAAGAAGGTTATGATGCTGCATACTTAAATGATAACTTTATAGTTATAGATACTACTTTAACTGAAGAATTATTACTTGAAGGTGTAGCTAGAGAAATAGTATCTAAAGTCCAAAACTTAAGAAAAGAAAGTAATTTTGAAGTAGAAAATAGAATAAATCTATATTATGATGGAGATCTTGATGATGTACTTGCTAAATTTACTGATTACATCAAGAAAGAAACTTTATCACTTGATATAATTAAGACATCATTAGATACAGAAAGTTATGATATTAATGGTAAAAATGTTAAATTTAGAGTAGAAAAAATAAAATAAGCCTTATGGCTTATTTTTTATGTTATAATAAAAGAGGTGATATTATGACAACGGTTTATTTAATAAGACATTCAATAAGAATGCCAAATAGTTATATAGAAACGTATAATACTGAGCAAGAAAAACTATTAAGAAATGAAAAAATAATATTAAGTGTTGAAGGAGAAAAAAGAGCAGAATTATTATGTTCTAAAGACGAATTAAAAGATATAGATGTTTTATATACAAGTAATTGTGTTAGAACATTACAAACTGCTAAATACTTAATGCATAATCAAGGATTAAAAGCAAATATTGATGAAAGATTAGATGAAAGAAGATCAGGTATAGATAATACAAAAGAATATCCAGACTGGTTTGAAAGACAATATTTTGATGAGAATTTTAAAACAGTTGGTGGTGAATCTCAAAAAGATGTTAGAGAAAGAATGAGAGAAGTAATAAATGAAATACTTGATAAGCATGAAGAAAAAAGAATAGCAATATTCTCTCATGGATATGCAATAACATTCTATCTTTTAAATTATTGTAAATTTCTTGGTGTATTTGATGATAAACTAAAATATGAATTTAATGGTAAGATTGCATTTGAAAAACAAATTAATGCACCTGAAGTATTTAAATTAACTTTTGAAGGTAAAGAATTAAAAGGTTTAGAAATAGTTGAATTTGATGATATACCATATAATATGGGAATATAAGGAGGTTTTATGGAAAAGAAAATAACTTATGTAACAGGAAATTGGGCCAAGATAGCAAGTGCTAAACAAGCATTGGAACCACTTGGATATGAAATTGATAACATTAAAATGGAAACACCTGAGATACAAGCAGATGATGTCTCTGATGTCGCTAAATATTCAGCAGAATGGGCTGCTAATGAATTAAATAGACCAGTTATGAAAAACGATACAGGATTATTTATTAAAGGTTTGAATAATTTTCCTGGAGCTTATATGAAATATACAGACGAGACTTTGGGTGTTGAAGGTTTCTTAAGATTAATGGAAGGTATAGAAGATAGGGAAGCATATTTTAAAGAAGCAATAGCGTATTGTGAGCCTGGAAAGGACCCAATTGTTTTTGAAGGAATTACTAAAGGTAAAATAGCACTAGAATCATCTGGTGAGTACGGTTGGGGAGTAATAGATCATTTATTTATACCAGAAGGAGAAGAAAAAACATTAGGTAATTTTCCTGATGAAGAAAGATGGGCCTTTTGGAGTCCGGATGCATATAAAAATCTAGTAAATTATCTAGAAGAAAAGGATAAATAATATGAATGAAGTATATGAATTTCTAAAGAAAGCAGGAACTTTTTACATAGCTACAATTGATGAAGATAAACCAAGAGTTAGACCATTTGGAGTAGTAAATATATTTGAAGATAAATTATATGTTCAAACAGGTAAAATAAAAAATGTTTCTAAGCAAATAGAAAAGAATAATAATGTAGAAATATGTACATTTTTAAATGGTAAATGGATTAGAGTATCAGGAAAACTTATTAGAGATGATAGGCTTGATGCTAAGATTAGTATGTTAGAGGCTAATCCATCCTTAAAATCTATGTACCGTGCAGATGATGATAATACAGAAGTTTTGTATTTTGAAGATGCTACTGCAACTATTTATTCATTTACTGAGGAACCAAAAGTAATTAAATTTTAATTGATTTTATAAAGTATTTATAGTATACTTTATATGCCGGAGGAAATATGAATATTAATCTAAGTAAATTATTATGTAATCAAACTGATGAAATAGTAATTAATGAAGAAATAGATATCCCAAAAGAATACTTAAATGATGATATAAGAGATATATCTAAAGTAAGTGTTACTGGTAATATTACTAATGATGGGTATATGTTAAGTTTAAATTTAAATATTAAATGTATATTAACATTAATATGCAGTATTTCACTAAAAGATGTTAAATATGATGTGGATATAGATATTGAGGAAGAAATTAGTGAAGAAAACGACGAAAATATGAAAATTTTAAACAATTCTATTGATTTACTTCCAATTATATGGCAAAATATATTAATGGAAATTCCAATCAAAGTTGTAAGTCCTGATATTGAAGAAAAAAATATTTATGGAGATGGATGGAAATTTATAACTGATGAAGAAGAGGATAAAGAAATTGATCCTAGATTATCTAAATTAAAGGATTATTTAGATGAATAAAGGGAAGGAGTGATAGTATGGCAGTTCCATTTAGAAAAATATCAAAAACTAGAGGTAGAATGAGAAGAACTCACTACAAAATTGAAGCTAACAGTACTGTTAAATGTTCAAATTGTGGTGCAGCTATTAGACCTCATAGAGTTTGCCCAGAATGTGGTTTCTATAAAGGAAAAAATGTTACTGAAAAAGTAGCTAAAGAAGAAAAAGTAGTAGAAACTAAAAAGGCTACTCCAAAGAAAGAAACTAAAAAGGTAGAAAAAACTACTAAAGCTAAAAAAACAACTAAAAAAGAGTCAAAATAATTGACTTTTTTTTGTCTTAAAAACTATAATTTATATAAGAGGTAAATATGAAAAAAGGGAAATTAATTGTTGTGTCTGGACCAAGTGGAATTGGTAAAGATACTGTTGTCGCAGAATATTTAAAACGAAATGATGCGTATAAGAGTATATCTTGTACTTCTAGAAAAATAAGAGAAGGGGATATACCTGATAAGACATATCATTTTATTACAAAAGAAGAATTTGAAAACAAAATTAAAAATGGAGAACTTTTAGAATACACCATATATAATAATAACTATTACGGAACATTAAAAAATACGATTGATGAGCAATTAGAAAAAGGTAAAGACGTAATAATGGTTATAGAAGTCGAGGGAGAAGCTAATGTTAAAAAAATATATCCTGATGCTATATCAATATTTTTATTGCCACCATCAATGGATATACTAAAAGACAGACTTATAAATAGAGGAAATGTTTCACCTGAAGATATTGAAGATAGAATGAAGACAGCAGAAAGAGAAATAGCAACGTCTGTTAGATACGATTACAAAATCATTAATGATGATCTGGATAATGCTGTAAAATCACTTGAAAATATTATAAAAAATAATATAAATGAATAAAATAATGCTATAATAATTATAGAGGTGTACTTATGAAAAAAGATAAGATTAATTATGAAGATGTAAATGAAATTGCATCAATTGGTAAAAGAATACTTAAAATACTATATATTTTATTAATAGTTCTTGGTATTTATGCACTAACATTAATAAATAAAGAATGGAAAGTATTTGGCTTTATATGGAATTTTATAAAAGTAATCTCTCCAATATTTATTGGAATCATAATTGCATATTTATTAAATCCATTAATTACTAGAATGACTGCTAAGAAGAAATTAAATAGATTAGCAGCTACAATTATAATATTTGTAATTTTTATTCTTGCGGTATATTTATTACTTCATTATTTAATTCCGTTAGTAGTTAAAGAAGTAAATGAATTGATTAAGTATTTACCAACTGTATTTGATACCGTAAATGTATTTATTAATAATTTATTAACTAAATTGAATATGAGCGAATTAAATGAAGCAAATACATTAAATGTAAATAATATTCTAAATAATGTATTAAACTCATACACTACAAATATGCCTGCAAAATTATTAAGTTTAGCAACATCTTTTGTATCTAAGACTGGAACTGTTTTACTTAGTTTAATTATTGGTTTTTATTTATGTTTGGATTTTGATAGAGCTTCTGAATTTTTGTATATATTTGTACCAAAAAAGCATAGAACTAGTATTCATGGATTATTTAAAGACATTTCAGAACAAATATTCTCATTTGTTAAAGGTACAGGTTTAATTGCAATACTTGTATTTGCAGTATCTGCTATATGCTTTGGAATATCAGGACTTAAAGCAGCTATATTCTTTGCACTTTGGAATGCTATAACTAATATTATTCCGTATGTAGGACCTTATATAGGTGGTATTCCTATAATAGCAGTAACATTTGCTACAGATTTTAAATTAGGTATTATAATTACAATTGTAGTTATAGCAATTCAATTAATAGAAAGTTATATACTTCATCCAATTGTAATGAGCAAGACAATGAAATTACATCCAGTAACAATTATACTTGGATTATTGATATTTGGTCATTTCTTTGGTATAATTGGTATGGTTATTGCAACACCACTTACCGCAATAATTAAAACAATATGGTTATTTATAAATGATAAATTTAAGATAACAGAGATGTTTAATAAAAATCAAAAGAATGAAGAGTAAATAATGTTATTTATTATAGAGACTTAGTGATGGTGAAATACTAAGATAAATAAATTATTGAAAGCTACCATTCTAGATGTGAGAAATCACCGGTAATACCGTTAAATAATTAAGTTAAAGAAAGGATGGTACCGTGCTTATGCACTCCTTAGTGTACCATCCTTTTATTTTTTTAGGAGGATTTATGTATAATATTATCGCAATTGATGGACCAAGTGGTTCAGGAAAAGGAACTATAGCTAAAGAAGTGGCTAAAAGACTTAACTACACATATATAGATACAGG
>CAMUYN010000008.1 GCA_947165005.1 uncultured Bacillota bacterium
TTCTCTAATATTAAATACTATAAAATTAGATTTTGGAGTAATTGTTGTATGCCCATCAAAATAATGTTCCAATCCTCCATATGTTAATGGTCTTACTTTTAATTCAAGTTTTTCCATTAAATCTCTTTCTTTAGTTTGTTCTCCATAAGAAAGAATTCTTCCCCTAATAGTTTTATAAACATCACTAAATGTTGGATAATCTTCTGATTTTAATTGAGTAAAATCAGTATTAACATTTATGTTAAATCTTTGATATGTTTCTATTACTACTTCATTAAATAAATTTAAAACATCTTCTTCAATTGATGGATCATAATACATCATAAATGTTTTTAATGTTTGAATTGCACTAATAAATACTGATTTACCAACTTCTGCTCCAGCTTCTTCTTTATCAACATCTACTATTATTTCAAGTGGGTTGATCATACCATATTCACCGCCAAGACCTAAGTTGATAAAATCTCCATCATATAACTTAGTCATATCTTCAAGTTCACCTTCAGGGTCAATTGCTACAATCTTATACTCATTTCTAATATGAGTTCTAAGCATTAATTTAGCAGCAGTTGATTTACCTGAACCTGAAGTACCAAGTAATATCATATTCGCATTGTTTCTATTATGCTCTTTCTTTATTTGATATAAAAATTGGTTAAATAGAATGATACCACCAGAGAAATCTACACCAAGTAAGCAAGATAAACCTGGATCTTTAATACAATCAAATACAAATGGATACATAGCAGCAAGTGTAGGAGATGGAATTGGTGTACCAATTCTATCTTCAATATCTTGTCTTTCAAATATAGGTAAACAAGATTTTAATACTTTTTCTTGTTCAAATCTAAGAGGAATAGCTCTCATTTGCATTCCTTCTAATGTATCTTTAACTTGTGTTTTTCTTTGTTCTAATTGTTCTTTTGTCCCAGCAGTTATCATTATATGTAATTGGAAATCAAATACTCTAGATTGATTATTTGTAATTGTTGTTATAAAGTCATTTAATGAATCATAATCCTGTCTTAGTTTTTCTTGAACAGTAACATCATTTTCTCTTTGATATCTATCTTGAATATCAGCAAGTTGTCTATTAAGCATTTTAGCAAGTACACTAAATGCAATAGGTATATGCTTAGCAACTATTTTAACACCAGATAACCCTGATATTAGTGATGCTAAATATCCAGGATATATAGCACCAGGGTAAGATACTACTGTTAAAACTGTTGCATATGTATCACTAATAAAGAAATCATTAGCATTAAATGTAATCCCTTTTGGGGCAACCTCTTTTCTTAAGCTCACTGAGTAGTCACTGTCCTTTCTGTAAATGTTTTACCCCCATTTAAGAAATTATCAAGAATCATTCTTAAATCTTCATTTGATGTTTGTACACCAATTAATCCTGATTGAGCAAGATTACTAATTAAAGTTCTATTATTCTTACTAATTTCTTCAGGTGTTGATGCTTGGAATAAAATGTAATATTCTGTATCAACAACATCATTTTGAACAAAATTATCAGCTTTATTAATATCATCAATTATTAGTTTTCTAATTGCTGGTTTACTAACATTATTTAATTGTAATTCTAATTGAGAAATATACAAATCAATATTAGTAGGTCTATCAGCAACTATTAGCCAGAATTCAAAATCAATTTGATTATAGAATTTTCTTAATTCATCAATAACACGATTTTGAGATATTTCATCCATAATGAAGATATTTCTTGGTAATACCTTTATTCCAGATACTAATTTATTATTATCTAGAACAATCATATTATTGTTTATTTCTTTAACTGTAATCCAGTTTTCTGTACTTGAACTATTCTGATTCATCTTTCTTCACACTCCATCCTTCCCATTTATAATTCCTTCTGTTTGAAAAAAATCTTATTGTTTCTTGTATAACAACTAAAACATTATGATAATTTGGTATTGGTATAACCAAAAATCCACATATTATTGCTGGTGCTAGGCATATTACAACACCAAGTAATGTACTAGGAGCTGCTATTAATATAATTAATACTGAAGTTAATAACCCAGCACTTGATAATATCAAATCGAATGGTCTAAATATATTGAATATTAATTTACCACTCTTTGGATTAGCTGGTATTATAAATAAATTCATCTAATATCACACTCCTTTATTCTAAAAAATCCAGCTTCCGTTAACTAAACGTAATCCCAATGCCTGTGCTTTACTTTGAAAATTGCTTATAGCATTAGTGCTACCATTTCTACTTACGCTTTCATACATCTTAGTAACATAGGATGCAAAAGTTGTATTATCTGCTATTCGATTTCTTAATTTAGATAATATTTCTCCTGGATCACTTTTCGTATTTGTTATTAAATCTATTGCATCATCCGAAGTAGAATTAATCAAATCGGGATTAGTAGTGGCTTTTAAATGGGCTCCAAAATCAGGAGTACCTATTTCTGTGCCATTAGCTTTTTCACTTTCGACAAATGAAGAAAAGGCTTCATAAGCAGTTTGATTATCAGGTGCAATTCCATAATCTGTATAATTTGGTGTTATTATTCCTTCCATCATATCTAACAAATAATTACTTGGAATTACACTAGTAAAATTACCATTTCTATCGGTATAATTAGAAAATGAGGATGTATTTTTAACTGCACCAGCCATTTTTAAATCCATTGTTTCATTTTCGTTATCCAATTCTTCTATAGCTCCTTTTGCTATTTCAGACATAGTTGATTCTTTAACCTTAATCTTATTGCTCATCTGATTAATTGCACTATCTTGTTTTCCAACAGCATTTTGCAAACCAATTTTTGAAACATCGCCACTAAACACATCTGTTCCGTAGTTATTTTCAACATACGCTTGAGCGTTTTCCGCTTTTGCTATAGCTTCTTTAGCTAATCTAACAAAAGCATTACCGCTATTTTCTTCTAAAAACTTTCTATCGTCACTTGTAAGCGCTTTTCCTTTGTTAAAGTAATCAACTGCCATATTACCCGCATGTATACCTGCAAGTTTTTCTTGTGGATCCTGACTAGCAGTTACGCTTTGAGCATATGCAGCTAATTGTTTGGAAGCTTCTTCTCTATTATCAGCAATAGCTTTTAACATTGCTTTTCTTGTTTTTGCTTCTGCTCTCTCTTTAGCAAAACCGCCTACCTCGCCATAATTATCATAGCCTTGATTTTCTGCCTTTCTAACTGTTTTCCATTGATTTTCTGAAAGGAAAAGTCCATTTGAATCTTCTCCATTTATTCCGCCATCTTCTGTTATAATGTTAGCATATTTATTGTTACCACCAAGAGCAGTCTGAACTCTTTTTCTATTGCTATCAATATTTGCTTGACGTGCTTTAACTCTTTCAGTAGTAGTATAAGTTGGTGGAGCACTTGCAGTTTCATATTCTTTATAAGCGCCGAGTAAATCTCCAGTTTTTAATGCCTTTCTACCAGCGGATAACCATCCCTTTCCTTCTCTAAATGCCTTTGACTCTCGTATACTTGCTCCATCGTGTTTTTTTCTATACATAGCATTAGCGCCAAGATAAGCTCCCGCAATAGGTGCTGCCGCAACTAATTTTCCAATATTCTTTGCAGTTGTTCCAAGTGAAGTCCATGCTTTTTGTGCAAGGCCACCAACTGCAGCCATTTCACCAAGACGTCCTTTAATTCCACCACGGTCTTTAATTTGTGTTCCAAAAATAGTATTTATTATATCAGGGATTTTTTTAACTAATTGTAATATTGCTATCATTATAAGTATTTTGATTAACCCAGCAGCCATAACATCATAAGCTAAATATCCACCTGTTTCAAAAAATTCTAAAAAATACATATTAAATTACCCCCTTTGCTTTTAATGCTTGAATAGCTATAACCATAAAACCTATTGCCAATATTTTTAAGAATACTATTAGGTATGTTGAAATAAATTCTTTTGCCCATTTTTTAAGAATATCGGCATTAAATACGAATGCTCCCAAGACAATAGGTAGCATAAGTTCAAGTATTGCTAATTTAGCAGCTCTGAATATTGTATCCATACATAGTAATAGCATTTCATAAGCTACTAAGCATCCTGCTAAAGGACATAGTATAGGATGGTATTCATATCTTATATGTGCTACTCCATCATTCGCCATATTTGTTGCACGAAAGATTTCTTCAGCTAGAGGTATTTCTTCGATTATACCGCCCATCCATAATTCTGTATCTAGATTTCTTATGTTATCTATATCTTTTTCTGTTCTATAATAATCTGTGTAATATGAATTTTTGCTGTTAGACATATCAACAGCAACGCCAGTACTATCATCAACTAGTGTACAAAATGCACTAAATGTCTCCCATGCCATAGATTGTCCAACATCACCTTTCACTTTATAACCATATATACGAGTTAATAAAGAATTTCCTTGATCTTTTAATAGATCTTTTTGAACGTCAACAACAATCTCAAATAATATAGGAAAAACAAATATTAATATTACTGCTATTACTGCTCTTAAATATGCTCCCTTAACTCCTTTTTTATTATCAGTTAAAGTGTCTGGGTTTACCATTGCACTAATTAATTTAATTGCAATAGCAAACATAACTACTACACCAACTAATACATATATATTATTCCAAACATCATGTATAAAATTTTCATTGAAGAATTCAAAATCTGCAAAATACATGAATATATCATATAATCTAGGAATAACTGGATATACATATTGTGTAATAGATATACTTAATGCTAGAAATAAAAGTTTTATACCTTCTATCATAATTAGTCACATCCCTTCTCGCTTTGATCGTTTGTAGCAATACATTTAATTAAACATGTATTCTGAGAACCATAAGTTCCAACATGGCTAAAAATGAATTGAACTACAAATGGTAATATTATTAATAATAAAAATGCAATTAATCTCTTTATAGCTTTTCCTCTTGCTTGTTTCATTTGTTTTTCATCGCTTGCAACCATTGCTTTAAAGAAATCAAGAGATCCAAATAATATTATTATAAATGGAGCAGCTATTCTGATAAGTAACCATGTCATTGTTAGATATTTAACATCAGCGCAAGTAAAATCCGGATCAACTTCGATTAGATTTTCATCGTTCGTATTATTACACTTTGTTTTATACTCATTTTTTAATTGTTCATAAGCTTCTTTGTCAGATTGTAAATTTGTTGATTGATAAGTTATACGTTTTTCTTTTGCCTTTTGGTATAGTTCTGTACAATACTCCTTATTAGCTGTCCCTGTTAGACATTCTTTATGATTGCTTAACTCCTTAACTGCCTGGTCAAATTTGCTTTTATTCTCGTCAGATGAATCCAATTCATAAGCCTTACGTGTTTCATTAACATTTTGTATAAGGCTACTACAATCAACATAAGAACTTGCAGAATTACCGCATTCCTCGTTATACTTTTGTAATGCCTCTTTATACTTGGCCTCATCGTTAGAATCACCAGTACTTCTATATGTCTTATATTTAAGAAGCGCATCGCTCATAAGTGAATTGCATTTATCACTATCAGGTTCTGCTAATACATTACTAGTAAACAGCATTGATACTGCTAGTGTAATAAATAAAAATAATAAATATTTTATAGTTTTTTTCATAAAAATTCTCCTTTCTATTCTCATAAATAGAAACAATTTCTTATCATATAATATTTTATCATAAATTTGTTGAAAATAAAAGAATTATTAACAATTATTTATTAATTTTTTTAAGCAAAAAAAGCAATAAAAATATTGCTTTTTAAAACGCTTTATTCCTATGGATTAACGCAGTGTCCTCCGCCAGAAACTGTAACCCATTTGCATTGTTTTCCAGAGCGAGGGTCTTTTGTTAATTTACAATCACTTTCCCTTGTTATATTTACATCAGTGCATTTTGGTTGTGCACCGCAATAATCACCTTTTCTTGACCCAGTAATCCAAATGCAAATATCTCCACCAACTGTTTCTGATCCATCGCATTCCTCCTTTGGATATTGACTACAATATGTTTTTAAGTCTTTCTTTTTACAATACCCAGTACTTCCACCTGGAATTGAATACCATTTGCAGACATTGCCAGCTGAATCTGTGGAACCTTCACAAAGATCCTTAATTGTATATTTTGAACATTCTGTTGTTTCCACTGATTCACCATCGTTATCTATTTCATTAGTGGCATTTGAATCATCAGTTGTTTGAGTTGTAGAACCTTGGTTATTGTTACTACTATTATTATTTTTTTGATTATATCCTTTATTTGATGGGCTGACATTTCTATTAACGTCACAAGTATATCCGCCGTTTACTTCTGTCCACTTACATAGATCGCCAGATTTAGCATAATGCCCATCACATGAATCTTCTTCTTTATAATCAGCACAGTTATCTAATAACACTTTGGATTTACAATTATATACTGAAGTTTTACCATCTTCAATTACTGCATCACAGCCATACATATGGCATTCTCTAGCAGATACTCCTTTGATATCTTCACATACTATACTTTGAGTTGGTCCAGTATATTCCCATATAGTATCATCTGTTGGTTCAGTATTTTGTTGTAATGAAGTAAAATCTATAACAGGTCTTGCCTGATGATAGCATGTCCAGAAATCAGCAGTTTCTGATTTACCTGCAATAATTCCCGCAATTAATTGAATAAGCCATGGTAAACACATTATTATAATTGCTGCTATTACTCTTGCAATAAACGGTTTTCTTTTCATAATCATTTCTTTTTCATCACGTGCTATTAATGCTTTAAACCAATCTAATGATCCCCATAATATTAATGCAAATGGTACTGCTATTTGTATTAGTAAAATAACAAATTTAGCCGCTTGAAATATTGGAAAATATTTAGTGCCTTCACAGCTAGTACTAGTAATAAGTGTATCATCTAAAAAATATATCATAATTCCTCCATAAGATTTATATATATTTTATTATAATTCTTTTCTATTATAAAAGCAATAAGCCTCTTATAACAAAAAAAGAATAAATCTTTTGATTTATTCTTTTTAACTACCATATTTTGTATCTTTGTCTCCGCTAGCTTTCTTTTGCATTTCAGAAAAATCAATTCTTGGCTTAGCATTGTCATAGCATTTCCAGAAATTACTAGCATTATCACTACCTGCAATTTGTTTTGCTACTAATTTTACGATCCAAGGTAAAATAAGTATAATAATTGCTGCAACAAGTCTTGCGATAAAAGGTTTTCTCTTTGCTTTCATTTCCTTTTCATCACCAGCTATTAATGCCTTGAACCAATCTAATGATCCCCAAATTACTAATGCAAATGGAACTGCTATTTGAATAATTCTAATAACAAATAATGCAGCATTAAATAATGGTTGTACATCCCCACATTCATAATTTTCTAAATCTAAAGTATCGTCTAGAAAAAACATATCCATTCTCCTCTCTTTATTTATATTTTTATGATACATTCTTTTTTATAAAATGTCAATATCTTTATTATACTTTACAATTTTTACTCTTCTATTATAAAGTCTTCACTTTTATGTGGTTCTTTAAATAATAAATCATTAAAATCTTGCTGTCTTAGTACTTCATATACCATAATAGCTACACTATTAGACAAATTAAGTGCCCTTACTTTATCAGTCATTGGAATTCTCATGCAATGATCTAATTCTAATCTTAATATTTCCTTAGGTAAACCAGTACTTTCTTTACCAAATACTAAATATATATTTTCATCTTTATCCCCATAATCAAATGAAGTATGTGGCTTCTTTCCATATCTAGTTAAATAATAAAAAGTACCTATATTTTTTGATTTAAAATCATCCCAATTTTCATAAACAGTATAATCTAAATGTTCTAAATAATTTACTGCGCTTCTTTTAACATACTTATCTTCTAATGAAAAACCTAGTGGTTTTATTAAATGTAATTTAGAATTAGTAGCAACACATGTTCTCATTATATTTCCAGTATTTCCTGGTATTTCTGGTTCAAATAAAACAATATTAATCATAAAATCACCATAAAAATTATATCATATTTTTTATTATTATTAATATTATTAATTAGAAAGGAAAAAATATGAATAACAATTATTATCCAAATTATAGTATGCCATCTGGATATCCAAATCAAGAATATGCACCTACTGCTATGAATACTAATGAACAATCATATATAGAAAATATATTAAGATTAAATAAAGGTAAATTAGGTAAATTCTATTGTACTTTTCCTGATTCTAACGAATGGAGAGATACTGTTTTTTCAGGAATAATAGAACAAGCTGCTAGAGATCATTTAATAATAAGTAATCCTAGTACAGGTAAATGGTATTTAATACAAATGATTTATCTGAATTACTGCGAATTTGATGAAAAAATTAATTATCTAACTAACTTTTAGGATTGAATAAATCCTTTTTATTTGCTATAATTTTTTTATGATAGAGGTGTATAAATATGAAACTATGGATAATCATATTAATTATATTAGTAGTTATCTTTATAATATTTTTATTACTAAATATTATTTATAACAAATTTCAAGACTTTATTATAAAAATAAATGAAGTTGAAGGTAAAATAGATGATACTTTAAGGGATAAATATGATAATTTATTAAAAATAAATAATATAGTAAAAGAAAAAATAAATACAGATAAAGAAATAATTGATGATTTAGAAAACATAAAAACGGATGAAAAATCTAGTTTCGAAGTACATAGATTATTAAAAGAAAGTTTTAATAAATTAGACTTTATAAAAAAACAATACAAAGAGTTAAATACAAGTGAAGATATAAATAAATTATTCTTTGAAGTAAATGAAATGGATGAATCATTAAATGCTTATATAAAATACTATAATGAAAATATAGTAGAATATAATAAATATATTAGAAAATTCCCAATTAATATAATCGGCATTATATTAAAATATAAAGAAAAACAATTCTTTGATAATAAAGATTTAAATGATGAAAATATAAAAGATTTTAAGATATAAAACTAGATTTTATCTAGTTTTTTTTGTTATTATATATATGAGAAGCGTTTAGTTTAACCTAAATGTCTACCTTTTGGTTGGTGACATTTAAGCCTTTAGCTTAAGTGTCATTTTTTTATTTCTACTATTATCATTAATAGGAGGAATAATAGTATACATGAAAAGAGAAGAACTCTTAAAACGTATTCACGTTTTTTTTACGATACCATCTCCTTTCTAGAATTGAAGGTGGGCACTAAGCTCTAAACACCCATATATAATATTCGCGAATATTAAAGAAAATTCCCCTTTATTTAATAAAAAAATCGAGATTAATCTCGATTTTTACCATTTAATTGGGGTTATTTTATGTTTTATTAAAAAGTTATTTGTTTTAGAAAATGGTTTACTACCAAAGAATCCATTGTTAGCTGAAAATGGAGATGGATGTGCCGATTCTATTACTAAATGATTCTTATTAGTTATATATTTTTTCTTTTCTCTAGCATTATTTCCCCACAGTATAAATACTACTGGTTTTTCTCTTTCGTTTAGTTTTTTTATTACCTCATCTGTAAATATATGCCATCCTAAATCTTTATGTGAATTTGGTTTATCCTTTTCCACAGTTAAACCTGTATTTAAAAGCATTACTCCTTGTTTAAACCATGGAGTTAAATCTCCATCATTAAAATCTTTTTTTATTCCTAAATCATCATATAATTCTTTATAGATATTTTTTAATGATGGTGGAATTGGTGTTTTTAATGAGGAAAATGCATATCCATGAGCTTCTCCAGTACCATGATATGGATCTTGTCCTAATATAACTACTTTTACATCTTTAAAGCTTAATTTAAATGTATTAAAAACATCTTTTTTAGGAGGATATATCTCTTTTTCTTTATATAATTTATTAACATTATTTAATAAATTAATAAAGTATTCTTTACTTATTTCATCTTTAAGAACAATATCCCAATCATTATGAAATTCTAGCATAAGTCCTCCTTATATACATATTATAACATAAAAAAACCTATCATTTATGATAGGTTTCATTATTTATTATTTTATATGATCTATATAATTGTTCTAGTAATATAACTCTAAATAACTGATGTGGAAATGTAAGTTTTGAGAACGATAATTTATAATTACTTCTATTTTTTATATCTTCATGTAATCCATATGACCCACCTATTACAAATGTAATATTTGGATTATTTAACTGAATATCATTTAGTTTTTTAGATAAAGATACTGAATCTAATTCATTACCTTCAATTTCTAAAGTAATTACATAATCCTTATCATCAATATACTTTAATATATTATTTTTTTCTGTTAATAAAGTTTTGGATATATCAAAATCCTCATCTTTTACTTCAATTAAATCTATTTTAGTATATTTAGATAATCTCTTTAGATACTCATTTACTGCATCAGTATAGTATTTTTCTTTTATTTTTCCAACACTTATTATTTTTATCATATTTCTATTACCTCTGTAGGTTCATTTTGTTTACCTAATATATAATTAGTAAATTTTATATTATTTTCTACCATCTTTTCATTAAAAGTCTCTATTACTTTTTCTGGTGTATTATTCTTTTCTGATAAATGGGCAAATACTATTTTTTTAGTATTTGGTCCTATCCATTCACATAGATAATTAGATGCCTGTTCATTAGACAAATGCCCCTTATCTCCGACTACTCTTTGCTGTAAAAAATAAGGATATGGTCCATTTTTAAGCATATATACATCATGATTACTCTCTAATACATACATTGTTTTATTTGATAATTCTTCAAAATATTTTTTATTAATATATCCAGTATCTGTAATATACACTAAAGATTTTTTACCCTCTTTAATAATAAAACCAATAGATCCTTTAGCATCATGGCTTGTTTTTATATAATTAACTTCCAAATCATTAATTATTGCTACTTTATCCTGATACAATTCATAATCAAAGGTACCAATCTCTTTTTCAAGTAATTCTTTTAATGTTTCAGTAACATATATTTTAGTATGATACTTCTTTATAAAAGATTTAATACCATTAATATGGTCCACGTGGGTGTGTGTTAATAAAATCGCATCTATATCATGTGGATTTATGCCTAATTTATCTAATTCATTACATACATATTGACTAGAAGTACCAAGATCAATCAAGATCTTGGTACTTTTTGTACACACTAAACAACTATTCCCTTTACTTCCACTAGATAATAAACATATTTTCATCGATATAATGTTAACGGATTAAATGCCGTTCCTCCACCATATGAACCATATTGTTTTCCACCATAGAATGTTCCAAAATGTAAATGACACGCAGACGATGATCCTGATGAACCCATATATCCAATTACTTGCCCCTTAGTTACCTGTTGTCCTGGATAAACAGTAACATTACTAGACATATGTGCATAAATCGCATATACATTTTCAGGATGTGCTATCCATACATAATTACCATAACCAGAACCACAGTAATCACCGGCCCCATAGCTGATATCCGCACATCCAGCATTTGTCTCTAATACAGTTCCCGATTCAATGGCATAAATAGGAGAAAAGCATCCTGATAGTGCAATATCTAGTCCATAGTGCATTCCACCATGCCAATCATCATAACCATAATAAGTAGTTATATATGAAGATACTGATGGCCATCCCCATGAACCTGAGAATGATGGTGGAACAAAACCGCCTGTATAAGTTGATGTTCTTCTTGTCCCTTTAACAATAACTTCATCTACCGGTTCTTTAATAACATCAGTTTTTGTAATATAAACTTTATCTACTTTACCATTTAGGTATCTAACTTTTTCTGTTTGTCTAGATATTCCATTAACTCCTTCTGTTTCAACCTTTGATGTTCCATATGCCATTGTATTATCTTCCTTTTCAACTGTTTTATAAACGGTTGAAACATCTTCTACAACGTGTTTTTCAACAGCTAATTCTAATACAGGATCCATACGAGCAACGTTCACCACTTGTCCTGGTTTGAGAAGGTTGTCTGCACTAGTAAACTCCGGATTAACAATTAAAAATGCCCTTGTAGAAATCTCATTTTTAAATGCTGCGCTTTCAATTGTATCTCCTGGTTCTATAATATATTCCTTCTCAGAAACATTTTCATTAAAACTAAAGAATTTTGTCAAATCCTCAACTGTAGTATATATCGTTTCATCCGTAGGAATTAAAGCTTCCTTTATGGTTACATCCTGATCTAAATATATATTTTCAATCATACTTCCAGTCGAAACAATTTCTGGTTGTCTATTGCTAGTATATGTGCTTACTTCACTTTCACTAATAAATAGATACATAAAATTTTTTACAGCTTCATCAAAAATATCTTTTTTTGTAATATATATTACTATTTTTTCTTCTTCTGTTTCTTCTGATTCATTATTTTTCATTTCTTCTTCAGTTAATTCTCCGGAATTAATTTTCTCTGCTATTTCAGTTTCATTACTTATTCTACTGTTTTTAGCCTTTGAAATAGTTACTACATATCCCTTTATAGAGAAGCTTTTATTCTCTTTTATTTTTTTATATATATCTTTTTCAGACATTATTTTACCTTTAAAGGTAATTGCCTTTTTTATATCTATACCATTAGGTATATATACTTTTTTTACTTCATATTCATCTTTTAATGCTCTTTGTTCATTATCAATATAATTCTCTAAAGCCTTTTTTGATTTTATTGCTCCGATAAATTTCCCATCAAGATATACTTTATATACTTCTTTAGGATTTTTATCTACAGGTTTAGTTACTTGATAAACAAATATTATTAATCCTGAAATTAATAATGCAATAACAAAAGGAATATATGCTTTTATATTCTTCACGAATATCCCTCCCTATTCTTTTTGATAATTAGTAAATGTGACAGTACTACCTTTAAATATAAATTCTACTGTCTTAGTAGGACCATTTCTGTTTTTACCAATTATAAATTCAGTAATACTAGCTTCTTTATTCATTGCTTCTTTATTATAGTAATCATCTCTATATAAGAAACCAACAAGGTCGGCATCTTGTTCTATAGATCCTGATTCTCTTAAGTCACTCATTAATGGTCTTTTATCAGGTCTTCCTTCTACAGCACGAGAAAGTTGTGCAAGTGCTATAACAGGGCATTTTAATTCCATTGCCATTGTTTTAAGTCCTCTTGAAATTTCAGCAACTTCTTGTTGACGATTAGCTTGGTTTCTTGATGAACCAGTAATCAACTGCAAATAATCGATTACTACTAAACCAAGGCCATTTTCTTTAGAAGCAAGTCTTCTACATTTACTTCTTATATCTGAAATAGTTGCTCCAGGGGTATCATCTATTTTCAAATTAGTATCTGCAAGAATAGTTACTGCTTCACTTAATCTTTTCCAATCATTATTATCAAAATTACCATTTCTAAATCTAGCAAAATTTATTTGACCTATTGAACTTAACATACGATTAACTAATTGTTCCGCACTCATTTCAAAGTTAAATATTGCAACATTCTTATTAGTATTTCTAGCTACATATGTTGCAATATTAAGAGCAAATGCAGTTTTACCCATACCAGGACGTGCTGCTATTATATATAGTTCATTTTCATGTAATCCGCTGGTCAATTTATCAAATTCATAAAAGCCTGTAGCATATCCAGTTATTTCACTCTTATTTTCACTTAATTTCTCTAAGTCTGATTGTGCTTTAAAAACAACATCCTGTATATTTCTAAATTCTGCTGTCTTTCTTTTTTGTACAACATCAAATATTTTTGCTTCTGCTTGATCTAATATATCATTTACTGGTGAATTTTCAGTATATGAAGAATTAGATATCTCATTTGATGCATTAATTAATTTTCTAAGTACTGATTTATCATGAACAATACCAATATAATAATCTATATTAGCTGCGCTAGGTACAAAATTAGCTATTTCTACTAGATACTCTATATTACCTACAGAAGATAACTCTTTTGCACTTTCTAATCTATCAGTAACAATAGTGATATCTACTGGTATACCCTCATTATTTAAATCAGATAATACTCTAAATATTTTTTGATTAGCTTCTAAATAAAAATCTTCTTCACTTAGCTCATCACATATCTTTTGAAGAGCATCTTTAGATAAAAATGCTGATCCTAAAACTGATTGTTCTGCTTCTTTACTATATGGAATATTTCTTTTATCCATAGATCCTCCTACTTCTCTAATTTAATGTTTATATTTGCTATAACCTTTGGATGAAGAATAACTTCAACTTTATGAAACCCAAGTGTAGTTAAACTTCCATCTAAAACTATCTTTTTCTTATCTACTTTAAACCCATTCTTATTTAATTCTTCTTCTATTTGCTTTGAAGAAACTGAACCAAATACCTTATCTTCTTTACCTGTCTTAACTTTAAAAGTATAAGTTTTCTTTTCCATTTCTTCCTTTATTTTATTACAATTCTTTATTAATTCTTTTTCGTTTTCATTCCTTATTTCAATTTGATTATCTAGTATTTCTTTACTTCTAGTAGTATATTTAATTGCATATCCATTTTTAATTAAGAAGTTCTCTGCATAACCATCTTTAACTTCTTTGATTTCATCTTTTTTTCCTTGACCCTTTAAATCTTTTAAAAATATTACTTTCATAAGAGACCTTCTTTCATAATAGTATTATTATACTATAATTTTAATAGAAAAAAAAGCGAACAAGTTTATCTTATTTCACTTTTTCATATAAAACATAATACTTATCACTATATATTTTTTTATACTTTTCATCATAACTAATATAATTACATAATGGATCAATTTTTTCTAATAGTATGTGTGTAATTTTATATTTATCTATTAAAACATTATAATTAATTCTTCCAATCTTCATATTGCCATATTCCTCTAAAGCATTAGTATTATTAAATTCTTTGCAATATATCTCTGATCTTGAATCAATAAATACTTTTATGCCTCTAAATTCTAAATATGCCCCATTATTAAAATCATTTAATAATCTCATTTCATCAGTATTAATATTATCTAATATATAATCTGCTGCTTTAACTGGATATATGCTTTCATTAATATAATTTCCTCTATTACATGCCACAAAATTAATTGTTGTTAAAAATATTATAGGAATTAACAAAATCATACTAACTAATTTATCTGTTTTAAAATAATTTACAACTTTTTCTATTTTGTCTTCATATGGCTTTGTCCAAATAATAAATAATCTACTAAGAATAAAAGGCGATGCTATATATAAAAATGCATTATTTCTTACTGAAATGGTACCCATAACAAACAATCCAAGTAACATAAATAAATCTGATATTTTTATCTTAATTCTTAAATATACTAGTAATATTATATAAATAACTATATATGCTAAAAATGCATAATTAGTTAATATGTTTGTTGGTTGTAATTCAATAATATATTCTGATGATACACCACTCATTGTTTTAAACATATATGTATATGGAGTTAACCCAAGTGGAGTTAATAATCCTGATAAAGAAATGATAATAAATGTAATTATTAATAATTTAATATTAATATTTTCATAATATAATTTATCTGTTTTATTAATTAATTTTATTTTAGATAATATATATTCAGCTATATATGGTAAAAAGAATACTAAAGTCATTGGCCATACAGTAGTATGGATATTAGCTACTAATACTGAACAAATTAGAATAATAAAAATATATCTTTTTTTATTAGTACTAACTAATTTATCAATAGAAAATATTTCTATTAAGAATAATAAATAAGATATAGTTTGTGCTCTTGCACAAATATAACCACCCAAAGATTCCATAGTAAATATAGTTAAAATAAATGATAATATTAAATTATTATTTTGTTTTTTTAATAAATTAAAAATAGTTAATCCAAGTATTGATGATAAACCAAATACAAAAGCATGTATTCCTACAAAACCAAAAGCATTATAAATTAAAGCTACTATAACATTAAATAACCATCTTGCATTATGCCATATAAGTGTATTATCTATATTAAAATGCTCTATAAAATCTATACCATTATGTAATATATAATCACCTATTTTAATCGCAGTAAAAGTGTCATTTTTTAATTCCTTAATGACTATAGAGGAAGAAAAAATGATAATTAAAATAGTGAATATAATATATAGTTTTTTATTATTTTTCATATGCTTCCCTCTTTATAAATTATACTATATTTTAAGTATAAAAAAAAGTGAATAAATCTATTTCACTTTTTCATATAAAACAAAATATTGATCCATATATATTACTTTATAGTCTTCATCACTAGAAACATAATTATTTAATGGCTCTGTCTGATATAATAAGACATAATTAAAATCATATTTATTGAAAATACTTTTATAATTAGCTTTTAATCTATTAACATTATACCAATCTACCAATATGGCAGTATTATTAAATTCTTTGCAGTATATTTCTGACCTTGAATCAACAAATACTTTAATACCCTTAAATTCTAGATATGCACCAGTATCAAAATCATTATATAATCTTAAATCTTTTAAATCTAAATTTTTAACTATATAATCAGATGCTTTAGTAGGATACATCTTCTCATCAACATAATTTTTCTTATATGTATTTTTAAATAAGAATACTAAAGATAATAATATAACAAGTATAGGTATTAAGAATATGAATATCTTACTTTCAAATACAATATCAAATATTTCAAATTTAATATTATCTTTAAATAATCTAGATAAACATATAAATCCAAGTATTATAAATAAAGGTATATTTCTAATTGCCATTATAGACATTATAAATAAACCTAGTACCATAAAAAAATCTGATATTTTAATTTTATTCCTTTTATAAACAAATAAATATATATAAATTAGAAATGGTATTAATAATGAAAAATTAAAGAATACATTACCCTTTTGTAATTCAAGAATAAATGTTGATGAAAATCCAGATAATGTTTTAAACATATATGTATATGGAGTTAAACCAAGTGGAGTAAGAAAACCAGATACTGCTATTACTATAAATGAAATAATTAATAATTTTATATTATTTTTATTTGAATAAAATACTTTTGTTTTTTTAGTTATTTTAGATATAAAATACTCTGCAAAATATGGTAAAAATAATATAAGAGTCATTAACCATATTGTTGTATGAATATTAGCTATTAAAATAGATATTGGTAAGAGTATAAATAAATATTTAATTCTGTTTTCATCAAGCATCTTCTCTACAAAAATAATTTCTAATAATAGTAATATATATGAAATTGTTTGTGCTCTTGGAACAATTGCTGTTCCCGCAAATTCCATAGATATTAATGTTATTAAAAATGAAACTAATAGATTTTTAGTACGTTTATACGAAGCATTAAACATTATTAACCCTAGAATAATGCTATTAATAATAGTAAATATATATATACCAAAAAAATTAAATTTATTATAAATAAGTGTCATAATAACATTAAATAACCATCTTGCATTATGATAAACTAGTTCATTAAAATTAAAGTGTTCAACAAAATCTATACCATTATGTAATATGTAATCACCAATTTTGATTGATGAAAAAGTATCATTAGGTATAGTTTTAGATACTAATGTTATACAAAAAATTGCAATTAAAATACTAAATAATATATATATTTTCTTATTTTTCATATATACCTCATAATAAAAATTATATTATAAACAAAAAAAATAAGCAATAACTTGCTTATTTTGTAAATGGTAAAACTGCCATCATTCTAGCTCTTTTTACTTCTCTAGCTACTATTCTTTGATGTTCTGCACATGTTCCTGTAGCTCTTCTTGGTAATATTTTACCTTTTTCATTTATATATTGTTTCATGTCTTCTTCATTTAAGAAATCTAATTTCTTACCTTCACAAAGAGCGCAAACTTTTTTTCTTCTTCTTGGTTTGAATTCTGCCATATTTTCCTCCTTATTTAAATTTTAAAATGCAATGTCATCATCACTAATTTCTACTGAATCGCCAAAATTAGCAAATACTTCATCAGACATATCTGATTCTTTAACTTCTTGATTTACAAAATCTTGTGGAGTTACATCTTGGGAATAATCACTATTATCTGAACTCAATCTATTTTCACTTTGTGATTTGCTTTCTAAGAATTGAACTGAATCTGCTACAACATCAGTTGTATAAACTCTTTGTCCATCCTTTTCATAACTACCAGTTTGAATTCTACCTTCAACAGCAACTAAACTTCCTTTAGTACAATATTTTTTAACATTTTCTGCTTGTTTTCTCCAAACAACTATATTAATAAAATCTGTACCTTGTTCTCCGTTTTGACCTTGAAATGGTCTATTAACTGCTAATGTAAATCTTGTAGTAGCAATATTACTACCTGTATATCTAAGTTCTGGATCTCTTGTTAATCTACCTATTAATTCTACTCTATTCATATTTACTCCTTATAATTTGATAATTATATGTCTTAAAACGTTTTCATCTAAAGTTGCTAAACGGTCAAATTCGTTGATAGCAGCATCATTTGCTTCTACATTGATTAAATAGTAATAACCAGTTTTTTGTCCCTTTATAGTATAAGCTAATTCTTTTTGGCCTAATTCTTTAGAACTTAATACTTTTGCCTTATGATTAACTAAAACTTTTTCATAACTTTTAGCTAATTTTTCAACTGCATCCTTTTCTAAATCAGGTCTTACTATAAATGAAATTTCATAATTTTTCATTTTTTACACCTCCCTTTGGACTAATGGTCTATATAAATAGACAGAGAGTAATTAAATACTCGCAGTGATATTATAACAAAACCCCCATAAAAAGTAAACAATTATTTGATTTAATTTGTAAAAAATGATATACTTTTTTTGTGGGTGGTTTTATGGTAAAAAAAGCATTAATTTTCTCTGCTTGTTTAATTATTATTACTATAATTGTATGCATTATTATATCCATAGTTAATATGAATAAAACTGTGGATTTTAAGAGTGTAGTATCATATGATTCAAATATAAATGTTATTACAACTGCACCTACTTATGAAGCAAGTAGTAATGATGATGATTTGGCTTTTTTAACAAATCTACTAAAATATGAAAAAACAATAATGATATCATCATTATTCTTTGTATTACTATTTGCATTTTTATTTCACGGAACTAAAAGAAGTAAGAGTTAATCTTACTTCTTTTTTATTTTTAATTCTTGAATATAATTTATGCCTAGAGTAGCTAGAGCAAATACTGCTACATGTATGAAATATAAATATCTAGGTTGTATCTCAATAAATAAATATATACCAAATGTTATTAAAATCATTATTAGTAAGAATAATACCTCATTTTTTATATTCTTTCTATTAACAATTAAACCTAATAACATTAATGCTATTATTATTATATTAATACCTTTATTTAATGTAATTGCAATATTTTTTATCATTGAGAACTTAATATTTATTCCAAGTATCTTGAAAGACTTGTCATTGAAGCTTCCCATTTCATTTTCAAGTCCTGATGATAACCAAAATCTATCAACCTTACATACCATTAATTTACCAGTTCTAGGTATATCTTCAAATGCTCGTCTTTTGATTTCGTTAATTTCTGTAGTTTTATCTACTTGGTATATTGCATCATCATCAGTATAGTATCCACAAGTTTCATAGTTAAACCCTAATAAGAATTTCCATAAAGGATCCTTATTCTCTAGTCCTGATGGATTTATATTACTTGCTTTTACTAAGAATGAACATGTATTACAAATAATAAAATATGATGATAAAAATATTAATAAAGATATTATTATCTTTTTTATATTTTCTTTTTTTAAGGTTATTAATTTATATATTATTAATGTTAGTACTATTATTATACCTTCTGGTCTAATTATATTTCCAAATGCAATTAAAATACTTCCTATTAAATACTCTTTATATTTAGCTTCATTTTTAAGTATAAAGAATATACCTATATAACTAAGTAATGTTGCTAAATGTGAATTTAATAATACTGAGTTTAAAAACAAATAGAATGGAAAAATCATATATAGTAATGATACTATTCTAGATGATTTTTCATTTTTACTAATCTTTAAACCTAGTTGATATACTATTACTACAATCAAGGATGAATAAATAATATTAAGTAATTTTAATATAAATATACTATTAAATAGTTTTAATAATACTCCTTGATATATAACAAATGCTGTTTGATAACCCCAAGTATAAAAATGAAACCATGTATTAAAACTATAATCACCTTTTGCAAACATTTCTGATGCATCTAGTAGTGTTTTAAAGTCATATACTTGAGGAAAATTAGCAACTAATATGAATATTAATCTTATTATAAAACTAACAATAAATAGGATTAATCCAAAGTGTTTTATTTTTCTAGTGGATATAAATATAGATATTACACCTGCTAATATTAACACTAATATATTATTTGTACATAAATATATAAATAGTAAAACAGATAATATAATTATTCCAATATAAGTTAATATTTTAGATAATTTTTCGCTCATAAATACTCCTATACATTAAATCTAAAGAAAACTATATCTCCATCTTGCATTAAATAATCTTTACCTTCAAGTCTCATTTTACCAGCTTCTTTAGCACCTTTTTCTCCCCCATATTGTTTATAATCTTCAAATGAAGTTACTTCTGCACGTATAAAACCTTTTTCAAAATCAGAATGAATAATACCTGCGCATTCTGGTGCTTTCATACCTTTTCTAAATGTCCATGCCTTGCATTCATCTTTACCTGCAGTAAAGAATGTAGCAAGTCCAAGCAAATCATATGTAGCTCTTATTAATTTATCTAATCCTGATTCTTCTATACCTAATTCTTCTAAGAATAATTCTCTATCTTCATCAGGTAATTCACTTAATTCACTTTCTACTTTAGCACTAAGCATAACTACTTTAGCATTTTCTTTAGAAGCATGTTTTTTTACTTGTTCTACGTATTCATTACCTGTATTTATATCTTCTTCTGATACATTTGCCATATATATAATAGGTTTTTTGGTTAATAAATTAAAGTTTTTAAGTATTCTATCTTCTTCTTCAGTATAATCTAGTCTTCTAGCTGGAATATTTTGTTCTAATACATATTTTACTTTTCTTAAAGCACTTACTTCCTCTAAAGCTTCCTTATCTTTTGAGGTAACTGCCTTCTTTTCTATCTTA
Organism: uncultured Bacillota bacterium; assembly: GCA_947165005.1. Lineage (GTDB taxonomy): Bacteria > Bacillota_I > Bacilli_A > RF39 > UBA660 > RUG13038. Next base: position 21,238 of record CAMUYN010000008.1, read on the forward strand.
TCTAATCTATTATTAACTATGTCTAAATCACTTATAATTAATTCTAAATCTATTATTTCTATATCTCTTATAGGATCAATATCTCCTTCTACATGAGTTATGTTAGAATCTTTAAAACATCTAACCACTTCACAAATAGCATCTACTTCTCTTATATGAGATAAGAATTTATTTCCTAGTCCTTCACCTTTTGAAGCCCCTTTTACTAGTCCTGCTATATCAATAAATTCATATGCTGTTGGTATAACTCTTTCTGGAGTTTCCTCTTTTGCTAGGTATTCTAACCTTTCATCTTTAACTGTAACTATACCTACATTAGGTTCAATAGTTGCAAAAGGATAATTAGCTGCTAATATATTCTTTTTTGTTATTGCATTAAATAAAGTTGATTTTCCTACATTTGGAAGTCCAACAATTCCTGCAGTTAATCCCATTATGTATCCCTCATTTCTATATATCAAGTATAACATTAATAAATAAAAAAAGCATCAATTGATGCTTAAATTGTTGGATTTATTTTAGGTCCTATTGGTGCTCCTAAAGCATACCATGCTATTACTATAAATAAGAATAATACTATTATACCTATTAAATATGGTAATAATAAACTATAGCATTTCTTTAAGCTAAAATCATTCTTATTATATAATCCCATATATCCTACATATATTGCAAAATATGGAAATACTGGAGTAACTATATTAGATATTCCAGATGCTAATCTAAAAATAGCACCGACAAATTCTGGAGTTATATTAGATTTCATAAACTGTGACATTAATGCTGGTGCAAACATACCCCATTTATCTGCAAATGAAGATACAAATAATCCAGATAACATAATAGCTATAAATGAGAACACAATAAGTAATATAAATGAGAAATTAGCACTTCTTACTAGACTAAATAATATAGCTACAAATACTTCTCCTATATTACTATATTTAAATAATGCGATCCATAATGATGCAAAGAATATTATTAATAATAATTCCCCAATATTATTTAAATTACTAGTTAAAATCTTAATTATATCTTTATCAGATTTTAATTGTTTAGTTATATATCCATATACGATTGATGCTATAAGACCTGCAAATGATATTATAAATAATATACCATTAACAAATGGAGAATTTGCTCCAAATAACTTATTAACATATAGTTCTTGACTATTATCAAGAAGTGCTCCTGATAATGGTAATTTTGGAATAATCGCATATATTGATAGCACTGCTATTACACCTACTACTATTAATACTGCCTTTAATCCTTTTTTCTTTAATTTTTCATCTATTACTATTTCATCATCGCTTATTCTAACTGGTTTTCTTCTTGAAACAAATTCAGTTATTAATGCAATTAATACTGCAAGAAGTAAACTAGAAACTACTATTAAGAATAAATCTCCACTATATCCATATGAATAATCATTATTTATAGTTTTAACACTGTTTCTAGCAAGTTCTACTATACTATAATCAAGTGATGTAATAAATAAATTTATATTTGCTCCTGCTGCTACTGATACAAATGCCATTGTCATTCCAATAACTTGGCTCCTTTTATATTCAGTAAATAAAGCAAATGATACAGGAATCATAATAACGAATGCCAAGTCTTGTGAAAATCCCATTACAATGCATAACAATGAAAATAAAAAGAACATAACAAGTCTAGGTACTTTTTTAGATATTCTACTAAATATTTCATTAATTAATCCTGTCTTTATTAATGATCCCATACCTATTAAACCAATAATAACTGTACCAAGTGGAACAAATTTTAAGAAATTGTTAATAGTCTCTCCTAAAATAAATCTTAATCCTTTAAAAGTTAATAAAGATTTAACTGTAATAATGGTAGTAGTTACTGTACCACTTTGATTAACTTGATACTCTATACCTTGTAAGTTTATTAATGAGAATATAAAACTTAACACTATAACTCCAACGCTAAGTAATATAAAGAACCATACAGGATGTAATCCTCTTTTTTTCTTTGCTTCATCCATACTATTCCTCCACAACCTTTTTAATCTTTTTATTGAATTCAACTCTTGGAAGCATTATAGTTCTTCCACAGTTAATACACTTTATTTTTATATCTACACCTACCCTAACTATTTCAAACAAATTAGTTTTGCAGGGATGATCTTTTTTCATAATTACTTTAGATCCCAATTTATAATTATTTTGCATTATGCACCTCTATTTGAGTATATGGAATACTTATTTTATTTTTATCAAAAGTAACTTTTATTACCTTTAATATTTCTCTTTTAGCATTAAGTTGATCTTTAATATTTAAAATAGCACTAATTCTATAAACAACTGATGAAGAAGCAAGTTCTTCAATACCAGGAACTAATACTATTTCATCAAACATATCATTTTTTTGAAGTTCTTTAACTACTGTTTTTAAAACAGATTCTACTTTTTCATATTCTTCTTCATATGGAGCATTAACATTAATAAGTAACATAATTTTATTTAAACTATAATTGGTTACTTCACTAATATTTCTATTAGATATAATTCTTACTTCTTTAGTTAATGATCTTAATCTAGTGGATTTAAAATTAAAATTAATTACTTCCCCTTTAAAACCATTTATTTCAACATAATCACCTAAAGAAAATGTATCTTCTAATATAATTGATATGCCTACTAAAAGATCTTTTAATAAATCTTGAAACACTAAACCTATAACTACAGATAAAGCACCAATACTAGTTATTAAAGCAGTAGTATTAACATGCCATATAGCAAGTAAACATATAGAAGTTATAACAATTATTACATATTTAGATATATTCTTAAATAGTACTAAGACTGTTTTTCTTCTGTTTTTTTCATGTTTAGTTTTTTCTGATTCAATATTAACAATTCTTTTAATAATTGCTTTGATAATAAAATATAATATAAAAGCAATTAATATAACTATTAAACTTTGTATTACTTCTGATGGAATTTTTTTACCAAGTATTTCCATAGCTCACCTTCTATTCATCTATATCAAAATTCATGATTTCAAGTATTCTATTTAGATCTTGTATATTTTCAAAACTAATAGTAATTTTTTTATCTGTGATTTTTACTTTAGTTCCAAATTTTTCTTTTAATTTATCTTCTAAAATATCATACTTACTATCTTTTGGTTTTCTAATAACTGGTGATGTTTTTTTAATATTAGAGTCAGAAGATATCTCTTCTAATTCCCTAACACTTAAATCTTGCTTTATTACTTGATCTGCAAGTTCATTAATCTTATCTATATCTTCTAATTTACTAAGAACTCTAGCATGTCCCATACTTATTTTATTGTATAAAACTAGATCTTGTACATTAGTAGGTAGCTTTAATAAACCAAGCATATTAGTAATATGACTTCTACTTTTACCTACTCTTCTAGCAAGTTCATCTTGAGTAATATTAGATGCATCTATAATAGTTTTATAAGCTTTAGCTTCTTCAATAGCAGTTAAATCTTCCCTTTGAAGATTTTCAAGTAAGCTTATTTGCATCATTTCATCATCTGAAAATTCTTCTATAATTGCAGGTATTTTAGTTAAACCAGCTTTTTTAGATGCTCTAAATCTTCTTTCACCAGCAACTATGTCATAACCCTTAATAGTCTTTTTTACTATAATTGGTTGAAATACTCCATGTTCTTTAATAGAAGCAGCAAGTTCATTTAGTGCTTCTTCATCAAATTTCTTTCTAGGTTGGTAAGGGTTTGGTCTTAATTCATCTAAATTTAGTTCTACTATAGTATTATTTGCTCTTGCATTATCAACTATATCATTTTCAATATCTTCAAATGTGTTGATATTTTCATCACTAAATAATTGTTCTAGCCCTCTACCTAGTGCCTTTCTCTTCTCTTGCATTTCTCTCAATTACCTCCTTTGCTAAATTAATATAAGCAGTTGATCCTTTACTTTTTGAATTATAGTATGATATTGGTTTACCATGACTTGGAGCTTCTGCTAATACTATTAATCTTGGTACTATTGTATCATAAACTTTCTCTTTAAAGAAACTTCTAATGTTTTCTACAACATCTAAACCAAGAATAGTTCTTGAATCAAGCATAGTAAGTACAACACCTTCTATTTCAAGATTTGGATTAACTTTCTTTCTAGCAACTTGAATTGTATTTAATAATTGCATAATTCCTTCTAGTGCAAAAAATTCACATTGAACAGGAATCATTACTGAATTAGATGCAGTTAATGCATTAGTAGTTATTGTTCCTAAACTAGGTGGACAATCTATTAATATATAATCATAATTATCTTTTACTTCATCTAATACTCTTTTTAACTGGGCACCTTTTACTAGTGTAGGATCCTCTTTTTGCATATTATTTAATTCCATATCTAGTACTGCTAAATTTATACTAGCTGGCATTATATCTAAATTTTTGAACTTAGTTCTTAATATTACTTCAGAAGCTGTCTTTTTACTTATTAATGCTTCATTAATACTTGCAGCTAATGTACCCTTTTCTATTCCAACCCCAGTGGTAGCATTACCCTGAGGATCTATATCAACTAATAATACTTTTTTATTTAATAGGCCTAGGGATGCCGCTAAATTTATACTAGTGGTAGTTTTTCCAACTCCACCTTTTTGATTTACTAAAGATATTATTTTGCCCATAAACACACCTACTTTATCTCTTTAATGACTAATATATATTTTATCAAAAAATGACTTTTTTTTAAATGTTTTTCAATTAAAAAAATTAATATTATTTCAATATTAATTTTTTTGTTGGATTTTCAGTTATTTCATCAAGACCCTTACTATAAATCTTAACCATATCTTCGATATTAGTACCAATATCTTCAAATATCTTAAAATCAAATAAACCAAATCTTTTTAACTTAAAATTACTAAATTCTCTATTAAATCTATCTATATCATTTTGTTTTAAATAAGAAAAATAATTAGCAAGTATTCCACCATAAGAATATATATTAGCTTCATTAAGATTACCAATTGCTTCACTATTAATATACATCATGCCATCATCATCTACTTGAATATGTTCTTGAAGATAATCTTCATCTTTTCTATATCTCTCATTTTTTAATAAATCATTATCTAATGTAGATAGATATTCAATTGTATTTAAATTATCATATACATCAATATAGAAACGTTTTAACCCAAAACTAGCATTCTCTTTAAAAATATTATTTTTAATCAAATAATTATAAAATAACTTTTCATATAACATCGAATATACTTCTGGATATCCAGATATCCAATAATATCTAACATTATCTTTTCTTGAAGAATTACCTCTATCAATATTATCTGCAACATGACCAAATTCATGACATATAACTCTCATAAGATTAACATCTCTAATTGTCTTATCATCAGATATAACAACAAAACTATTATTATTAATATAGTCATACATTGTATATCCAGCTGCTTCAAATGAACTATTTTCATCATCAGCAATACCAATTCTAAAGATTTGCTTATTATTTATTAATTCTATAAATTTATCAGCTTGATTAAATTCATCATTTAAAAAATCACAAATAATTTCAAACATCTGATTCTCTTTTAAATATAATGATTTAGGTAAATAATGTTTAAAATCACGATTATATAAATCCATAATTCTATTTGCAAATTCTTGGTGTGTTTCTTTGTTTTCTATAAAGTTATTAATGTTCTTTTTATGTAGTACATTTCTTTCTCTTGCTTTTAAATCCCTAATTTTTTTATTTTTTAATAAGATTTCAGTAGCCTCTAAATCTTCTTCACCACCGATTTCATACAAAATTTGATAAAAGCCTTCAAGTATTTCAAAACTATCTTTTATTCTTTTAGGACTACTTTTTATAAAACTATCTTTTATTAATTCTAATTCATGTCTTATTGATTCAATGTCATCACTAAATATATTCATAGGCATCCCCCATAAAGTAATTATATCAAAAAAAAGACTAAATTATTAGTCTTTTTTTATTTTTACTGGTTTAATAAAACCATTATTAGCATCATTTTTTATTTTTAATAATCTATTCATCTCAGATATTAGTTTTATATCTCTCATATTTATTAGTTTTGCCTTTTTATTATCAATTGTTTCTGGATTATATATATCTGATGTATTAATTATTTCATCTAACTCTTCTGGACTTGTATCTTCCATTACATAATACTTCTTGAATAAATCAATCATATCATTTTCTTTAAATATATGAATTAATATATCTAATTTGGAACGAGTACATTTTTTACCATTCATATTGAAATATAAATCCAAACTATTTATTATTTCATCAAACATTTCTTTTTCCATTTCATAATCTCTCCAGTTTTCTATAACTGAATCTAGGAAATAGTTTAATGAATTTATTTCAGAATTTGATATAATAAAATCTGCTAGATCTTTATCATGTTTAGAAATAATATTAATTAAATATGCTTTAGGATTATCATTTTCTAAATCTGAGAAAGTTTTATATTTCTCATGTAACAAACGTTCCCCATCTTCTTTTCTAGTTAAGATTTCTAAAGTCATTTTAGATGAAAAGAATTCTAAACATCTTTCTCCTTCTCTATGATTTTTAAGATTATTAATATAATACATAAAACCTAGAGAGTTTTCATTACCTTTCGCATAATCTTTTGCACTATTACTTGCAAACTCATATATCATATTTATTGATTCAAGCAATTTAATTTTTTCTTGTTCATTTTTAGTTTCATCATATTTTCTTAAAAAGAAACCAAGCATATTACCAAAACCATTATCTACTATTGTTGTCATATAACCCCTCTTTCAAAAGAATATGCATAATAGAATAACACTAATAATATAATTAGTCAAATATATGATATAATATTTTTACATCTTATAAAGAGAAACGGAGGGACTAGCCCAATGATGTTTCACCAACCTATTGAGTTAGGTGGTAAAGCTAGATCTATAAGATATCTATAAAACTCAAGATGTCTTGAGTTTTTTCTTTTCTAATAAGATGTAGAAAGGAGTAATATGAAACAATATATAGTTAACTGTACAAAGGAAGAAAGAGTTATACTTTATAATTATTTGATAAATAATGGTTATAAGCCATATTTTAATCAAGAATATATAAATAATACTTTCCCTTTTGTAATTGAACCAAATAAAACATTTTGGATTTGTGAAAGTATAACATGTTGTGCTTGTGCTACACAAACAGGTAATATGCTTACCTTAGATGAATATATGAAAACAAAAGGGTATTAATTATACCCTTTTGTTTTATTATTACCTAATTCAATATCATAGAATAAAAATGCTTGATTTATAACGTTATATCCATATCTAAGTATTCTATTGCTATCTTTTATTAATAACTTAAAGTTATCAAAACCTAATCTATCATATATGTTTTTCACAGCTAATAAACTTAGATCATATCCATTATAATCATCTGTTTTAAAGTCTAATCCATGTGATAAGTTATTTAATTCTGGAATCTTTTTAGTATTGGATCTAACATTATTATACCAATCATTGAAATCATCATTTAATTCTTTCTCTTTTTCTCCGGAAAAGAACTGTGCACAGCCTTCATTAAACCAAGTTAATTTTTCCATTCTAATTTTATTAAATACTAGTTCCTCGTACATGATATGAAATAATTCATGTGAAGCCATATGTACTCTCTTATTAAATAAAGGATCACTTTCATTTATGCTAGGATCTATATAAGCGTTTATCATTCCTTTATCATAAGTACCTACTGCATAAGATGGTAATGAATCTTTTTCTCCGCGCATATTATATATAAAATTCTTGAAATCATCTATATTATCAAAATAATTAATTGTCACTTTCCTAAAGTCTTCTACATCAAATATTTTTTTGTATAATTCTAATGATTCATTAAGAATCATTTCTAAATCTTTATAGACATGTTTTAAACTATCTGGTGCATATAATTCAAAATTATTATTATCAAATTGTTTTTTCATAATTCATTCCTCAATTTAATTATAACAAAAAAGTTCGCATTTGCGAACTTATTCTATACTATATCTATTAGTAGTTACTAACCAATCTACTTTATCATCAAATTCATTACGAGTTACAGGTAAACCTAAAATTAATCTTCTGGTTACGCTATGTTTTTCCACAGCATTATCAATAAGTTTTTGTCTATCAGGATCATAGAAATCTAATTCTTTCCATGCTTTTCCTCTACCTATAACATTTAGATATACTTCTGTAGGGCATATTCCTCCCCTTTCCCATGCTTCTAAATGTCCATTTAAAGTTTCCTCAACTAAAGATGATAATTGGAATTCATATAAAGCAGGAATACGTGTTTTATATATTTCTAATGACTTAATTAGTGTTTGATATGAATGAATTTGGGCTAATCTTTCCATTGGATCTAAATTATAAAATTCTAAATAACATGCATTTTTAAGTGCTTGTGTACTTAAAATTTCTAATAATTCTGATAGTCTTAGAGGATTATCTTTATTATCTTCTATTTCTTGTTCTAAAGTTCCTTTTTTTAAATAATATTCATATGCATAACAAGTCTTTATTAATTTTGTCTCTATTGTGCCATCATCTACACCATCAGACACTTTATTCTGGTAAGCATGCTCTAATTCGTGTAATATAGCTTGAGTTATAGTAGAATTCTTAAACATTGTAATTTCATATCCATCAAATAGGCAATCATATTTACTTGAGTGTTTTAGCATAATATCTAATGATTCTGTATCAATAAATATATTCATTTCTAATGGATTATAATTTGCAAAACATACATCATCTTCTGATTTAATCAATTCACTAGTAAATTCAATTTTCTTAACATAATCATCTAGATTATATTCTTTAACAAACATTTCTACTAGTTTATCAATATATTCCTTATCAACTAGTTTGTTTTGTTGAGAATAATCATACATTAATTTTAAAAGTTTAAATTGCATAACATCCCCCTTTTGATAGCTTTATATTATAACAAAGTAGATTATTATTGTCAAAAAAAGTTCGCAGATGCGAACTTTTGAAACACAATATTATCTCTTTGAGAATTGTGGTGCTTTTCTAGCTTTCTTTAATCCTGGTTTCTTTCTTTCTTTAACTCTAGAATCTCTAGTTATTAATCCTTTTGCTTTTAAAATTCTTCTGAAAGAATTTTCTGATGTTGGATCAGTATTAATATCATATTCTAATAAAGCCTTAACTATACCTAATCTAGTAGCTCCAGCTTGTCCTGAGAAACCTCCACCATTAACTACTACTGTAATATCAAATTTATCTTCAGTATTAGTATAAGTTAATGGTTGTTTTAAATCCATTACTAATGTAGGGAATGGAAAATATTCATTAACATCTCTTCCGTTAACAGTGATATTTCCTTTACCAGAAACCATTGTTACTTTAGCGATAGAAGATTTACGATGTCCTGTACCAGTATATATCTTATTTGCCATACTTTCCTCCTATTTTAATTCCTTAGGTTGTTGAGCTTGTTGTTTATGTTCGCTACCAGCATAAACAAATAATTTCTTAATCATAGCTCTACCTAACCTTCCTTTTGGAAGCATTCCTTTAACTGCACGAGTAATCATTTCTTCAGAGTAATTAGCTCTCATTTCTTTAGCTGTTCTTAATCTTACTCCTCCTGGATAATCACTGTGGTTAAAATAAACTTTATCTTCAAGTTTATTTCCAGTTAAATTAACTTTAGAAGCATTGATTACGATTACGTAATCACCACAATCTACATTTGGTGTATAAATTGCTTTGTGTTTTCCACGTAAAACTGTTGCTACTTTTGAAGCTAAACGTCCTAAATTTTGTCCGTCAGCATCAATAACATACCATTCACGTTTTACATCTGACTCTTTTGCCATAAATGTATTCATTTTCTTTGTCCCTTTCTTTATTAGAATTAATATTTCCCGGGTATTAATTCCTTTTTGTGGGGTTTTTTAAATGTACCGATTAAAATAATACTAAATTTTAGTAAAATAGTCAATATAATTATGTAAAATATTGTTATTTTTACTTGATTATACATTAAAAACAAGATATAATTATTTTTGTTTGGAGGTCTTTAGATGAGAGTAATAAAAGCAAATTTACCAGATGGTGTTAGAAAAAGATTCGAAACAAGAATAGGTAAAAAGGTAAAAGTAGTTAATAAAAAGTATTGTAAAAAGAAAAATACAGTAAAAGAAAAATAATCTCGAAAGAGATTATTTTTTTATTATAATTATTTTTACTGTTGAAATTTTTGGTTCATATATAACTCTACTATCGCTACCAACAACCTTTACTTTTACTTCATGTGTTCCTTCTTCGTAGCCTTTTAGATCAACATATGCCTCTATTTCACTAGCTCTTATATTTGTAATAACTGATTCAGTACCTTTTAGAATAACTGGTATTTCATTAACACTATCATTAGATACTTGAACAACGTAATCACTACCCAAATTTCTAGCACTTAATCTAACACCAGAAACTTCTTTTGATGATTCATCACCTAAAGTAACATCAACATTAATTGTAGTAACAGATAATTTTCTAATGTTCTTTGGTTTCTTTAATGTTTCAGTAAATTTTTTATTACCATTTAAATTAGTAACATCAATTTCAACTTCAATATTATCAATATTATCTAATGCTTCTTGTTTACCATATAAAGTTACTTTTTCAGAACTTTGTGTTATTCTTTCAATTGATTTACCAAATACTATGTCTTCAATTCCTTTAGGTACTACTAATATTGGAACTTCCTTACTTGGTGATTCAATATTAACAACAGCACGAACTGTTGATGGTACTAATTCAACATCTAATCTTTTACCATCAGAATCAAAAGCTGCAATTGGAACTTCATTAGCTCCTCTAAGTAAGTTTTCTCCAACTTGAGGATCAGTTAATTTATTAACATCAACTAATGCTTTAACTGAAGCCACTTTATTTATTGTTTCTTCTTTACCTTTAACTATTACTTCATTAATAGTTATTCTATCTTCTGCATTTTCCTTAGTTCCAGTTTCTTCTTCATTTGTTTTTAATTTATATAATTGTACTGATTTAACTGCTAATTCTGAGTCTAAATCAGATAGATTCATTACTTCTTCAGTAACACTCATAGTTCTTGATTTCTTAGGGCTGATAGTTACTCTAACTGATGATGGATCTAGTTTATATTGTACTGATGTAATTGCTTGTTTATATTTTAAGTTAACATCATAAGATCCAACTCCTAAATCACTTAAATCTACTACTACTGTTTGTTTAGGTAATTGATTTGCTAAATATAGATTTGCTTTATTACCTATCATTGTAATATCTACAGTTTCAGGTATTCCTTCAACTACATATTCTTCTTCATTATAATTTGCTACAACTGGTTGGTCATATAATACTTTAGCATTTGTTTCAAGTAAAGAATTACTTCTTCCTTGTATATAATAACAAATTGCTACTGCCATTATTAATGAAACAATTATGATGCCTTTTTTTGATTTTGTTACTATTTCTAATGGTTTTCCTATATTTTTAATTTTATCACCAAGTCCTACAAAGAATTTAGTAATAGGAATTATAACTTTCTTATCAAAAAACTTGTATATCTTCTTAATTAATTTCATCTATATCATCCTCCTCATTCTCTTTTTCTACAACGAATGTATCAGATTTAGGCATTAATTCATCTAATATAATTAATTTAACTTCATCTACTGATAAATTATAATTTAATTTGCCTCCTACAGCTACTGAAATTCTACCAGTTTCTTCAGATACTATTATTGCAATAGCATCACTTTCTTCTGATATACCAATAGCTGCTCTATGTCTTGTTCCTAATCTCTTACTAAACTTCATATCTACTGTAGTAGGAAATACTGCACCAGCACATGTTACTTTATCTCCTTGAATAATTACACCACCATCATGTAGTGGATTATTTGGGAAGAATATAGAGCATAATAATTCGTTAGATATATCTGCATATATCTTCTTAGCTTTATCTATATAACTAGATAAACTAGTATCTCTTTCAAATACTATTAATGCACCTATTCTATTTTTTCTTAAATAATCTAACGCAATACCCAATTCTGAAATAACTCTTTCTCTTTCATTAACAGTTAATGTTTTATGTCTTCCTAGTAAATTTGTTTTACCTAACTGTTCTAATGTATTACGTATTTCTGGTTGAAATATAATTATTATTGCTAAAGGTCCCCAAGTAATTAAATACTCAAATAATAATCCTATAGTAACTAAACCAAAATAATCACTTATTAGTTTAATTATTATTACTACTATTATTCCCTTTACTAGCATAGATAATTTAACATTTTTTCTTATGCTTCTTAATAGGTAATATAAAATAACCCAAACTATACAAATATCAATAATTTTTTTAATAATTGATAAGACTGAATCTAATGACATATAATCCTCCTTAAATCCTATTATTCTTTTTATTTCTCATATATACAAATAAAACTATCATAAATATTATTAATGCTAAAGCTACTGCTACTAAAACAGAATATTTAATATTTATTTCAAAAAAACCAAAATTAAATTTTCTTGAAGTATTAGTTTCTTTTGTATTAAATTTAACCTTAATATTTTTTAAATTATCATCTTTTTTAATATACCAAGTATAGGTATTACCATTAACTTTATCAGCATTATTCTCTGTTACCTTAAATGGTATTTCTATATTTATTTCTATATCATCATATATTAATGATTTACTAGCATAACTAGATAATGGTACATCCTGATTGTATTCTAGTGTAATATAACTATCTTTTTTAGTTAAATTCACTTCTTTAATTATATCACTTTTAAAATAGCTTTCATAATCTTCTAATGTTTTAAAAGAAGTTGATGCATAAGATGTAATTGAATTGCTGCTTTCTGTTGTTCTAAAATTATATTTAACTCCATCTATCTTATATAATTTATATAAAGAATTAGCAGTTACTTTTGGTTCTTCACTTGATCTTGTTTTTAAAACATTTAAGTTTTCTGTTGCTGTTACTTTTTCATTTACTGTTAAATCTTCGTTAATATTTAAATTATATTTAACTGAACATCCACTAAATAAAAGCATTACTAGTATTAATAATATAATCTTCTTATTTTTCATATATCTCTCCTAGTACTATAAAATTATATCATAATTTTTGATTTTTA
>CAMUYN010000009.1 GCA_947165005.1 uncultured Bacillota bacterium
AAAGATAACTAATATAGATAAAGATTATAAAGAACCAATTGGAAGAATATTTAGATTATATAATCTTCCAATTGAATTAGATGATCAAAATAGTATTTATAATACTTTAATGATTAAAGATTTTTTAGATAATTATAAATCTAATCCATTAGAGAATGCACTAAATATATTAAAAGAAAAATATGATTTAAATGATGAAAAAAACAGTTATATCTATAATAAATTAATTAGTATTATTAATAAATATACTTTCACTGATAATATTGTTATTGATAATTTAATATATGATTTTAAGCATACTAAAACTAAAAACAATTTATTAAAGAACAAGATAGAAATTGTTAATTTAAAAGACAATATTTTTAGCGATGATGATTATGTATTTCTAATGAATTATAATTCTACTAGCATACCTAAAAACTATAAAGACGATGATTATTTTAGTGATGAAATAAAAAATAAAATAGGTTTAGAAACAAGTAATGAATTAAATAAAATAGAAAGAGAAATAGATATTAATATTATTAAATCTATTAAAAATTTAACAATTACATATAAGTTAAAAACTCCATATGATGATTTTATAGAAAGTACTCTTTTAGATGTTAAGCCTAAAGATGGGATAGTTGTTAATAAACATTCTAATAAGATGAATTATTTAAAATTATCTAATAAATTAGATAATTTACTTAAATTTTCTTCGAAAGATGATGATCTTGATTATTTATATTCATTATATAGAGATATTAAATATAGAAAATTTGATAATAGTTTTAAGGGGATAAACAAGGATGATTTAATGAAATTATTAAATAATAAATTAAGTTTATCTTATAGCTCGATGAATAATTATTATAAGTGCGGATTTAGATATTATATGGAAAATATATTATATTTATCTAAAGAAGAAAAAACATTTGCACTTGATATAGGCAATATATTTCATGAACTTCTTAGCAGAAGCTTTATTCCTGGGTTTGATTTAAAAAAAGAATTTGATAAAGCTATTAATTCAACTTCTTTACCAAAAGAAAGATTCTTTTTAAATAAATTAAAAGATGAATTAGAATTTGTTATAGATACAATCAAATATCAAAATACTTTTTCATCTTTAGATAAAGCTTTATATGAAAATAAGATATATGTTAATAAGAGTGGTTCAATTAAATTAACATTTACTGGTACTATAGATAAATTGCTATATAAAGAAGAAAATGACAAGGCATATATAGTAATAATAGATTACAAAACAGGTAATCCAGATATAAACTTAAATAATGCTATATATGGATTAGATATGCAATTGCCTGTATATTTGTATCTAGCAAGTAATATGAAAGATATTAAGAATATAGAAGTAATAGGTTTCTATCTTCAACATGTTCTTGATAATGAAATAAAGAAAGAAAAAGGAAAAACATATTCAAATATTAAAAGAGAAAACTTAAAATTACTAGGATATACAGTAGAAGATGAAGAATTAATAAAAAGATTTGATAAGTGTTACATAGATAGCAAAGTTATTAAATCTATGAAAAAGAATAATGATGGATCATTCTATTCAAAAGCTAGGACTGTTTCAAAAGACCAAATAAAAGAATTAATTGCATTAACAGAAAAACATATTGATAATGCTTTTATAAATATATTAGAGGGCAATTTCAATATTAATCCAAAAAGAATAGATGATGATTTAATATCTTGCAAGTATTGTAAATATAGAGATGTATGTTTTAGAAAAGAAGAAGATATAACTAATCTAGAATCACATACGAACTTAGATTTTTTAGGGGGTGATGAAAATGGCTTGGACTAATGAACAATTAGAGGCAATTAACAAAGAGGGTAAAAATATAATTGTTTCTGCAGGAGCAGGTTCTGGTAAAACAGCAGTTTTAACAGAAAGAGTAATTAGAAAATTAAAAGAAGAAGTTCATATTAATGAGTTATTAATATTAACTTTTACTAATGCTGCTTCTAGTGAAATGAAAGAAAGAATTAGAAAAAACATCATAGATAATCCTGCGTTAAAAGAAGAATTGAACTTAATAGATTCATCACATATATCTACATTCGATAGTTTTACTTTAAGCATATTAAAAAAATATAATTATTTACTTAATATATCTTCAGATATATCTCCTTGTGAAGAATCATTAATTAATTTGAAAAAGAAAGAAATATTAGATAATATATTTGATTCTTTATATGAATTTAATGATAAGAAACTAGGTAAATTAATAGATGATTTCTGTGTTAAAGATGATTCATCTATAAAATCATATATATTAAGGATGAATTCTATAATAGAAAGAAAAACTGATAAGTATGAATATTTAAATAATTATGTGGATATCAATTTTAGTAATAATAAAATTGAGGAAGATATTAAATTATTTGAAAAAGTATTAAAAGAAAAAATAAATGAAATATCAGATTTACTTGAGGAATTAAGATTATATACGGATAATGACTATTATGAAAAAGTATATAATTCATTAAGTAGTTTGCTTGAGTCAAACACATATGAAACAATAATGGCTAGTTTATCATCAACTATACCAAGATTACCAAATAATTCTCCTGAAGAATTAAAAATAGTTAAAGAAAAAATATCTAAAACAAGAGAAAAAATTAGTGATATTTGTAAATATAAATCAAGAGAAGAAATTAAGAACTACATATTAAGTACAAAAGACTATGTAGAAATAATAGTAGAAATTATTACTAGATTAAATAAAGAATTAGATGATTTTAAATTTAAGAATGATCTATATACTTTTGGAGATATAGCTATTCTTGCTATTAATTTAGTTAAATCTAATGAAAAAGTTAGAAATGAATTAAAGAAATCGTTTAAAGAAATAATGATAGATGAATATCAAGATACTGATAATCTAGAAGAAGAATTAATTGGTTTAATCAGTGATAATAATGTTTATATGGTTGGAGATATTAAACAATCTATTTATAGATTTAGAAATGCTAATCCAGATAATTTTAAAGGAAAATATGACTTATATCAAGATGAAGACTTTGGATATAAAATAGATTTAAATAAAAACTTTAGATCTAGAAGTGAAGTAGTAGATAATGTTAACTTGATATTTGATTTATTAATGGATAAAGAAATTGGTGGATCTAACTATATAGAAGATGGAAGAATGATTCCAGGAAAAGAAGAATACTCTACTATAGGAAAAGTGCCATATGATAATAATATGGAAATCATTAATTATAATTCAGTAGATTCTCCATATAATAAAGAAGAAATAGAAGCGTTTATTATTGCAAATGATATTAAGAATAAAATAGATAATAAATATCTTGTATATGATAAAGAAATAAATAAATTAAGAGAAGCTAGATATAGTGATTTTGTAATACTTATTAGTAAATCTAAAGATTTTGAATTTTTTAAAAAGATATTTGAATATAATGGTGTGCCTTTATCAATAGAGGCAGATGTTACTATAAAGGAAGATGCATCTTTAGTAATATTAAAGAACTTATTACTATTAATAATTAATATTTATAATAAGAATTATGATTGTAATTTTAAACATCAATTTATATCTATTATGAGGAGCCCTTTAGTAGATGAAACTGATGAAAATATATTTAAATACTTTGTTAATAATAATTATAGTGATTCAGATCTATTTAAGAAATGTGAAGAATTATCTAAAAATATAACATCATTAAGTACTAGAGAGTTTATCATTCTTTTGCTTGAAAAATTTGATTTCTATAATAATCTAATTAAATTTGGTAATGTAGATGAATCTATTGCTAAAGTAGAATACTTAATTAAATCACTAGATAACTTTAATAAACTAGGTTATACAGTAATTGATTTTAGTAATTATTTAGATGAAATAATGAATGGAGACCATGATATTAAATTAAACATTAATAAAGATAATAATGATAGCGTTAAAATTATGACTATTCATAAATCTAAAGGACTAGAATTTAGCATATGTTATTTCCCAGGTCTATATGCAGAGTTTAATACTAAAGATTTAAGTGATAGATTTATATTTAATGAGAAATATGGATTTATTACTCCAGTATTTAATGAAGGAATAGATAATACTATACTAAAAGATATATATTCAAATTATTATATGAAAGAAGAAATAAGTGAGGAAATAAGATTATTCTATGTAGCACTTACTCGTGCTAAAGAAAAAATGGTTTTCTTAGTTAATGACTTTAATGATGGTAATATAAATAAAGAAAATAGAGTAGTTAGTAATAGAATTAGAAATGGCTATAAATCATTTAAAGATATGCTTAAGAGTATTAAAGAAAATCTAAATCCTTATATTAAAGATATAGATATTAGTGAATTAAATATATCTAGAGATTATAATTTAATTAAAAGCTTTAATTATAAAGAATTTATAAATTTACTAGAAGTGAAAAACGATATAAAAGAAATAAATATATCTAATAAATTACTTGAGGAAGAATCATACTCTAAGAAAGAGAATAAACTTATTACTAAAGAAGAAAGAGATAATATGGAATATGGATCTAAAGTACACCACATACTTGAGTGTTTAGATTTTAATAATCCTGATTATAGTAATATGGATGATAATATTAAGAATATGATTACTAAGTTCTTAGATACAGACCTATTAAAAAATATATCTAAAGGTAAAATATATAAAGAATATGAATTTATGTATGAAAAAGATAATACTTTGAATCATGGTATTATAGACCTTATGATAGAGTATTCTGATTATATAGATATTATTGATTATAAGTTAAAGAATATATCTGATGAAAACTATATTAAACAGTTAAAAGGATATAAAGAATATATCGAAGAAAGAACTAATAAGAAAGTTAATTTATACTTATATTCATTAATAGATAATAAATATGAATTGATTTCTTAAAAAAAATATGATAAAATCTAGTTAAATTGAGTGGAAGAAGAGTAATTTAAGAGTTATTTTAGAGAGTCTATGGATGGTGAAAATAGATATAACAAATAAATGAAGAAACTTACACATATCAATATCGTTAATTACGTTATAATTAAGAGAGCATAGTTTCTATGAAGTAAGGTGGTACCACGGTAATTCGTCCTTACATTTATAGGGACTTTTTTCATTTTAAGGAGAATCTATGACAAAGGAAGAAAGTAAAAAAATAAGGAGGAATAAATATGACAAATAAAGAATATGCAGATATTTTATTACCAGGAGTAAAACATACTTGGGAAGAATATGAAAAAATGTATCCTGAAAGAGATTTGCCAGAAGGAGCAATGGTTACAAGATATGCACCAAGTCCAACTGGATTTGTACATATAGGTGCACTTTTAACATCTTTTATAGATGGTAGATTTGCAAAACAAACAGGTGGTATATGTTACCTTAGAATAGAGGATACTGATCAAGAAAGAAGTATAGAAAATGGTGTATCATCTATCATTAATAGTTTAAATGAATTTGGTATTACTTTTGATGAAGGACAAGTTTCTGAAACTGAATATAAAGGAAACTATGGACCATATATTCAAACTGAAAGAGGAGACATATATAAAGCATATGCTAAAAAATTGATTGAAGAAGATAAAGCTTATGCATCATTCTTATCTAAAGAAGAATTAGAAAAGATAAGAGAAGAACAAATGAAGTCTAAACAAAGACTTGGTATATATGGTAGATATGCTAAAGATAGAAACTTATCTAAAGAAGAAACTATTGCAAGAATTAATAATGGTGAAAGCTATATCATAAGAATTAAATCTCCAGGAAGTTTCTTCAATAAAATAAAAGTTAATGACTTAATCAAGGGTACAATGGAAATGCCTGAAAATGATATAGATGAAGTTATCATTAAGAGTGATGGAATTCCAACATATCACTTTGCACATGCTATTGATGATCACTTAATGCATACAACTCATGTAATAAGAGGAGATGAATGGTTATCATCACTTCCTAAACATCTTCAATTATTTGAAATACTTGGATTTAAAGCACCTAAATATGCACATATAGCTCCACTTACTAAAAATGATAATGGAACAATTAGAAAATTAAGTAAGAGAAAAGATCCAGAAGCTGCAGTAAGTTACTTTACTGAAGATGGAGTTCCTAAAGAAGCTATTATGTTATATTTAGCAACAGTAGCTAACTCTAACTTTGAAGGTTGGTTAGATCAAAATCCTAATGGAAGTATTGATGATTTTAAATTTGATTTTAAAAAATGCTCTGCTTCATCAGGTTCATTATTTGATTTACCAAAATTATATAATATTTCTAAAAACTATATTAGTAGATTAACTAAAGATGAAGTATATGATAGAACTTTAGAGTATGCTACTAAGTATGATGAAGAATTAAAAGAATTACTTTTAAAATATCCAGATTATTCTAAAGAAATATTTAATATAGAAAGACAGCAAAAGAAACCAAGAAAAGACTATGAAAAGTTTAGTGATGTTAAAGGTCAAATTTGGTATATGTTTGATGAATTATTTAATAAAGAAGATAAGAATTATGAATGGCAATCAATTACTGATAAAGAAGAAATTAAGAATATTTTAGATAATTATATTGAAATATATTCTGAATCAGATGATAAAGAAACATGGTTCAATAAGATTAAAGAATTATGTGATAAATTAGGTTATGCTTCAGATATGAAAGCATATAAAGAAAATCCAGATAACTTTAAAGGTAGCGTTGCAGATATATCTACAGTTATAAGAGTAGCTACTACTACTAAGAGTCAAACACCTGATTTATATGAAATATTAAGAATTCTTGGTAAAGAAAGAGTAAAAGAAAGATTTAATTTGTTATAATTAAATCTTTTTTTTGATATAATACTAGAAGAGGGTATTATATGAAAGAGATTATTTTAAACAAAGGAAAATTAAAAGAAGAAGAATTAAATGAGGTTTTAGAAAAATCTAGAATAGTACTTAGAAATGATAATGATGAATTAGTATTTGCTAGATTTGGTAGAGTATATATGTTACCTGGTGGAAAAATAGAAGAAGGTGAAACGCCAGTAGATGCAGTTAAAAGAGAATTAATGGAAGAAACTACTATTAATATATTATTAGATGATACTGAACCATTTGCAGTAGTATATAACTATTTAAGAGATTATCAAATAGATGATGGATCTCTAGTAAATAGATTAGTTAAAACATATTATTTTAGTGGTTATACTTCTGATGATACAATTGAATATTTTAATTTGACTCAAAATGAAAAAGAAGATAATTTAAGAGGTTTCTTTATAGATATAGATGAAGGTATAGAACTTCTTCAAGACTATAATAAAGATAATCCTAAAGCTACTTATTTAGCACTTGAAACACTAAAAGTTTTAGAAGAATATAAAAATTTAAATGTAGAAGAAGAGTAGTTAATACTCTTTTTTTATGGTATAATTAGCTTATCTGGGGGATTTATGAGAAAATTAAGAAATAGAAAGTTAAATAATAAAAAATTAATTGGATTAACTGCTATAATCCTTGCGGGTGGTTTATTGACATCTTGTACATCCATTCTTTCTAGAAAAGAATATGAATATACTAGAGTAGAGTGTACTAGTGATGGTGAATATTATGAAGCAAAACAATTTAAACCATTTGATCCAAATACTAATAAGAATTTGCCAAATAGTTTTATTTACTATGGAAAATGGAATTTAGATAATAATGGCAAATACTCACGTGATGTAAGAGAATATAATGCTAATAAAATTACTTTAGATGAAATTACAACACTTATTAATGATGAAGAAATAGAAATCGAAAAGGAATTAGGAAAACCAACAAAAGAATATACACAGGTTAGTGAATTTGTTACGGAAGAAGAGTTGGGGAGAGATTCCTATTTCTCAGCAACTGTATATGGAAAAAATGATGATAAATATGTAATTATTAAAAATGAAAATTCAACTTCAATTATTTTACTTGCGGGTGGCATATTTGGTTTAACCGCTGGTATTGGTTCTTTAATAACATGGAATCAGTATGAAGAAAAATCTAAGAAGAAATTAACATTAAAGAAAAGAGATAATTAATTCTCTTTTTTAATTGAAAAACATATATATATGTTATATAATAATTTTAAGAAAAGAGGTATTATTATGACTAAAAAAGTAATAACTACTGAGGATGGCATTTATAAAGAAGCTTCTGATTATTTAAAAAGATATCCTATGACTTTGGCATGGAGAATAAAACAACATAGTAAAGTTATCAATAAGCATTTAAATAGAGATGAAGAAGTATACTATGTATTTCCAGCACAAAGAAACCCTGACTCTTTAAATATTTTTACTACATGTTTAGTGGCATTAACTAATAAGAGAATTCTTATAGCGCAAAAAAGAGTTTTATGGGGATATAATATAACATCTATTACTCCAGATATGTTTAATGACTTTGAATTGAGTAAGGGAATAATATTTGGAAAATTAGATATTGATACAGTTAAAGAAGTAATTAGATTATCTAATTTAGATTCAAAGGCATTAGTAGAAATAGAAACTAATTTATCTGAATATATATTAGAAATTAAACCTAAAAATGATACTATTTAATAGTTTTGTATTGAATACAGAATAATTATTTGCTATAATTATTCTTGCTTGGACCTATAGCCAAGTGGTAAGGCACGGGACTGCAACTCCCTGATCGTTGGTTCAAATCCGACTAGGTCCTCCAAATATTTATGCAGATGTAGTACAGAGGTTAGTATGAGGCCTTGCCAAGGCTTAGACGGCGGTTCGATTCCGCTCATCTGCTCCAATGAAATAAAAAATATCAATTCCTAATGGAATTGATATTTTTAATTGAATACTACATTTTTTTCTTTAATATTCTGTATGATGTAATATTATTATTACTATTTATAGCACCCTCAACTGTTTCTATTTTTTCTTTTTTATATAATATAATGTATTTAGAATTACCTATAATTGATTCAATTTCATCATCAGTTTGATAACTCATGAAAAGTACATTTTTTCCTTTTTCTCCTAGATAAGGTTCATCTGCAAATTCTTCACCAGTTCCTAATTGATAACTAAAAGGGAAAACACCACCAACTTTTAAGATATCATAAACATCAGATAATACTTTTCTTAAATCCTCTTGTGGTAAATGAAATAATGAGTAAACAGCAAATACTGCATCTACTGAATCATTTTTAAAATGTTTTTTAATATTTACCATATCATCAAGAATATAAGGGAATTCTCCGTGAATTTTAAATGCTTCTTCTCTCATTTTTGATGAAAAATCTAATCCAATATAATTGAATCCCTTTTTATTAAAATAAGAATATGTTCTTCCTGTTCCTGCACCTAAATCTAGAATAGTTGCACCAGCAGGTAATTTTTTTTCAAATTCTTCATAAATATCTAAATCTTCTATATATGTTCCAAAGTCTTTACCATATTGTTCTGCAATTAGATCATAATCTTTTTTTTACATTATTTCTTTTTTCTTCTGAGTTCGAATAAATACACCTCACATAAATTATAGACTATTTTGGAAAATGTTTCAAACACTTAGTTAATTACTTTAAATAATAAAAGTATGGTATAATAATTAAAAAGGAGATTCTTTATGGACTTAAATGATATTAATAAAAGGATATGTGATAGAAGTGATTGCTTTTATTGGCAAACTGATAGAAAAATAAGTGCAGAGGAAGCAGCCTTAATATGGAAAGATAGACATTCTGCAATAACTAATGAAGAACTACTTGAAAAAATCAACATGGAATTAACTTCAGATAAATTGGAATACATTGAACCCTTAGATTTAAATGCTCAAACTAGTTTTGGTAATGTTAATTCAATTAGGGTGGGCGTACTTGAATCTGGTAAAAAAGTAATAATTAGATGTCATCCTAAAGGAGTAAAAAATGGGTATTTCTATTCAGAAAGTTTAGCATCTAAAATAGCTTTAGAAAATGGTATTCCAGCATACAAAACATATTTAATTCATGACTTAAAAGATGAAAAAGATATTTCATTTCAAGTAATTGAAAAACTAGATGGAGATACAATCCAATTTTATTTAAGAGAATATCCTGAAAAAGAGGAACAATTAGTATATGAAATGGGTAAGACTATGGCTAATCTACATAAGATTAGAGTTAATGGTTTTGGACCATTTAGTAATGATAAAGCAAAAGAAGGAAATCTAGAAGGTACATATAAGACATTACAAGAATCAGTTAATGCTGGACTAGAAGAAAACTTAGATAGACTAGTTAAATATAATATTTTATCTAGGGAAGTTGCTGATAAAATGAAGTCTTTATTTGATAGTAATCCTTTATTAGATTCAAATGAATCGGTATTAGTTCATAATGATTTTGCTGATTGGAACTTATTAACAGATGGTAAAACTATAAGTGGAGTTATAGATTGGGATGAATGCGTCGGTGGACATCCGATTCAAGAAATAGCTTGTTGGTCAACATTCTTTGATCCAGAAAGAATAGGTTCTTTCTTAAAAGGTTACTATAGTGAAACAAAGAAACCAGATAATTTTGAAGAATTATTTCAATTATTTAGACTTAGATATACAATTTCTAAGATGGCATTAAGAATTAAAAGATATACATATGAACAAACATCATTTCTAAAAGGATTATTGGAAAAAGGACAAAAGCATTTAGAAGAATTATCTAAATATTATAATTTAGATAACAATAGTAAAAAAATAAACTAGTCAGTTGACTAGTTTTTTTATTATTAACTATATAAAAGAGTATGAAACTAGTTGTTTTTTTGATATAATATTCTTGTGGTGATCAACATGATATATTTAGATAATAATGCTACTACAAAAGTAGATGAAGAAGTATTAAATGCTATGCTTCCATATTTAAAAGAAGAATATGGTAATCCTAGTAGTACATATACCATAGGTAAAAAAGTAAAGGAAGCAGTTAATGAGGCTAGAGATAATGTTGCTAGATTGTTTAATTGTAAATCTGATAATATTATATTTACTAGCTGTGGTAGTGAAAGTAATGTTGCTGCTATTATGAATGCTATTAGATTAAATCCTAATAAAAAACATATTATAACTACTAAAGTAGAACATGCTTCTATAATAGAAACAATGGGTTATTTAGAAAGAAAAGGATATGAAATAACTTTTCTTGATGTGGATGATAAAGGTAGATTAGACTTAGAAGAATTAAAGAAAGAAATAACTCCTGATACTTGCTTAATATCAGTTATGATGGCAAATAATGAAATAGGTAATATATATCCTATAAAAGAAATAGCTAAGATAGCACATGATAATAATATACTAATGCATACTGATGCTGTACAAGCAGCAGGTAAAATTAAAATAGATATTAATGATTTAAATG
Organism: uncultured Bacillota bacterium; assembly: GCA_947165005.1. Lineage (GTDB taxonomy): Bacteria > Bacillota_I > Bacilli_A > RF39 > UBA660 > RUG13038. Next base: position 11,397 of record CAMUYN010000009.1, read on the forward strand.
TAGATATGTTATCTATATCTGGACACAAGATAAATGTTCCTAAAGGAATAGGAGTTCTTTATGTAAAAGATAAAAGATTTGTTCCTTTAATATTTGGGCACCAAGAAAAGAATAGAAGAGGCGGAACAGAAAATGTTCCATACATAATTGGACTTGGTAAATCATGTGAAATGATAGTTAATGATAATTATAAAAAAACTTTGGAAGAAAAAGAACTTAGAGATTATATGGAATCTGAGATCAAAAAGAATATATCTGATGTATTTATATATGGGGATTTAGATAATAGGACTCCTAATACATCTAGTATAGCTTTTAAAGGCATCCAAGCAGATGAATTAATGAATGAATTAGAATCTAGAAATATATTTGTTTCAACTGGTTCTGCTTGTAATTCTGAACTTGCTATGCCATCACATGTATTAACTGCATGCCATGCTGATTTAGAAAACTATAGCCCAATAAGAGTTAGCTTAGGCAAGTATACTACTAAAGAAGAGATAGATATGTTTATAAAAACACTAATTAGTATTATTAATGATAGGAGATAAATATGAAGAAATTATTGATTGCTACAATAAAAGGAATGATTGAAAAGAATGAAGTCAGCGATTTAGAAAGAATAGCTACAGTAGACTGGATAATTCAAGATCATATAAATGAGAAAGAACTAGCTGAAAAGGCAAAAGATTATGATTATCTTATGCTTAATTTTGATATAGTAGAGACTTTAACTGATGAATTTTATAATATAGTAAAAGGATCAAAATTGAAAGTTATTAGTGCAGATATAACAGGTATGTCTTGGGCTAATCCAAAAATGGCTAAAGAGTGTGGAATATATTTGCTAAATACTACTAATTATTGTACAGAGAGCGTTGCAGAATACTCAATTATGCAAATACTTTTATATGCTAAAAGGGCTAATTTAACTTATAAAGATATATATGATAATAAAAATCCTGAAGCAAGAAAAACAATTAATTTATTAAATAAAACTATTGGTATAGTAGGTCTTGGTAATATTGGAACAAGAGTGGCAGAAATAGCAAATGGTATGGGTATGAGAGTAATTGCATATAATCGTACGCAAAAAAATATACCTAATGTAAAAAATGTTGATTTAGAAACATTATTTAAGGAATCTGATTTTATATCTATACATTTAAAAACTGTTCCGGGAGTTACTGAGGGTATGATTACAAAAGACTTATTAAATCTATGTAAAAAAGAATGCTTTATTGAAAATCAAGCTGATAGTAAACTAATTAATAGAGAAGATTTAATTAATGCATTGAAGAATAAAACTATTTCTGGATATGGGGCTACGCTAAATGATTATACAAAAGAATTCAAAGATTTAGATGATGTAATATTATTTCCTGCTAACGCATGGTTTAGTGATGAATCATTAGAAAATTTGAAATATATATGGAAAAATAATATTATTGAATTTGAAAATGGTAATATTATTAATCTTGTAGAAGAATAACATCTCAAAGAGATGTTTTTTAATGCTTAAAAACAATGTAGTAAAATTGTAGTATTTTTGTAGTTTTATATTGACATGCAATTTTTTTAGTGATATATTCTTTTTAGAGGTGAGGAAAATGGAAAATAAAACAAGTGCAATAAATATACAAGTAGATAGTAATGTAAAAAAAGATGCCACTATGGTACTTACTGATTTAGGATTATCAATGAGCTCTGCGATAAATTTATTTTTAAAACAAGTAGTTAAGAAGAATGGGTTACCATTTGATGTAACTAATGTTGTAGAAAACAAAAAGATATTAGATGTAGTGTGTGGTCTAATTATGAAGGATGGAAAATGTTTGATAGCAAAAAGGAATAAAGATGATCATGTTAAGAATAAATGGGAATTTCCTGGTGGAAGAAGACAGGGACTTGAGGATGAAAGAAAATCTTTAGAAAGAGCTTTTGATGAACTATATGGCATTAAAACAAACATAAAGGAATATATTACTCATAGTATATGTGAATATCCAGGTCATATAGTAGATTTAAAATTATATGAATGTAACTATATAAGTGGAAAATTCAAATTAAGTACTCACTCAGAATATAAATGGGTTAATATTGAAGAATTACTTGATTATGATCTTGCTGATGCTGATGTAATATTATCTAAATTTTTAATAAAGAGGGCATTAGAAGAATCAAGGAAATAGGAGATTATATGGATACTAAAAAATTGCAAAAAGAGGTATATGAAAATAAAGTTAGGCATGGGTTTAATGTAACAGATTTAAATATGGAATTTTGTTTAGCCCATGGAGAACTTAGTGAAGCTTATATAGCTTGGCTTAAAAAATATGATGATGTTGGTGAAGAACTTGCTGATACTGCTATATATTTACTAGGTATATCAGAAATGCTTAATATAGATTTGGGAAAAGAAATAAAATTAAAAATTGCTAAAAATAAAAATAGGATTTATAAAGAAAATAATAAAGGAGTTCTTGTAAAAGAGGACGAATTAATCGGGGAGGTTTAATATGAAAAATAAGAAATTATTTAACGGATTTAACAGTGAGGAAATGGAATCTGTTTTTGATAAATTTAATGAATATGGATTAGATTTATTATATCCATCAATTTTAGCATTAGATTTAAAAAAAGTTAAAAATGCTGATGTTTTATATAATGTTTATAATGATATATATGCTGAAAAAGTTTTAGAAGAAAAAGATCAATATAAGACACTTTATTCTGATAGAATAGGTTTAAAAAATGCTTTAAGTAGTTTAGATGATTATGAACTAAGATTTATAAAGGAATTATTAAAGACTAATCCATGGGAAGTGTTTAGTGAAAATCCATATATTAATTATAATAAAGAAGAATTTGAAGAATTAACTAAGGATGATGATCCATATAAAGATATATGCAGTTTTGTAGATGAAGAATTTTCTATTAGATTTATAAATTTACCATCAGGTTTTAGTACAAGATTTAATAATTCTATGTCACTTAAAAATAAAATTGGCAGTATAAAACCATATTCTATATAATGGAGGATATATGAAATTAATAGAAGTAGTGGCTGCTGTTATAACTAGAGATAATAAAATATTAGCGACACAAAGAGGATATGGAGAATTTAAAGGAAAATGGGAATTTCCTGGTGGAAAAATAGAACCTAATGAATCTAAAGAAGATGCATTAAAAAGAGAAATAAAAGAAGAATTACATGCCGATATCAATGTAGAAAAATACTTAACTACAGTAGATTATGATTATGAAAAATTTCATTTAACTATGCATACTTATATTTGTACATTAATCAATGATTTTGAAATGGTAAAACATGGTGAAGAATTTGAACATGATAATATGATATGGGTAGAAAATGAAGAATTAGATAATGTTGACTTTCTTCCGGCAGATAAAGAAATAGTGAAGAAATTAAAAAAGACTAATTAATTAGTCTTTTTTATTTATTTCTTTTACTTTATTTACTACTTTAGAAACATTATCTTGGCCAAAAGCACTAAGTACTTCTATTGGGATTGCAAAGATTATAGTATTAGATTGATCTGAAGATAAATCGTTTAATGTAGCAAGTGTTCTTAAGTGTAATGCTCCAGGAGAATCACTTAATTTAGAAGCAGCTTCTGCTAAGTTATCAGCAGCTTCTTTTTCACCAGCTGCTTTAGTTATGACTGCTTGTTTTTCTCTTTCGGCTTCAGCAACTTTAGCAATAACTCTTTGCATTTCTTCTGGTAATTTTACATCTTTTAATTCAACGTTTTCAACTTTTATTCCCCAAGGATCAGTAGCTTCATCGATTACTTTACAAATTTCAGTAGAGATTTTATCTCTTTCAGAAAGTAATTCATCTAATGAAATAGCACCAACTGCATTTCTCATAGTAGTTTGAGCAAGTTGACCAACTGCATATTGATATCTTTCAACAGCTAATATAGCTTTGGATGCATCAAATACTTTATAGTAAATAACTGCATTAATTCTAATAGATACATTATCTTTAGTAATTGCATCTTGTTCAGGAACATCAACTGCTTTTGTTCTTACATCTACTTTTTTATACGATTCAATTATTGGTAAAACTAAATTCCAACCTGGTTTCATTATTTTTTTAAATTTACCAAATCTGAATTTAATTCCTCTTTCATATTCTGATATTTGCCTAATTGAAATTAATATAATAAATAGAATAATACCTAATAAAATGAAAATCATCTTCTACCTCCTTAGTTACATATTATATACAATTAGGAACCAAAAATCAATTGAATTTATAAGGTATATATGGTATATTATTATATATGGAGATTTATATGATAAAAGAATTATTAAATAATTATGGGACATATATTTATATAGGATTAGGAGTATTAATAACAATTATTATTATACTATGCATATTTTTTAAAAAGAGAAAAGAACCGGAAGAAATAAATTCCAGTATTTTAGATGTTAATGTAGATGGAGTTATTGATAAAGATTTTGAATATGGTTATGAAAAGGAAGATACAGTTACTAATCTAAAACCAATAAAGAAATCAAATAAAAAGAAGAAATAATTATTTCTTCTTTTTTTTATATCTTTCATAAAGTGTTTTAAATCTTTGATAGTGTACAATTTCTCTCTGTCTTAAAAATGATAAAGGGGCTAATATATCAGGATCATCTGTTAAATCCATTAGGTTTTCATAAGTGGCTCTTGCTTTTTCTTCAGCAGCCATATCTTCTGCTATATCTGCTAGGTAATCTCCTGTTACAGCAAAATAATTAGCAGTAAATGCATCTCCAAGTGAATTCTGCGGATATATAGCTAATTTGTGTTCTACATATTGTCCTCCCATACCTTCTTTTTCTAATTCTTCTGTTGTAGCGCCCTCAAGTAACTGATATACCATAGCACTTATTATTTCCATATGAGCCATTTCTTCAGTAGCAATATCAGTTAATTCACATTTTCCATATTCATCTGGCATTGTATATCTTTGATTTAAATATCTAAGTGTTGCTCCAAGTTCCCCATTTGGTCCACCATTTTGTGTAATGATATATTTAGCCATTTTTATATTCTTATTTCTTATATTGACTGGAAATTGTAATTTTTTTTCATACTTCCACATACTAAATCCTTTCCCATGGCCAAGGGCTTTTTACCCATTCCCATGTATAATTATCATTAATATCAAGCTCTATTTTTCCATATTCTTTTTCATATTCATTTGTTAATCTATCAGCTTCATATTTATATTGGTTATATAAACCTATTGCCTGTAAATCTTCTGGATATAGATCTAAATATAAATTCATTTCATGTGCTGCAAATGAGTACATTTGAATATTAGTTAATAGATTAGATCTTTTATTACTCGGATTAATATCTGCTATATATTTATAGGGAAGGAAAAGATTGTCAAACATATTACCACGATTAAACCCTTCTTTTACATTAACTAGTGTATTATTCATTGATAAATTATCATTCATATTATTAATTCCTTTCTTTATATCCTATGACAAATGATTATAAAATGTTATAATTAATTTAGGGTGATGGTGATGGAAAGAATAGTATTACATATTGATGTTAATAGTGCTTTTTTATCATGGTCAGCAATAAAATTATTAAAAGAAGGATTTAAAAAAGATATTAGAAATGAAATATCTGTTGTATCAGGAAGAGAATCTACGAGAAATGGAATAATAGTAGCTTCTTCCATACCTGCTAAAAAACTAGGTATAAGAGCTCCTATGAATCTAAGGGATGCTAGAAAAATTAATAAAGATATAATTGTAGTTCATCCAGATTATTATTTTTATATGGAATGTTCTAAAAAATTATTTGGTTTTATAAGATCATTATTTGAGGAGGTAGAACAATTTTCTATAGATGAATGCTTTGTAGAATATACTCCGAGTAGAAGAATGTATGGTGATGAAGTTAAATTTGCATATAAATTAAAAAATTATATTAAAAAGAAATATGGATTTACTGTTAATATAGGTATTGGTAATAATAAATTGCTTGCTAAGATGGCTAGTGATTTTGAAAAACCTGATAAGGTTCATACTTTATATACTAATGAGATAAAAGAAAAAATGTGGCCTCTTGATATATCTGATTTATTCATGGCAGGTAAATCGTCAACTGCAAGATTAAGAAGAATGGGTATTAATACAATTGGAGAACTTGCTAATTATGATAAAAATAAACTATATTTTTATATGAAATCTATGGGTAAGATGCTCTATGAATATGCAAATGGTATAGATGATTCTAAAGTAGAATATGAAAATAGGGAAAGAAAGGGTATAGGGTTTTCTAGAACACTTGAAGATGATACAGAAGATAAAAATCTATTATTTTCATATTTAAATACTTTTTCTTCAGATATATCTGATTATTTAAAAAAGAAGAATAAGTATTGCGGTGTTATAGTAGTTACAATTAGATATAAAGATTTTAAGACGTATAATCATCAGATTAAACTAAAGAATAATATTAATGATAAAGAAAGCATATTTAAATATAGTAAAGAATTATTTAATAAATTATGGAATTTAGAACCAGTTAGATTAATTGGACTTAGAGTCACAGATTTATCTAGTAATAATGATATACAGTTATCTTTATTTGATGAGAATGAAAAAGTATTAAAGGATAAAGAATTAGATAAATTAATGGACTCTATAAATGACAAATTGGGTAAAGATACTGTATATAAGGCAAGTTTAATTGACAAAAACAAGTGAATTAATGATATAATATAATCGGAGGGTTATAATATGGAACCAATGAAAAATATTAAAGATGCAGAAAGAGTAAGAGATATAATATGTAAAAAATATGCATCAACTGATAAAAGAATTGATGTGGGTTTTGAACCTGTTTCTGAATCAAAAAGAGATGTTGATAAAGTTAAGGGATATGCTTCAATTGATTTTATCGTAGAGACAGACAGAAAAGAAGAATTAAAAGAAGAATTAATTAGATTATATGATGAAGATAGAGATTTAGTATCTGAAGCTGGATTATTTCCTATACTTGCGGATTATAATTATGAATTAAGAAATGATAAGGGAGAATTTGTTGATGATCCTGATCATAAAGTAGTTAGATTTGTATTAGAATTAAATAAAGGCGATTATGAAGCTATGGCATATCCATTATCTGAAACAGAGGAAGATGCTATGAGACAAATGCCTACTGCAGAAGAACTATATAAAGCAGAACGAAGAGAAGAAAGCAGAATGGGAACATTAAGACGTTGTTAACAATGTCTTTTTTTATGTTATAATGATTAAGGTGATTAAAATGAATGAAAGCATAATAAAAGGGTTAGCACTTGAAAATAATATTAAGGAAGAACAAATTACTAAAACATTAAATCTATTAGAGGAAGGCAATACTATTCCTTTTATAGCAAGATATAGAAAAGATGTAACAGGTAATTTAGATGAAGAACAAATTAAAAGTATATCTGATAGATATAATTATGAATTAAACTTATTAGAAAGAAAAGAAGATGTAATAAGATTAATTGATGAAAAAGGATTACTTACTGAAGAATTAAAAAATCAAATACTTAGTGCTACTAAATTAGTAGAGGTAGAAGATTTATATAGACCATATAAAGAAAAGAAAAAGACTAAAGCTACTGAAGCGATTAAATTAGGATTAGAACCACTAGCTAAAATTATTCTTAGTTTTCCAGATACATTATTTGTGGATAAATTTATTAATGAAAATGTTAAAACTAAAGAAGATGCAATTGAAGGAGCTAAATATATAATTGCAGAATATATATCTGATAATGCTTATTATAGAAAATATATAAGAAATAATATATTTAATCATGGTAAGATTAAAACTAAAGTAAAAAAGGATGCAGAAGATTCTAATAAGACATATGAAATGTATTATGATTATGAAGAAGATATTAATAAAATAAAACCGCATAGAGTACTTGCAGTAAACCGTGCTGAAAAAGAAAAGGTAGTTACTGTATCAGTAGATTATAGTACTGAATATATAAGAGATTATTTAAAAACTAAATTAGTAAAAAAAGATAATGAATGTGGAAAGTATGTTGAAGAAGCAATTGATGACTCATTAAAGAGATTAATACTTCCATCTGTTGAAAGAGAAATAAGAAGTGAACTTACTGAACAAGCAGATGATAGCGCAATAGTTAATTTTGGTAAAAACTTAGAGAGTTTATTATTAACTCCACCAATTAAAGAAAAAGTGGTACTTGGTTTTGATCCTGGATATACTAACGGATGTAAAATTGCAATTGTAGATAAAACAGGTAAATATTTATTTAGTACAGTTTTATATCCATTTAAAGATGAAAATAGGGCAAGAGATATATTACTTGATTTAATAAATAGATTTAAGGTAGATATTATTGCTATAGGTAATGGTACTGCATCAAGAGAAAGTGAAAAATTTATATCTAGTTTAATTAAGGATAATAATTTAGATGTTAAATATATAATTGTCTCTGAAGCGGGGGCATCAATTTATTCAGTAGAGGATGTTGCTATTGAAGAATTCCCTAATTTAAGTCCAAATGAAAGAAGTGCTGTTTCAATTGGTAGAAGACTTCAAGATCCGCTTAGTGAACTTGTTAAGATACCACCAGAAGGTATAGGAGTAGGACTATATCAACATGATGTTAAAGAAAGTAAGTTAAAAGAAAACTTAGACTTTGTTACATCTAAATGTGTTAATGAAGTTGGGGTTAATATTAATACTGCTAGTACTTCAATACTTAAATATATTTCTGGTTTAACTAAAAAATCTATAGATAAAATAATTGAATATAGAGAAAAGAATGGTATGTTTAATTCAAGAGAAGAAATAAAGAAAAAGAAAGTTCTTACAGATAAGACTTATGAACAAGCAATTGGATTCCTTAGAATAACTAATGGATCTAATCCTCTTGATAAAACAAGTATCCATCCAGAAAGTTATGATGAAACCATTAAATTATTAAGTAATTTAGGGTTTACTCCTAATGATTTGGGTAAAGAAGAATTAGTTAATAAGTTAGATACTTTAGATATAGAATCTTTATCTAAAGAAACAGGTATAGATAAATATACTTTAGAAGATATAATTCTTGATTTAAAGAAACCTAATAGAGATCCAAGAGATAGTATTAAGGCACCTATATTAAAAAGTGATATTCTTACTATTGATGATCTAGAAAAGGGTATGAAACTTGAAGGTACTGTTAGAAATGTAGTAGACTTTGGAGCATTTGTAGATATAGGACTACATAATGATGGACTAGTACATATATCTGAAATAAGTAATGATTATATTAAACATCCATCTGATGTATTATCAGTTGGAGATATAGTTACTGTTTATGTAAAAGATATATTTAAAGATAAAGAGAAGGTTGCCTTGACAATGAAAGGAGATTAATCTTCTTTTTTTATTTACTAATCATTATTTTTATGTTGCTTTAATAATAGAAAGGTAGGAACTTATGGAAGAAAACAATAATTTTGAAAATATAGAAACAATTGAACCACCACCAGTAGAAACACCAGTTGCACCACAACCAGCTCCAGTTCAATTTGCTAGATCATATTTTTGTTTCCTTATAATTGGTTTAGTAATTGGTATAATTGCATTTATTATTGCATCAATTTTAGAAATGAGTTTTACATCAATAAAATATTATTAAAAAGACTATGTATAGTCTTTTTTATTTATGTTATAATTACTTTAGGAGTAATATATGAACAAAGTATTTATATTTGATGTAGGTGGAGTAATTAAGTATCCTTTTAAGATAGAGGATTCATATAAAAAATTGAATGTTAAAGAAGATTTTGAAGTTTTTAAGCCTTTCTTTAAAAGAACATGTTCTTTAGCAGAGGCAGGTAAAATAACTGATGAAGAATTCTTTAACGGATTTATAAAAGAATTTAATTTAGATATGACTTTAGATCAAGTGATAGATAATTATAATAGTATTCAAGGTTTATATAACGAAGAAGTATTAGAGTTATTAAAGCAAATAAGAAATAAAGGATATAAAGTTTGTATATTATCTAATTTAAAGAAAATAGATTATGAAAATTTCTTAAGAGATGTACCTAGTGAATGCTATGACAAATTTTATAAATCATATGAAATAGGTCATAATAAACCAGATAAAGAAATATATGAATATGTTATTAATGATTTAGGGATTAAACCAAGTGATATAATATTCTTTGATGATAGAATAGAGAATGTAGAGGGTGCTAAAGAACTTGGAATAGATGCTAGATGGACTGATGTTTATCATTTAGTAGAGTATTTTAGAGATAATATTGATATAGAATAAAAAGGAGGAATTATGGCGACAGTACATAATGCTGCAAATATAGGTGATATAGCAAAAACTGTTATTATGAGTGGAGATCCACTTAGAATAAAATCTATTGCAGAAAAGTATTTAGATAATTATAAACTAGTTAATACTGTTAGAAATATATACGCATATACTGGTACATATAAAGGAAAAGAAGTAACAGTAATGGCACATGGTATGGGTATACCTAGTATGGGTATATATGCGTATGAATTATTTAAGAAATATGATGTAGATAGAATAATAAGACTGGGGTCATGTGGGACATTTACTGATAAATATAATATACTTGATATAGTTTTAGTAGAAAAAAGTTATACTGAAAGTAGATTTGCATATGAATTAGATGAATCAAATATTAACTGTGTTTCTTCTTCAAAAGAATTAAATTTAAAAATAGAAGAAGTAGCTAAAGCTAATAATATTATTCTTAATAAATGTAATTGTTTATGCAGTGATGTATTTGATTGGTATGTAGATGATTTTAATAAATTTTATAATAGATTACCTAAAGAATTAAATTTAGAGGTAGCAGAAATGGAATCATTTGCATTACTTTATTTAGCATATAAATTTAAAAAGCAAGCGTCATGTATATTAACAATTGTGGATTCACATGCTAAAGAAGTTAATTTAACTTCTGAAGAAAGGCAAAACTCTTTAGATAAAATGACAATATTAGCACTTGAAAGCATTTAATAATGCTTTTTTTATTTATTTATGTTAATATATGAATGGTGATTTTATGAAATTATTACTTCATATTTGCTGTGCTCCATGCAGTATTATGTGTATTGAAAAATTAAGAGAAGAAAATATAGATGTAACAGGATTCTGGTATAATCCAAATATTCATCCATACATGGAATATAGAGCTAGAAGAGATGCGGTTAGAAATTATTCTAAAAGTATTAACCTTGATGTCATATATAAAGATGAATATGGATTAGATAGATTCGTAAAGTCTGTTAGTAATAATATAGATAAAAGATGTAATTATTGCTATACAGATAGATTACTTGAAACTGCTAAATATGCTAAAGAGAATGGATATGATGCTTTCTGTACTTGTATGCTTTATAGCATTTATCAAGATCATGAAAAGATAAAAGAAGTCTCTGAAAAAATATCTAAAGAAATAGGTATAGATTTTTATTATTACGATTTTAGACCTTACTATAAAGAGGGACAAGAAAGAGCTAGAGAATTAGGTATCTATATGCAAAAATATTGTGGATGTATATTTAGTGAAGAAGAAAGATATAAGAAAAGAATTGATAGAGAAAAAATAAAAGAAGAAATAGATAAGGATTGGGAAATATATAAAAAAGAAAATGATATAAGGGATTTAAACTTTTAAAATTTTCTTTTTTTTTATATAATTAAATTGGTGATAATATGAAAAAGAAAATATTCTTTATAAGTATATTTTTATTCTTTGTATTAATTTTCTTTTTAAGCCCAATATGTGGTGATGACTGGAGTAATTATATAGAGGGATCTAAAGGATTATATAAATCTATAACTGAAGCAATAGGTATGTATTTTGATTGGGAAGGTAGATTTATATCTAGAGTATTAATTAATATACTAACTTATCACAAAGTGCTATGGAATATTGCTAATAGTTTAGTTATAACTTCTAGTGTTTATTTGATTATTAAAATTATAGATCCTAAGAAAAAGATAATATATTTATTAACAATATTGGTATTCTTACTTATGAATGTTTTAACTTTTTCACAGACAGTAACTTGGTTAGCAGGTAATATAACTTATTTATTCGTTATACCATTATTACTACTATATTTTTATTTTATATTTAGTGATAAGAAAGATAAGAAACTAATAGTTATATTCTCTATATTAAATTTAATAATGACTATGTTTGTAGAACATATGGCAATTATATTAGTATTTAGTAATATATTATTTATTGTTTATAGATATTTAAAAAATAAAAAAATTGATAAAGAATTAATTCTTTATCTAATATTAAGCATTATAGGAACTTTAATCATGTTACTTAGTCCTGGCTCTGCAAATAGAAGTTTAGTTGAAAATGTAGAGTTTAATAAGTTATCTATAATGGGTAAATTAGTGTATAACATTCCTAATTTTATTAAGTATACATTCCTAATTAATCCATATATGATGATTTTATTATCTATATCGAATTTATATATAATTAATATGACAATAAAAAATAAGTTAAAAATACTATTAATGGTATTTATGAATATTATTCCTATATTAAGTAGTGTTTTATATATAATTAATAGCATTATTCCTATAAATTTATTTATATTAGATCCTAATTCTATTGTATTAAAAATATATTATGCTATATATATTATTATGTTTATATATTTAATAGTAAGGAATAATAAATCAATATTTAATAAAGAAATGTTTTTCTTTATAATAGGGATAACTTCAAATGTAGTTATGATGATATCACCCACATGGGGATTTAGAACTTCATTAAGTGCATATATATTTCTATGTATATTTAGTTTATTAATAATAAATAAATATATTAAAGAAAGAAAAATATATAATATTATTCTTTCTTTAATGGTTATTATTAGTGTGGCATTTTATTTAATTTTTTATATAAGCATATATAGACAATATAAAGAAAATAAATCTATCATAGAAAAAGGTATTAAAAATGAATCTAGAGTAATTGAAATATATAGTTATCCATACTTTGCTAATTGTAATATTAATCCTGATAATGACTATCATTTAAAAGTGTTTAAAAAATATTATGGAATTAGTGAAGATGTGGAAGTAAAATTGTTAGAAAATAAATGGAGATATTTAATAATTTATTAAATATCTTTTTTAGTTAAATATATAATTACCATTTATGAAGTCTCTTAAGTTTCTGAGATAGAATTCAAAAATATTAGCTTTTTTAATTTTATCTTTTGAATATATATATGTTTTATATATAACTTTATTATTTTCTAGTACTTTTAAAGTACCTAATTTTTCATTTTTTTTAATAGGAAGATTCTTTTTATCTATATTTATTTTGTATGATACTTTTCTATCTTTAGAATTCTTTTTATTTAAGATATTTATGTCTTCTAAAACAATAATATCGTTTTTAACTTTAGAACTTTTATTATCCTTATAAGTAGAAACTATTGTGTTTTTCTTGAACAATGTATTTACTTTATATAAACTGAATCCATAATTTAATAATTCGGTCATATCTGTATTTCTAATATTGCTTGATTCTTCGTTCATAACTACTCCGATTAATCTCATATTGTTTCTCTTTGCTGTAGCAGTTAGGCAATAGCCTGCACTTTCTGTGAATCCTGTTTTTAATCCGTCCATACCTTCATATGTTTTTATTAACTTATTAGTGTTTACAAGCCAAAATTTTTTGTTAGTATTTTCCCTTAAATAATCTTCATATTTAGAAGAATACTCTAATACTTTACTATGTTTAATTAATTCTTTAGCAATTAATGCCATATCTCTTGCTGATGAATAATGGTTTTCTTCATCCAATCCAGTGGCATTTATAAAATTAGTGTTTTTCAAACCTAGTTTTATAGCTTTTTTATTCATTTCGTTAACGAATTCATCTTCAGAACCGTAGATTACTTCGGCAAGTGCTACTACTGCATCATTTGCTGATGCCATACAAATACCTTTTAATAAATCATCAACACTCATTTTTTCATTAGCCTCTAGATATATTTGACTACCGCCCATTTTAGCTGCATTTTCACTTACAGTTATTACTTGATCTAGTTTAATATTGCCGTTTTCAATTGCTTCCATAATAAGTATTAAACTCATCATTTTTGTCATTGAAGCAGGAGCTAATTTCTCATCAGCATTTCTTTCATATATGATTTCTCCAGTTGAACTTTCCATAAGGATTGTACTTTTTGCATTCTTGGCCAAATCCAAAGCATATACCTTTGTACAAGTAAATAATAAAAGAATTAATAATATCTTTTTCATAATTCACCTCTAATAAAAGATATGCATAAATAAAAAAAGAAGAACTAAATCTTCTCTTTATTTCCTTAAAACTATGATTACTTCAGGATTACCTAATGTATCTTTTCCTAGATATTCATCTACTTGTTTAAATCCACATTTTTCATAACATTTTATTGCTCTTATATTTCTTTTAAATGGTCTAAGAATAATAGAGGTAGCTTTATATTCTTTATAAATAATATCATTTATTTTATTAACAATAATTGTACCAATACCTTTATTTAAATATTCTTCTTCCCCAATAAATAAATCATATTCATAAGTAGTATCATTATATTTATATATTTGAACATGACCAATATCTTTATTGTTATATATTATTATATATAAGTCCTGTTTCTTTTCTTTTAACTTATTTTGATATTTAGTAACAATCTCATCGTAAGATAATATTCTTTGCTCAAACCACTCATATACAAATTTATTAGAACACCATTTATGAATTTGCTTATATTCATCTTTATCATCTTTTAAATTTCTAAATGTAATTGTCATAACATCACCATCTTTAATATCATTATATCACAAATTGTGCTATAATTATGGTAGGTGATGATATGAAAAAGAAACCTAATTATAGATTAAGAAGGATAGTGGCATTAGTAATACTTATATTATTAATACTTGTTCCCATTCTTATATTTAATAGGGCTAATATTAGTCATATACCTACAAAAATAAAATATAGTGAATATAAGAGTATTGTTAATTCTTTATATAAAGTTGATTTTTCTAATGGTGAAGTAAGAGATATGATAGAGACACTTAAAAAGAAAAAGAAAATTAATGAAATAAGATATGATTATATTGAATCTTTAAAAGACAAAGGATATAGTAAAGATACTATTATCTATGTTCTAAAGAATTTAAGCAAGACAGAAATGACTAAATTATTAAATAGAAAATATGATAAAGATCTAGAGGAATATGTATTAATAAATGGATTTGATTACAGCAAATATAATAGATATTTATCATATCAAAAGAATAATAAGAATGTTAAAAAAGAAGATATAGTTCTAAGGATAGAATTAAAAATAGATTTAGATAATTATGAAGATACAGAGGAAATAGAAGATCCTGATTCTTTACTTGCATATGTTAATAAACATAGATATATAAGTAAGGATTATGAACCTAGTGACTTAGTAGATATGGATGATAAGTATTCGAACAACTATTATGGGGTAAATAAGTTAAGGAAAGAAGCATATGAACATTTTAAAGAGATGGTAGATGCTGCTAATAAAGCGGGTATAGAATTCTTGGCAGATACTACTTATAGATCATATGAAGATCAAGAAATTATTTATAATAATTATGCATATGAGCATACAAAAGATGAGACTGATAAATATGCTGCAAGACCTGGATATTCTGAACATGAACTTGGTACAGCTATAGATGTATCTAATGTTTGGTATATTGAAGAGGGTGATGAGGAATATGAATGGATTCAAAAAAATTCTTGGAAATATGGTTTTATAATGAGATATAAAAAAGGTAAAGAAGACATTACTAAATATGCAGCAGAAGATTGGCATATAAGATATGTAGGAGTTAAAACTGCAACGCTGATTCATAATAAAGGTATTACTTTTGATGAATACTGGATTAAATATGTAAAAAAGGATAATTAATTATCCTTTTTTTGTCTTTTATAGGAACTTTTGTAATCAATTGTCGAAAGTATTTTCATTAATATTTTTACATGCTATAGTTTGTTTATGCTAAAGGGGATGAATATATGCTAGAAATAAATATTGAATTCATTAAAGGTGTATTGGTAGTTAGACTAGAAGGTAGAATAAATAATGAAAGCGTTAGATCGATAAGAGATAACTTGTTAGTTATAATAAGAAACGGAGGGATTAAATATCTTATGTTTAATTTAACTGATAGCGTATTAGAAGAAAAAATAGATATGTTTGATGAATGTAATAAACTAATTAAAAAGAATAAGGGTAAGATGTATATATGTGGTTTTGATCACAAAATAGAAAGTATTATTACTAATAATTATTACACTGTGGAAAATGTTAGTAATGAACTTAGCATTTTAAACAATATAGAAATATGCTAGAACTACAAGAAAAATTAGTTTATTCGATTATAAGTAAATATTCAAACATGAATAACAAAGATGATTTGTTTCAGGTAGGGATGATTGGAGCATTAATTGCTTATCAAAAATATGATGAAAGTCTAGGTGTGAAATATTCTACATTTGCATATAAATATATTTTAGGAGAAGTTTTAAAGTATTTAAGAGAAGATAGAAATATTAGAATTAGTAGGGATATTATTAATGATTATAAAAAGATTTTAATTGGAAGGGAATATATATATAAAGAATATGGATATATGGATGACAATAAACTATGTAAGATTTTAGGTATAACTAAAGATAGGTTAAACGAAGTATTAAAATATAATGATAGTATTTTGAGTTTAAATAAACCAATTGGTTACGAAATAACACTAGAGGATACTATAAAAGATGAATCTATGGAATTAAATGATTTGATTTCACTTAAAACAGCATTAAATGAACTTAGTAATGAAGAAAGAAAACTAATATATGAACGGTATTATAATAATCTAACACAAACAGAACTTGCAAAAAGGGATAATATATCTCAAGTTAAAGTATATAGATTAGAAAGAAGGATATTAGATAAATTAAAAGATAAAATGTCATAATTTTATCTTTTTTTGTTAATACTATAAATGGTGAAATTATGAATAACAAAAAATATAAGAGGTTAACAAAGAAATATTTACCTAAAAAAATTAATATCAAAAATTTATTATTATCTTTTTTATGTGGGGGATTTATAGGATTATTTGGTCAAATATTAATTACTGTTTATTCCTTAGCGCCTAATATAAGTAATAGTGAAGCAAGTAATTTAATGATGGTTACATTAATATTTTTAGCATCTCTTTTTACTGGATTTGGTTTTTTTGATAATTTAATTGATTTATTTAAGGCAGGGTTGATTATTCCAATAACGGGTTTTGCTCATTCGACTACAGCATCTGCTATGGAATATAGAAACGAAGGGCTAACAACAGGAATAGGAGCAAATATATTTAAACTATCTGGTTCAGTTATATTATACGGGATAGTAAGTGCTTATTTATTTGGAATCATTAGATATATGTTTTTTGGAGGTTAGTATGACTATTAAATTTGATAATATATATATTAAGGATAAGGCGGTATGTGGGGGTCCATTTATAAAAGATGGACCTATAGGTAAATATTTGGATTTTAAATATGAAGATTTTTTAGATGGTGAAAAGAGCTATGAGGAATGTGAAATCAAAGAGTTGGAGAAAATTATAAATATAATAAGGAAAAGAAATAATATAGATATAGTCTTGTCTAGTGATTTAAGTAATCAATTAATGATATCTAATGTAGTAAATAAGAAGATAGGATTACCATATTTAGGGTTATATAATGCATGTGCAAGTTTTTGTGAAGAAATTATTATAGGATCATCACTATTAAAGAATAGGAATATAAAAGATGTATTAATAACAACATCTAGTCATAATTTAACATCTGAAAGAAATTTCAGGTATCCAACAGAATACGGGGCATTAAAAAAAGAATATCAGACATTCACTGTTACGTCACAGACAGGTATGCTTTTATCAAAAGATAAAACAAATCTTAAAGTTGAATGCGCAACAATTGGTAGGGTAATGGATTATGGGGTTACAGATGCAAATGATATGGGAAGTGTGATGGCACCTGCCTGTGCATATACTTTATATGAACATTTAAGAGATACAAAGAGAAGTGTTAAAGATTATGATTTAATATTAACTGGAGATTTAGGAAAATATGGAAAAGAAATATTAAAGGAGCTAATGAAAGAAGAATACGGAATTAAACTAACTAATTATGATGATACTGCGTGCCTTATATATAATAAGGATGATAAAAGAGTATTAGCTGGAGGATCGGGTATATCATGTATGCCTACATACTTTTTAACCAAAGTAATTAATGATAAGAAGATTAAAAAAATATTACTATTAGCAACTGGTGCATTATTTAATACTACGCTTGTTAATCAGAAAAAACAGATACCAAGTATATGTCATGCAATAAGTGTGGTGAAATTATGATTTACATTTATGCTTTTCTATTCGCAGGGGTTGTGTGTTTGATTGGCCAATTATTAATGGATTTAACTAAATTAAAACCGGGAGATGTAACTTCGTTATTTGTAGTAATAGGCGCTTTTCTAGATATATTTGGTATATATGACTATTTTGTTACTAAGTTTGGAGCAGGTGCAATGGTTGTAATAACATCTTTTGGACATTTGTTAATACATGGTGCATTATTAGAGGCTAAAGAGAGCGGAATATTAGGTTTATTTACGGGTATGTTTAATTTAACAGCATCAGGAATTACAGCAACTATTATATTTTCCTTCATAATAACTCTTGTTTTTAAGCCGAAAAACTGAATTTTTATATAGAAAATAAGGGAAAATCGTTTTTTTTGAAAAAAAATTAAAAAATTTTCAAAAAAAGGTTTTCTTTTTTTCTTTTTTGCGTATAATATAGTGTATTCAAAAGCGGATTTGACACCAAAAAATGTACAAAAAACAAATTTTGACAATTTTTTCAAAAAATGTTTAAAAAAGTGTTGACACTGATTTTTGAATATGATATAGTTAGATTGCACTTTGCGAGAAAACTCCTTTATTTTATAAAGGAAAAGTGCAAAAATGATCTTTGAAAACTGAGCAAAAAAATATAAGTCAATTTATTTGAGTAGTCAGGAATTAAATTTGAAATAATTTTTTTTATTGAGAGTTTGATCCTGGCTCAGGATGAACGCTGGCGGCATGCCTAAGACATGCAAGTCGAACGAGGTG
>CAMUYN010000010.1 GCA_947165005.1 uncultured Bacillota bacterium
AAAAAAATACAATCTGTTCGATTGTATTTTTTATTGGTTTTGGTTATAATATCAAATGTTTGGAAGTGGTTTTATGAACGATAAAATAATTATTCGTGGAGCAAGAGAAAATAACTTAAAGAATATAGATATAGATTTACCTAAGAATAAGTTAATTGTAATGACTGGTGTTTCTGGAAGTGGTAAGAGTTCACTTGCTTTTGATACTATATATGCAGAAGGTCAAAGAAGATATGTAGAAAGTCTAAGTAGTTATGCTAGACAATTTTTAGGAGTATCAGAAAAACCAGATGTAGATTCTATTGAGGGACTTAGTCCTGCGATTAGTATAGATCAAAAGACTACTAATAATAATCCTAGATCTACAGTAGGTACTGTAACAGAAATATATGATTATTTAAGACTATTATTTGCTAGAATTGGTGTTCCATACTGTCCTAACCATAATATTCCAATAAAGAGCCAAACAATTGAAGAAATGACTAATAAAGTAATGAATCTAGAAGAAGGTACTAAGATAATGATATTATCTCCAGTATGTCATGGAGAAAAAGGTACTCATCAAGATTTATTAGATAACTTAAGAAGAGAAGGCTTTGCAAGAGTTAGAGTTAATGGTGAAATATTAGATTTAAGTGAAGATATTAAATTAGATAAAAATACTAAAGATGATATAGATGTAGTAGTAGATAGATTGATAATTAAGGATGGTATAAGAAGTAGATTATTTGAGTCTATTGAAACAGGTATTAAACTATCTAAAGGTAAAATAGTAATTGATGTAATTGGGGATAAAGAGATAATAATGAGTGAAAATTATGCTTGTCCATATTGTGATTATTCTTTACCAGAACTAGAACCTCGTATTTTTAGTTTTAATGCTCCTTATGGTGCATGTCCTGAATGTAAGGGACTTGGTTTTAGAGAAATAATTGATTATGATTTAGTAGTACCAAATAAATCTAAAACTTTAAATCAAGGTGCAATTGTTCCATATAAGAATATGGATGATGATAATATTATTATTCAAAAATTAGGTATATTATGTGATAAATATAATATAGATATGAATAAACCAGTAGAAAAATTAACTAAAAAAGAAATAGATATAATATTTAATGGTAATAATGAAATGATTCATTATAACTTCAGAACAAGAAGTGGTAATGAAATGAATCAATTGGAAGAGAATATAGGAGTTTTAAAATATCTAGAAAGAAGATATATGGAAACTACTAGTGATTTTGTAAGAGAATGGTTAAAAGGATATGCAGTTGAACAAGATTGCCCTGTATGTCATGGGTCTAGATTAAAAGAAGATGTATTAAATATCTATATAAATAAAAAGAATATTGATGATTTGTGTAGATTAAGTATAAAGAATTTATATGAATTTATTGATAATCTAAAACTTAATAAAGAGGAAGAAAAAATATCTAGTTTATTAATAAAAGATATTAAAGATAGATTAGGTTTCTTAATAAATGTAGGATTAGATTATTTATCTTTATCAAGAAACGCAGGTTCTTTATCTGGTGGAGAAAGTCAAAGAATTAGACTTGCTACTCAAATAGGATCAAGACTTTCTGGAATATTATATGTTCTTGATGAACCAAGTATTGGTCTTCATCAAAGAGATAATGAAAGACTAATAAATTCACTTAAACAAATGAGAGATTTAGGTAATACTTTAATCGTTGTAGAACATGATACTGATACTATGCTTGCTAGTGATTATTTAGTAGATATTGGACCAGGAGCAGGTATTAATGGTGGATATGTAATATCTAAGGGTACTCCTAAAGAAGTAATGAAAGATAAAAATAGTTTAACTGGTAGATATCTTTCAGGTATAGAGAAAATAGAAGTTCCTAAGACTAGAAGAAAAGGTAACAAAAAGTATATTGAATTAAAAGGATGTTCTCATAATAATCTTAAAAATGTTGATGTTAAATTTCCTTTAGGTAAATTTATATGTGTAACTGGTGTTTCTGGTTCTGGTAAGAGTTCATTAATAAATGAAACTCTATATAAGATCCTTAGAAATAACTTATATAAAGCAAAGGAAAAACCAGGTAAATATAAATCTATTAAAGGTATAGAAAACATAGATAAAGTAGTAGATATATCACAAGATCCAATAGGTAGAAGCCCAAGAAGTAATCCTGCAACTTATATTGGAGTATTTGATGATATAAGAGATGTATTTGCTGAAACTAAAGAAGCTAAAATAAGAGGATATGATAAAGGTAGATTCTCATTTAACGTTAAAGGCGGGAGATGTGAAGCATGCTGGGGGGATGGTGTTAAAAAGATTGAAATGCACTTCTTACCAGATGTATACGTACCTTGTGAAGTATGTCATGGTACTAGATATAATAGTGAAACACTCCAAATTAAATTTAAGGGCAAAACTATTAGTGATGTACTAGATATGACTGCAGATGAAGCTTTAGTATTCTTTGAAAATATACCTAAAGTTAAGAATAAATTACAAACTATGGTAGATGTGGGTCTTGGTTATATTAAACTTGGTCAAAGTGCTACTACATTATCTGGTGGAGAAGCTGCTAGAGTTAAACTTGCAAAAGAATTACAAAAGAAACCTACTGGTAAGAGTTTATTTATCTTAGATGAACCTACTACTGGTCTTCATACAGATGATATTAAGAAACTTTTAGTTATCTTAAATAGAATAGTTGATAATGGAGATACAGTTATAGTTATAGAACATAATTTAGATGTTATTAAAGTAGCTGATCATATCATAGATATAGGTCCTGAAGGAGGAGATAATGGAGGAGAAATTATCTTCCAAGGCACTCCAGAAGAGATAATTAAAGACAAAAATAGCTATACAGGTATATTTCTTAAGAAGATAATGTGATACACTAAAAGAGTTATTTAGAACACTTAATAAAATAAAAGATATTTTTTAACAAAATATCTTTTTATTTTTGATAAAAAATGCTATAATTTTTATGAGGATGATAAGATGAAAGTAATTATAAGCGATAAAAATGAGAAAAGATTAAATAAATTACTTGATTGGATTATATATATATCTGGATATACTCTAACATTATATCTAGTAGATGTCTTATTTAATGCTTTTGAAGTAGATAATATTATATATTATTTCTGGGCATCAATAATTATTAATCTATTAAATAAGACTATTAAGAAGATAGTATTTAAACTAACTTTACCAATCACAGGTTTAACTTTTGGATTATTTTATTTTGTTATAGATTTCTTTATGCTTAAGATAGTAGATTTTATACTAGGTCATCACTTTGATATATATGGTATATGGTGGGGTATATTTATTGCTTTTTCTATAAGTGCAATACATTTTGTTATAGAAGAAGTAATACTTAAACCTATATTAAAGAAGGTGAAGTAATATGATAAATAGTTTTAATATATTTGGTATAAATATTACTTTTTATTCTTTATTTATATTACTTGGAGTAATAGTAGCATATATAGTTATTACTTTAGAAGGTAAAAAACAAAATATAAATAATAAGTTTTTAGATGATACTATATTTTATGGATTATTAAGTGGAATACTTGGAGCTAGAATCTATTATGTATTATTTAATCTAGACTATTATTTAAGTAATTTAAATGAAATATATAAAATATGGCATGGTGGTCTTGCGATACATGGTGGAATAATAGCAGGAGCTTTATTTGTATTTCTATATTGTAAGAAGAATAAAGTTAGTTTTATTAGGATGACAGATATTATATTACCTGGAGTACTAATAGCGCAGGCAATAGGTAGATGGGGTAATTTCTTTAATATGGAAGCCTATGGAATGATGGTATCTAAAGGATTATTACAAAAATTATTAATACCAGGATTTATTATTAATGGGATGCATATAGATGGTAATTATTATTTACCAACATTTTATATAGAAAGTATATTTTGTTTAATAGGATTTATCCTAATAATTATACTTAGAAAGAAAATTAAAAGAACAGGTTTTGTTACGTCATTTTATTTAATATGGTATGGTGTACTTAGATTAATAATTGAATACTTTAGAACAGATAGTCTTATGATTGGGACACTTAAAATGGCAATGATAATATCAATAATTAGTGCTATTTTAGGAATAGTATTAATGTTTAAAAAAGAAAGGGAGTAGTATATGACTTATTCAGGAAAAATAAAAGAAGAAATATCAAAAATAGAAAGTGAAAAGATAGAATATATATCTGAATTATCTGGTATATTATGTACTAATGCTGATATAAAGTTATATTCTATTAGAGTACAAACAGAAAACTTAAATGCCGCTAATAGAATATTTAAAATAGTTAAAGATAATTATAATGTAACTAGTAATATTACTGTTAAAAAGAATTATAACTTTAAAAAGAATGAAGTATATATTATAGAAATTAAAAAGAGTGTACCAGAAATTATTAAAGATATTGGTTTAATGAATGAAACTGGATTTAAAATCAACTTAACTCCTAGAGAAGAAATAGTAGCAGATGATAATTTAAAAAGTGCTTATTTAAGAGGATGTTTCTTAATTTGTGGTTCTGTTAATGATCCAAAAACTAGTAGATATCATTTAGAAATAATAACTAATACAGAGGAACAAGCTAACTTTATTAATGATTTAATCAATTCATATAATTTAAATTCTAAAGTATTAAGAAGAAAAAAGGGTTATATGCTATATATTAAGGAAGCTGAGAAAATTGGTGATTTCTTAAAACTAATTAAGGCATTTAATGGTGTTATGTACTATGAAGATATTAGAGCATATAGAGAAAAAATTAATCTAAACAATAGAATTAATAACTGTGAACAAGCTAATGTTGAAAAAAGCATGGCATCTTCTAATAGACAAATTAAAGATATAGAAATAATAAAGGCATATGATGCATATGACCTACTTGATGATAAAGTAAAAGTAGTAGCAGAATATAGAATTAAATATCCAGAAAGTTCTCTTATCGAATTAAGTGAAATAATATCTGTAGAAACTAAGAATAAAATTACTAAATCATGTGTTAATCATAGATTAAGAAAGATTAGAGAATTAGCAGAAAAACTTCAAAAAAAGAATTAGGAGGTTTATATGAATAAAAAGGAATTTAGAACTTTAGATGAACAAGTTGCTATTTTAAGTAATAAAGGTCTAAGTATTAGTAATCCGGAAAAAGTTAAAGATATATTATTTAGAGAAAACTATTTCTTTATAAATGGATATAGAAGTTTATTCTATACTAAAGATAGGAAATTTATAAATGGAACTACTTTTGATGAATTATATTCCTTATTTCTTTTTGATAGAAATTTAAGAAATATAATATTCAAATATATATTAGTTTTTGAAAATAATATTAAGAGTATAATTTCTTATCAAATGAGTAAGAAATATGGTTATATGGAAAAAGATTATTTAAATCCTAGAAACTTTACTCGTGATATGAAAGAAAAAAGAAGAGTAGAAGATGTTATTAATAAAATGAAAAGACAAATTAGAATTAATGGGGAAAAGCATACAGCAACATTTCATTATATTACTAAATATCACTATATTCCATTATGGATATTAGTAAAAGTATTATCTTTTGGATTAATAAATGAATTGTTTGGAATACTAAAAGAAGAAGATCAAAATGAAATAGCAGATTTTTATAAATTATCTAGTGAAGATTTAAAAGTATATTTATCTTTATTATCTAATTATAGAAACTTATGTGCTCATGAAGATATAGTATATGAACATAAAACTCAGAGTTTAATTAATGATACAATTTATCATGAAAAGTTAAATATACCTAAGAATGATATGGGAGAATACACTAAAGGTAAGAATGATTTATTTGCATTAATAATAATATTAAAACAAGTATTACAAGCAGATAGATTTAAAGACTTTATTTCAGAAATAGAAAAATGTTTTGACTTGTTTAATATGAATGTTAATACTATATCTATAGATAAATTATATGATAAAATGGGATTTCCAAATAATTATATGGATATAATAGATATTAAAGGAGGTTTAAATGAATAAGAAACAAATATTTCCATTTTTCGTTCTTTATGTAGTAACAATAATTAGTTCAATAGTAGCAGTTATCCTATATATAAAATACTATCCTATTGAATCAAAAGTAATTACTGAAAAAATAAATAAAACTGTTGTTACAGAAAAAGGTATAGAAGAAGCAATTAGTAATGTTTATGATGCTGTAGTTACAGTAAATAGTTATTTTGGAGAAAGAAAAGTAGGAACTGGTTCTGGTTTTATATATAAAAACGAAGATAAAGGATATATATTAACTAATAATCATGTTATAGATGGAGCAAATAATTATACTGTTATTCTATCTACAGGTGAAACTGTTGAAGCTACATTGCTTGGATCTGATGCTTATTCGGATTTAGCAGTTTTATCTATTGATAAGTCAAAAGTAACTAAAGTAGCAACTTTAGGAGATAGTGATTTAATAGAAGTAGGAAATACAGTATTCACTGTAGGTAGTCCTATGGGTGAAGAATATAGTGGATCAGTTACTAGAGGTATTATTTCTGGTAAAGATAGAACTATTGAAGTAGATGATGTTGTTACTAAAGTAATCCAAACAGATGCATCTATTAATCCTGGTAATAGTGGCGGACCACTTGTTAATTTAGCAGGTGAAGTAATAGGTATTACTTCTATGAAACTTGCATCATCTGAGATTGAAGGAATGGGGTTTGCAATACCTATAAATGATGTTAAATTATTTGTTCAATCTTTAGAAAAAAGTGAAAAGGTTAGTAGACCACAGATTGGAGTATCTCTTATAAATGTTACTGATACTTATAGATTATATTATTATAATATTAGAGTAAATAGTAATATTAAATCTGGTGTAGTAGTAGCAGATGTTCAATCTGGAGGACCTGCTAGTAAAGCTGGAATTAATAAAGGTGATGTAATAGTAAAAATAGGGGATAAAGATATAGATAATATATCTAAATTAAGATATTATTTATATCAATATAATATCGGAGATACTATAGAGATAACTATAATTAGAAATAATGAGCAAAAGAAAGTAAATGTTAAACTAGAAGGGAATTAATTATGAAAAAGAATAAAGTAATAATTATTATAATTTGTGTATTAGTTGTTATAGCGTTAGGAATAATATTTTTAGTTAATACTAAAAAATTTAGGGGTTATTTAGCACAAAAAGATATAAGAAAAATGGCTGGAATTTTCTATGGATATTATTATGAAGAAAATAATTATGATAAGGACATAAAAAAGTACTTAAAAGATTATGAAAAATCAGGTTTAAGTATTACTCTAGGTGATTTAGAAATATATTTAGAAGCTAGAACTGGAAATAAACCAAATTATAAGTCATTGGAAAAATGTGATAGAGCTAAATCAAAAGTAGTTACTTATCCAAAAGAACCATTTAATAAAGATTCTTATGATTTAAAATTTGAGTTAATATGTAAGTAAAAGATATTATATATATAATATCTTTTTTTATTGACACTATATATAAAAATTAGTAGAATAAAAATGTTGTCATTAAATAAGATAATATAGGAAGGATTAATTATGTTAAAACTGTTTAAAAATTTAAGATTTAAAGATATTGTTTTTTTAATTATTGGTATAGGTTTAATAGTATTTCAAGTATGGTTAGATTTAAAAATGCCAGAGTATATGAATACTATTACTAAATTAGTTGAAACAGAAGGAAGTAAGATGAGAGATATCTTAATAAATGGTGGCTATATGCTTCTATGTTCTTTTGGAAGCTTAATAGCTATGATAGTAGTTGGATATTTAATATCTTATGTATCTGCTTGTTTTTCAATGAATTTAAGAAAAAAAGTATTTGATAAAGTAGAAAGTTTATCTATTAATGAAGTTAAGAAATTTAAAGTTAGTAGTTTAATAACTAGAACAACTAATGATATAACACAAATACAAATGTTAATAGCTATGGGTCTTCAAATGATGATCAAGGCTCCAATAACAGCAGTTTGGGCTATTACTAAGATTCTTAATAAGAGTTTTGAATGGAGTATGTTAACTGCTATTGCATTAGCTATTGTATTAATTACTGTAGTTATCTTGATGCTATTATTAATACCTAAGTTTAAAATAGTCCAAAAATTAACTGATAATGTTAATAATAGTATTAGGGAAAATATAGTTGGTATTAGAGTAGTTAGAGCATTTAATGCAGAAAAATATCAAGAAGATAAATTCTATGATATTAATAAAGAATTAACTGGAGTTCAATTATTTACTCAAAGAGCACTTGCTGTTATGGGGCCAATAATGAATATAGTTTTATATTCATTAAATATAACTATATTCTTTGTTGGTGCATATTTAATTAAGGGTGCAATGCTTTCTGATAAATTAACTATATTTGGTAATATGATTGTATTTTCTTCATATGCAATGCAAGTTATAATGTCTTTCTTAATGCTTGCAATTACATTTATGATGTTACCAAGAGCATCAGTATCTGCACGTAGAATAAATGAAGTATTAGATGAAGAAATAACTATTAAAGAAGGTAATATATCCTCAGATAAAGATTTTAAGGAAACTGGTACAGTTGAATTTAAAAATGTATCATTTAAATATCCAGATGCTGAAGAGTATTTACTTAGAAATATTTCTTTTAAAGCTAATAAGGGTGAAACCATTGCTATAATTGGTTCAACTGGATCTGGTAAGAGTACTATTATTAATTTAATACCTAGATTTTATGATGTTACTGATGGAGAAGTATTAGTAGATGGTGTAAATGTTAAGGATTATAAGTTAGAACTTTTATATAATAAAATTGGTTATGTTCCTCAAAAAGCAGTTATGTTTGATGGCTCTGTTAATTACAATGTTTCATATGGTTATTCCAGTGAAAAGATCACAAAAGAAAAAGTAAAAGAAGCAATTAAAGTAGCTCAAGGAAAAGAGTTTGTTGAAAAAATGGAAAAAGGTTATGATTCACATATTGCATCAGGTGGAACAAATATATCAGGTGGCCAAAAACAAAGACTTGCTATGGCTAGAGCAATAGCTAGAAATCCAGAAATATATATATTCGATGATTCATTTTCTGCACTTGATTATAAGACTGATTATAATCTTAGAAAAGAATTAAAGAAATATACTAAAGATGCAACTAATATAATTGTAGCTCAAAGAATAGGTACTATTCTTCAAGCAGATAAAATAATAGTATTAGATGAAGGTAAATGTGTTGGAATGGGAACACATAAAGAATTATTAAAAAATTGTGATGTATATAAACAAATTGCTTTATCACAATTATCAAAGGAGGAGTTAGAAAATGCATAAGAAGAATTATGAAAAATCTAATAACTTTGGTAAAGCAATGGCTAGATTATTTAAAGAATTAAATATATATGCTTTATTTATATTTATCGCAGGTTTATTATCAGTTGGAGGTTCTGTATTAGAAATAATTGCTCCAGATAAGATGTCTGAATTAACAGATCATATCACAAGTGGATTAATTGTTAATACTGATAATATAGAAACAATTAATAAAAAAATAGAAAATAATTTTAAAAATAGTATGCCAAGTACTAGTAATAAAAAAGAAACTAAAATTGATACTAAAGTATTAGATTCTTTAGATGATAATACTATAAATATACTATTTAAAGAGTTTACTATTGATAATACTGTTATTAGTTCTAAGGATCAAGTAAAGTACTTAAAAGTAGTATCAAAGTTAGATAAAAATACAAGTAATGAAGAAATTTATAAACAGATTGATAAAATGCCTAAGAGTATAAAAAAAGTAATAGAACCTAAAATGAATATGAAAGAGATAAAATCAATCTTCATATACTTAATAATACTATTTGCTATAGGGTCATTACTTAGATTTGGTCAATCATTTATAATGGCTACCGTTTCAAATAAGTTTGCAATGAGATTAAGAACAAGAATATCTAAAAAGATAAATAGACTACCACTTAAATATTTTGATAATAACCAAGTTGGAGATATATTATCTAGAGTAACTAATGATGTTGATACTGTAGGAGCTTCACTTAACCAATCGTTATCTGATTTAGTTATGTCTATCACTCTATTAATAGGATCACTAATAATGATGTTTAAAACAGATTCTATTATGGCTATAACTGCCATAGGGTCAAGTATCTTAGGTTTTGCATTAATGGGTATAATACTAAGTAAATCTCAAAAATATTTTAATGCTAGACAAAAAGAATTAGGAAAACTAAATTCCCATATAGAAGAAGTATATTCTGGATTATTAGTAGTTAAAGCTTATAATGCAAAGAAATTATCTGATAAAAAATTTGATGAATATAATAATAGAGTTAAAGAAGCTAATAGAAAGAGTCAATTTTTATCAGGTATGATGATGCCTTTAATGGGATTTATTGGTAATTTTGGATATGTTATGGTTTGCGTGGTAGGAGCGTTATTAGTATTTAATAATAGGATTAGTTTCGGTGTTATTGTTGCTTTTATAGTTTATGTAAGACTATTTAGTCAACCATTAACATCAATTGCTCAATCAATGACTACAATGCAATCATCTGCAGCTGCTTCAGAAAGAGTATTTGAATTCCTTGACGAAGAAGAAATGACAAAAGAGGATGTTAAAACTGAATTATCTATTAAAGATGCAAAAGGAAATATAGAATTTAATAATGTTAAATTTGGTTATGATGAGGAAAAAACAATTATTAAAAAGTTTAGTGCATCAGTTAAGTCAGGACAAAAGATAGCAATAGTAGGTCCAACAGGAGCTGGAAAAACTACAATGGTTAATTTACTTATGAAGTTCTATAATATTGATGATGGTAATATTACTATTGATGGTAAATCTATTTACGATTTATCTAGAGAAAATGTTCATAGTTTATTTACTATGGTACTTCAAGATACATGGTTATTTAATGGTACTATTAGAGAAAATATTATCTTTAATAAAAAGAATATAACTGATAAAGAAGTAATGTCTGTTTGTGAAAAAATAGGATTAGCACACTTTATTAAGACATTACCTAATGGATTAGATACTATGATTGGTGATAATGAATCAGTTTCTATTGGACAAAAGCAATTAATAACTATAGCAAGAGGCATGATTGAAGATTCACCACTTCTTATTCTTGATGAAGCAACTAGTAATGTTGATACTAGAACAGAAGAATTAGTTCAAAATGCTATGGATACATTAATGCAAGGAAGAACTTCATTTATAATTGCACATAGATTATCTACAATTAAAAATGCAGATCTAATACTTGTTATGAATGAAGGAAATATAATTGAGCAAGGAACTCACGATGAATTAATGAAGAAAAATGGTTTCTATGCGGGATTATATAATTCGCAATTTGAATTATAAAAAAAATGTGAAACAAATTGATAGAAAAATATCAAAAATGTTTCACATTTTTTTATTTAAATTGTTATAATATAATTAACTCAACCACAAGTTCATGTTAGATTTTTATAAAAAATAGTATATTAGTCCTTGAAAGGAGAGAAACCATATGGATTTAATTAAGATAGGTAAATTTATTAGTTCTAAGAGAAAAGAAAAAGATATTACTCAAAGTAAATTAGCAGAAATGTTATATATAACAGATAGAGCAGTATCTAAATGGGAGAATGGTATATGTTTGCCTGATGCTGATAAAATGTTGGATTTATGCAATTTTTTAGGTATCAGCGTTAATGAACTTCTAAATGGTGAAAAAATTGATATGAAAGATTTAAATAAAAAGACAGATGAACTACTTCTTGAACTTGCTAAGCAAGAAGAAATAAAAAACAAAAAACTAATTACAAATATGTGGGTATTAGTAACTGTAACACTTATATTTTATATAGGTATTTTGACACTTGCTTGCTTAACATTAAAGGAAGGTTTTGCTTTAGGAACAGTTATATGTGTTTCAACAATAACTGTAGTTTTAGTAGCATTCTATGCATTAAAACTAGAAGTAGAAGCTGGATATTATGAATGTAAGGAATGTCATAATAAATTTGTACCAAGTTATTTAAAAGCATTAATGGCTCCACATATGTCTACAATTAGATATTTAAAATGTCCTAAGTGTGGCAAAAGAACTTGGGCTAAAAAAGTAATGAAAAAATAAAAGAGTAATTCACTCTTTTATTTTTTTCATAATTTAGGTTATAATTATACTAGAGGTAAAAATATGAAGAGGAAAAATCTAGTATATTTAATAGTAATAATAGTATCGGTTATATTATCTGTAATATCAGTTTTTGGTATTATAAGATTAATGTTTAGCTTTCAATATAACAAAAATGGAGTTAGTCATTTTTTAGTTATTACTATAGATAGAAATAGACCAAAAGAATATATTGGTAATTTAGAGGGGCATGAGGTATATATAGAAAATTTAGATATTGACGGGACATGTTTTAGAAATATTGAAGCAGAGAATGTACCAATTAAATATGCATTAGATAATAAATTAGTATCTATTGATGAATGGAGAAAATATGCATTTATTAGATCGAAAGATGGAGATTATGAATTATTAATATTTGAGAATTATGAAATAGCTGTTTCATCTAAAGAATGTATAATAAGACCTTTATCTAAGAATATATTAAAATATGATTGTAAAGATATAAAAGGTGTCGCAGCAATTGAGGAAGATAATATATTTTATTGCAAATTATTATCCACTAAATATGAGTTTACAATGAGTAATATTAATGATAATCAAATGAAATTAACTACATCAGATTATGGTTTAACAAAAGTAAATGAAGATGGCACAATAGATTTAAATGATAGGGCAAAAGAATTTATTATAGATAAGGGCAAGGAATTAATTTTATCTACACAAACTATGGACTATAGTGAAGAAATTATACTTAATTGGAATTAGTAAATACTTACGTATTTACTTTTTTGTTATTTTTTTAAAAGTATGTTATAATATGGACTCTATCAGGAGGGGATTTTATGAAACATTTATTCGTAGAAGGTAATTTTAAAGATAAAGAATTAATAATGGAACCTATTAATGTTAATTTTGATAATATTAATTTAAGACATTCTTCTTTTATAATGTCTGCTTTAATAGGACTTTATGATTTTGATAAAATAGAAGGAACTGATTATTATTATATTTATCAAAAATATGGAATGGAAGATAAAAAGGATTCTAAGGTAGTTTCTGAAAGCTTAAAGGAAGCATTAAAAGGAAATAAGAATAATATAGCTAACTGGAATCATTTATCAATTAATGATGAGGAATCTAAGAGAAGTGATATTTTTTGGGATGTTAACAATAATATTATTCTAATTAAGGGCGAAGAAAATTTAAAGAAAATGTGTATAGAATTATTAATGAATGGTTTCTTTGATGAAAGAACAGAGGAATCAGAAAAAAGGCATATAGAAGCAGCAATTGATGTACCATTAATAGTTAAGACTCAAAATTTAAAGGTTGAGTATACTCATAATAATTATTATCCAAGACCTTTAATATAACACTAACCATTTGTTAGTGTTTTCTATTTATGATATAATAAAAGTGGTGATAATATGGATGAATTATATAAGCAACTAGCGGATAGAAATGGGTGGACTTACAATAATATTGAGGGCAGACCATATTTTATGAAAGATGGTAGTTATGCCATTCCTGATGATAATACTAGTGAAGAAGATAAGTTAATGCTAGCAGAAATAATATCAGAGGGATCAATAGAAATGGAGAAGTTAATACTAAATTGCTGGGATAACGGAATCATTATAAGTGGACCATGTTCTGGTATAAAGGAATACCATGATTCATCCTGCAATTTACATTTTTCCTTTATTGGTAATAAGGAATTATTGTATTCATTATCAAGAGCATTAAAACCAATTTTTCCAAAATTTGATCATATATGCAGAGAAAAAAATGATATTACTAGATATGATATAAACTATTACTTAGATCTAGGTATAACAAGAGAAGAATCAAATTCAATATTTAGAATAATTAATGATCAATTTCTTTTGGAATTAGAAAAAAATAAATCAAAAAAGAATAACATATAATGGAGGTATTTATGGGTAATTATTGTGTTAAATGTGGAAAAGAAAATAAGCCAGAATCAAGATATTGTCAGTATTGTGGAACTTTAATAAAAGAAGATAAAGAAGAAATAACTACAGTTATTGAATCACCAAAAACGAATGCATTTGCTTTAGCAGGTTTTATTACAGCTTTGGCATCCACACTTATTAATTTTGGTGGAGTAGTAGCAATTGTAGCAACAGTTTTATCAGGAATTGGGTTATCTCAAGTTAACTCTAAAAATGAAAAAGGTAAAGGATTTGCAATAGCAGGTTTAATTATAGGTATATTTGGTATAATCTATGGTTTATTCTCTATATTATTCTTACCAAGATTAATTGATACTATTTATAATTTTTAATAGGTGAATTTATGAAAGAACTTATTGATTATTTAAATTTAATAAATGAAAAGCATGTAGTATTAAGTTTATTAAACTGGGAATTAGACACAATAGCTCCCGAAAAATCTTATGACTATTATGTGGATTTAATATCTAAAAAATCAAAAGAATTATTAGAGATGACTACGTCAGATAAATATATAGAACTACTTAATAATTATATTGATAGCGATGATTTTAATAAACTTGAGGAATATAAGAAATTATATTTTCTAGATTTAAAAGATAATTACGAAAAAGAAAAGAGAATTCCAAAAGAATTCTATAAAGAATTTGTTAAACAAACTAATACTTCTAAAATAAAATGGGAAGAAGCTAAATCTAAAAAAGATTATTCTATATTTAAACCATATTTAGAAAAAAATATAGAAATGACTAAAGAATTATATAAATATAAGGACCCAAATTCAATTAATTTATATGATTCTATGCTTGATGATTATGAAAAAGGTATAACTAGTAAACAAATAGATAATTTATTTGAAGGATTAAAAGAAAGAATAATCCCTATTATTAAAAAATTAAAACCAATAGATTTAAAATCTATTGAATATAATTATTCAAAAGAGGAGTTAATTAATATATCAGAATTTTTACTTGATTATATTGGTTTTGATAATACTAGAGGAGCACTTGGAGTTTTTCCACATGGTTATACTACTACTATTAATAAAAATGATGTAAGAATTGCTTTTAATAGAACTGATAATATATTTGATCATATATCAACAATTGTTCATGAAGGCGGTCATGGTATATTTGAACAATATGGTGGAAAATCTTTTGAAGAATTAGATATTTGTAATATTAATACTATTGCACTTCATGAAAGTCAATCTAGATTTTATGAGAATATACTAGGTAGAAATATTAATTTTTATAAACCTATATATAATAAATTAAAAAATATTTGTAACTTAGATATTGAATTAGATGATTTTATTAAATATTTTAATAATTCTAAGCCATCATTAATTAGAACTGAAGCAGATGAATTAACATATTGTATGCATATAATTATTAGATATGAAATAGAAAAAGAAATATTTAATAATAATATAGATTTAGATAATTTATCTAAAATATGGAATCAGAAATATAAGGATTATTTAGGAGTAGAAGTACAAAATGATAGTGAAGGAATACTTCAAGATATGCATTGGTCTGATGCTTCATTCGGATATTTCCCAGATTATCTTTTAGGTACAATATTTGATGGCATGCTACTTGAAACAATTAATGAAAAAGTAGGAAATGTTGATAAATTATTATCAGATGGCAATATTAAAGAAATTACTAAATATTTAAATGAAAATATACATAAATATATTTCTGCATATAACATAAATGATGTGGCTAAAAGAGTATGTGGAAGAGATTTAGATATTGAGCCAATAGTTAGGTATTTTGAAAAGAAATACAATTAGTATAAATTTAAGGGGGGATAATATGGATTATTTGATATTAGTTAATAAAGATAATAATTTATGTATTAATTATGTTCCAAATGATCTAGTTTCATGTGAAGGAACTAAAAAAGAAACTCTTTGCAAGGAAGCATATAAGAAATTTCTTTTGTTGAAGAAAGATGCATTAAAAAATGACTACGATTTTTATATCAATAGTGGTTTTAGAAGTGGACAGATTCAACAAAAAGTATTTAATCATTATTTTATTAAAAACTTTAATGAATTAAAAGGGAACTTTCCTTTTGATGATGATGAAAGATTAAAAAGAGAAGCATATATCATGACTACTAAAAGAGTAGCCTTACCAGGGCAATCTGAACATCAAACTGGTCTTGCGATAGATATTGAATGCTATTATAAAGGTAATTATGATGAGGATATTGCAGATCTTGGTGAAATAGATTGGATGAGGGATAATGCTCATAAATATGGATTTGTATTAAGGTATCCAGAGGGTAAAGCTATTATTACTGGATATAATTATGAACCATGGCATTATAGATATATCGGTGAAGAATATGCTTATGATTTAACTAAAAGAAATATAACATTTGAGGAATATCATAAACTAGTATTAAAAAAACACTAACATAAGTTAGTGCTTTAATATTCTAAATATCACGTTCTTTAAAACTTTTATAAAAAATAGGGATAAAACAGGATTGCATAACTAATATATCATTATAAAGAAAAATAGTAAATATATGGTATAATTAATTTGGTGATTATATGTTAATTGAAAATAATCTGCTAGAATGTAATATTATTAAAAATTTTATGAATAAATATAAGTTTCCAAAAGAATTAAAAATTAAATTAATTGTTACAGACAATTTAGAGGAAGAGTATCAAAATCATTTAGAAAAATATAATAAAGAATATGATTATGTAAGTGTGTTTGACTATAATGGTATTACTTGTGTACCAAATACTACAGACGAAGAAACTACACTTTTAATAAATTATGACAAAATTGAAAAATTAAATGAAAATAATTTAGAAGTAATATGTACAATTTTTCATGAACTAATTCATGCTAAAGATTATTATAATTATTTTAATACTTTCTTTGATAGGAAATATGATTCATCACATCATAGAGATAGTACATATGGATTTACATATTGGTCAGAGTTTAATGCTAAAAGGATTTCATATTATGAATATTGTAAGATAATCTATGGAAACAAGATTAAATCAAACGAAAACATAAATAATATTATTAATATAGAACTTTCAAATCATAATAAAGAAATAGATGAATTATTAAAAGATGAAGATGAAGATTTGGAAAATATTATATATAATATAATGTTGTATTTAGGGAGATACTCCGTATGGGAAGAGTTATTTCCTAGAGATTTTGCTAATAATCAAAAGTTCTCAAAAGAATTGTCAAAATATGAACCTATTGTTAATGAATTATATATTTTATTGAAGAATAATTCTGGTAAAATGAATGAATATGAGGAAATAAAGAAATATATTAATTATATTAAAGGTAGATGGGTAAACATTATATCAAATATAAACTAAAAAACACTAACATAAGTTAGTGTTTTAATATTCTAAATGGCACGCTCTTTATAAACGTCTCCGAAAAAATAGGGATAGAACCTGATTGCATCATTAATATATCATGATAGAGGAAAATAGTAAAGAAAGTGATATAATTTAATTAGGTGATATTATGGGATTAATAAATGGTTCAGTATATTTAGAAAACAATTATGAATTATGGAAAGAAAAATTTTATAATGAAAAAATAAAGTTAGAAAACATTTTTAATAACGAAGAATTTACTATTGAACATGTTGGATCAACAGCTGTTAAAGGTTTATCAGCTAAGCCTATTGTAGATATTGCCATAGGTGTACAAAATTTAGATGATATAAAGCCATATATTTCTAAGTTAGCTGAACTATATACAATTAAAGAAAACCATGATAGTAATGAAATTCTATTAATAGATGAAAATAAAAAAGAAACAAACTTTCTTATTCATGTTATGCTAATTAATAGTATTCGCTATAAAAATATGATTATTTTTAGAGACATATTAAATAGTAACCCTATCATATTAAAACAATATGAAAATTTAAAAATAGAATTGGCTATGAAATACTCCAACGATAGAAAAATGTATACCAAATCAAAAAATGATTTTATACAAGATATATTAAAAAGCACTAACAATTAAGTTAGTGTTTTAGTTTACAAAATGGCAGGGGTGGAGAGAATCGAACTCCCAACAAAAGTTTTGGAGACTCCTATTATACCATTTAACTACACCCCTAAATGGGTACGAATAAATAATAACATAATTATTATATTTTATCAAGATAAATCATATAATATATTGGTGATTATATGGCGTTAATTAGTTATACTTCGAAAGAGTTAGATTTACTTGCAAGGCTTATGCGAGCAGAAGCACTTAATGAAGGCAATTTAGGAATGTTAATGGTAGGGAATGTTGCCATTAATAGAGTTATTTGTAATTGCATTGATTTTAAGAATATAAGATCTATTACAGATATGGTATATCAATCCCCAGGAGGCTTTTCTTCAATTAATAGTTCTTTATTTAATAGTAGTCCTACTACTAATGAGAAAAGACTTGCTAAAAGAGTAATTGATGGAGAAACTTTTTATCCTTCAACAGATGCACTATGGTTTTATGCTCCAGGTAAAGATAATCCTTGCAGAAGTACTTGGTATAATCAAGCTAATAGTGGAAGATATAAAAGTCATTGCTTTTATAAACCTAATCCAAATACATGCCCTAGATTATATTAAAAGGAATACATTATTTTGTATTCCTTTTTACTTGTAATTCTTCACCAATAGTAATTAAGTCTGATACTAGATTGTTTAATTGTTTAATAGAATCTATGGTAGTATTATATTTATTTGCTAAAGACCATAAACTATCTCCACTTACTACTTTATGAATTATAATATCACTTAAAGAAGAAGTTGGTATTAATAGATTAGTTCCTATAGTTAATATATCACCGATTAAAGAATTTAGTTCTTTTATTTTATCCACAGAAGTATTAAACTTTTTAGATATCCCATATAAAGTATCACCTTTTTGTACTTTATATACACTACCTTCATTAATTATTTCATCTTCTGATGGAGTAATAATAGAAGTACCTTTTGGTATATTTAATTCTTGACCAATTGATAAATTGTCACTGGTTAGATTATTATACTTTTTTAAATCATTTACTGATATTCCATTTTTAGATGCAATACTATAAAGTGTATCCCCTTTTTGAACAATATAAGTTATATTTGTATCAGTAGCAGTATCATAATTAGGTAGTTTTAATACTTGCCCGATATATAATAGATTATTGTTTAAATTATTTAGTTTTTTTATTTCATCTACAGTTAAACCAAACTTTTTAGATATATTCCAAAGTGTATCCCCTTTTTGAACAGTATAAGTATCTTTAGTAATAGGACTAGTATAATTGATTCCTTTATAATCTGCTACGGACTTTATTACACTTTCAGCATATCTTTCATAATTGTTTTTAATTTTATCTGCATCATTTTTATTATCTATAAATGCATATTCAATTAATACTGGTTCAATATTACCTGTATTTCTATGTATAAAATAGTAATCTTTTGTATTGTCATTAGGGAGTCTTCTTTGATATACTTTTCTCATTTTTAAACCTTCTTTTCCTAAGTTTTCTAATATTTTGTTTGATAAAGTATCATTATTCCTAAGTGCATATATTACTTCAGCACCTTCACCGCCACCTGCATTTAAATGATTAGATAACAGTAATACATCACTACTATTTCCAAAAGCATTTAATATCCTATTAACTCTTTCTGATGGACTAACAGTTTCATCAGTATCTCTAACTAAAATGGATTTTACCCCTAATTCATCAAATCTCTTTTTTAAGTATTTAGCAATTAATAAAGTATAATCCTTTTCTTTTAATCCATTTCCTAAGGCACCGCTATCAGCACCTCCATGTCCAGCATCAATTACTATCTTTATATCATTATTCATATAATCCTCCTCTAGACTATAATATGATAAATACCTATATATGTGATATAATCTTAATAGGTGATTATATGATTAGATTAATATTAAAAGAAGATATTGAGATATTAAATAAAAAATATAATTTGGGTTTAAGTTATTTAGAATCCCTTTTAAATAATATGACAGAATATATGTATATTTCCATTAATAATGAAATAGAGGGCTACATGATATGTTTAGATGATGGAAATAGTATTAATATAAAAGAAGTGAAAGGAAATAATAATGATTTTTTAAAACTTCTATTATTTAATTCAAATAAAGATATATCTTCTGATAAATATATAGATGGATTTGAAAAAGTAGGAAATAAGTTCATTAAAAGATTTGAAAGATTTAAAGTTAAAAATATTGATATTATTGAATATTATGAACAAGATGATGAATTTAAAAATAAGTTATTAAATCAAATAAATGAACCTTTATGGAATGGTGCTAGATTTTTATATAATAAAATAATAAAAAATGAATTAGTTAATGGTAAAGTTTATATTATTTATGATGAAGATAGAGATCATATTATATCTTTTGCATCTTTATCAGATGATGATGAAATAGTAGATACTGATTTAAAACCATGGATAGGATGTGTTTATACTTTTAGACCATATAGAGGTAATAGATATTCACAAATATTAATTAATCATATATTAGATAAGGCAAAAGAAAACAAAATTAATTATGTTTATTTATCTTCTGATCATCAAGGATTATATGAAAAATATGGGTTTGAAAAAATTTGTATGATGAAAAGAACAGAAGGGTATGAAACACAAGTTTATTCAATTAAACTAGATAATAATTAAAATGTAAACTTTAAAGTGCAATTATAAAATGCAACTGAAAGTTGGTAGTTAATAATAAGGATTTATTTTAACATAGAGCTTGAAAGGAGAGAGGTCTAATGAATTTTGGACAAAATTTAAGAAATTTAAGAAAATCAAAAAATATATCACAAGAAGAACTTGCAGAAAGAGTTAAAGTATCAAGACAATCTGTTAGTAAGTGGGAAACCGGTGAAGCTTATCCAGAGATGAATAATATTTTAGAATTATGTAAGATTTTTCATTGTCATATTAATGATTTAGTAAACGATAATATTTTGGATATAGATTCATTAGATGAAGATGTTAAAATGAGTGCAGTTAAATTCAAAAAGGAAAAACAAAAACAAATGAAAGGTATTAGCAAAGTACTAAGTATATTTGGAAAGGTAGCGGGTATAGTAGCTAGGGTAGCTATAGGATTTGTAGTAGTAGCTATGATTGGATTACCATTCTTATTCAAGGATATTGATGTTAAAGAGGGTAAATTAATATCTACTTCTGATAAAATTAAAATAGTAGAATATGATGAAGGTATCGATGTAAGAATAAATGGTAATACAATTGCCACTAATATTAAAAATGAAGATACTATTAATTTAGCTACTTCTATAGAGAAATATACTAAACCAGGAACTATTGTATTAATGGAATTAGGTTTTTCTACATTAATAGCGTTTTTAGTAGTATTAGTAATATTATTAAAACATTTAGAAGAATTATTTGCTAATATCAATAATGGTGAAACACCATTTACTTTAGATAATGTTAAGCATATTAAAATGATGACTTATTTAATGATTGCATGCATAATTTTATCTGGTATTGGTGAAGGATTATTTGATGTAGTTGCTAGTAAAGATGTTGATTTTGGACTTAGCCTATTTAGTATAGTAGAAATACTATTCTTATATAGTATGTCTTTAATATTTGAGTATGGCCATGAAATTCAACTAGATTCAAAAGGAAAGATATATGGTGATGAAAATGAATAAAGCAGGATTTATAAAAGAATTACAAGCACAAACTAAATTATCTGAAAAAGATACAATAGTTGTTGCTTCTATATTGGATGATTACTTTGTTTTTGGTAAAAAGAATAAAGGAAAAATAGTTAATGCTATCAAAGAAAAATTAGATTTAACAGATGAACGTGCAGATGTGATCTATAATATAGCTATGTCCATTATTTCATCTAATATTAAAGATAAATTAAAACATCCGTTTAAATCCCAAGATTAAGACATTTCTATACACCTTAGATTAAAAACTAATAGATTAATCATATAATTAATTGTATACTTTAATTATGGAGGAACTTATGGAAGAAGAAAAGAAATGCACATGTGGATGCAAAGATGGTAAAGAATGCACATGTGAGGAAAATTGTACATGTGGATGTAATAAAAAAGAAGATTAATCTTCTTTTTTTTTAGTTAAATAAATCTTTTATACTGTTAATTCCTTTATCAACACCATTACTAAAATCTTTTTGTTTTTCAATAAAGTCTTTGTATGGTTTAACTGCTTCTTCAACTTTTTTATATGCTATATAACCACCAACTAAAATAGCAATAATAAGTAATACAATTGCAGTTATTTTTGCTATTAGGAGGCCTTTTCTTCTTTTTTCTATTTTCTCTAATTTTTCTAATCTTTTTTCTAATTCATTAATTCTTTCTTCCATATTAACTCCTATTACACATATTATAACATAATTACATAGAATATTTAAGAGGTGTAATATGGTTATAATTGATCCCTATAGGGGAGGAAGTGACTCTGGATATATAAATAATAATGTAATAGAAAAAGACTTTAATTTAATGATAAGCAAATATATAAATAATAGATTAAGAGAATTAGGTATAGATACTATAATAACAAGAGAAGGGGATAATACTTTATCTGATATAGATAGAGCAAATATAATAAATAATTATAATGGTATAGCCATTTCTAATAGGCTTAATTACGGTAATGAAAATGGTGTTGAAATTCTTTATTCTTTAAAAAATACTGATAATATTCCTAATAGATTAGAGAAATCTTTTAATGATAGGGATATTTATGTTAATAAAGTATATCAAAGAAGAGATGAGAATGATACTAGTAAAGATTATGATGATTTATTAAAGAATGCCAATACTGAAACCATAATTATTAATTATGGATATATAAATAATAATGATGATATAAATAATGTTATTAATAATTATGAAAGATATGCCGAAAGTGTAGTAAAGGCAATTGCAGATTATTATGGTGTAGATTATAGTAAGAATTTTGATAATGAATATATAGTAAAAAAAGGAGATAGTCTGTGGAGCATATCTAATGAGTATGGAATAACAGTTAATGATTTAAAAGAATACAATAATTTAAAAAGTAATTTAATATCTATTGGTCAAATTCTAAAGATTCCTAAATTATCTGCGGATACCTATTATATAGTAAAAAAAGGAGATAGTTTATACAGTATTTCAAAAAAATTTAATACAACAGTTAGTGAATTAAAAAGTCTAAATAATCTTTCTAGTAATCTACTTAGTATTAATCAAAAACTATTAATACCAGGTTCTAATTCATATGTAGTAGTAAAGGGAGATAGCTTATGGAGTATAAGTAGAAAATTTAATACAACTGTTGACGATATAAAAAAGAAAAATAATTTAAAATCTAATATAATAAATGTGGGTCAAGTCTTGTTAATATAGTTTTAAAATAGTATAATTAATCTTGGTGGTAATATGAAGATTATTAAGATTAGTGCTATATGGTGTCCAGCATGTATTATTACAAATAATGCATTAAATAAATTAAGAAAAATCTATAATTTTGAATTAGAAGAATTAGATTATGATATTGATGATATTTCAGAATACAATGTTGGGGATATATTACCTGTATTAGTATTTATTAAAGATAATAAGGAAATTGATAGATTAATAGGTGAAAAAAACTATAAAGAAATAGAAGAGGTATTAAAGAAGTATGAATAGGTGTTTTAAATATATATTATTTTTATTATTGTTATTAATATTTCCATTATCAGTTAAAGCGGAATCTAAATATAATATCTATTTATTTTATGGTGATAAATGTCCACATTGTGCTGAAGAAGAAGAGTTTTTTGAGAATTATTTAACGGACAATAAGGATATAGAATTAGTTAAATATGAAGTATGGAATAGCAGTGAGAATAGAGAATTATTAGTCAAAGTTCAAGATGAAATTAATAATCATGCTAGTGGAGTTCCATATTTAGTTATTGGGGATAAAGTAATAGTTGGTTATATAAAAGGTACAACAGATAAGCAGATAAAGACTGAAATAAAAAATTACAAAGCAAAGAAAAAGAAGATTGATGTTATTGAAGCAATTAATGAAGGTAAGCATATAGAAAAAAAAGATCCTGAAAAAAAAGAAGATAAGGAATTTGATTTACCAATACTAGGTAAAGTAAGTGCAAAAACAGTTTCCTTACCATTAATGTCTATAGTATTAGGATTTTTAGATGGATTTAATCCATGTGCTATGTGGATACTATTATTTCTAATTACTTTATTAATTAGTAATAAAGATAAAAAGAAAATGATTATATTGGGTTTAACCTTTATCATATTTTCTGGTTTAACATATCTATGTTTCATGCTTACTTGGCTTAACTTGGCAACATTCTTAAATAAGATTAATTTTATTAAATTTATAGTTGCAGGCATAGCCTTTATAGCGGGATTTATTAATCTAAGCAATTTTTATAAAGCTACTAAAAAGGAAGATGGCTGTGAAGTTGTTAAACCTACTAGAAGAAAGAGAATAATTGATAGTGTTAAAAAAATAGTGAATGAGCAAAAATTTCTAATTGCTTTATGTGGAATTATAGTTTTAGCATTTAGTGTTAATATAATTGAAATGATGTGTTCAGTTGGATTACCACTTATTTTTACTCAAATACTATCTATGAATGAATTATCATTATTTGAATATGGTTTATATATGTTTATATACATATTATTCTTCTTAATAGATGATATAGTTATATTTTTAATTGCAATCGTATCATTTAAAGTGACTGGTATATCTACTAAATTAACCAAGTATTCTCATTTAATATCAGGAATTATTCTACTATTGATAGGAATTATTATGTTATTAAAACCATCATTATTAATGTTTAATTTTTAAAAAGGCTATTATAGCCTTTTTTTATTGCAAATTAATCAAAAAAACTTTACAAAACCTTTATTTTAAAGGTATAATATAATTGTATATGATAGGAGGCAGGGTTATGGTAAGTAAATTTGATTATAACAATGATAGTGTTATGGAAATTTTAAACAACGTTAATTATACAGACGAACAAAAGAAAGAATTATTTGAAAAGTATAAATCAGATTTAAAGGA
This sequence comes from uncultured Bacillota bacterium, assembly GCA_947165005.1. Taxonomy (GTDB): domain Bacteria; phylum Bacillota_I; class Bacilli_A; order RF39; family UBA660; genus RUG13038. The sequence goes on from CAMUYN010000010.1 coordinate 25,322, forward strand.
ATTAAGAAGAAAAGAAATATTAGATAGATTAACTGAATATGCTAAAAACAATCCAGTTATTACACAAGAAGAATATGTTAATATTGTAAAAAAATATAATGATGATGATTTAAGTAAACCATTTGAAGTTATTGAATCAGAATTAAATTCTTTTAAAGAAGAAATGGATAGAAAATATAGAGATTATTTAGCAAGAAAACAAGAAGAGGAAGCTGCAGCTATAGTTCCTTCTACAGAGGAAGAAATAACTCCTGATGTAACACCATTTACTTCAAAAGAGGAAGAACCTACTATACCAGTTGAAGAACCTATATTACCTGAAGATGATAATCTAGCACCAACTGTATTTGAAGATAAAGAAGTAAAAGAAGTAATGCCTGAAGAAATACCTGAAGCTACTTCACAAAAAGGTAATGCAAGTGCAATTATTATTAGTATAATAGCAATTATAATTGGAATAGTTATAATGTATGCAATTATTAAATTAAAATAAGTAGAATCAAATGATTCTACTTTTTAAATATCTTAATTCCTTCTATCGGAGGGTCAATAATATGATATCTTTTTACTATATTTGGATGATTTGTGGAATGAATAAAATCTAGAGTGAAAATTGCCATTAAAAATAATATAAGTATGGCGGCTCTTTTATAATTTAATCTTGAATAATATTCTTTTAGTTTTGGAGCAATAAAATATATTAATAATATTCCTGCTAATCCAAAGAATATTGAGGCTAATAGACATATTTTTCCATCAATATTAAAAGGCATATCTTTATAATTCCACCAAGATCTCCCTTTAGTTATTTCTAAATATGTTCCTGTGAAATATTCTATTAATGTACAAAAACTAAATGATCCCATAAATACTACGATAGGATATTTTTTATATCTATTTAATAATAGATACATAAATACACCACCAAAACCATATATTGGTAACCATGGACCCAATAAAACGCCATGATTAGCGATTACTCCATATTTTAATAAGTCATATGTGCCTTCCCATAACCAACCGATAATTGCAAATGTGAAGAACATAAGTATAAGGAATAATCTTTCTCTACTTTTTTCAACTCTCGCCATACGTCACACCTATAATAAAATCTTATCATCTAAATTTGAAATTGTTAAGTAAAAAAAGAAATAATATACTTGTTATTTACAGAATATTATGATATATTATGTATGTGTTTGGCGGAGTTGGTGAAGTGGTTAACACGGCAGATTGTGGCTCTGTTATGCAAGGGTTCGACTCCCTTATTCCGCCCCATTTGTAAAAATCGAACTAGTAATAGTTCGTTTTTTTTATGACGTATATCATTATTATGGTATAATAATAGTAATTTCGGAGGGTTTAGATATGAATAATAGATTATCTATATTAGAAAATAACTTAACTTTATTAAAGGCAGAATTAATAAGATATAATGAGGGTAAATCATGCTTTAGTAGTAGAGAGAAAATTGAGGAATTAATAACAGAAAATGAAAAACAAATTAAGCAAATTAAAGAGGGAAAGATATTAAAATTTAAACCTAAAAAAGGAGATGGAACTTTATAGTTCTATTTTTTTTATAAAAAAAGTGTAAAAAAAAGAAAAATCTTATCATTTTATGCAATTACCAGTTGCGTTTTATAACATTATAAGTTATTTTTATAATAGGAGGAATAGAATGATTATGAGAAGATACTTAAAAATACTTATTATCGGTTTTATTGCATTTGTATTTAACATTATAAATGTTCGTGCCGATAATATAGAAATAGCTAGTTTTAATGATTTAAATACACTAGCTACAACTGGTGGTAATGCCAGATTAGTAAACGATATTGATATGACTGATGATGTTAGACTTCTTGAAGATTGTACTATCGATTTAAACGGGCATACTATTGATACTAAGATTGGTTATACTTTGATAGTAAGAAGTAATGTTACTATTAAAGATAGCAAAGGTAATGGTAAAATTACAAATGGACAACTTGATGGTGAATATACATCAAGTGATTATCAATCTCTCCAAGTAGGTGGTAAAATATCTAGTACAGAAATAGGTGAAGGAAACTTAACTATTGAGTCTGGTAATTATGAAGCAAAATATGTTATTCATATGGCAAAAGGAACTCTAACTATTAATGGTGGTAGTTTTAAAGGAACATCAAATTTTATAATCGGATCAAATGGAGTTGAATATAATAACATAATTATTAATGACGGAGAATTTAATTATACTGGTACATATCAAGCAATTAATTTAATTAATGCAAGTGTAGTTATGAATGGTGGCTCAATAAAGTCTAGTAATGGTTCTGGTATAGTTGGATTTAGAGATTCAAGTGTAACTATAAATGGTGGAACAATTGAAGCAAATGATTATGCTATTGCAGGTAATGGATCTAGTTCTGGAGCACAAAATGATGGAACTAATGCTAAATTTACTATAAATGGTGGAACATTAAAAGCTTTAGATGGTCTTGCAGTATATGCCCCACAAATTAATGGTGAAACTAAAATAACTGGTGGAACATTAATTGGTAGTGAAACAGGATTAGAAATAAGAGCAGGTAAATTAACTGTATCTGGTGGAAAAATTAGTGGTAATATAGAATCATTTACTACTAAGGCAAATGGAAATGGACCATCAACTGTTGGTGCAGGTATAGCCGTTTCACAACATACAACAAAAGAACCTATAGATGTTAAAATTGAAGGTGGAACAATAACAGGAGCAGCTTCATTTGCAGTAGTTAATCCACAAAACAATTCTGCAAGTGATTTAGAAAAAATTAAAGTTAGTATTACAGATGGAACATTTAACGGATCATTAATTAGTGAAGATATTACAAACTTTATTTCTGGTGGAAAATATAATGCTACTCCAGAAAATCTTGTTAAACAAGGTTATATAGAATATACTACTGATAATAAAGAATATGTTGTATTGCAATCAGCAACATTCGAAATTAGTGAAGAGCAATTCTTTGTTAAGGTAGGAGATTCTATTAAGTATATACCTAACTTAAACGAAACTTATAATAAATATATAAAAGTTGATACTTCAGATAAAACAATAGCAACATATAGTGATGGTTATATAAAAGGTATTAAAGCAGGGTCTACACCTTTAATTGTTAGTTTAGGACGTTCTGGTGATTCAAAACTAGTATATGTTTATGAAGTTAAATCTTCAGAAACTAATAGTACTTTAAATGAAGAAGCAGCAGAATTAATTGAAAAAGCATTAAATGATGAAACAGTAGAAGACCTTACTTCAGAAATGGTAGAAAAACTAAGAGAAGCAATAATTGAAGGAAAAGAAATAACATCTGATGTAGAAGCAAAAGAAATATCTAAAGAAGACTTAGATGAAAAGACAATCGAAAAAATAGATAGTATTGTTAAAGAAAAAGGTATCACTGTAGCTAAATATTTAGATATAGATGTATTATTAAAAATAGAAGGTAAAGAATTAGGAAATTTAACTAAATTACCTAATGGAGTATCAATATCTGTTAGTTTAGATAAAAATGATATTACTGTACCTAGTGGTTATAATAGAGAATTCTATGTTATTAGATTACATGATGGTGAAGAACCAAAATTATTAAAAGCTACTTTAAAAGGTAATGTATTAACATTTGAAACTGATGAATTCTCTACATATGTTGTAACTTATAATGATACTGTAGCTGTTAATAACCCAAAAACTGGTGATAAGATTTTATTCTATGCAGTAGCATTTATAATTTCTATTATGGGATTAATATTTACTACAAATTATATTAAAAAGAGAATATAGAAAAGATTAGCAATTGCTAATCTTTTTTTATTTTCATTAGATTGTAAAAAAACATTGTTTTAAAAAGTCAATACTATATTATAAGTGTTTACGAAATTTGACTAAAATAGTGAAATATGCTATAATTTATTCTTGTATGACGGGTGCAGTATCCTAGTTGATACA
>CAMUYN010000011.1 GCA_947165005.1 uncultured Bacillota bacterium
CTTTAATAGCTTTTTCAGTAGCATATACTAATTGTTCAATATCATTCTTAGTATCAGCTTTATCTTTTCTTTCCTTATCTTTTTCTTTATTAGCTTCAGCTTCTTTAACCATCTTATCGATTTCTTCATCAGATAAGTTAGTATTAGATGTAATAGTTATTTTATTCTCTTTACCTGTACCTAAATCTTTAGCTTTAACATTAACTATTCCATTTGCATCAATATCAAATGTAACTTCTATTTGAGGAACTCCTCTTGGAGCTGGTGCAATATCACCTAATTGGAAATTACCAAGTGTTTTATTATCAGCAGCCATTCCTCTTTCACCTTGAAGTACATGAACATCAACAGCTGGTTGGTTATCAGCAGCAGTACTGAATATTTGTGATTTACTTGTAGGAATTGTAGTATTTCTTGGAATTAATACAGTCATAACTCCACCCATTGTTTCAATACCAAGTGATAGTGGTGTTACATCAAGAAGTACTATATCGTTAACTTCTCCAGTTAATACTCCACCTTGGATACTAGCACCCATAGCAACAACTTCATCTGGGTTAACACCTTTGCTTGGTTCTTTACCTAATTCTTTCTTAATTAAATCAGTAACCATTGGTATTCTTGTAGATCCACCAACAAATATGATTTTATCTATATCATCTTTAGTCATATTTGCATCTTTAAGTGCTTTTCTAACTGGATCAAGAGTAGATTCAATTAAATCTCCAATTAACTCTTCAAATTTAGCACGAGTTAGATTCATTTCTAAGTGTAATGGACCATTATCGCCTTGAGATATAAATGGTAAGCTTATTTGAGTTTGAGTAACTCCACTTAAATCTTTCTTAGCTTTTTCTGATGCATCTTTAATTCTTTGCATAGCCATTTTATCTTTAGATAAATCAACACCATTTTCTTTTTTAAATTCACTAACTAAATAGTCAGAAATTCTTTGATCGAAGTCATCTCCACCAAGTTTATTATTTCCTGATGTAGATTTAACTTCATAAACACCATCACCTAGTTCTAGGATAGAAACATCGAATGTACCTCCACCTAAGTCATATACTAAGATTGTATGTGCATCATTTTGTTTATCAATACCATAAGCAAGAGCTGCTGCTGTTGGTTCATTGATAATTCTTTCTACTTCTAATCCTGCTATTTTACCAGCATTCTTAGTAGCTTGTCTTTGTGCGTCATTAAAGTAAGCTGGAACAGTAATAACTGCTTTAGTTACTTTTTCTCCTAAATAACTTTCCGCATAATCTTTCATGTAAGAAAGAATCATAGCAGATACTTCTTCTGGAGTATATTCCTTTCCATTAGCTTTAACTTTTTGATCAGTACCCATTAATCTTTTAATAGAATAAATAGTATCTGGGTTAGTTACCATTTGTCTTTTTGCAGCATCTCCAACGATTATTTCACCATTTTTAAATGCTACTACTGAAGGAGTAGTTCTTCCTCCTTCTGGATTAGCTATAACTTTAGCTTCTCCACCTTCTAAAACTGAAACACAACTATTAGTTGTACCTAAGTCAATACCTATAATTTTACTCATAATTTCATTCCTCCTTATTTATTAACCTTAACCATTGCTGGTCTAATTACTTTATCTTTATATGTATATCCTTTTTGCATTACTTCTATTATTTCGTTATCTTTTTTACCTTCAATATGATCTGTTAATACTGCTTGATGAATATCAGGATCAAATTCTTTTCCAAGGCATTCAATCTCTTTAACTTCATATTTATCAAGCACTGATATAAATCCAGCATAGATCATATCAAATCCTTTTTGATAATTAATAATTTTTTCATCATCTGATTTAACACTTAGTGCTCTTTCAAAATTATCAATTACTATTAATAAATCACTTATAATATCTTCATCTTTATATTTAAGTAATCTATTACATTCCTCATCTTTTCTTCTATTAGAATTAATCATTTCAGATGTTACTCTTAAATTTTTATCTTCTAATTCTTTAATTTTTAATTCTAATTCATTTATTATTTCTTTATCTTTGTTTTTCTTTTCTTTTTTAGTTACTTTTACTTCTTCTTCCATATTAATTTCCTTTCATGTTGTCTTTGATATACTCAAGCAAAGAAACAACTTTATCATATTCCATTCTCTTTGGACCTATAATCGCAAGTGTACTCTCTTTTCCATGCAGATTAACTTTAGTTTTAACTATAGTTAAATCTTCATCTAATTCATTTTCTTTACCAATATATATATTTATACCATCTTTAGTTTCTTCAATATTTTTTAGTGAATTATCATCTAATTTACTAATAATATTTTTTATTTTATCTACTTCATTAAATTCAGGAAGAGAAAGTATTCTATCTTTTCCTTTACTGTATACTTCATTTTCATCTCTAAAGTTATTAAAGGCATTATAAAATGCATTATAAACAGTTTCATAATTCATTATATAAGAACCAATAATAGGTTTTATTTCAAATTCTAACTTACTACTAACACCATTTATTGGAGTACCAATAATCATCTTATTAATAAGTTCTACTATTTTTTTGACTTCATTCAAATTGCTACCTTTGATGTTAATATTTTTATTAGTAACATGCCCCTTATCGGTAACAACTATTGCTATTATATTTTCTTCATCTATTGGAATTACTTCTACTTGTTTAAGATTTTCTTCATCACTCTTATTTTCTAAGATAATAGCTGTATAATTAGTCATTTCAGATATTATTTGTAAACTCTTAGATATAGAATCATTTAATTCTAATTTAGAGTTATCAAATACTCTTTGAAGATTATATACTTCTTCACCAGACATTTCCTTTACCTTCATAAGATTATCAACATAGTATCTATAACCCTTTTCTGATGGTATCCTACCACTTGATGTATGAGTTTTTTCTAAAAATCCCTGTTCCTCTAAATCCTGCATCTCATTTCTTACTGTAGCACTAGATACTTTTAAAGTATCACATAGATTCTTGGACCCTACTGGTTTTATTGTTTTGATATATTCTTCAACTATCAGTTTTAATATAGCTTCTTTTCTTTCACTAAGCATATCTTCACCTCTAATCTTTTCATCACGATTATAATCATACAACAAAAAATTAGCACTGTCAATAGTTAAGTGCTAATTTCTATAATTTTACACATTAATAAATGGTGAAAACAAATTATATCCAAAGAAATATATTATCGTTGTAAGTAATGCCCATACTCCAATTAATATAAGTTGTATAAGTAATGTTTTATCATTTTTTAAATCAATACTAAATTTCTTCTTAGGAGGTTCTACTTCTAAAACTTCTAATTTTTCTTCATTAGTAGACACACTACTAAAGATATCATCAAAATCGTTATTCATATTACCTCCTATTCTTTTTCTATATTATATCAAAAAAAAGAACTATTTTAAATAGTTTCTTTTTAATTATACAAAATTAGATAATATTTCATTTTCAATATATAAATAATCACTATTAATAGAAATATATTTATCTTTAATAATTAATTTATTATCTTTAATTAGATCTTTTATATTATATAGTTCTTTAATATCTATATTATACTTATTATAAAAATCATCAATACTTATGCCCTTAGTCTTCCTAAAACCAAGTATTAATTCATAACTAATTTTATCAGTTTTAGATAATTCTTCTATAAAAGAATTATATTTTTTATTAATATAAGCTAATATATTTTTACTATTAAGAATTCTCTTATCTTCTATATAAGCAGCTGCTCCTACTCCAAAACCATAATATTCTTCATTATTCCAATATGTTAAATTATGTCTAGATTCAAAGCCTTCTTTTGCATAATTACTAATTTCATAATGATTATATTCTTTCAATTTATCGTTAATCAATTTGTACATATCAAAATCAATATCTTCATCAATAGGTTTTACTCCCATATTATTTAATATAGTATGATTTTCAATCATCAATGAATAGCATGAAACATGAGGAACATCTAATTCCAAAATTTTATCAAGATCCTTTTTCAAAGTATTCTTATCTTCTATCTCTAAACCATATATTAAATCAACGTTTATATTATCAAAATACTTTTTAACTACATCTATTTTTTCTTTAAAATTAGTATAATCTCTACCTAAGTATTTTAAATTATCTTTATTAAATGATTCTATACCAATGCTAATTCTATTGACCCCATATCTCTTACATAGTGATAATTTTTCATCATTAATATCTTCTGGATTAAATTCTATTGTATATTCATAATTATTGTTTAATCTAAAGGTTTTACATATTTTTAATAATTTTTCAAATAAGGATATATCTAGGCTAGAAGGAGTACCTCCTCCTATATAAAGAGTATCAAGTAAATCATTATTATATTTCAATTTAATTTCATTTTCTAAAGAAACTAAATACTTACTAGCCCATTCCTCATTATAATAGAATTTACAGAAATCACAGTATGTACATATTTTTTTACAAAATGGAATATGTATATAACAAGACTTAATCATTTTTTCTTTTCTTTCTATTATTATGTTCGTTAATTATTTCAAACATTTTTTCAGATTGTCTCATAAAGTAATTATCAAGCCATTTTTTAACATTTTCTTTAGATTCTGTATCTAAAATATCATAATACATATATCCAAAGCCCTCTATTGCCTTTTTAGTAGATGTTCCCTTGAGATTACCATTAAACATGCCATAATGCAATCTGCCTTTATCTGCTTCACTTAAAAGTTCGATTGGAATATATCTTCTAGTAATATGTTCTATATAATCAAAGTTTGGTTGTAACTTAACAGGCGTCCCCATTGCTGAAATACCTCTTCGTGCTATACGATCATATGCACCAGTTTTTTCATTATCATCATTTACACCTAGTGCACCAAAAAAAGTAACTCTTCCTGTTCCATAACCAAGTTCTTTTAATAATTTAGAATCTCTAGTAACAGCATGGATTCTATATTGTGCCTGACTTACACCAAATCTTTTATAATTAAATCCTAATTTCTCACGATAAGCTCTAACTTTAGATGAAGAAAAATATTTAGGATTACCACCTGTTTTATTTTCATAATCAGCATTTTTATATAAAACATTAAATAAACTAACTAATTCAGAAACAATGAAAGGTCTATTTGAAAAATCAAAGTGATCAGAAATATCTGTAAATATATCATCATCATCTTTTCCTAAGAAGCAAATAATGTTTTGTGTATCTGCCTTTTTATAATATAGTGGATCATCTAATACTTTTTCAGAAACTAAAGGAATTGATGATTTTATTACTGGTTTAGAAGTTTCCTCTACTTCTTCTTTCACGTTCTTTTCAGAAGGTCTATAAGTAATAATTTTTACATCACGAGATGATAATATTAATAAATCTGACAAGACACTAATTAATTTCATTAATTCTTCTTCATCATAAGTATCTTTATAACTATTTAATAATTCTTTTGCTGATTCTATTTCAGCAATTTTCTTCTTTATTTCATCAATAGATTGATTATATTCATTTAGATGTGAAACAATCTCATTTTTTCTTTGTTCTATCTTTTCTTTCTTAAATCTATCTTTAAGACCAGCTTTCAAAGTTTTAGCAGTTTCTATACGTTCATCAATACCTTCCATTATTCTTATAATAAAATTAGCAATTTTATAATATGCATTCAATATTGGATGTAAATCATCTTTAATAGTATTAATATAATTAACCAAATTCTTTTGACCTGTTTTATCCTTATATAATCTCATAACATGATTAGATTTTATATTAATTTTCTTTAATTCATCAAAAGAAACTGGAGAAACTAAATTAACTTTCGAAGCCAAATCTACCATGCTATTATATTCACTTAATTCAATAAATAAGCTTGATTTGCCTAAAGTTTTAAAAAATAAATCCGTATTACCCATTATAGCATTAAAATTAACAAGCATTTCTAGTGACTCTACTTGTTCTAAAGTCTTATTATATACTTCTTTTAACATCATTTTTGAATGAGTATTCTTTTTAATAGACTGTTCTAATATCTTATAATCTTCAGACTCAATAACTTCTTCATCATCAATTTCAACATCATCATCCATTATAAGTTCCATATTTGAAAGAACATAATTCCTTTTTTCTTCCTCAACTTCATTTAACTTTTCTCTAGTTATTTCCTCTACTGATTTTAATCTTTCCTCTGCTTGGGATAATAATCTTTTTTGTTCATCACTCATATATTATCAACTCCTCAAATTTAATATTTCTAAAAATGCTTCTGGTGGGACTTCAACTGATCCTATGTTCTTCATCTTCTTCTTACCTTCTTTTTGTTTTTCTAGAAGTTTTTTCTTACGAGATATATCTCCACCATAACATTTAGCAAGTACATTCTTTCTAAGTGGTTTAATTGTTTCTCTTGCTATCGCTTTATTATTTATGAATGCTTGGATTGGAACCTCAAACATTTGCCTTGGTATAATAGATCTTAATCTGTTAACCATATTTTTACCTATATTATACGCAAAATCTTTATGTACTATCATAGATAATGCATCTACTTTTTCACCATTAAGAAGTATATCCATCTTAACTAATCTATTTTGCCTATATCCAATTAATTCATAATCAAACGATGCATATCCTTTAGTAACACTCTTTAATTTATCAAAGAAATCATACATTATTTCAGATAACGGTAATTCATAATGAATATTAACTCTTGTTTCATTAATGTATTCCATATTTCTAAATGTTCCTCTTTTATTTTCACACAATTCCATAATTGGGCCAATATAATCAATCGGAGTAAATATATTAGTCTTAATATATGGTTCTTCTATATAAGATATTTTTTCTACCGGAGGTAAATCAGATGGATTTGATATAGAAACCATGTCTTTATTAGTTAAACATACATTATATATAACTGATGGTGCAGTTAATATAATATTCAAATTAAATTCCCTTTCCAATCTTTCTTTAATTATATCCATATGAAGTAATCCAAGAAAACCACATCTAAAACCAAAACCTAATGCTTTAGAGGTTTCTGGTATAAATGTTAAAGATGCATCATTAATAGCAAGTTTTTCTAAAGCATCTTTAAGCAAATCATACTCTCTTGTTTCTACTGGAAATATTCCTGAATATACCATTGGTTTAACTTCTTCATACCCCTTTAATGGTTCATCACAAGGATCATTATCTAAGGTAATAGTATCACCTATTTTAATATCAGATATTGTTTTAATAGATGCACATATATATCCAACATCACCAGAGGATAATTTATCTACATTTACTATTTTAGGTGTAGTATATCCAAGTTCAGTTATATCATAGTTAGAATTATTACTCATAAACCTAATTTTATCTTTAAAATTAAGTTCTCCATCAATTATCCTTACATGAACTATAACACCTTTATAACTATCAAATACAGAATCAAATATTAATGCTTTTAATTTACTATTTTTATTTCCTTTAGGAGCAGGTACTCTATCAATTACCGCATCAAGTAATTTATCTACACCTTCACCTGTTTTACCACTTGTTAGAATTATTTCATCTTTAGTAAAGCCAAATGTATTAATAAGTTCATTACTAACTTTTTCTACATCGCTATTAGGTAAATCTATTTTATTAATAACAGGTATAACTTCTAAATCATTTTCTAGAGCTAAGTAATAATTTGCAAGAGTTTGAGCTTCTATTCCTTGAGTTGCATCCACGAGTAAAATAGCACCTTCACAAGCTGCTAAAGAACGTGATACTTCATATGAAAAATCTACATGTCCCGGAGTATCTATTAAATTAAATTCATAACCTTTATAGTTTAATCTAACAGCATTCATCTTAATAGTAATGCCTCTTTCCTTTTCAAGTTCCATATTATCTAGTATTTGACTAGTCATCTCTCTTTTTGAAACATTACCAGAAAGTTCAAGCATTCTATCAGCTAAAGTACTTTTACCATGATCAATGTGTGCGATTATAGCAAAGTTTCTTATTTTTTCTTGATTCATATTACTTCCCTTTTTCAAAGAATATTATAACATAAATAATTAGAAACCTATTACTTTACTAATAAAATTATAAGATATTTTTACAATTTTATTTGAAACTTTAAATATATTATCACTAATATATTCCCCTATTTTTGAAACATTATTTGAATAATCTTTATTTTCCTCTTTAATATAATCGTTAATATTAACATTTTTTCCTTCACTAATATCTTTTTCAAAAGCCTCAATTTTTTCATTAGTTATTAAAACTTTTTTATGATTTGAATATTCATAATAATTAGTATTTGAAGAACAAAAAATAACTAAATATATAAGAAACAATATTAAGAGAACTATAAGTAAGAATTTCTTCATCTTTTTACTACCTCAGTATTTGTAAAATGATCATATAAATCAAACATTTTATTAACAAATACTTCAATATTATTATCAAAAGAAAAAGATACTCTTGTAAATAAATCTATATACTCTTTTGTATTATAATCATATATATGATTATTTAGATAATTAAAAGTTAAATAAGTAGATAATATAAATAAAGCTGTTACAAATAAATATTTGATTCTTTTATGGCCATTTTTACTCTTTAAATTCATTTGTTTCATATCAATCACCATATTTAGCATAAATCATTAATGTTAAAATATTTGTCGCAATATATACTAATTAAATAAAAATCATTATTTTTATTGCATTTTTATTAGTTTTTTGTTAAAATTAATATCGTTAAGCAAGAAGGAGGAAATAATAATGGCAAATATTAAGAGTGCAAAAAAGAGAATTTTAGTAAATAAAACTAAAAAAGAAAACAATGTACCAAAAAAATCTTCTATGAAAACTGCTGTTAAAGCTGCAATTAGTAATCCTAGTCAAGAATCAGTTAATGAAGCTTATAAAAGAATTGATAAAGCTTTAGCAAAAAATATAATTACTAAAAATAAAGCTGCTAGAGAAAAAGCTAAAGTATCAAGCAAATTAAATAAATAATTAAATATCCTAACGGATATTTTTTTAATAAAAAAGACTTACAAGTGTAAGCCTTTTTTTATTAAATGATCTTTATTTTCATCTAATTCTACCAAAGTATGACTAATTGTTATATTATCAGGGAAATGATTATACTTGTACTTAAAATTAGATACTTTATCAGAATAATCCTTTGCACCAGCAAAACATATATTTGTTGGTTTATCTGTAGATGTTTTAATTACATTTATTAGTGAATTAAAATTTTGTTGGTCAAGTTCACCGGAATAGATAAAAATATCTTTTATATTTTCCTTATTTGATTCCATTCTAAAAACTTCTTGACACAAAAGTTTTGAATTCATAAATACTTGCAATCTAGTATCATCTTCAGATACTGGAGTTAAAAATAAATTTTTATATGTATTAATTATTATTCTTCCCATTATATTCCTCCATATATTCTATTACATTATTTATTGTATTATTAAAATTAGTATAATCAGTTTCAAACCATTTAATATTCAATTGATTTTTAAAAAATGTAAATTGTCTTTTTGCATAATGTCTAGAGTTTTGTTTTATTAAATCAATTGATTCTTTAAGTGATATTTCATTATCAAAATATTTAAATAATTCTTTATAACCAATTGGTGTCATAATGGCTTTAGTTCTATCTAAATTATAAAAATACTTAGCTTCATCTATTAAACCATTATTAATCATTCTATCAACTCTATCATTAATTCTTTTATATAATGTCTCTCTATCAGTTTCAAGACCTATAAAATAAACATTGTCATATAATAAATTATTACCTAAAGTATTTTCAGTATTATTCTCCAAATTAATTAATTCTCTAATTAATCTTCTCTTATTAGATTTATCTACTTTAGTATCTGGGTTTATTTTTTCTATTCTAGAAACTAATTCTTCTATAGATAAAGAATCATAATCATTATTTTTATCTTCTTTATTAAATCTATAGTCAAATAATGATGCTTTTAAGTATAATCCTGTCCCACCTACTAAGATAATATTCTTATTATCTTTTAATAATTTATCTATTATCTTTCTAGAATCTTTTTGATAATCAAATACAGAATAATCTTCATTATAATTTTTAATATCTATTAAATGATGCTTAATACCCATCATTTCTTCAGGTGTTACTTTTGCGGATACTATATCCATTTTTTTGTATATTTGGACACTATCAAAATTTATGATTTCTGCATCATATTTCTTTGCAAGTTCAATACTTAATTTTGTTTTGCCAACGCAGGTTGGTCCGCATACACAAATAATCAATTAAATCACCAGTTAATTATTATATTAAGAAATGCTTCTATGTCAAGTGATGCTTTACCTACAAGAAGCCCATCTAAACCATCTATATTAGATAAATTAGATATATTATCAGCTTTGATTCCACCACCATAAAGTACTTTACACTTCTTCTCTGTAACTTTATTGATTTCTCCTATAAAGTCTATTAGTCCTTCTCTTGAGATAGTTTCTGATTTACCTATAAATTCTTTTGGTTCAAATGCAATTAATAAGTTAGAAAAATCAGTTACATCTTTAATAGATTCAACTAATTCTTCTATGCATGTAATACAAAGTATTACTTTTAAACCATTTTCTAATGCATTTAATACTTTCTTATTAATATATTCATTAGATTCACCTAGTTTAGTTCTTCTTTCATTATGACCTATTATTACATATTCACATTTAAATTCTTTTAGCATATCACAAGATATTTCACCAGTATTAGATCCACCATTAAATATAGAAACATCTTGACCTGCTAATTTAACATTATTACAATTAATTAAAGGTAAATATACATATGGAGGTGCAATTACTACTTCTTTATCAGTAATATTTTCTAACTTCTCTATATATTCCTTATAATTAATATTAATATTATTTTGTTTCCAATTTCCTACAACTAATTTTTTCATATTTTTCTCCTTTACATAACTCTTTTAAATAATTTATCTAATTCATATTTTGGATAATGAATTATTGTTGGTCTTCCATGTGCACAATTATATGGATTTTTACATGTACTTAGATCTTTTATAATCTTATTCATTTCTTCGATTGATATCTCAGTATTTGCTTGTATTGATGAATGGCAAGCTAAGGATGCTGCAAGTGAATCATTAAATCTTTCTAAATCAAAGTTCTTAGCATTATTAATTATCTTTTCTAAAATATTCTTAACAAAGTATTCCTCAAATCCTTCCTTAAACCAAGTCGGATGAGATCTAACTATAAATGAAGATTCTCCAAATTCTTCTATTTCTATTCCTATATTTCTAATTATATTTATATTATTTTTAATAATTATATATTCATCTTTAGAATATTCTAAATTTATTGGTATAAGAAGATTAATTCTATCTTTACCAGGATTCTTTAATAGATTCTTAAACTTTTCATAATTATATCTTTCTGCAGCAGCATGTTGATCTATCAAATACATGCCATCTTCATTATGGCATACTATATATGTTCCAAGAACTGAACCGATTACATATAAATTTGGGAATGGTTTAACGTCTTCTTTTACTTCTTCTTTCTTATATTCAGTAACTGGTTCATCTACCTCATAATTATTTAAATCTAACGTAAGTTCTTCTTTATATTCCTTTCTTTCTTCCTTAGGTTCTTCATATTTAACAATATTTACTTCTTTAGTAGATATATCTACACCAAGAAAGTTATTATCTAATGCTTTTTCAATTAAATTTGATACTAATAGTTTTAAATCTTCAAAATTAGAAAATTTTATATCTAGTTTTGATGGATGTATATTAACATCTATTAAAGATGGATCTGTTTTAATTTCTAATACTACGATTGGATATCTATTATCAGGCTTATATTTATGATAACTATCATTAATAGTCTTATTTAATTCAGTGTTTCTTACTACTCTACCATTCACTAAAGTAATCATATGATTTCTATTAGATTTATTTTCATCAGGAAGCGAAATATATCCATGTACGTCATAATCATCATTTTCTCCAGATATTTCAAGCATTTTTTTTGCAACCGTTTTACCATATATTTCGTTTATTACTTTAAGTAAATTATTAGAACCATCTGTCTTTAATAATACCTTATCATTATTGATTAAAGTAAATCTTATATCAGGATGAGATAATGCTGCATGATTAATAACAGATGTTATGCTAGCAAGTTCACTATATAATGAATTTAAATATTTAAGTCTTGCCGGAGTGTTATAAAATAAATCTTTTACTTCTATGATAGTTCCTTTCCTTAAATCTCCTTTAGATTTAGATACTAATTTACCGCCTTCTAAAGAGAGTTTAATTCCTGTTTCACCATCACTAGTGCTTAAATTAATAATTGATACTACTGCGATTGATGGGAGAGCTTCACCCCTAAAACCAAGAGTATTTATATTATATAAATCATCCTCTTTATATAACTTACTAGTAGCATGTGTCCCAAAGCATAAAACTGCGTCTTCTTCATCCATACCAGAACCATTATCAACAACTTTTATTAGTTTAGTCCCTGATTCTATTAATTCAACTTTTATTTCAGTTGAACCAGCATCAATTGAATTTTCTATAAGTTCTTTTACTACCGATGAACATTTTTCTATTACTTCACCCGCTGCTATTTTATTTGCTAAAGATTCACTCATTATTCTTATTTTGCTCATCATTATCACCTACAACAATTATACTATAAAATAAAAAAATTAGAACATTTTGTTCTAATTTTTATTCAAATTCATATGGATTATCTTTAGTTCCGTCTCCTGAAATATATTTACTAATAGCATGAACATAAATTACTTTTTTGGCTTGTATATTTTCTTCTAAAGAGACACTTATAATCTTTTTATTTTCATCAATTTTATATACTTTATTGTCTTCTAAAGTATTTGCTGTATATGTGTTATCAAGCATATCTATTAAATAACTATCACACGTTTCTTTACTAATATCTAGTATATTATTAAATGAGCAAGACTCACTAGCCATAATAATATCTGATATATTTATAAAAGAATAATATCCATAATATTTTGGTGAAATAATTGTATAATTATTATTTCTTTTCTCATTTTTAATAATACTATCTAATTCTTTAGTTTCACTCCTGATATATCCAACATAGAATATACCTTTTATTGAGTCATCTTTTTCTAATTCTTCTCCCTCAAAATAATTAATATTATTCGATCTACCCCAAGTAATATTATTATAATTATCTAGAGAAATTATTTTTAAATCATTTGAATTAGTTATACCTATAATTCTATATAGATTATCATTATATTTAATGTAATTTTTAGGATCATTACCCTTATAATAATAATTCAAATCATATGGCATATTTTCATTATTTTCATTTTTGCTTAAATTATTATTATCAATAATTTTATCTATTAATAATTCATCAGTATTAACATAAGTATACTCATTATCTGCTATATTAATATAACCTTTTAAATCATTATTCTTCTTTATAAGTTCTTTAGTATTTAATCTATATTCCATATCTTTTTCTTTAAATACTTCATTAAAATATGCTCCATTATTATTTACTAATTCCCTAGCCTTAGTAATTGCAGGATTCTCATCATTAACTATTATCTTATTATGTCTTTGATAAATTTCAATACTTAATAAACCAATACAAGTAAGAATAATTACTATATATCTCAAAAATATAAATTTCTTATTATCCATATTACCACCTAAATCAATTATAACTCTTTTAATACATCTTTTAAAGTTTTTACTACCTCTTTTGGTAATATTTTGTATAGTTCTTCTTCAGAAGCTTCTTTTATACCTTTAAGTGAACCAAATGTCTTAAGAAGCAATTTTTTTCTTTTTTCACCAATACCTGGAATCATATCTAGTTTAGAAGCAAATGATCCCTTACTTCTAATTTCTTTATGATAACTAATAGCAAATCTATGTACTTCTTCTGATATTGTTTCAAGGAAATGGAATAAATCACTATTCTTTTCTATTTCTATTTCATTACCAGAACCATCTATTAAGGCAGTAATTCTATGTTTATCATTCTTTTTCATACCATATACAGGTATATCTAGTAATAAGTTATCCAACACTTCATTAGCAGCATTTATTTGAATAATACCACCATCTACTAATATAAGATCTGGTTTTACTAGATTATCATTTATTACTCTAGAATATCTTCTTTCTAAGACTTCTATCATCATGTGATAATCATCTTTCTCATCTCCAACTATCTTATATTTTCTATAGTCTTTAGTACTCTTTTTACCATCTACAAATGTAACCATTCCAGCAACTCTAAATGATCCAAATAATTGAGAGTTATCAAAACTTTCAATTCTATGAACAGTTATTCCAAGTAAATTACTTAATTCTTCAGAAGCATGAACTGTTCTATTATAATCAGATTTAATTAATGTAATTTTATCATTAATTTTTATCTTGGCATTTTCCCTAGCCATATCTATTAATTTCTTTTTAGACCCTTTAATAGGACTAATTGTTTTAATATTTGTTAATTCTTCAATTAAATTAGTATCTACTATTTCAGGTACTAATATTTCTCTTGGTTTAAATCTATCATCATCATAGAAAGATATAATAAAGTTTTCTATAGCATCTTCTTCATCTTCATTAAGTTCATATATATAACTATCTCTTTCAGTTAAATTACCATTTCTTAAATGTAATACTTGTATAGATATATAATCATCCATTACAAAGTAATTAAATATATCTCTATTAATATTATCATTTAAATCTATCTTTTGCTTTTCTAGTACTATCTTAATATAATCTATTATTTCTTTAATTTCTTTAGCTTTTTCAAAGTTCAATCTCTCTGATTGAGATTCCATTTCTTTTTTTAATTTATCCATTATAGTTTCATAATTACCATTTAAGAAACTAGTTATTTCCATTACCATATTATCCATGATACTTCTATCGATATCTAGTTTACAATAACCAAGACACTCTCCTATATGATAATAAAGACATAAATCTTCTTTGAAATTTTTACATTTTTTTAATGGATATAATCTATTTAATATTTGTACTATTTTTCTAGCTGCTAAACTATTTGGATATGGTCCAAATAGTTTTACATTTTTTCTTTTTGTTTTTTTATTAGGTCTTACTATTGATAAAACTGGATATTTATCATATTCAAGCATAATATATGGATATTGTTTATCATCTCTAAAAATAATATTATATTTAGGATCATATTTCTTAATTAAATTTATTTCAAGAAGTAATGCTTCTTTTTCAGAACCAGTTACTATATATTCAAAATCATATATATTAGAAACAAGCATTTTAGTCTTACCATATTTAGTACCATTAAAATAACTTGATACTCTATTTTTAAGTTTCTTTGCTTTACCAACATAAATAATAGTACCAGTTATATCTTTCATTAAATAACAACCTGGTTTAAGTGGTAATAATGCTAATTTCTTTTTAATATTTTCTAATCTACTATCCATATATATGCCTCCCTTCTTTTTTGTATTATAACATATTTTATAGTATAATTAAATTGGTGATGAAATTGATTACTAATGAAATAGAAATTAAAAAATCTAGATTTATTACATATTTATATAATTTAGATGATGAATCAAAAGTTAATGAAATAGTAGAATCTATTCATAAAGATCATAAAAAAGCAAGACATGTTGTCTATGTATATAAAATAAATAATACTGCAAAGATAAATGATGATGGTGAACCAAAAGGAACTGCAGGTATGCCTATATTTAATGTTATAGAAAAGAATAACTTAAATAATGTATTAATAGTAGTAGTAAGATACTTTGGAGGTATTAAATTAGGTGCTGGTGGTCTATTTAGAGCATACTCTAATTCTGCATCAGATATAATAAAAAAACAACTAATTAATTAGTTGTTTTTAAATGTTTTAATTTTAAAATTTGATCTTCATAGCATTCAGTTTCAGTAACATAACTACCTACAACTAAAACATCTACTAAATCAACTAGTGATTTAGTGTTTTCATAATTTACTCCACCATCTACTCCGATTAAAATATCTTTATTAATCTTTCTTAATTTTTTAATCTTTCTAATAGTACTTGGAATAAATTCTTGTCCACCCATTCCTGCTACTACACTCATTACTAAAACATAATCAATTTTATTAAAATATTTTTTTAATTTTCTTATACTAGTTTTAGGATTAATAGCTATACCTACTTTAATATCATTTTCTTTTATTAAATCGATATATTTGTCTAATTCTTTACTAGCTTCATACTCTATAGTTATTATTTCAGGTTTAAGTTTAATAGCTTCAGGAACTTGAAATTCTAAATTAGTACTCATGATATGTATATCATAAGGTTTATTAATCCTTAATCTAGAGAAGCCTTTTAATTCAAATGAAGGTTCTTTAGCAAAAGTACCATCTAATATATCCAAATGTATATAATCAGTATTTGTATTATTTAATGCCTTTACTGTTTCCTTATATTTGTCTTTATTTTTTAGAATTGAAACTGATACCTTCATTTTCTTTCTCCTTTATAAATTCAACATAATCATTATATCTTTGTTCATTTATTTCATTATCTTTAACCATTTGTTTAATATAACAATCATCTTCCTTAATATGCATGCAATCAGAATATTTACAAAAATTTCTGTATTTCTCAAATTCTATAAAATTATCTCTTATATCTTCTTTAGTCATATTCTTAAAATCTAAAGAAGAGAATCCAGGAGTATCCGCAATCATAAGATTATCTATCTCATAGAATTCAATTGCTCTAGTAGTATGTTTACCTCTTCCTAATGCTTTAGATATTTCATCTGTTTTAAGATTTAAATTAGGATCTATACTATTAAGAAGCGAACTTTTACCAGATCCTGTTTGTCCTGTTAATATAACATATTTGTCTTTAATAGCTTCCTTTAATTCTTCTATTTCAGTATTAAGTAATACTGTATAACCTATTCTCTTATAATAAGATATTATGTTTCTAATAGTATCATCTATATATAAATCTGTTTTTGATACTACTATTAATGGTTTTATATTATTAAATTCAATTATATTAATCATTTTATTTAATAAAATCGAAGAGAAATCTGGGTCTTTAGTACTAACTACAATAATAGCTATATCTATGTTACTTACTGGTGGTCTATCTAATTTATTTTTTCTCTTATAAATAGCAGTTATTATATTATTCTCATCTATTTCAACATTATCTCCAGCAAGCGGAGTAATTTTTTTATTTCTAAATACTCCTCTTGCTTTACAGATATATTTTTTATCATTGACTAAAACAGTATAATCATTGCTAATTACTTTAACAATCTTACCTCTCATTAATTAGATGTTCCTTCACTACTTGATGAAGAACTAGAACTATCACTTGATGTATCATCTTCTAGAGGAACTAATTTTTTTTCATCCAACTTAGAAACTACTATAGTAATGCTTGCTCCTTCAACGACGTCTGCACCCTTGGCTCTACTTTGAGAAATAATAGTTCCTGGTGCTTTATTATTATCGATTTGTTCTTCAATGACAACCACACATTTATATTCTTTACAGAATTCTTCTGCCTGACTCTTAGGTTGACCAACAAAATCAGGATATGTTTCAGTCATATTTGGAGTATAAAGTTTAACTAAACTGCCTGTTTCTAATTCTCCTTCTTTTGGTTCTTGATTTACGATAGTATCTTCTTTACCTTTATAATCATCTTTATTTTCTACTTTAATAGTTTCTACAATGACACTTAACCCTTGTAATTCAAGTTTTGCCTGAACTTTATCAACATCTTGACCAGTATAGTCTTCAATCTTCACTTTATCTGACCCAGATGATTTATATAAAACTATAGTAGCTCCCTTTTTAACTTTTGCCCCAGCTGCTGGATCTGTCTTAGATATTTTTCCTTTTTCAACTTCAGATGTATAATCTGTTTTTACCATTGGATTTATCTTAAGTCCAGCTTTTTCAAGTTTTTCTCTAGCACTAGCTTTTGTTAATCCAGAAACATCAGGAACACTGATATCTTTTGAAATAGTTAAACTTGGAATAATAATAAATACTGTTAACAAAGCCACAACTAGTACAGATACTAAAGCAATTAATATTTTAGTAAAAGCGTTAAGTTTTTTGTCACTATATTCAGATTCATCTATCTCCTTAACTGCTACTTCTTCTTTTAATTTATTTTTTGCTTCTTCTTTGGCTTTTATTTCATCTTTTAAATTATTTACTACTTGAGTATTTTCATCACTATATTCATTTTCAGAGTATTTAAACACAATTCTCTTTTCATCTTTTCTAGATTTATCAAGACAAGTTTTAATATCTTCATACACTTCTCTTACATTATTATATCTATTTTTAGTATTTTTAGCAGTTGCCTTTAATATTATATTTTCCAAGCTTTGTGGTACACTAGGATTTTCTTTTCTAATACTTGGCATTGGATTTTTTAGGTGTTTCATCGCTATTTCTACAGCAGTTTCACCCTTAAAAGGCATAGTACCCGCAAGCATTTCATACATCATAATACCAAGTGAATATATATCAGATTTAATAGTAGATCCTTTACCACTTGCTTGTTCTGGTGGTAAGTAATGTACTGATCCCATCACTGAATTAGTTTGTGTTAAATCAGATGCATTAATAGCCATAGCTATACCAAAATCTGTTATTTTAACCATTCCATCTTCAAGTATCATTATATTTTGAGGTTTTATATCCCTATGAATTATATAACTATCATGGGCATGAGCTAATCCATCAGTTAATTGTGATACAATATCAACTGTTTCAGGTACAGTTAATTTGCCTCTTTTTTTAATTAATTGCTTTAGCGTTTGCCCTTTTATATATTCCATTACAATATAAAAATTTCCATCATCTTCGCCGACATCATATATCTGAACAATATTTGGATGACTCAAAAGTGAAGCGTTTTGTGCTTCTCTTCTAAATCTTCTAACAAATTTTTCATCATCAGCAAGGTCTCCTCTAAGTACTTTAATAGCAACATCTCTTTCTAAAATAGTATCATATCCTAGATACACATTTGCCATTCCACCTTCGCCGATTAATTTTTTTACTTCATATCTATCGTTAATTTTTTGCCCCTTTGTTATCATTATTATTCTGCCTCCTTAGGAAATAAACAAGCAATTGAAATATTATCAGTTCCACCTCTAATATTAGCCTTTCTAATTAGCTTAATCACTTTTTCTTCTAAAGGTCCTTCTTGAAGTAATACTTTTTCTATTTGAGTATTATTAAGCATAGAAGTTAAACCATCAGAGCATAATACTACTCCTTCTATTTCATCTTCAACATCAAATATATCTATTTCAATAGGATTATTTGCACCAAGTGCCCTCATAAGTATATTCTTCTTAGGATGATTCTTAGCTTCTTCAGGAGTCAATTCACCATTTTTAACAAGTAAATTGACTAAAGTATGATCTTTAGTTATTTTAAATAATTCATTATCCTTTATTACAAACCCAGAACTATCACCAATGTTTCCAAAAAGAAGATAATCTTTTGAATATACTGCTAAGACTAAAGTCGATCCCATACCCTTACTTTCTGGATGAGTGCTAGTATACTCAAATATTTCATTATTTATTTCTTCTACTTCTTTTCTAAGCCATTTTACTGTAGTAGCTTTATCTCCTAATTTTTCCATTTCCACAAATGATTTAGTTAAATGATTAATAGCTATAGAACTAGCTACTTCTCCTGCCTTATGTCCACCCATGCCGTCTGCTACTGCAAGTAAGTATTCATCATTTAAATTTTTAATAATTGTTACACTATCTTCGTTGTGTTCCCTTACTCTTCCTGTATCCGTTAAATAATAACTATCCATATCTATTCTCCTTCTACTTTTGCTCTAAGTTGTCCACATGCTGCAGAAACATTAGATCCAAACTCTTTCCTTATTGTTACATTTATATTATTCTTCTTTAGTATATCATAAAATCTAGCTATTTGACTAGTATTACTTCTTTTAAATTCAATATTTTCAGTCTCATTATAAGGTATTAAATTAACATAACAATTAATACCTTTTAATAATTTTGATAATTCTTTAGCGCATTCATCAGTGTCATTAACATCCTTTAACATTATATATTCAAAGGTAACTCTTCTATTTGTCTTATCTAAATAGTATTTTATTGCATCTATAATTTCGTCAATATTATATGCATTATTTATCTTCATAATCGAACTTCTAAGTTCATTATTTGGAGCATGTAAACTAATTGCCAAGTTTACACCACTTTCAAGGTCTGCAAATAATTTAATCTTAGGAACAATTCCACTTGTTGAAACAGTTATATGTCTTTGCCCAATTGCAAGTCCATATGGATCAGTAACAATATTCATAAAGTCTATAAAGTTATCATAGTTATCAAATGGCTCTCCAATTCCCATAACAACAACATGACTTATTCTTTCACCTATATCATCTTCTACTTTCATTATTTGAAGAAGCATTTCATCTACAGTAAGATTTCTTACTTTTTTAAGTCTA
Source organism: uncultured Bacillota bacterium (assembly GCA_947165005.1). Classification (GTDB taxonomy): domain Bacteria; phylum Bacillota_I; class Bacilli_A; order RF39; family UBA660; genus RUG13038. The sequence continues at coordinate 20,601 of CAMUYN010000011.1, forward strand.
CCGCTTTGACAAAAAGCACATCCCATATTACAGCCTATTTGTGATGATATACAAATGCTAAGACCATAATCATGGGCCATTAACACCGATTCTATTTTATTTCCATCGTTTAGCTCAAATAGATATTTTTTTACAAGTTCATCTTCTTCTTTTTCTACCATTTTGATATCATTAAAATCAAAATCTTCTTTTAACATATCTATAGTATCTTTTTTAAGATTAGTCATCTCATCAAAAGATCTAACATTTTTTCTATATATCCACTCAAATACTTGAGTAGCTTTAAACTTCTTTTCGCATTTATCTATAAAGTATTCTTCTAATTTTTTTCTTGTAATACTAAATATACTTTTCATATCTTCACTTCCATATTTAATTATATCATATTTTATAGTATAATTAAATCGGTGATTATATGGAAATTGTAGGAATTATTTGTGAATATAATCCATTTCATAATGGGCATTTATATCATATTAATAAAATAAAAGAAATGTTTTCTAATCCATTAATAATACTTGTTATGTCTTCCCATTATACTCAAAGAGGAGATTTATCAATATTAAATAAATGGGATAAAACAGAAATAGCACTTAATAATGGAATAGACTTAGTAATAGAACTTCCATATGAATACTCTACTCAAGGTAGTGATATATTTGCTAAAGGTGCAATAGAAATATTAAAAAATATAAAAGCAGATTATTTAGTATTTGGATCAGAATCAAATGATATAGTAAAACTAAATGCATTAGCATCTATTCAAAATACAGTTGAATATAATTATGAAGTTTCTAAGTTAATGAAACATGGGATATCATATCCAAGAGCAATGTCAAAAGCACTTAATCATCTTCATGGTGAAGAAGTAGATACTCCAAATGATATATTAGGACTTTGTTATATAAGAGAAATAAAAAAGCAAAACGCTAAAATCACTCCATTAACTATAAAAAGAACTAATGATTTTAATTCTAAAAAAGTTGATGGAAATATTATAAGCGCTACTCTTATTAGAAAAAATCTAGATAAAATAGAAATATCTAAATATGTACCTAAAAATGCTATTAAGAATTACTATAATATAAATATATTTAACTTTTTAAAATACAAAATATTATCATCTAATGATTTATCTATATATCTAGATGTAGATGAAGGTATTGAAAATAAAATAATTACGGAAATTAATAAATCACATACTTTAGATGAATTAATAATGAATTTAAAATCTAAAAGATATACATATAATAAAATATCTAGAATGCTTATTCATATATTAACCGGATATACTAAGGATGAAAATAAAAAAAGAAAGAATATCAAATATTTAAGAGTACTTGGTTTTAATAAAAAAGGAAGAAGTTATCTTCATAGTATAAAAAAAGAAGTTGCTTTACCTATCTATACTAATTTCAATAAAGAATTAGAACTAGAATTAAAAGTAACTAAAATATATTCATTAATAGTTAATGATGAATCATTAATAAAAAAAGAAATAAAAAATATAATCATAAAGAAATGATTATATTTTTTCTTTTAATCCACTAATTTTTTGAGATATTTCTTCATCATAGTGTTTATATATAGTTTGAAGAATTATTGCAATTGGTAACGCAATTATTATTCCTACAAAACCACCTAGTACACCACCTGCAAATACTGCAAATATAGTTACTAATGCTGGTACTTTATTAGTTTTACCATATATCTTAGGTAATATTATATATCCATCTATTTGAGGGAATATAAGCATAATTATGACTGATAAAATTAATAATTTTGGAGATATAACTGATGCAGTTATTATTGCTACTAAATTCATTACTATTCCTCCAAAATAAGGTATTAATGGAGAGAATGCTGCGATTATACCAAGTAATAAGAAATTTGGATGTCCAATAATCCTATATAATAATGTATACTCAACAAACATTATTAATACATTTATAAATAACCCTTTAAAATATGCTGTACAAGATTTATCTATATCTTTAACAAGTTCATATGTTTTATTACTTTTTAATCTAAAGAATTTTTTAATTTTTTCTCTAATTTTATCCATATCTATAAGTAAATATATAAATGCCACTAAAGATATAATAAAATTACTAATTACATTAATCGAAGCATTAATTATCTTGCCTCCAGTCACTGCTATATCATCCGTAAATTCTTTAGATATTTTATTAAATGCTTTTATTAACATATCCTCTACTCCACTTAGATCAATGTTAAATTTTTTATCCATATCTTTTAAGAATTGCATTAATCCAGATAATAAATCTGCAAGTTCATTAGTAAATACTGGAATAATATTTATAATTATATATGCAAGTATTCCAAACACTATTAATATTATAATCACTATACCTAGCCATTTAGGTAGCTTTCTCTGCATAAATCTAAGAAATGGATAAAATGCATATGCAAGTACAAAACCTATTATAAATGGCTTAAAAATAGCAATTAATTTAACTACTACGCCACCCCATAAATCTCTCATTAAATATAATAAATATACTATACCGATAATCATTAATATATTTAATAATCTATTCTTATTCATATTTTTACTCTCTTTCCTTTGAATCAATAATTATAGTTACTGGCCCATCATTTATTAAAGATACTTTCATATCTGCCCCAAATGATCCAGTTTTATAACTTATATCAGTTTTGGATAATTCCTCTTTAAATAGTTCATACAATTCATTTGATTCATCATAGTTTAGTGCATTAGTAAATGATGGTCTATTACCATCTTTTGTTGATGCATATAAAGTAAACTGAGAAACAAGTAATATATTTCCATTTATATCTTTAACTGACAAATTCATTTTATGCTCTGAATCTTCAAATATTCTTAACTTTGATATCTTCTTAACTAAATAATTAATATCATCCATTGTATCTCCATTAGTCATACCAAGTAATACTACTAATCCTTTATCTATAGAATTAGTAACATCATCATAACTAACTGAAGCTTCTTTACATCTTTGAATAACTACTCTCATCTAAACACTCTTTCTACTTTTATGATTTCACTATTGCATTTTAAATCATTCATGTATTTTTTTAATTTTTCACTATCTGATACTTCAATGGTTAATTCATATATATTATTAGTTTGGCCATTAATAGTATTAGCATTAAGAATACTAATATTATTACTTGATGTAATAGTAATGATATCTAGTAATAAGTTTTCTTTTTTACTAGCAGTTACTTCTATTACAGTAATAAACTTTTTAATAATATTCTTATTCCATTTAACATTAACTAATCTCTCATCAAGCGACTCTAAATTATGACAATCCTTAGTATGAATAACTATTCCATTACCACGAGATATATATCCTACTATATCATCTCCAAGTATTGGATTACAACATCTGGCAAGTGTTACTTTTATTTCATCTATTCCATCTACTAAAATATCATTCTTTAGATCAATAACATTATCTTTATTTTTTATTACTTTTTCAAGTAATACCTCGTTGTTGGCTTTGTCTTCCTTATATGCTAATGCTACACAAGTTATTGGACTATATTTACCAGTACCAATACCAATATACATTTCCTTATCATCCGCCACTTTTAATTCTTTTAAGATATTAGGTATCCTAGATTCTACTTCTTCAATAACTAGTTTCTTTCTTCTTATTTCTTTTAAGAATAACTCTTTACCTTTACTTAAACTAACTTCTTTATCTACCTTAGAAAAATATGCTTTAATCTTATTTTTAGCAGCACTAGTTTTAGCATAATCAATCCACTCCATTGATGGCGCACTATCTTTCTTAGTATTAATTTTAACTACATCACCATCTTTAAGAGGTGTTGATAATGGTACCATAGTATCATTAACTAATACTCCCACCATAGTTTCACCTATTTTAGTATGTACTTTATATGCAAAGTCTACTGGTGTAGATCCCTTAGGAAGTTCAAATACATCACCTTTTGGAGTATATACATAAATACTATCCCCTAGAACTTCATCTTTAACACTATTAACAAATTCACTAGCATCTATACTACTTTCATTAAGTTCCATGATATTTCTAAATAATTGAAGTTTTTGTTCCATAGATGCTTGTAATTTCTTACCTTTTTCTTTATAAGACCAATGTGATGCTATACCTCTTTCTGCTATTTCATCCATATCATGGGTTCTTATTTGTACTTCATATAATTTATTATCAAAGCCATAAACAGTAGTATGTAATGATTGATACATATTAGCTTTAGGATTAGCTATATAATCCTTAAATCTATTCTCCTTAGGTTTAAATTTAGAATGTATTATACCTAATACTTGATAACATTCATTAACCGTATTAACTATAATTCTAAGACCATATATATCATATATATCACTAAATTTTCTACCTCTTTGCAATTTATTATAAATACTATAAATAGACTTAACTCTACCCTTTATTTCAAACTTAATACCATTTTCAATCAAAAGTTCTGAAATTTTATTAGTCATCTCTTTAATACAATTTTCTCTCTCTTCAGGTGTATTATTAAGTAATTCCTCAACACTAACAAATGCATCAGGTTTATAATACTTTAAAGAATTAACTTCTAATTCGCTCTTAATACTAGAAAGACCTAACCTATGTGCAATAGGAACAAGTATTTCAAGAGTTTCTTTTGATTTACTCTTTCTGCTTTCCTCTTTGATTGCCCATAAAGTTCTCATGTTTTGGCATCTTTCAGCAAGTTTAATAATTATTATTCTTACATCCTCAGTAAGACCTACAATTATCTTCTTATAATAATTTATTTGCATTTCACTATCAGTAAATACATTTAAATTATTAATTTTAGTAATACCTGATACCAAATCTGTAATATCTTTCCCAAACTTCTTTTTAATATCATTAATATCCGCATGTCCAATATGAACTGTATCATGAAGTAAAGCAGCACTAATAGTATCACTATCCGCTTGCAAGTCAGTAAGAATATATGCAGTATTAAGTGGATGATGCATATAATCTTCCCCACTTTTTCTTATATCATTCTTATGAACTTCACTAGCATATTCATATGCTTTTTTAATAGTCTCTAATTCTTCATTACTTTCAATATATTTTTTACATATAGAAAGTAATTCCTCGATAGTATTTATTTCATTAACCATAAATACCTCCTTTTCTAGAAAAAAGAATTAAGCATTTATTCCTTTAACACTTAATTCTTCTATCTTTTTCCTCTTAGGTTTATCTTTTTTCTTTTTAGTATTTTTACTTTGTAATCTATATTCTAATATTACCCATAAAGAACCTGATAATAATATAGAAGAATATGCTCCTGCTACAAGACCTATTAATATAGCTATATCAAATTCTAATATTTCTTTAGATCCAAATATAATTAAACATATAATTGGTAACATTGTAGTAATAGTAGTATTAATAGAACGAAGCATTGTTTCTTTAATAGACTTATTAGCTATTTCTTTTAGTTCATACTTAGTCAATACATTATTAATCTTCTTATTCTTATTTTCTCTAATCCTATCAAATATAACGATAGTATTATTAATAGAATAACCAATAATAGTAAGTATTGCTGCTATAAAGATAGAATTAATTTCTAAATGCATAATAGCAAATAATGCTACTATCATAATACTATCATGAATTAGTGCGATTATTGAGCTTAATGCATAGCTAAATTTATATCTAATAGTAATATATAGAATTATTCCAATAATTGCATATATTAATGCTATTATTGCATTCTTAATTAAATCTTTCTTAACTAAATTAGATACTACAGATATATCAGTTTTAGCTTCATATTTAGTTTCTAGCATATTATTAACACTATTAATGTCTTCTTTATCTAATATCTCAGATACTTTAACATAATATCCATCATTATCACTTTCAGATGATAATATAGTATAACCTAATTTCTTAATATCTTTATTTATTGATTTAATACTTGCGTCCTTGGCATTAGTAATAGTAATATCAGTACCACCAGTAAAATCTATACCAAAATTAAATCCTTTATTAATAAATACAAATACACCAGATATAACCAATAAAATAACTGGTATTAATATAAATTTCTTGAAATTACCAACGAAATCTTTATTTAATCTTTGTTCAAATTTAGAATCAACCTCATCCAAAGTATTTCTTATTTCACTCTTCTTTTGATTAATAAACATTCTAATTTTATTATTAAAGAAATTTGTATTAATAAATGAGTATGTAATAACTCTTGTAATTAATATAACAATTAACATAGTCATAATTATGTTAATAATTAACATTGTTGCAAATCCTTTAACAGAACTTTCACCAAATATAAATAATATAATCGCTATTATAAATGTAGTAACGTTAGAATCTAGAATTGAACTAAATGAATTTTTAATACCATTTTTATATGCTGTTTTTAAATCTTTACCTTTTCTTAATTCTTCCTTGATTCTTTCACAAGTAATAACATTTGCATCCACCGCCATACCTATACCAAGAACTAAAGCAGCTATACCAGGAAGTGTCAAAACTCCTTCAATTAAATAGAAAATCAAGAATGTCATAAATGTATATATTAATATAACAGATGATGCTATAAATCCAGAGAATCTATATCTAAATGTCATAAATAAAATAATTAATACTATTCCAATTATTCCAGCTAATTCAGTTTTTAATAGAGAATTTTCTCCAAATGCAGAGCCTACTGTTTGACTAGATATTTCTTTAAATTTAACGTTATTGGAGCCACTATTAATTAAATCTACTAAGTCTTTAACTTGTTCTTCAGTAAAGTTACCTTGAATTATAACATTACTACTAAATCCTTGTGAGACAGTAGCAGCACTTAAACACTTAGCGTCATTTAAGCTTTCAAAAGATCCGCACTTTGCATCTTTATAACTATCTTCACCTTCAACATAGTCAAGCCAAATAACAATTAATTTATCTTCTGATTGACTAATCTGTGTTGTTACATTATAAAACAAATCTTTATCTTTAATATTTAATAAAATAGCTGGTCTTCCTTTTTCATCAGTACTAATCTTAGCAGCAGTTCCTGAGGATAAAACACTCTTATCCATTAATTTATTATCACTAGAATCTCTAAATGTTAATTCTCCAG
>CAMUYN010000012.1 GCA_947165005.1 uncultured Bacillota bacterium
GGTATACAATATCATTGTATTAAGCAAGTAATACAGTGAGGTGAAAATATGGAATTTACTTTTGATAATAATATTCCTATTTATATTCAGTTATTAGAGTATTTAAAGATATATTTAATTTCTGGAGTATTTAAATGTGGAGATAAATTACCATCAGTTAGAGATTTTGCAAATACATTTAAGGTTAATCCTAATACAATGCAAAAAGCTTTATCAGAACTTGAAGATATGAAACTTATATATACTGAAAGAACTAATGGTAAATATGTTACAAAAGATGAAAAATTAATTGGAAAGCTTAAGGATGAATATGCTTTAACTCTTGCTAAAAGTTATTTTGAAGGTATGAAAAAGATAGGACTTGGTAAAGCAGATTCAATTAAATATTTAGAAAGGATAAGTGATTAGTATGAATTTACTAGAAGTTAAACATTTAACTAAGACATTTGATAATAAAAAGATATTAGATGATGTTAATTTAGTTATACCAGATGGTAAAATTATTGGTTTACTTGGTAAGAATGGTGCAGGTAAATCAACATTAATTAAATCTATTAATGATTTATTAACTATTGATGAGGGAGAAATCTTATTTAAAGGAAAAAAATTAGGAGTATATTCTAAGGAAAATATATCTTATTTACCAGAAAGAACATATCTTGATAAAGGTATGAAAGTAAGTGAAGTAATTGATTATTTCTCTGAATTTTATAAGGACTTTGATAAAGAAAGAGCATATAGATTATTAAAAGATTTAAAATTAGATGCAGATAAAAGAATTGTTAAGATGTCTAAAGGTATGCAAGAAAAATTACAATTAATTCTTGTTATGTCTAGAGATGCAGATTTATATGTACTAGATGAACCATTAAGTGGAGTAGATCCAGCTACTAGAGATTATATATTAGATACTATATTATCTAATTTTAAAGAAGGAGCTAGTATTATAATATCTACACATTTAATAACTGATATAGAAAGAATATTAGATGAAGTAATATTTATAGATGAAGGTAAAATAGTACTTAATTCATCTGCTGATGAATTAAGAAATAAAGAAAAATCATCTATTGATGAAATCTTTAGGAGGATATTTAAATGTTAAGCAAGTTATTTAAATATGATTTTAAATGGATGACTAAAGTTACTTATATATATGTATTAATACTAATAGTTATTAGTATTGCATTAAAAATAGTAGAAAGCGTAGATCAAACATTTTTACTAGTAATACTAGATAAGATATTAGTATCTATGTTTATTAGCTGTATAGTATCCATATTACTAACAAGTTCAATAAGAATTTGGGTTAGATTTATTAATAACTTTTATAAAGATGAAAGTTATTTAACACACACATTACCTGTTACTAAAAATGAATTATTTAATTCTAAAGTATTAGCAGGTATATGCTCTCTATTATTATCTGCTCTAGTAATAGTAGCATGTTTAGCACTAGTATTCATTAATAAAGATTCTTTAGAATCATTAAAAATGATGTGGGATTCTTTAGTAGCAACATATAATAGTGTATTTGCGGTATTATATGTAATAGGATTAGTGGTACTTATAATACTTGAAATAATATATATAATGATGGCTGGAGTACTAGGTATTACTATAGGTCATAGATCAAATAACTTTAAAATGGTTAAATCTATTGCTGTAGGACTTATTAGTTATGGATTATTATCTGCTATGTCATTAGGAGTTATTGCAATTGTTAGTAAATTAATTAATTATGATATTATAGGTAATGGATTCCCTTCAATGAACTATTTAATTGGAGTAGGAGGAGCAGGACTTTTAGTATATCTAATATATGATATAGTTTATTATATAATAGCTAAAAAAGTATTTAATAAAGGAGTAAATGTTGATTAACATTTACTTTTTTTTAAAAAAATGTATTGACAAGTATACTTTGCATATGATATATTATAAATACCAAGTGAACTTGGCATGGAGGATTTTATGAAAAAAGAAGAAATTTTAAAGAAAGCAAAAGAAGAGAATAGAAATAAAGATTACGCATCAATAGCAGTATCAAATAAAGGTGCTTATTTAGCAGGACTTGTTATGATTATACTTGCTGCTCTTTACTTTAGTTATGAAATATTTACAGGTAAAGGAACTAACTATGCATTATATTCATTACTAGCCATATATAATACAGTCTTATATGGATATCAAGCTATTAAGTCTAAAGAAAGAAGAACATTACATATTATTACTGCAGTTATTTGGGGACTTCTTACTGTTGGTTTAATTATTTCATATTTTTTGGGTAATAAATAATGAAATCAGAATTAGTGTTAAAAAATAAGTTAAAAGAAGTAAGACAGGAAAAGAAATTATCCCAGCAAGATTTAGCAGATATGGTAGGAGTATCTAGAAATACTATTAGCTCTTTAGAAACAGGTCAATATGAACCTACTGCAAAACTTGCATATATACTTGCAATAGCTTTAGATATGAAATTTGAAGATCTATTTTATTTTTAAAATAGATTTTTTGTTATACTATTGTAATTTAAAAAATAAAGATATATAATATTCTAGCGCTTATGGAGGAGAAAATGATAAGTAAAGAGTATATAGTTAATAGAGATGATATTCATGTTGGTAAAGTCATTAAAACTCATATGGTATATGGGACATGTGATTTAAGAGATGCAATATCTAAAAATGAATGTTATTTTCAAAGAAGTATGTTATTTGTTCCTACTGCTGATAATTTGGCTAATGATCTTTTATATAATTCTCCAAATTATCCAATTCTTAATTCGAATTATAGTAATACAGTTGGTGCAACTATTGTTGTTACAGAACCATTTAATTTGTCAGATATATTAGAGTATTTTGGCTATGATGAAAAATTAACATATAAGGATATATTAAATATAAAAAAGGAAATTCTTACTAAGAAGTTTTGTAGAGAAAACAGTAAGTTATTTGGACTATCATTTGATGAACATGGTTATAAAGAAGTACCTAATGCAATGTTCTCTTTTGATTATTACAAGAATATATTAGAAAATAGTGATAGTAGTACTAGTAAATCATTATCTGGATTAATAATTACTTCTAGAGGTAGTGATTATTATAAACCAGGTAGAAATGAGGTATTAGTAAAAAGATTGAAGAAAAGGGTCTTTTAATATATTATTTAAAGATTAAAATATTCGAACTTAAAAAGTTCGAATATTTTGTTTTTTTAATATTCTAAATATGATAGAATATTATATTGTAGAGGTTGATATGAGAAACATAAGAAAGATAATATTATTAATACTTTTATTTATTCCTTTTACTGTTTTTGCAGATGATATAGATATATATTCTAGAAATGCAGTTGTAATTAATTTAAATAATAATGAAATTATATATGAAAAAAATAAGGATGAAGTAATAAATGTAGCGAGTATGCAAAAGATAATGACTACATTAGTAGCAATTGAGGAAATAGATAATATAGATGAATCATTTGTTATTCCTGAGGGAATGTTTTCTTCTTTAGATCCAGAATTAATGATGGTGGGTTTTTCTTCTAATGATAAGGTAACATACAAAGATTTAATATATGGAACAATGCTTAAATCAGGTGCTGATGCAGCATATGGACTTGCAGTAAGGGTTTCAGGAAGTGAATCTGAATATGTTAAATTAATGAATGAAAAGGCAGTAAAACTGGGTTTAAAAAATAGTGTATTTAAAAATACTACAGGAATGGATGAAGATGGACAACATTCAAGTGTTAATGATATAGCTATATTATTTAAATATGCTTTGAATAATAAAAATTTTAAAAAAGTTGTAACTACAGAAAAATATACTACATCAAATGGAAATTTTACTATTACTGGACCAATAGGTGTTGCAAAAAAATATGATATGTCATATTTTTTAGGTGGTAAAACTGGTTATACAGATTATGCAGGCAAGTGTCTAGCCTCTTTTGGGGAAAAAGATGGTGTTAAATTCTTAATAGTTACTGCCGGTGCAGATCCAAGTGTTGATAATAATATTAATTATCTAGACCATAAAAAAATATATGAATATTTTATAGAGAATTATTCTTTCCAAACAATTATAAAAAAGAATGATATTATTGATACTATTTATACTTCATATGATGAAGAAGTTAATATAACTGTAGATAAAAATGTTAAATTATATTTGAATAATAGTGTATTTCTTAAAGACATAAAAGTATATTATAAGGGAAAAAATGAATTGTCTAAAGATATTAAAAAAGGAGATAAAATAGGTAAAATAGTTGCAGAATATGAAGGAAATGTAATATACGAAGAAGATGCTTTATCTCCGATTGATGTTAAATTTAGATTAAAGACAATACACAAAGTAATAATAGGAATAGTTATATTTTTAGTTTTATATACTTATTTAAAAAAGAAAAAGAGAAGAAGAAATAAAAAATACAGGTAATATATTGAAAAATAGTAATAAAGATGATAAAATGTGAATAGAATAAAAAGAGAGGTTTTTAGTATGGATAAATTTTTAGAAAAAGTAATGAATTTTATAAATGAAAATACAATGATGTTAATTATAATATGTATATTTTTAATTATTATATTAGTAATATATTTAATTGATAATACAATTAAGACTAAAAGGTTAGAACAAGCAGAATTAGCTAAAAAGGAAAATCCAGAACCTACAGTAGAGGATACTAATGTTTCTAATGAACCAGAGGTAAAAGCTCCAGTTTCACCTATAGAAATTAATGAACCTGTAGTAGAAGAACCAGAAACTGTTACTTCACCTATAGTAGAGGAAACTAATAACTCATCATTTGAAGAAGAAAATGCTACTGAAACTTATATTGAACAAGAAACTAATTCAAATATAGATGAATTGTTAAATAAAGATTTTTCTGCTAATAATGAATTAGTAGAAAGTATTCCTGATGAACCTGTAGTAGAAGAACCAAAAAGTAAATATAATAATGATAAAAAATTATCAGATATATTTGGAAAGAAGAAAGAACCAGTTAAAAGTATAGAGACTACTCAAGATTTTTCTGATGAATTAGATAGAATATTACAAAAATTAAATGAAGATTCAAGTACCTCAGTAGAGGATACATCAGATTATACAAATATGTTTTAAAAAAGAAGTTTTATAACTTCTTTTTTTATGTTAAAATAATTGTGATTGTGGGTGATAATATGAATGAAAAGTTTAAATTAGTATCTAATTATGAACCTAAAGGTGATCAACCAGAAGCTATAAAGAAACTAGTGGAGGGGATTAATTCAGGTAAAAAAGAACAAGTATTACTAGGAGCAACAGGTACTGGTAAAACATTTACTATTGCTAATGTAATTAAAGAGGTAAATAAACCTACTTTAGTACTTGCACATAATAAGACATTAGCAGGTCAATTATATAGTGAATTAAAAGAATTATTCCCAGAAAATAGAGTAGAATACTTTGTTTCTTATTATGATTATTATCAACCAGAAGCATATGTACCATCTTCTGATACATATATAGAAAAAGATGCTTCTATTAATGATGAAATAGATGAATTAAGACATAGTGCTACTTCATCATTAATATCTAGAAGAGATGTAATAGTAGTAGCATCTGTTTCTTGTATATATGGTTTAGGAGATAAAGAAGACTATATAGAAGGTACTTTGACTCTAAGAGTTGGAGAAACTATAGAAAAAAATGATATATTAAAGAAACTAGTAGATATTTTATATGAAAGAAATGATATGGACCTTGTTAGAGGCACATTTAGATCTAAAGGAGATACTATTGAAGTAGTTCCTGCTTATTCTAAAACGAAGGGCTATAGAATAGAGATGTTTGGAGATGAAATAGAAGCTATTCTAGAATTTGATACTGTAACAGGATCAATTATAGAAAGAAAGAAAACTATTACTATATTTGCAGCATCTCACTTTGTTACTACTGAAGATAAATTAAAAAGAGCAGTAGGAACTATTAAAGAAGAGTTACAAGAAAGATTAGAATATTTTAAAAAGAATAATAAATTACTTGAACTTCAAAGATTAAGTGAAAGAACTAATTATGATTTAGAGTTATTATCTGAAACAGGATTCTGTAAGGGTATAGAAAACTATTCTAGACACTTAACTGGTAGAAAAGTGGGTGAAGCACCTCCTACATTAATAGATTTCTTCCCAGAAGATTTTCTATTAGTAGTAGATGAATCTCATGTAACACTTCCACAAGTTCGTGCTATGTATAACGGAGATAGACAAAGAAAATCAGTATTAGTAGAATATGGATTTAGATTACCAAGTGCTTTAGATAATAGACCACTTAAATTTGAAGAGTTTGAAGAAAAATTAAATCAAACTATTTATGTATCTGCGACACCAGGAGATTATGAACTTGAAAAAGTTAATAATGAAGTAGTTGAACAAATAATTAGACCAACAGGTTTACTTGATCCAGAGATAGAAGTTAAACCGTCAGAAAACCAAATTGATGATTTAATCTATCAAATAAAAGAAAGAATTAAAAAGAATGAAAGAACTTTAGTTACTACTTTAACTATAAGAATGAGTGAAGAATTAACTAACTATCTTTCTAATGCTGGTATTAAAGTAGCATACCTTCATAATGAAATAAAAACATTAGAAAGATTAGAAATAGTTCATGATCTTAGAACAGGTAAATATGACTGTGTAGTAGGAGTTAACCTACTAAGAGAAGGTATAGATATACCAGAAGTATCGTTAATAGCTATACTAGACGCTGATAAACAAGGATTCTTACGTAGTACAAGGTCTTTAATCCAAACTATTGGTAGAGCAGCTAGAAACTCAAATGGTAAGGTTATAATGTATGCTGATACTATGTCTGAATCTATGGATGAAGCGATTAAAGAGACATATAGAAGAAGAGAAATCCAAGAAGCATTCAATAAAGAACATAATATTACTCCAACAACAATTAAGAAACCTATCGCTGAAGTAATTAAGAATAAGGATACTAATAGAGATCTTTCTAAAATTAAATATACTAAGAAAGAAAAAGATAGAATAATGAAAGAAATAGAACAAGAAATGATGAAAGCAGCTAAAGAATTAGACTTCGAAAGAGCAACAGAATTAAGAGATATATTATTTGAAATGAGAAGTGAATAACTTCTCATTTTTTATGATATAATTAATTTAGAGGTTAATATGGAGAATATATTAGAATTAGAAAAGTCTTTGTTCAAATATGATTATATATCTAATAAAGAGTATTTAAATAATATTATTGCAGATAATTATAAAGAATTAGGTAAGTCAGGAATATTATTTAATAAGGATGATGTTGTTAATTATTTATTATCACAACAGCGAGATAGAGATATAGAAATGTATAATTTCTCTGGTGAAGAGTTAATGCCAGATTTATGGATAGTTCATTATATTACTTTAAGTGATAATAAGAAAATATATAGAACATCAATATGGAAACATAATAAAATTATTTTTCATCAAGCATCTGAATATAAGGATGATATTGATTTAATGAGGAGTTAGTATGAAAAAATTATTTATATATTATAGTTTAACTGGCAGTGGTGATGCAGTAGCAGATTATTTAAGAGATAAAGGATATGATATTAGAAAAGTTATTAGTAAACATAAATATCCAAAGAACTTTGGATTATTAATGTTTAGTGGTGGTTTTAGAGCAGGCATTAATATTAAAGATAAATTAATAGATTTTAATAATGATATAAGTAATTATGATGAAATAGTTATAGGATCACCAATATGGTTTGATAGAGTATCTCCTCCAATTAATACTGTTCTAGAAGAATTAGATTTATCTGGTAAAAAGGTATCATTTATATTCTATAGTGGTGGAGGAGAAGCAAATAAAGCATCAGAAAAAGTAAAAGACATTGGTGATATAATAATATTAAAGGAACCAAAGAAATATAAAGATGAATTAAAGAAATTGGAGGTATTTATGGAAAAGAAATGTTCATGTAAGAAAACATGTAAGTGTGGATGTCAAGAAGGAAAGAAATGTACTTGTAAAGATTGCAAATGTGGATGTCATGAAGGCAAAAAATGTAAATGTGGTAAATAGTATGAAAGAAAGAATTATATGGATAATACTAGGAATATTATCAGTTTTAGTGATAGGAGCGATATTTGTGTTTGGATTTAGAAAAATAGAAGTAAATATTAAATCATTACATTTTAGTTATTCTAACGGTTATATGATGAATGCATATATTACATATGATATTTATATGGAAAATGATAAATACTATGCAAAAATTAAACCATATGGAATACCTGAAGAAGAAACACAAATAGTTAAACTAAGTAAAGATAAAGTTAAAAAATTAGAAGATGTATTAAATGAGTATAAAGTATATAAATGGAATAATTTCCATGAATCAGATAAATATGTATTAGATGGAGATTCTTTCTCATTTTCTATGAGTACTTTAGATGGTAAATCTATTAGTGCATCAGGATATATGAGATGGCCTAAGAATTATGGAGAAGTAGAAAAAGCTTTTGATGAAATATTAGGACCATTATATGAAAGAAATAATATAATATATGAAGAATAAGATAATATTTTTAATATTAATAATTCTGTTATTAACAGGATGTACTAATCAAAAACAATATATAAGTAAAATAATGAATTTAAACCTAGATAATTGCACAGTAGAAACATATAAAGATAATCATAGTGGATTTCTAGGAGATGGGCAGTATTTTGCTAAAGTAAAATGTTCTAG
The DNA here is from genome assembly GCA_947165005.1 of uncultured Bacillota bacterium. Lineage (GTDB taxonomy): Bacteria > Bacillota_I > Bacilli_A > RF39 > UBA660 > RUG13038. Next base: position 8,770 of record CAMUYN010000012.1, read on the forward strand.
TACTCCAAAAGAAGTATTAAAATGGAAGAGTATGCCTTTATCTAATGAAATACAAAAAGCTACTGATTTAGCTTTTTGTACAGGAGATGGCTGTAAGACTATGTATGAATTATATAATATACCTAAAATAAAAGATGGATATTATTATTTCTATGATAGACAAAATAAAACTACTGATGATACAGAATTAAATATTAGAAGTTCATATAACTTTAGTTTAGGTATATATGATATAAATAATAATACACTTTATATATATGAATTAGATACATAAAAAAAGAGAGTTAACTCTCTTTTTTATTATTCATTCAATAATTTACAATTATGATCATATAGGAATTCATTTATAGTATTAATATCATATATTTTTTCTTTAAAACAAAATCTTATTATTAAATCAAATGTAGTATTCATAGGAAGAGAATAAGAAGCTTTTTCTAATAAGTCTTCTATTTCTTTTTCTGATAATTCTAAAGCAAATCCTAATAATATAATAGTTTCTTTAGAAGGATGATAATCTTTATTACTTCTTATTTTAGAGAATAATCTTCTATCTATATTAACTTTATTATATACATCAGAATCTTTTAATTCTCTTTCATCTATTAGTTTAAATAAATATGTTTGAAATGTATCTTCATCTTTATTATCATTAATATAATTATTAATAGGAGAAGCACATTCATAATCTGCCATTGCCATTGATCCACACGCTGCATATTTCATTATTCCTTTTCTTTTTTCTACTATTAAATAACTATTTAAGTATGAATCTAATTTTTTCTTTATATTCATAAATGTCGCCTCCTAAGTGACCAATTAACCTTTTATATACGATATTATTATATCAAGAAAGGAAGAGGAAAGATATGAAAAAAGAGAAAAAATTAGATGTAGTCTTTATATTAGACAAAAGTGGATCAATGGGAGGACAAGAAGAAAATACTATTAGTAGTTTTAATGAATATTTAGAAAAAGAAAAGAAAAATAAATATGAAACTAATATAACTACAGTATTATTTAGTGATACATATAAAGTTATACATGATAGAATACCTGTATCTAAAGTAAAAAAACTAACTAATAAAGAATACTATGTAGGAGGATGTACAGCATTATTAGATGCTCTAGGTAATACTATTCATAGTATGGAAGAAAAAGATACTGATAAAGTATTATTCATTATTATAACTGATGGCTATGAAAATGCATCAAGAGAATATACTAAAGATCAAATAAAGAAATTAGTTAAGAAAAATAAAGATTATGAATTCATCTATGTAGGAGCAGATATAGATTCTTATGAAGCCGGATCACAAATAGGTATCAAAAAGGATAATATTGCTAACTTTAAAAAAGATAGAAAAGGTACTGCAACTCTATTCAACGCAGTTGGGTGTTTTGAAAAATGTATGATGGAAGATTCTATGTCAGCCTCTTGGAAACAAGATCTAGATGAATATCTACAAGAAAATGAGAAGTAATACTTCTCATTTTTATGTTATAATTAATATAGGTGAAAAAATATGAATTATAAGAAAATAGTAGTAGCAGGTGGAGGAGTACTTGGTAGTCAAATAGCTTTTCAATGCGCTTATTCTGGATTTGATGTAACTATATTAGTTAGAGAAGATAGTTCTATAGAAGAAATAAATAATAAATTAAATAAATTACATGATACATATATTAATACTATAGAAAACATGAATAAAGATAATATAGCTAGAGGAATAGCAGATATTAATGATTTTAATAAAGAGGAGTGTATTATTAAAACTAATAATGCTTTAAATAATATTAGAATAGAAACTAATCAAGCTAAAGCTTTAGAAGATGCAGATCTTCTAATTGAATCTATTACTGAAGTATTAGATATAAAAAAAGAATTTTATGAACAAGTATCTAATTTATTAAATGATAAAACGGTAATAGTAACTAATTCATCTACTTTATTACCATCTAGTATGGCTAAATATACAGGTAGAGAAGATAAATTCTTATCTATGCATTTTGCTAATACTATATGGAAAAATAATATAGTAGAAATAATGGGTCATGATAAAACAAATGAAATATATTATGATGAAATATCTAAGTTTGCAGAAAAGATAAATATGATACCTTTAATAGCTAAACATGAAAAATCTGGATATTTACTTAATTCGATGTTAGTGCCATTCTTATTAAGTGCAATGGATTTACTAGCTAATAAAGTATCAGATGTAGAAACTATAGATAAGGCATGGACACTAGGTACAGGAGCACCTAATGGTCCATTCCAAATACTTGATATAGTAGGTCTTGAAACTGCTAAAAACATAGTAGAACAATATCAAAAAGTACCTAATATATTAGATCCTTTATTTAAGAAGATGATGTTACCATATAATTATGATGAAATGCTTAGAATATTAAATGAATATATAGAACAAGGTAAACTAGGTAAATCATCAGGAGAAGGCTTTTATAAATATAAATAAGAGAATTTTAATTCTCTTTTTTTATGCTATAATAATTATATGAGGTATCTTATGAAACAAACTAGAGAAAAAATAGTTGTTAGAACAAGTATAATTAGTATATCATCAAATATTGTACTTGCAGGATTTAAAGCACTTATAGGATTACTTGCTAATTCAATTGCAATTATATTAGATGCTGTTAATAATCTAAGTGATGCATTATCTAGTATTATTACAATAGTAGGAACTAAATTAGCAGGTAAAGCACCAGATAAAAAACATCCTTATGGTTATGGAAGAATTGAATATATTACATCATTAATTGTTTCTGCAATTGTATTATATGCCGGAATTACTGCATTAGTAGAATCAATTAAAAAGATTATTAACCCAGAAGTATCAGATTATAGTATTATTACACTTATTATTTTAGTAGCAGGTATTATAGTTAAATTTATATTAGGTATATATGTTAAGAAAAAAGGTAAAGACGTTAATTCAAATTCATTAGTAGCTAGTGGTTCTGATGCATTTAATGATGCGTTATTATCTATATCAGTATTGGCATCAGCTATTATTTATATGATATTTGGTTTAAGTCTAGAAGCATATGTTGGTGTACTTTTATCCATCTTTATTATTAAAGGAGGATTAGAACTAATTAAAGAATCGGTTGATAATATGTTAGGTACTAGAATAGAAAGTAATCTTGCTAAATCAATAAAAAGAGAAATAGCAAAAGAAAAAGAAGTTCAAGGAGCATATGATTTAGTATTACATGATTATGGCCCAGATAAATATTTAGGATCAGTACATATTGAAGTAGATGATACTTTATCAGTTTCTGATATTGATAAAATATCAAGAAGAATATCTAAAACAATATTAAAAAAATATGGAGTAATACTACATACAATTGGAGTATACTCAGTTAATACTAAAGATAAAAAAACAATTGAAGTAAAAAAAGAAATTACAAAGATATTATTTTCTCATAAAGGAATTCTTCAAATGCATGGATTTTATTTAGATGAAGAAGATAAAACAATAAGTTTTGATATAATTATTGATTTTAATACTAAAAATCCAGAAGAAGTATATAAAAAAATATATGATGAAATTAAAGAAAAATATAAAGATTATAAATTAGATATAACACTAGATATTGATACTAGTGATTAAGGAGGTAATATGTCAATATATGATTATTCTATATTAGATAGAAGTGGAAAAGAAATAGGTTTAAAAGAATATAAAGGAAAAGTATTAATAATAGTTAATACAGCAACAGGATGTGGTTTTACTCCTCAATATGAAGGATTAGAAAACTTATATAAAAAATATCATGATAAGGGATTAGAAATAATAGATATTCCATGTAATCAATTTGGTAATCAAGCACCAGGAAATGATGATGAAATACATGAGTTTTGTTCTCTAAAATATAATACTTCATTTGATCAATTCATGAAGTCTGATGTTAATGGTGAAAATGAATTACCATTATACACATATATAAAAGATCAAATAAAAGAAGATAAAATTACGGGTTTAAAAAATAAGATGGCTATGAAAGCAGTAGAAAAGATAAGTACATCTACTAAAAAAGATGGGGATATTAAATGGAACTTCACTAAATTCTTAGTAGATAAAGAAGGTAATGTAGTAGGAAGATATTCTCCAACATTTAAACCAGAAGATATGGAAGCAGATATTAAGAAAATAATATAAAAATAATAACAAGAGAATATTAATTTCTTGTTTATTATATAAAATTATGTTATAATTTATTTAAGGAACATTTGGTATTCGTATGCCAGGTGCTACCGTTTTGGTAAACATCTAACTTATATAGTTAGGTGCTTTTTTTATTTCAAAATTACGAATAGCAATGCTACAAGTAAAAGAATAATTAAGTTTAAAGATAAGATCAAAAAATCTTTCTTACTCATATGCATCACCTCCATTCTAATGAACAAAGGTAACACCTAACTATCAAATGTCCATGGGCATTATAGCAAACTAAAAAACACATATCAAATTAATAAAAATTAATTATTGTTAATATATTTTTGCAATGTTTATTAAATAATTAAAATATCCATAATAATTGAACATAAATTGTTCAATTATTTTTATTTTTGATATATTTTATTTATGTTATAATTAAACTAGGTGATACTATGAAGAAAAAAGTTTTAATACCTATTATTATTTTATTAATAATAATTATAGGAATTATAAGTTATTTTATTTTGGATAATAGAACTATTTCTATTATTACATTAGATATTAATCCAAGTATTAAGATTAATCTTAATAAAAAGAATGAAGTTAAAAAAATACTAGCAGTTAATAAAGATGCAAAAGTAATTGTTAAGAATATATCATTAAAAGAATCTAAAAAATTAGATTATGTTATAGAAAGAATTACTGATGAAGTAGAAGGTAATGGTTTTTTAACAGAATCTAATTTAGTACAAATAGTACTTCATACTGAAGGTAATATTAGTACTAATAAAGTTAAAAAAATTATTAATGATAATTTTAGTAAAGATGATATAGGAGCAGATATAATAGTTATTAAAAATATAACTAATGAAGATAAAAAACTAGCTAAGAAATATAATATTAATCCTGCTAAAGCAGCATATATTAATTCTGTACTAAAAGAAAATTCTTATTTAAAAGTAGAAGATATAGCTACGAAGTCAATTAAAGAAATTAAAAATACTAAAGAAACAGGTTATTATTGTGAAGAAGGATATATTCTAGATGGTACTAGATGTCTAAAAGAAAAGAAGAGAGTAAAGGCTTCTTCTGGAGAAATATGTCCTAATGGATATGAAGACTATAATGGTATATGTTATGAAAGAGTAGAAGGTACTATTACAGATAATTTAAAATGTAGTTCTGAAGAAGCTGTTTTAGAAGGTAAAACATGCGTTGATACTAGAATAAATGATGCAGTAGCTAACTGTGAAGAAGCTTATGATTTTGGTTTAGATAAATGTGTTAAAAAGACATATGTTGTTGAAGCAGAAGAGTATTGTAGAATTACACCAGGAGAAGATCTTTTATATAATCATAGATGTTTAGGAAGAAAACCTACTATTAATGGGGGATGTCTTGGAGCTGATGTTGTAATAGGTGGATGGTGTTATGACACTAGTGCTACTTCAGGATATGAACCAGATTGGAAATGTGAATATAATGGTGAAATGTGGCTTTTAGGACCAGATGAAGGCAATAAATGTTATATAAAAGAGTATTCAGATGTTCCATCTTATTCTTGTGAAGATGGATCAAAATTAGAAGGTAAGAAATGTATAACAGTAAATAAAGAATTAGCATATAATGAAAGAATATGTCCAGATGGATATACTAAAGTAAATATGGATATATGTATTAATCTAAATAAAACTGCTAATAAAGAAAGTGGATTAGTATGTGATTATCCTGATTCTAAAATAATAGATAATACATGTGTAATATATGATGCAATTGATGCTAAAAACAATTAATATTGATTGTATTTAATTTGTTTTTGTGTTATTATTTATTTGAGGACATTTGATATTAGAACGTCAAGTGTTACCGTTTGGTATGCACCTAACAATTCATGTTAGGTGTCTTTTTTTATATTAAAATAAAATATTTTATTTTTGCTATATTTCAATCATTTTAATGTTATAATAACTCTAGGTGATAAAATGGCTACTACAAAAGATTATAAAGACTTTATATTAGAACAATTAAACTTATTAGATAACATAACTTATAAACCTATGATGGGAGAATACCTACTATATTATAATGGTACATTATTTGGTGGTATTTATGATGATAGATTACTTGTTAAAATAGTAGATTCTAACAAAAAATATAATATGCAAGAATCAATCCCATATCAAGGAGCTAAACCTATGTATCTAGTAATTGAACTTGATAATCAAGAATTACTTAAAGACATAGTATTAGACACATATAATAGTTTAAAATAAGAGAGTTTACTCTCTTTTTTTATGTTATAATCTACCTAGAGGTGTCTTATGGATAATAATTTATATCAAATGATATTTAAAAGAAAATCTTTTCATTTATTTAGAAATATAGGAAATGAAAAAATTACTGAAGAAGAATTAAAAGATATAGAAAATAAATTTAAAGAATTAAAACCATTACAAGAAGATATAAAAGTTAAAATAAAAATAGTTAAAGACTCTACTACTTGTAGAAGAGGACAAGAATACTGTATATTATTCTATTCTGAAAAGAAAGATAATTATTTACAAAATATAGGTTATCTAGGAGAACAATTAGATCTTTATTTAGTTTCAAAAAACATAGGTACTTTATGGTTTGGAATAGGTAAAGTAGAAGAAAAAGAACTTGAGGGTTTAGACTTTGTAATAATGATAGCAATAGCTAAAGTAGATAAAGAAGATAAATTTAGAAAAGATATGTATAAAAGTAAAAGAAAAGAACTATCTGAAATATGGAAAGGTGATAGTTATTTAGATATAGGAAACATTATAAGATTTGCTCCAAGTGCATGTAATACACAACCATGGTTAGTAGAAGCATCTCCTAAAGAATTAGAAAAGAAGGTAAAAGAGGAATAATGCCTAAAGATATGGTTATATACTATAATCAAATAGATATTGGTATATTCTTATGTTTCTTAGAATTAACATTACAAAACAATAATATATCTTATACTAGACAACTATTCATAGAACAAGACCATAACAAAGAAAATAACTTAGTCGCAGACTATACACTTAAAGAATAGGATTATTCCCTATTTTTTTTGTTTTAAAAAAATGGAATTTTGTTTAGTTAAGGGGTAGCTTTTTGAATTTGTGATATGGTATAATTACTTATAGAAAGGTAGTATTGATATGAAAAAATATACTTTAGAAGATTATATTGCTGATATTGATAAAATGGGCCTTAAAGACACTTGGCATTCGATACTATCAGATACTTTAAATAACAAATTTGATTCAGATACTTTTACTGTTGAAAACTATGGCGAATTATATGAAATAGGGCTAGAACATGTAAATAAGATTAGTAAAAAAGAGATGGGAAAATATTATACACCACGAGATGTAGCAGAAGTTATGTCAAATTGGTTGAAGCCTTTAAAAGGAGAAAATGTTTGCGATGTTGCTTGCGGGTCTGGCAATTTAATACTGTCATATTTAGATGTGGTAGGAAAGCAAGCAGCAACAGAGTTAATATCTAGTGGAAAAATCTATCTGTTTGATTTGGATGAAATAGCGTTGGAAATATGTAAGTATTCGATTGCTATTAGATATGGTAAAGAATACTTAAGAAAAATACATGCTAAGCATTGTGACTTTTTGGATAAAAATATCAGATTACCTAGAAATTCTAAAGTTATATCAAATCCACCATATTATAAAATTGTTGAGTATGGAAATAATTGGAAAATTACGAAGGTTATTTCGGATTCCAAAGAATTGTATTCTGCATTTATTGAAAAAATTATTACACAAAGCGATACATCAGTAATAATAACTCCTTATAGTTTTATTGGTAGCGGAAAGTTTTATTCTCTTCGAAAAATTATGAATAAGTATAATGGATTTGTCGTATCATTTGATAATGTTCCAGGAAATATATTCAACGGAAGAAAGCATGGAATATTTAATTCTAATAAAGGGAATTCTGTTCGAGCAGCTATAACGGTTGTAGAAAACAGAGAAAACTTTAAAGGATTTAAATTTAGTCCTTTAATTAGATTTAAAACCGAAGAGCGAAAAAGAATGCTTAATAATAAAGTGTTAGATAATCTAATTAATGACCGATATCAGACAGTAGATTATAGTAAAAAAGCATTTTATAAATGCCATAAAGATTTGTTAAATATACTTGATATTTGGGAATGTAAATCAACTAAGAAAATGAATAAATTATTAAATACTACAAGAGGGACAGAGTTGTATTTACCAACAACATGCAGATATTTTACTGTTGGATCAAAGAGAAATTTATCTAGAGATGGAAAAAGGATAATTCATATATCCGATAAAAGTATATACAATTATGTTTATTGCATGATGAATTCCACATTTGCTTATTGGTATTGGAGATTATATGATGGTGGAATAAATTGCCCTTTAACAATAATCAATAGTATACCAATATTTTATGATTTGTTTGATAAAGAACAAATAAGTAGATTGAACAAGATAGCAGAAGAAATGCAAACAAAAGAAAAAGATTATTTGGTATATAAAGTAAATGCTGGAAAGAAACAGGAAAATATAAAATTTCCTAAAAAATATAGAAATGAAATTAACAAATTATTTTTTGAAGTACTAGATATAAAAGAAGATATATCAATTTTAGATAAAATTCATAGTAGTTCATTGTTTTCCGAAAGTGAGGGAGATGTTTGTGAATAAGCAAGAAGCAGTAGAAGAACTAATAAAAACAGTTTATAATTCGAATTCTGACTTAATTCTCGAAGAAGATGAAATTAAACGTTTAAATGATTTTTTTAAGAGTGTTGATTGTACACAAGATTTTGAAAAAATATGTGGTGAGAATTCTATAGAATTAATTGAAATTTCAAAATTAAAAAGTGGAAGATATGAAATTGAGAAACAATTTAATCAAAATAAGGCATTACAACCCGGAATACTTTCGGAATGTAATTATGTGGAGACTTTAGCAAAAATATTTAAGTTAAACAAGTGCCTTGATTTTGATCAAACACCAATTAATAAAGTCCCATTGGAATGTAGGAATTATTTGAATTCGGGTTACCAAACCTTTTCTGCAGCAAGATATTTATACTACAGTACATCAAATCCAAATATATTCATTTTTCAATATGGTAATCCTGCAAACGGTGATGCAGAAATAATAATAAATGGTAATAAGGTTAGAATAGAGTTTAAGGAAAGAAGCGCAAAAGCAGGAGAATATGATATTACTGGATTATACAATGATAATGGTGAATTATTAATATCTGAGGATTTTAGAAAGAATACACCCGAGTATATTCCTTTGATTAAAAAATTTAATGAGGAAACAAATGTAATTGAACAAATTGGACATAATTATAGTAATTTTGATGAAGAAACAAAAATTAAATCTGTAATGGAGTATTTTTTAAGACACAATATAGATGTTATAATTTCATCAACATCTGAAAATGAATTGATAGTATTAACACCTAAATGTTTAGAAATAGAATTGCCAAGCGGAGAAAGAGTTATTACTACTGAGAATAGTGAGATAAGAACATCAGGTAGAAATTATGGAAAAATATTCACAAAAGATTTGTTTATGAAAGTATTAAAAGATATGAATGCGGTTGAGATTTCTGATAGTAAGTATGAGGTTTCATTAAATAATGAATTGGTAGAAATAGTAAATGGAAGAGGTACATCTACACCAAGTAGAATAAAATTTAATAAAATATTCTTTGTTGATATAAATGACGCTGAAACTAGTGATGATAAGGTAATATTTGATATTCAAGATGTTCATCAGTTAAAGCCTTCAATATCAATGCATATAAAGATTAATGGTAGTAAAGATGAATTGAAGCAATACTTTTTAAATAATAATAATAATTAAAATAAAGGAAGAATAACATGGAAGATATTAAAGTAATAGATTTATCTATGGATGATAGAGAATTTAGAAATTATGTTAATACTATGCTTAGAAAACATGGATATGTAAGATTTTATATGGATGATTCTAGAGTATCTGATGAAGAATTTGATAATAATAATGATATTAAAGTGTCTAAGGATGGTATGAGATATGATGTTCAAACATATCTTAATACTGAAATTAGTGAAAAAGAAATAAATGAAACATTAGAAGATATGGGTAATGAAGGATTAAAGTGTGGATTAATTGTTACTAATATGATGGTAAATGATGATATTAAAAAAGAAGCAATTAATATGCATATTAGAATTCTTGATAGAAAAGATTTTGATGAAAATATATATGAATAAAAAGACTACTAAAGTAGTCTTTTTTTGATTTTTTCTTATTAAGGAAAACTATATTTTAAAATGCAGGGTAAATAGTTTTACAATAATGCTTTTTTCCATTGGAGTCAGTCACATATATATTGAAATACTTGGTAAAATCCTCATAATTGTGATTATCTATGAATGTTTTAATATAGTCAAAATCTAAATCAAATGATAAGGAGATAGACTCGGAAGGCATAAGTACCTTAGATTGATATTTTGACTGACAATTACAATTTAAATGACATTTTTTATATAAAATATCAACATGTTGAATTCCTAGTGGTTTGTTACCGGTGTTTACTATATTTATTCTTAAATTATTACTTCTGGAACCGTCAATAAGAATTATTGAATATATACTAAATCTCTTCCTGTATTCATTTATATAATTGATTAGAGAAAGAATGATTGCAACAATACTTGTTATTAAGGTTGAACATGATAATAAAAATGATAAAAAGCCTTGATTATTGTTACACCAATTAATAAAATCCATAAAATTCCTCCTTTAAGAATAATGAAACTATTATATCATGCTTCACTAGATTTTAAATATAATATGTGAATAAATAATTGTAAAAATGATTAAAATGTGTATAATAATAAGACAATTCGTGTTATAATGGCATTATATAATAGGGGTGATATTATGAAAAAATGCGGAGAATCAAATAAGGTAGGAATAGTTGATGCAAAACAATTAGCATGTTATATTTCAAATTATTATAGTGATAAATTTAATGATGAGATAACTCCAATTAAATTACAAAAATCTTTGTACTTTTGTTTTGCTTATTGGGGAGGATTTGTTAAAAGAAGTAAATTACCTAATACAGAAGTAACTATAGAAAAAAGTGATTGGTTATTTAACCAAGATATAGAGGCATGGGTTTATGGACCAGTTGTCCCAGATGTCTACCGTGAGGAAAATCTTTCTGAGTACAATAATCCTGACATTTTTAAAGGAAACGAAGATGTTATGAAATATATAAATGGCATATTGGACGATGTTCTAGCTGTATCAGATTTTAAATTAGTAGAAGTATCTCATATGGATAATTGTTGGAAGAAAAATTTTGATATAAATTCAGAATTTCACAATAAAGTAATTGACAAAGAGGATATAATTGAAGAATATGCTAAGATTTTCTAACTCAAATGTTATTAATGTTAGACAAAATCGATTTAGCGAAAATGGGCCAACATTTAAACTAGAGAATATTAATAGTTTTAATATTGGGGATGGCTTTGAATCAAAAAATGATAAGAGTGATTTCTTCACAAACTATCTCAAAAGTAATAGACAAAAAAATTATGATCAAATGGAACAATTATATAATTACATAATAAATAATGATTATTCATTTATAGGGAAAGATTATTATTGTGATGAAATATATGATAATGGTATGGTTTTTGATAGGTTAATTAGTATTATTAATTATAAGACTAATTTAAATATCAAAAAGAAAGATATGCTTCATATTTACAAATTAAAAAACAAGAATAATAGAAACATACACATTTATATTAGTTTAGTTAAAACAAGAGCGGAACTTCTTCTTATTGACTTGTACCATTTATCAATTCCTGCCGATAAATGGTCAAACGGTAGACTTGTTCGAAGAGGATCATTAAGAGAAACAAAAAAATCGTATGAAAAGTTTAAGATATTTAATTATAATTTAAATAATATCAGAGATTGCTAACACAGTCTCTTTTTCTTTACAGAATAATTAATATGTGATATAGTATTTTTACAAAGAACGCGTCCGACTGTGGGTTATCCTTGAAATCATGGTAACAACATCGGTTAACTTGTTCTTTATATTTGGGAGAAGCAGCATCACCTTCCGCTTCGGGCGTTGAATCAGGGATATAATATCATTGATTAAAGTGAATGGTTTCTCTCATATACTAACATCTTTGGGCAATTGTAGTCCTTGGGGGTTAGTAACATAGAATATGACTGCAGGAATTTACCTGTACTCTTGTTCTTTAATTGAAGCCTGAGCCTCATCGATAGTCTTACTATCTGACCTCTGAGTCACTTGAGGAAATTCGGCTTCTTTTATTTTGCCTTTAATGTTATAATTTAAATAGAGTAGGTGATAAAATGTTCGAAAATTATAAATTGCCTTCAATTGATTTGTTAGATAAACCAGGAGAGAGTGATTCACTAGTATCATTTAGAGAGGTATTAGTAACTTTACCAAAAGAAAAATATGAAGATAGATTAACTGTTGTATTAGGAAAGAGTGAAATAGGTAATTCAGTATTCTTTGATTTAGATAAATGTTCACCATTATTAATAAGCGGGACTACTGGATCAGGAAAATCAGTATGTATAAATACTATTATTTGTTCTTTACTTATGAGAAATAAACCTGATTCTTTAAAACTATTATTAATAGATACTAAAAGATTAGAATTACCATTTTATAACGGAATACCACATCTTATCACACCAGTAATAACTAATTCAGGAAAAGCTTCAATTGAACTTCAAAAAGTAGTTAGAGAAATGGAAAAAAGATATGACTTATTAAGTGGAAAATTCAAAAATATAGAAGCGTATAACGAGTATTGTAAAAAGAATAATGAACCATTATTACCATATTTAGTAGTAGTAATAGATGATATGACAGACTTAGTAAAATTCGATAAACTAGCTATTGAAGATTCACTAACAAGGTTAGCAAAATATGCTAAATCAATAGGAATATTTCTAATACTATCTGCTCAAAGACCATCATCTGAGTTCTTCGACGGAGAATTAAAAGTAAATATATTAAGTAGAATATCTTTTGTTACATCAAGTGTTATAGATTCTAAAAATATTCTTAATATGTTAGGAGCAGAAAAACTAAGAGGTAAAGGAGACATGTTATTCTTACCAGTAGGAGAAAATACACCTCTTAGAGTTCAAGGGGCTTATGTTTCAGAAGAAGAAATAAATAAGATTGTAGATTTCTGTTTACAAAAACAAAAAATACAAGTCAAAGAATTAGATAGAATTAAAACAAAAGACGGTCGTATTGGAACAGTACTTTCTGTATGGTTTGATACAAGTGGTCTAGAAATAGAATTTGATGATAATAGCCCCGAAACAGAAACAATAGATCTAGAAGATGTAGAAGAAGTTTTGCCTAAGAAATAATTTAAAGTTTAAAAAAAGACTACAATGTAGTCTTTTTTTTATAATGTATCAAATGTATTTGATACACTTTTGCATAAAAAAAGAACCCCTTAGGGGCTAAATACAATCATATTATATCATGGAGAAAAATTATAGTCTATAATTCTTTTTGAAAAATGTTTATACTTTACAATAGGAGGTTATTTTTATGGCAAAATACGTTTTTGTTACAGGTGGTGTTGTTTCTGGATTAGGTAAAGGAATAACTGCATCTTCATTAGCTTTATTACTTAAATCCAGAGGTTATAAAGTATTTATGCAAAAGTTTGATCCTTATTTTAATGTTGATCCTGGTACTATGAATCCAATTCAACATGGAGAGGTATATGTAACTTATGATGGATGTGAAACAGACCTAGATTTAGGTCATTATGAAAGGTTTATAGATGAAGAATTAAATTATACTTCAAATATAACTAGTGGTAAGATTTTTAGTAGTGTTATCGAAAAAGAAAGAAGAGGAGAGTATTTAGGTTCTACTGTACAAATGATTCCTCATATTACTAATGAGATAAAGAATAAGGTATTTGAGGCAGGTCATTCTTCAGGAGCAGATATTGTTATTACTGAAATAGGAGGTACAGTTGGAGATATAGAGAGTCAACCATATATAGAGACTTTAAGACAAATTCAATATGAACTTGGTAGAGAAAATACTTTCTTTGTACATTGTACTTTAATACCTTTATTATTTGGTTCTGATGAGTTAAAGACTAAACCTACTCAAAATAGTGTTAAAGATTTAAGAAATATGGGTATTACTCCAGATGCTCTTGTATGTAGAGTACCATATCCTACTGAGGATAAGTTAAAGAATAAGTTATCTTTATTTTGTTCAGTACCAAAGGAAAATATTATTGATTCAGTAGATGTAGGTAATATATATGATATTCCAATTAATTATTATAATCAACATATAGATGAAATAATTTTAAAACAATTTGGATTACCTATTAGAAAAGCAGATTTAGCTTATTGGAGAGATTTAATTAATACTGTGGATAATCTTAAAGATGAAGTTAAAATAGCATTAGTAGGTAAATATGTAGAATTACATGATGCATATTTATCTGTTCATGAAGCATTAGTACATGCTGGATATGTATATAATAAAAAAGTAATAGTAGATTGGGTAGATTCTGAAGAATTAGAAAAAGATATAGATTTAAAAGAAAGATTTAAAGATATAGATGGTATCTTAGTACCAGGAGGATTTGGTAATAGAGGTATTGAAGGTAAGATAAAAGCAATTAATTATGCTAGAGTAAATAATATACCTTTCTTAGGAATATGTTTAGGTATGCAACTAGCAGTAATTGAATTTGCTAGAAATGTATGTAAATTAGAGGATGCAAATTCCACAGAGTTTGATCCTACTTGTAAAAATCCAATAATAGATTTAATGGCAGATCAAAAATCTATTATTAATAAAGGTGGTACTTTAAGATTAGGAAATTATGCATGTGAATTAAAGAAGGGTACTCTTGCTTATAAAGATTATAAACAAGATACTATTTTAGAAAGACATAGACATAGATATGAATTTAATAATGATTATAAAGAATTATTAGAAAAGAAAGGAATGGTATTCTCTGGTAAGAATGTTCAAGCAGATCTAGTAGAGATAATTGAATTACCAGGACATAAGCATTTTATTGCGAGTCAATTCCACCCAGAGTTTAAGTCTAGACCTACTAAAGCTCATCCATTATTTATGTCATTTATTAAGGCAAGTATTGGAAAGTAAAAAACACACCATGTGTGTTTTTTTATGGTAAAATATATATAGGTGATAACATGGTAGAATTAAGAGATTTATATGATATGAATGGTAATAAAACTGGTATGACTTATTATAAAGGTGATAGTATTCCTGATGGATATTATCCAATGGTTGTTATGACTGTTATTAGAAATTCAAAGGGTGAGTTCTTAATGCAAAAAAGAGTAGAGTCTAAAGGTGGAGATTGGGGAGTAACTGGAGGTCATCCTAAAGCTGGTGAAACTCCTATTGAAGGTATTATTACTGAAGTAAAGGAAGAACTAGGTTTATCGTTTTCTAAGGATGATTTTATATGGATGATTCTAGAGTATCTGATGAAGAATTTGATAATAATAATGATATTAAAGTAACTAAGGATGGTATGAGATATGATGTTCAAACATATCTTAATACTGAAATAGGTGAAAAAGAAATAAATGATACTTTAGAAGATATGGGTAATGAAGGATTAAAGTATGGATTAATTGTTACTAATATGATAGTAAATGATGAAGTAAAGAAAGAAGCAATTAATATGCATATTAGAATTCTTGATAGAAATGATTTTATAGAGGATTAATCCTCTATTTTTTATTTACTTTAGATTATATTTATGCTAATATATTAGTCTGTTACTGGAGGATTTATGGAAAGCAAAGAATATCAAAATATAAGTAATGCAATAAAAAAAAGATTAGGATATAAAAAAGAAGAAAGAACTGTTAAAAAAATAATAAAACAAAAAGAAGATGGTTCTCTAGATTATAAATTTAAAAAATATATACGTGCAGATTTTAGAATTATATTAAAAGATTTTATTTCTATATTAGAATCTAAGGAATTAGAAAATAAACCTTATTATAGAAAAATAAAGGCATATAAAAATGATTTTCCAAAATTATTTAAAACTTATGGTTATGAGTTAGGTTCTATGTTAAATAAAGAAACTATATTAACTCCAGAGAATAATAAATCATTTTTTAATTTCCCATTATTTTTCAAAGAATCATGTAGAAAATGTTGTTTTCCTAGATATGCTAACATGAGTTTAGATGAATTAGAATCATTATTAGGATCTACATTAGATTTAAAACATCAAAGAAGCCTTGAATCTAGAAAAGATAGAAAATCTTTAGAAGATGAAATAGATGTATTACTACATACAGAAAGTACTAAAATGAATCTTCAAAATACTTTAGCAGAAGAATTAACATATTATTCTTTAAAAGACGGTGAAGTAGAAAGAGTTACTAAAGAATGTGGTGCAGGATATGGATTTGATTTATTAGCTTTAAAAGATGATAATGAAGTATTAATATCTACAAAAGCATCTGTAGATAATGATGGATTTTTATTATCTAAGAAAGAACATGAAGTAATGGTTAATTCAAGTATTCTAACTAATACTAAGTATTATATATATAAATTTAATTTTGATGATAATAATCAAGTTAAATCATTTAATATATATACATATGACAGAGATAATGATGTATTAGTAGATGTATATGATAATTCTAATACCTGTGGTATAGAAGAAAGAATAATAAAAGGAAAAAACGGAAAACCAAAAATTAGTTATTTATGTATTCCAAGAAAAACATTAAAGAAGATTTTAACATTAAAAAATAAAAGTCAGGAATAACCTGACTTTTATGCTAGAGTAGAAAAAGATGAAGCATGGGAAACTAGCATGACTAGAAAAATATGTATAATGATACTTACTTATATAGAAAGATATTATATACTTGTGGGGCTTCTCTTAAAGATCTTGGTAAGAAATGCATTAGTATTAATCTTATTGAAAACAATAAGTATCTGGAGGATATATTAAAAGTTATAAAATAACAAAAAAATACAATCTGTTCGATTGTATTTTTTATTGGTTTTGGTTATAATATCAA
>CAMUYN010000013.1 GCA_947165005.1 uncultured Bacillota bacterium
TTGGTGCCATATTTTCAACTCCTCCTAGTATCAAACATAAGAATTATAACAAATTATAATACTTTTTACAACAAACACTATTATTTTACTTGTAAAATAGTAGGAAACCCTACTATTTTTTAATAATTAATATCTAAACCTAAAGATTTAATAAAATCTTGTACTTTATTTCTAAGTTTTAAAGCAAATTTTCTTTTATAGAAAAATTTATAAATTGCTTTTCTAATTATTTCTACAGTCATGCATGAAATAAATATAATAATACCCAGTAATATAACCATACAAACAAGTTTAATTCCTCCATTAGCATGACTACTCATATTAAGCCATTCAAATAGATTATCTCTAATATATCTATTTTCATGCAACAAATATATTCCAAAAGTAGTTCCACCAATAAAATTAATTACCCTCGAATTAAAACTCATATTCTTAAAGAATAAGAAATAAGATATTGATTGAATTAAAACTAATGGACTTAAAAAACTTATTGAAGTCATATATAAAATATCAGAAAATTCAGTATAAAATCTATCATATATAGAAATATTGAATGCTGTCATTCTAAAGGTAATTCCTATTATTCCTAATAATATATATCCTATCAAGAATACATATTTTTTTAATTTTGGTTTATAAACAGAAAATAATCTTGATTCTTCTATCGGATAAAGTCTTAAGTATGCTCCGACAAAATATAATAATATGAATGCCATCATGCATCTTCCACTATTATAATCAGGTAATATATTTCCTATTAAAATAGTTCCAACTAAAGAGAATACTATAAATAAAATAATAATTAATTTCTTTAATTTACTTCTACTTAATTTATTTATTAACACATTCAAATATGGTGAAAAAATGTAAGTTAACAAGTAACAATTAATGTACCAATTATCATATCTATCAAAAGGTAATATCGATATTATTTTTTGATGAAAATTCATATCTACATTATTGGGTAATGAAAAATAATTTGTTACAAGTATAATACCTACAAATGTTAATAATTTATAAAACCAAGTAGCATTACAAACAGATATTATCTTGCTAAATTTGGCATTCTTATCTGATTGGAAATAGCCAGTAAGAAGTATAAAAGAATTAACGTGAACAACCATAAATGCTTCAAGCAAAACAAGCAGAAACTTTGTTCCGCCAGTAGATAAATTTATTAAATTGCTATGAAGAATAATATGATAAACGACAATAAAAAACATAGATATTATTCTCATTAACTCTAAGCTAGATTTCTTGTTCATATATAATCCCCCTGACTACTATGATAACTATATAAATTATAACAAAAAAAAAGTACTTTTTAAAGTACTTTTTTACTTATCTAACTTAAACCATGCATTTTTAGAATAATTTGGATTATAGTATGGATCATTATTTATAATATTGCCCCATTTTTCATACATATAATCTGCTTCAATCTTAAATCTTTTATATTTTTCTGGAGTATTATCATATCCTCTTGTTTTTGACTCAAAATGATATAATTCTACCGTTGGTAAAAATACATTATGATATCCTTTAGTTAATAGTTTAATATCAAAATCCACATCGTTATATGCAACTTTTAAATCTTCTTCTAATCCATTTACTTCTAAATATTTACTTTTCTTAACAACTAAGCATGCTGCTGTAACTCCTGCATAATCATATGGAACACGTAATCTTCCATAATCTCCCATATCATTTTTTGGGCTCTCAATATAAGCATGTGATGCAACTCCACCAAGTCCTAGAATAATTCCACCATGTTGAATAGTTCCATCTGGATAAAATAGTTTTGGTCCTACACAGCCAACATGTTCTTGCATTGCATAAGAAACTAATTTAGTAAGCCATCCTGATGTTATTACCTCTGTATCATTGTTTAATAAACAAACATATTCTCCTTCGACTTTTTTTACTGCATCATTATTGATCTTTGAGTAATTAAATTCATAATTTGCATCTATAACTTTAAAGTTTTTATATTTTTCCTTATATTCTTCAAATAAATCAAAGGTCTCTTGTCTTTCTGAATTATTATTAACTAATATTACTTCAAAATTCTTGTATGTTGTCTTCTTATATAGTGATTCAAGACATGTCCTTGTTACATCTGCATAATCCTTAGTTGGAATAATAATTGAAACAAGTGGTTCTTTTTTTATCTTATAATCGACAATATAATAAGTAGTTTTTTCATCCACATTGACATCTGCTTCTATATGTCTTCTTTTAAGTGCATTCTTTATAGCAGTTCTTCCTTTTTCTACAGCATAATTCTTATTATCTATAGCCATTGATGTTGAACCTTCAACCATTCTCCAGTGATAAAGAATCTTAGGAATATGACAAATATTCTTTGTATTTTCTGTACATTTTAAGAATAAATCATAGTCTTGTGCACCCTCTAAGCCAACCTCAAATCCACCTACTTTTTCAACTAAACTTTTTCTAATTACTGTAAAATGACATATATAATTTAAACTTAGTAATGTATCTGGTGAAAAATTTGGTTTAAAATTAGGTTCACATCTTTTACCATGTTTATTTAGTTTGTCTTCATCTGAATAAATAAAATCTAATTTCTTATTATCATTTAATACTTTAACTACCTCATATAAAGCATTTTTTGCTATTGTATCATCATTATCTATTAATCCAACGAATTCTCCAGTTGCCATTTTTAATGCATCATTCGTTGTTTTAGAAATATGACCATTTTCTTTTCTATATTTAATTTTAATTCTTTCATCTTTGGTTTCTAGTTCTTTTAACGCTTCTTTTGTTTCTTCATTAGTAGAACAATCATCAACTAAACATATTTCAAAATTACTATATGTTTGATTTAGAATTGAATCTACACATTCAAACAAATATTTTCTACCTATATTATATACTGGAATTAATAACGATATAAGTGGTTTATATTTTAAATCAGTTATCTCTTCCTCTTTCTCATATTTATTAATCCATTTGTTATATTCATCTATATTATATGGATTATAAAACGAATCTGTATCTCTATGTCTAACTCTTGTTTTAAAATCTGTCCAATATTTTTTCCATAATTTTGGAGGAACTAAAAAATGATATTTAGTCCAAAAAAATGCTATTCCTTTTCCAAGCGTAATAAATATAGCTCTAAGCATTTTTAATGCCCTAATAAATATTCTAGATATTTTTGTTGTAATCCTCTTAAGTAAATAATTTCTATATGTATAGACTAAATTATTTTTCTTATCAAACACTTTAACTGTACTAGTATTTTTATTTAAAATACAACATATAGAAAACTTATCTTTTTCACCAACAGGATTAATACTATATTCTAATTCTACACCATCTTCATATATTTTTGGTTCAATTATATCTACATTTTTTGTTCCTTCAAAAGTAATTGTTGGATTTTTTATACCAAATAAGTATACTTTTTTTATCTTGAAATTTTTCTCTGATGCCATATTAAACTTCCTCCGCAAATCCCTTTTCTAACTTTCTAAATATTACAAGTCCAATTATGAATACTATAATTGATACTCCAACTAAATATAATAATCCATATATATCAGGAATCTGATGATATAAGAAAATATCACGATATGCATTTATTATTTGTGCCATAGGATTTAAATATAAAATCCATCTAATTCTTTCTGGAAATAATGTTGCAGCATATAAAATTGGTGTACCATAAAATAACATATTCATAAGGAATTGAACAATATATTCAGTATCTTTTATATAAATATTAATTGCACATAATCCAAGAGTTAATCCTAATTGTAAAACATATTGAAGAAGTGCAATTACAGGTAGAAATACTAAATGCCATGATATTCCTACTCCACCAAATATACAAAATAGCAAAATAATAATACAGCTAATTGAAAAATTAACTAATCCACTAGTTGCTACTGATATTGGTAATATTTCTCTAGGGAAATATACCTTTTTAATTATTCCACTATTCATTCTTACAGTAATCATTCCTTGATTTAACACATAAGTAAAGAATGTCCATGGAACAATACCAATTATTAAGAATACTAAATAATTATCAGTTTTGACTCTCATTATATATGGAAATACTATTGCATATACTAATACTTGTAATAAAGGATTAACAAATGACCAAAGTACTCCTAAAAATGAGCCTTTATATTTACCTCTTATTTCTTTTTTAACATTACTTTTTAATAATTCTCTATATTGATATAAATTCTTAAATAGTTTCATATTAATCACCTATCTACATACCTTTAAGTATTCATCTATTACTTTATCAACTTTACCATCAAGTTTAATGCGACCTTCATAAATCCATACTGCTCTATCACAAAGATCTTTTACAGAGTTCATATCATGAGATACTATTACAATAGTTTTTCCTGCTTCTTTTAACTCATGTAACTTGCTAAAACATTTTTCTTGGAAATGTTGATCTCCGACTGCAAGTATTTCATCAATTAATAATATTTCTGCATCAACATTTATTGCTACAGAAAAAGCAAGCCTCATGTACATACCTGATGAATATGTTCTAACTGGAGCATCTATT
Source organism: uncultured Bacillota bacterium (assembly GCA_947165005.1). GTDB lineage: Bacteria > Bacillota_I > Bacilli_A > RF39 > UBA660 > RUG13038. The sequence continues at coordinate 4,565 of CAMUYN010000013.1, forward strand.
AATTCTCCAAGTTCTGAAAATTCAATTATTTCAGGTATTCTTTTATCTATTTCTTTTGCTGTTAAACCAAATATAGATGCATTAAAATATATGTTTTCTCTACCAGTAAAATCAGGATGAAATCCTGCACCTAATTCTAGCAATGAAGTTAATTTTCCATTTACTTCTATCTTACCTTTAGTAGGATATATAATCTTAGTCATTAGTTTTAGTAATGTAGATTTACCACTACCATTAGTACCTATTAAGGCAACTGTTTCTCCTTTTTTAATATCTAAATCTATATCTTTTAATATATGTACTTTTTCAACTTTATTTCTTCTAAAAAACAATAATTTTTCTTTTAATGTTCCCGGTTTATCAGAATTTAATTTAAAGTCTTTATATAAATTTTTAGTTCTAATTGCATATTCGTTTACTTCTTTCATAAAACCTCCTTGCAACTATATATAATTATAACAAAAAATAATGCTTTTTTTAAGCATTATTTTTCTAAAAAGATTTTTCTAGTTACAAAATTAAATACCATTACAATAATAGCAGAAATAATTTTAATAATTAAATAACTTATTTTAAGGATATCCTCACCAAACCACATAATTAATTCTGTAAGACCTAATCCCATTAAACTAAATATTATAAATACAATAAAATTTCTTTTTCCACTATGTTTACCACTTACATCAAATACCCATTTAACGCTTAATATATAATTTACTACAGTTGATACAATGAAACCAATAGCAGCAGATATTAACGTATTTAAATGAAATACTTCTTTACAAATTATTAAAGTGACATAATCTATTGCAAATGCTGTACCACCAACTATAACAAATTTAAATATCTGAAGTAATAATTTCTCTGTCTTTTCACTTATATTAATATGAAATATTTTTAAGCATTTATTAAATATTTTACCTAAAAAATCTTCCTTCATTATTTATCTTCCTTTTTAGTATTAATAAGGTTAAGTTCAAAAAGTAATCTATATTTTTTAGTAACACCATCAAGTATAATTCCACAAGTATAATTTATAATACCTATTAAAAGCATAAAACCAGAAAAAATTAATGTTGGAAATCTTGGAACTAAACCTGTTTTAAAATATTCTATAAAAACTGGAACCATAAATACAATAGAAACTATCATAAAAATTGTTCCAATAATTCCAAAGAATAAACTAGGTTTATAATCTTTAAATAATCTTATTATAGTTTTTATAACTTTAATACCATCAGAAACAGTATTTAACTTAGATACAGAGCCTTCTGGTCTATCTCTATATTGAACCGGTATTTCTATTAATTTAAAATTTTTATCTAGAGCATGAATAGACATTTCAGTTTCTATTTCAAATCCTTTTGATAAAACTGGGAATGTTTTAACAAAATCATAACTAAATGCTCTATACCCAGTCATTATATCTTTAATCTTACTTTTAAATAAAGTATTTATCAAACCTCTTACTAATCTATTTCCAAAATTATGAAAAGGTCTTTTATTTTCTCTAAAATATGTTGATGATAGTCTATCCCCAATTACCATGTCTGCTTTACCATCTAAAACATAATTACACATTTCTCTAGCATTTTCAGCTGGATATGTATCATCACCATCTATCATTAAATAGCAATCTGCATCTATATCCTTAAACATAGATCTTATAACATTACCTTTTCCCTGTTTATATTCATATTTAACTATTGCTCCAGCCTTTCTAGCGATTTCATCTGTACCATCACTAGAATTATTGTCATAAACATATATATCTGCTTCTGGTAATGCCTGTTTATAATCTTTTACTACTTTTTCAATTGTCTTACTCTCATTATAACAAGGTATTAAAATAGCTATTTTTTTCTTACTCATGTTTTCACTCCTTAACATCATTTTAACATTGTATATGCTTTTTTACAAACTTATTTTTAGTATATCCTAAAAAAACAATAATAGATAATATTTCAAATATTGGGATCATTATTGATTGTGATGTAGTATAAGATGTAAATAATACATTATCCGCTGTTAATTTAAAACCAACTCCCCAAAGACCAACTAAATATGAATTCATAAATACTGTTAATAATATGCCTGTCATAATTAATAACAAACCTGGATAATCTTTAGCTTGTTTTCTATCTTTAAAGAACTTAATTATATATACAATATAGATAAATAAAGAACAAATTAATAGTATCAAGCCTGTTACTTTATAAATAAAGATAATAGAATTAGAAATAACCTTATTAACTATTAATGATCTTTTTAAATTATTGTTTGCATTAATTCTACTGTTATCTGCTTTTTCATTTATTAATAATTCTTCACTTCTTATCAAATCTATTCTTAATAAATTCTCATATTTTTCAATGTTTGTTTCATCTTCTATATGATCAATTTTTTCATCTTCTGTTTCATCATGTTTATAGGTAGCATGATTATATAAACTATGAAACATAATTGGAATAGGTTTTATCATTTCATTCATCGAATAAACGCCTGAAGTATTTGATAATTTAATTGCTTTTTTCTTCTTAATTTTCCCCTTATCAAATCCTTCCACTAATTCTGCATATATTTTTTTATACATTTCATTAGTGGTTTTAGCATCAGTATAATAGCCTGCATTGCTAGCTGCATCTCTTAACGCCCAAATTGAATAATCCCCAATTTTTGGCCACCCATCAAAAGTAGTTAAATCTAATTTTGCAAAAGTAGGACTAGTCTTCTTAGCTAATTTAATTGCTTTTTTTGAAACCCAAACATCCTTATCTAAATTTGCTCCATCATCAATTAATGCTAGTTGTCCAAGTACTTTTGCTTCATATGTAGATGTCCTATCATTTGTTGCAAAAATCCCATACACAAAATAATTAATTGTAGATATTAATAATACCGAAAGAATAATCCCTGATATTGGTAAAAATGATATTATAGATTTCTTTATTTTCTCTGATAATTTACATTTTGTTCTAATATAACAAATAATAGTAAAAATAAACGCAACTAATATAAAAGGTAAAAACCATATTGAATCTTCTCTTAAAAGCCAATAAAAACCTGTACTAATCATTCCTATAATTCCATAAGGTAATATCTCTTTAATACTCTTATCTTTCCTTAAATAGATACCTATTATAGATGAAATAACTAATAATACAACCCATGGAATTAATGCATTTCTATAATGATATACTGCTTCTTGATTAAACCCAACAGGATTGAATATTAGAAAAATAAATATAATGCATTTAAATATTATATTCTTACATATTGGTTTTATTGATTTAATAAATAAGAAAGATGAACCTGAGATTAATCCACCCATACCTAAATAATATGGAATATGTAAGATATTTAATAAAAATAAAAACATAGGATATGATATATTCTTACACAATGTGAATTTACTATATGCTCCTAGCCAGTGTCCTCTTATTAAACTAATGGCTTCATTTATCTGTAAATGGCTATCATAATAAGAATCAATTATTAAATTCCAATTACTGCTAGCTAGAATCCACAATCTAAAACAAATTGCTAAAGCAATAACTACAATTAAAATCTTCGTGTTTTTTTTCATATTTTACTCCTGTCTAGTAATTTTATATACTTTGTATTCATCATAAGAATATACTTCATTAAATTTATGTGTATCATCATTATAATTTTCTAATTCATTTCTTGTAAATATGTATTTAATATTCAAAACATCTAAGTCATCTAATGTCATATTCACTTCAAAAACATCAGGATTTAACAACACAAATTTATCGTCATATTCAGGAACTAAATTAACTGTTATATGCGCATATCTATTATATATTGATTTATACTTTTTATCTTTATCTAATTTATACCACTTTTCTAGATCTGGATATGTATTTGTAACATTGATAGTTTTAACTCCAGCCATTGCAATATAATTATTTGTTGGATAATTCTCATTTTCTGTTATCCAAATACCACTATCTTCTTTATCTATCTTTTTAACATTTTCAAGTATTTCTGATTTAGTAAATATTGAAGAACCAATTCTTATTGGATTAACCATTACCCCACATAAAAGCATTACTCCAAACATGCCTATTAAAAATAAGTATTTGCATCTTTTGTTATTATATCTCAAAGCCGTATAAAATACATATAAACATTCTAGTAAAAGTACAACACACATTCTTATATCATAGTATGATCTAAAGTATAATATGTTTTTTATTACAAAAATACAAGTTAATAACATCGTAATTATAATAGACCATAGTTTAGACATTGGCTTACTACTAATAGAAAGAACTCTTAATAACAAAAGAACATCAACAAAACCAAAAGCAAGTAAAGATCTATGTGATGGTGAATTATACATTAATGTTATTTTTGATAAAAATCTTGGAAAACCAATTAGACACCATATTCCTAAGAAACACCATACTAATAGTAATATAATTAATAGTTTATCCTTCTTTTTATTTATAATTAATTCTCTAATTGATAATACTAATCCAATAGGAAATAATGTAAAAAATAGTGCTTGTTCTGGTTGATTTAGTATGAGATTTCTACTTTTAAATGGTAAAAATATATTACTTACATACGTAAATAAATAGTCAAATTGCCCTCCGCCAAGTTCAAATCTTTTACCCGGATAATCAGTGTTCATAACTATTTTTATAGTATCCATTGATTTATTAATAATAAACATTAATGATAATCCAAGTAATATAACCATTAATATTATAGAGATTATATCTTTAAATTTAATTTTACCTTTTTGATAATTATCTATTATTATCCATATAGTTAATGATAACAAAACATATGCCATTGGTATTTGCCATGCCGGGTACATTATTAATGCATAACCGCCAGCACAAATATAAATAACAAATAAATATAGTAATCTTTTCTTAAAATTATCTGTATTTAGATATTTGTATAGCATTATTATTATTAATTCCCCAAAGACAAATAATTCTGCAATACTATTAATTGCAAACCACCATTCAATAATTGGAGCAAGTGTTATCATTAAAGCTCCTATTATTGATAAAGGTTTATTCTTTTTAGTTAGAATCATAAAAAAGTCTAATGAAACTAAAAATAATGCAATAATTCTTCCACACCAAAAAAATGATAATCCTCTCTCAGAACCAAGTAAAATAAATCCTAAAAGAAAAGGCCTAAATATCTGAAATATAATTTTAACAGGTAATGCATAAATCATAAATACATCTGTTAAAGTACCTCTCAATGATGTATTAAAATATTGAAATCCATTTTCTACCTGAGAAAAAAGTAATGGAGTAAATGTTGCCCATTCATCTGATCTTACTCCTCTATTTACTCCTAATAATAAATCACTATTCTTAATATTAAAAACATTATCCCAGCATCCTATGGATGATCCACTTATCTTAAAAACAACACATAAACAAAAGATAATAAACATTATAAGAAATCTATATTTATAAAAGTAATCAAAAGTTTTAGTTAATAAACCCTTACATTTTTTCATATAAAACCCCTAATTTTTATCTTTTTCTTTAACTATATATATAGGTCTATTTTTTGTTTCTAAATAAGTTTTAGATAAATATTGTCCAATTATACCAATACATAATAATTGAACCCCGCTAGTAAATAGAATAATACAAGCTAAACTAGGCCATCCTCCAACTGGATCACCATATATAATAGTTTTAACTATTATTATTATAATGAATACTAGTGCTAATAAGCACATAAATACTCCAAGAAAACTAGCAAATGCAAGTGGTACTGTTGAAAATGCAGTAATGCCTTCAATCGCATATTTAAACAATTTCCAGAAAGACCATTTTGTTTTACCTGCAACTCTTTCTACATTATTATAATTAATCCATTTTGTATTATATCCGACAAAACTAAATAATCCTTTTGAATACCTATTATATTCCTCTAATGATAAAATAGAATCAACTACTTCTCTCTTCATTAGTCTGAAATCCCTTGCGCCATCTACCATTTCAACTTTAGACATTTTGTTTATTATTCTATAAAACATTCTCGCAAAGAAACTTCTAATAACTGGTTCTCCCTTTCTATTAGATCTTCTAGTTCCTACTTGATCATATCCTTCTTCTTTTATTAATCTATACATTTCAGGAAGTAAAGATGGTGGATCTTGTAAATCAGCATCCATTACTGTTACAAAGTCACCTTTTGAATATTTTAATCCTGCGTACATTGCAGATTCTTTACCAAAGTTTCTAGAGAAAGACAAGTATTTAACTTTTTTATCTTTTTTAGATAGTTCTCTAATAATAGAAAGAGTTTTATCTTTTGATCCATCATCAACAAATATATATTCGAAATCTAAATTTTTCATTTCGTTTTCTACTTTTTTTATTTCTTCATAAAAAAATGGTAGTGCTTCTTCTTCATTATAACAAGAAACCACAACGCTTATCTTTTCTTTTTTCATAATTACTCCTTTTATAGTCATTATCTGCTTTAATTATATCAAAAAATAAAAAGAAATACTACATGTATTTCTTTAATATTTTAGTAATAACTTCATATCCATTATCGTTTGGATGAAGCCCATCATTTGTATAATTACTATTAAGTGTATTATTGTCATCCACTAATGATGAATAAACATCTATATAGTTATAATCGTTATCTAAACAGTATTGTTTTAATAATTTATTAGTGTCTAAAATTGTTTGATTTGTTTCATATGGATCTCTTGCACTATTATCATAATTATCTTTCCAATCACTATTAACTGGATATATAGACTCTATATATATTTTAGTATTTGGTAATTTTTCGTTTGTTTCTTTTACTATTTCATCTATTTGTTCAATTACCTTATCAGATGATGCATTATCATATAAAATATCATTAACACCAATTAATAAGAATATTTTACTTGGATTATAGGCATATACTCTATTTTTTATATTATCTAAGATATCACTTGTTTTATTACCATTTATTCCAGAATTGACAATTAGCTCATCACTTCCATAGTATTTGTCTAAATCATAAAAATCAGTTATAGAATCTCCAAGCATAACTATATTTGGATTTAATATTTCTTGTTTAATTATTGTTGGTTTTTTGTTATCAGCTTGAACTTTTAATAAGAAAACTAACATACCTATTAATACTATACAAATAAATCTATACACGAAAATAATTACTTTCATTTTTTTCTTTCTCATGTAATTTAAATTCTGCATACTACCACCTACTTCATACTCATAAATATATTATAGTTAAAAATCATTAAATGTAAAATACATGTTTAAATACTTTACATATTTTTTTAATAAAAAATATTCATATCCACTTTTCCTTCTATACCATCTATTTTACCATCACTAGTATATTGCCATCCTTTATGTTCACCTATATAATCACATTTCTTATAATACTGTGCGACCCAAACAGGATACTTTTTTTCAAATGACAGATTTCCTTTAGTTAACATATATAAATTACTATATAAACCTACATTCTTATAACCTAGATTATTTAATTTATAAACAAAATTATCAACTATCATATTATAAATAGGTCTAGAATAATAAAAACTATTAAATGTGGTTAATTCAGCATCATACCATATGAATGTCTCTTTTGGAATTTTATATTTTTTGAATATCTTTTCAATAAAATCTACTTCCTTATTACTAGAATTAATATCTTGTGCATAACCATATAGATAAATATCATATGGAATATTTACCCTTTTTAATTCATTAATATTTCCCTCAAATCTACTATCTAATACAGGTTCATTATCGTCAGTAGTACCATATCCAACTCTGACAATTACTGAATCCACTAAATTAGTTTCTTTTACTTTGTCAAAATTAATTTCACCTTGCCATGAAGAAATATCTATTACACTTTTGACATTATCATTAATTAATTCCCCTGTTTCAAAATCAAAATAATATCTTTTATTATCAATTAGTTTTAATCCTTTTACTTTATTATTTCCTTCATAATAATATGTTTTACCATCCTCATTTTTTAAATTTTTGTTTTCTTCTTTAATACAAATATATTTTATTTCTTCTATTTCTTTTTCTTCTTCTTTAATATATTCATTTATATTATCATATTTAACTGTAATATATTTAAATTTATTTTCTTTAGAATACTCTTCAACTTTTCTTTCTTCAATTATTATATTCTCTTTAACTTTTTCAGTTACATTTTCTTTTATTATTTCAGAAATATTATCACTTTCTACTTTGTATTGTTTTTTATTGTTATTACTTTTTTTATTTACTTTTTTATTTGATGCTTCCCCTTCATTAAATAGAAATAAAGGAATAAGCATTAATATTATTATAAAAATAATTATTATTCTTTTTTTCAAAATATACCCCCTAATAGATATATTCGAAAAAAGAAAAAGAAAATCCCCTGAAAAATAAAAAAAATTCAAGTTTTACTTGAATTTTTATAGTTTTAATTTTAATTCTTTACTATATCTTCTTACTGCATCTTTCCAGCTTGGTAATAAAGTAAAATCATTATCAATTAATTTATCTTTACTTAATTTAGAGTTTCTTGGTCTATCTGCTACTACTAGTTTCCTACCCTCTAATTTTGCTTTTTCATATTGTGGTGCATAGTATTCCTCAGTAGTAAGATGATTTACTTTCACATCTTTATTATTTTGCCTAAAGATTTCTTCAGCAAATTCTGCCCAGTTGCAATATCCCTCATTGTTGGCATGATATAACCCATATTTATCAGTTTCAGTCATATCTACTAGTAATCTTGCCAAATCAACTGTATAAGTAGGGCTACCATATTGATCTCCAACGATTGATAATTCTTTTTTAGTTTCTGCTAAATTTAGCATAGTTCTCATAAAGTTTTTACCATTAATACCAAATACCCATGAAGTTCTTACAATGAATGTTTTTGGATTATTTAATGCTGCTCTTTCACCTAGTAACTTTGTTTTTCCATATACAGATGATGGATTTGGAGTATCATCAACATTATATGTTGAATTTAAATCTTTCTTACCATCAAATACATAATCTGTACTTATATATACTAATTTAGAATTTAGTTTTTTACAGTTATCCGAAATATAACTAGTTGCATTAACATTTATATCATAGGCTGCTTCATAATTTTCCTCTGCTTTATCTACTGCAGTATATGCTGCACAGTGGATTACTATTTCTGGTTTCTCTCTTTCAAATGCTTCATCTACCTTTGTTTTATCGGTCAAATCAAGCTCTTCTATAGTAGGTGCATATATATTAAAATAACCTCTACTATTTAATTCTTTTATAACATCATAACCAAGTTGCCCTGCTCCACCAGTAATCATTATTTTAGGACCAATAAGTGATTTTCTTGTAAATGGTATTTCATTATTAGATAGTTTTTCAATTAATGAAGAATGTTCTTTGTCTTTAGATGACAATTCTAATTCATTTTTATTAATATTATATTGTTTAAATATTAATTCCCAATCAATATTAATAGTTTTATCATCCCATGGAATACCTGCTTCTAATTTTGGTGCATAATCATTATCCACTAAATATTGAAATAATGTATTATCTTCTAATGCTAAAAATCCATGTGCAAATCCTTTTGGAACTAATAATTGTCTTCCATTTTCTGGTGTTAATAATACACCAAACCATTTTCCAAATGTAGGAGAATCAGGTCTAATATCTGCAATTACATCTATTGCACTGCCCTTTATTACTTCAACTATTTTTGATTGACATTTTGGATCTAATTGATAATGTAATCCTCTAAGTGACCCCTTTTTACTCATAGATCTATTACATTGAACAATATTATTAAATATAGGTAAATCAATATTTTGTTTTAAATTATTTCCTATAAAATATGGTGAAAAATAACCTCTTGCATCACCAAATTTATCAGGAATTATTACATAACTATCTAATAAGCCTTCCCCAAAATAATTCTTATTATCAATATCCTTATTTATTTCATTGAAAGTATTTATTATTTTCATAATTAATTACTCCCTCCCTAAGGTTAATGTTTTTGGCTTTTTAGAATTAGCTAATTTATGTAGATATTTCCCATAATCATTTTTTATCATTTCATTAGCATGTTCTAACAATAATTCTTTGCTTATCCATCCTTTTTTATAAGCAATTGCTTCTGGAGAGCAGATAACTCTATCTTGATTCTTTTGAACTCCTCTGATTAGATTAGTTGCTTCAACCATACTATCATTTGTTCCAGTATCAAACCACGTAAAACCAGACCCAAGTAATATTCCATTGAGCCTATTTTCTTTCAAATACATATCATTTAATGTAGTTATTTCTAATTCATTTCTCTTAGATGGTTTTACACTCTTCGCATACTCTGATACACCTTCAGGATAAAAATATAATCCTGTTATAGCATATTCTGATTTTGGATTTTCTGGTTTTTCTTCAACGCTTAAAACCTTGCCATAATCATCTAATTCCATTATTCCAAATCTAGTAGGATCATTAACATGAAATCCAAATATTGATGCAAAACCAGCTTCTGCACTCAATTTTGCATTTTCTAATGTTACATCAAATTTATCTCCAAAATATATATTATCCCCTAATGCCATAGCACTTGAATCTTTACCAATAAAATCTTCTCCTATTATAAATGCTTCTGCAAGTCCATTAGGAGCCTTTTGTATCTCATAATCTATATTAATACCAAATTGCTTACCATCTCTTAACAATTCTTTAAAATCTGGTTGATCCTTCTCTGTTGTAATGATCAAAATATCTTTTATTCCAGCCTCCATTAATGTAGATAATGGATAATATATCATTGGTTTATCATATATAGGCATTAATTGTTTACTAATACCCTTTGTTATAGGATAAAGTCTTGTTCCAGACCCTCCTGCTAATATTATTCCCTTCATACTCAAACCTCCTATTGTTAATTATACTATATTTTTAATATAAAAGAAAGAAAAAAGCGAATATATTATTCGCTTACTACATATGGCTTAAACTCAGTTCCGTCGCCCATTTTATAATTTACAGTATTAAGTAACTTAATTACAAATATTGCATCAGCACGATTGACATCTATATCTCTTGTTGTTCTATCCACAACACTATATATTTTATATCCTGTACTGCTAGATATAACCATATCTCTTTCTGGTTTTATATAATTACTATTATCTATATCATTTTGAGAAATTAAATCTACATTGTTGCTTATTTTTCTATCTATTTCATTATACTTATTTCTAATAATTTGATTTATATTGCTAGGATCAACTTCTCTTGTTTCCTTATTTATAATATAAACATTACCAGCAAAATCATATTTTAATATTTGATAAACATCATTATTATAATAAATATAACTATCTTCATTCATATAACAGATATCATTACATTTAAATAATTTACTAAATAATTCGTCTTTTAAATAAATATCTGTTATTTCTTCTTCCTCAACTACAAAGAATACTCTAGTATTCTCATCATATAAATCTTTTGTAACTTCTTTAGTTTCTTCTTCTGTAAAATACTCATTATCAATTAAATCTTTTAATACAATTTCACTTTCTCCATCATATTTATCAATATTATCAGCTATATATTTTTTTGCCTTTTCTATAATAATATTCTTTTCTTCTTCTGGCGAAACAGAAGCACTAAGTCTTTTAAAACTCGCAGTATTTGATCTAAATAACATAAATAATGCTAGAGCAAATATAAAAACCATGAATAAATATACTAATATTTTCTTATCCTTCATAAAAACCTCCTATTTAACTTCGTATATCAACTTTCCTGAATAATTATAATAAGATGAACCCACAATAATATGATTACCCTTTATAGTAATGTCACTCGTTGTAATCTTTATTGGTAATTCTTTATTAGTTACTAAATTATATAATAATTCATCTCCACCATAATTAACTTTAATTATTGGATATTTATCGGTGATGTATTCTACCTTATCATATATGGCATTTGTTTCATTCTTACCATTCGAATTTATTATACCATATTTTTCACTTTCATCTTGATATAAGAATATCTTCTTATTATAATTCTCATCCAATAATCTTGACATATCACTATCTAAAAATTCAATATTATAATAACTTAATTTTATTAGTTCTTTACCGCTTGAATTGATTACGCCATAAGTATCATTATTCGATACTATTGCGTATCCCTCAGCATTAAACTCCGATGTATAATCATATTTCGTATTATTTACTAATTCTCCCTTAGTATTAACATAATTATATTTGCCTTCATATAATTCTACATTTAACTTTTTGTTGTAAAATTCATTGGTAACAGGGATATAAGTATCAAATGTTCCTACCTTCCCCTTAGAAGTAATTATGTTGTATACATCTTTATCCGAACTAAAATCATGAGTTTTTTCTAGTATTATTCCATCTCCATAATTATATATATTATTCTTATTATCATTTATTTCTTCTTGGTTATTTAGATTTATATAACTAATAGATGAATCATTATTAATACCTATCGCTATATTAGAATCAATATCATCTACCCTAACTCTTAAATACTTGCTAGTTTTTAATTTAACTTTATTATCTCCAATAACTATATAAATATTATTTAAATTTGTTGCACCACTCTTAATATAGAATACATTATTTTGTAGTACTTCTATATCATCTAATGTGTATTTATATACTTTATTTCCTGTTTTTAAATTAATAATTGTAGAAGAATCATTTACTTTTATTTTGGCATACCTATTTCCTAATGGTGTACCATCAGGAACAGGAGAGATTTCTATATCTATATTCTTATTATCTACTTCATCTACTGTAAATGTATAGATTTCTTTTCCCTCTTTATTTAAAACTCCCATTGTTTCTCCTCTTGTAAATAGGAAAACGCCGTTCTTTGCATAACTAATAGTATCATACTTAAATGATGTTATATCATCTAACGATTCATTAAGTAATGCCTGTTTTAAACCATTCTTTGTTTGCTTAACAGCAATATATCTATTACCAAACAAACCTATGTAATAATAATTTCCAAAAGGAACTTCTAATACACCTTTGGAATTTAATACTCCATATAAATTATTCTCATTTTTTACAATTGCATGACCCCTATAATAGTCAGTACCATAAATATATTTTGCTCTTGTAATTACTGTACCTTCCGCATCAATATATCCATATTTATCATTTTCTGATACCTTTATTAAATCAACAGTATCTGCATGCGAATTAGAAACAAATAAATACATTCCTAATATTGATACAAATATAAATGCTATTACAGGAATAATAATTGTAGGTTTCTTAAAAGATATTCTAGAATTCTTTGGAGCAATATCTTTTATCTTTGGATCAAGTATTAAAATATTATTACTATCTAATGTTGGCTCAATATTTTTTTCTTCTTTTTTAATATTTTTTATTCTTTCATCAAGAACAATAATATTGTTTTCATCCATCAATGTTGGAACTTTATCTATAGAAGGGACTTCTTCAAATGGAATACTTTCCATTGAATCTTTTGATGCATCTGAAAAACTATCATTTTGTTCAAATGGTAAATCATCAAAATTATTCATATTATCCCTCCTATTCTATTTTTTTATTCTTCGTTATCGCTTTCTACCTTATATAAAACTTCTCTTGGTTTAGAACCTTGTTGTGGTCCAATTATTCCTCTTTCTTCAAATAAATCTATTAATCTTGCTGCTCTATTATAACCTAATTTAAACTTTCTTTGTAGTAATGATGCACTTGCTTTACCTGTGGATAAAACAAATTCTAATGCTTCATTATATATTGGATCATCATGTTCAACATCATCTTTATCACTAGTAAATCCATCTTGTGTAGTATTAGCAGATTCCTGTGTAAAACTTTCATCATAAACTGCTTGTTGTTGTGATGAACAGAAATCCACTAACTTAGTAATTTCTTCTTCAGAAACATATGCTCCTTGTATTCTTTGTGGTATTGATTCACCCATTGGTAAGAATAGCATATCACCTTTACCAAGTAATTTTTCTGCTCCAGCCATATCAAGTATTGTTCTACTATCAACAAAACTTGATACTGCAAATGATATTCTTGATGGTATATTTGCTTTAATAACACCAGTAATAACATTTGTAGATGGTCTTTGAGTTGCTACTACTAAATGAATACCTGCTGCTCTAGCCATTTGTGTAATTCTCATAATTGAATCTTCTACTTCTTTTGAACATACAAGCATTAAATCAGCAAGCTCGTCTATTATAACAACCCAATATGGTAATATTTGTAATTTACTTTCTTCTGGTAAACTGGCATTTTGTTTTTTTACATATGAATTATATGTTTCTATATTTTTAGTTTTGCTTTCACTAAACAGATCATATCTTCTTTCCATTTCTTTAACTACTCTTTGAAGAGCAATTGATGCTTTTCTTGGATCAACTACTACTGGAGTAATTAAATGTGGAATACCATTATACATTCCAAGTTCTACTTTCTTTGGATCTATCATAACTAATTTAACTTCATCTGGTTTGGCTCTCATAAGTATTGATCCTATAAGACAGTTTATACATACTGATTTACCTGAACCAGTTGCTCCGGCTATAAGTAGGTGTGGCGTTTTATTAATTTCAAAATATTTTGAATTACCCATTATATCTTTTCCTAGGGCAACCATTAATTTATTATCCAATTTATCTTTAGGGAAAGATGCAATTATCTCTCTAAATGATACCATTGAATTTACTTTATTAGGTATTTCAACACCAACTGTACTCTTTCCTGGTATAGGAGCCTCTATTCTAACATCCTTTGCTGCTAATGCTAATGCTATCTCACTATGAAGTGATGTTATTTTGTTCATCTTAGTACCAGATTTTAATTCTAATTCATATTGAGTAACTGATGGTCCAACATGAACTTCTACTACTTTTGCAAATACTTCAAAATCTTTTAATACATTTTGTAAAATGGTAATATTTTTCCTGATTTCTTCTTCCTGCTCTTTACCACCTTTATTTTTACTTGGCTTAGCAAGTAAATCTATGTCAGGTAATTTATAATTTGCATATAGATTTGTGTTATTAAATGAATTAGCCATACTTTCCTTAACAGATTGTTTATATTCTTCTTCTTGTTTAGGATTAGTTAATTCATCTATTGATGATATAGACACTCTATGATCTTTTAATCCATGACCTTTAACATCTTCCTCATCATCATCATCTTCTTCATCCTCTTCGTCATCATAATCTTCTTTTCTATTCTTAACTTTATCTCTCACTCTAGAAATAATATCTAAAATAGAAAAATTAGAGAATAATATTAATCCAATAAACATAATAACAGAAATAACGATTATACTTCCCACATGGCCAAGTAATATATCAAATACTGATACGAAGAATGCACCGATTATTCCTCCACCCGGGAATGTAGTCTTTGCATTAATACATTTAGTAAATTCATCTACTGTTTCTTTCATAGTACTCATAATACTATTATTTTCACCTAAATAATTTAAATGAGCTAATGATAAAACTCCTATTAAGAATAATGCAATTCCAATTACTTTGGCACTTAAGTATTTTGGTTTTTCTCTTTTGATAAGCATATATGCACCGATTATAATTAATAATGCTAAAAATATAAAATCAAAACTTCCCATTAAAAACATAGAAAAGCCTTTAAATACAGTTCCTAAAATATTAGCCTTATAACCTAAAAATCCTATTATTCCAATAACAATAAGTAATATACCTGTTATCTCAATAGGAAATCTAAATTCTTTTTGTTTCCTTCTTTTTCTCTTTGCCATATTTTCACCTATCATTCCATTATATTAATTATATCATTTATTGTATTTTTTTTAAACAATATTTTTAATATTTTTAATATTAAAAAAAGAAACTATAAGTACCATAGTTTCTTTCCGTTTTTTCTAATCTCTTTTATTATTCCACTGCCTAGGCATTCTTCTCCATTATAAAGAACGCATGCTTGACCAGGAGTTACTGCTTTTGCTTTAGATGGATATTTAACTGATATCTCTCCATTATCAAGATATTCAAGGAATACTTCATAATCTTCTCCTCTATATCTAAATTTAGCACTGCATTTTTCTGGTCTTTCATCACTTATAAAGTTAATATTTTCTATTATACATTCATCACTATATAGACTTTCTGGATCTTCTCCAAAAGCAACATATAGTTCATTCTTTTCTACATTTTTACCTACTACGAAGTGTCTATCTTTAAAACCAGCTATACCGACCTGTTTTCTTTGACCAATTGTATAATTCATAAGACCTTCATGAGTTCCTATTACTTCTTTTGTATCAACGTCAATTATATCTCCAGGATTTTTCTTTAAATAGTTATGAATAAATTTTTGATAATTTCGTTCACCTATAAAACAAATACCTGTAGAATCCTTCTTTTTAGCAGTAGGAATATCATTTTTTAATGCTATTTCTCTAACTTCTTTTTTAGTAATATTTCCCACAGGAAATAATACATTTTCTAATTGTTTACTACTTACTTGCGCTAAGAAATAAGATTGATCTTTAGAAGTATCTATACCTCTATATAAATGTCCATTCTTTGTTCTTGCATAATGTCCAGTAGCGATATAATCTGCACCTAGTTTTTTTGCTTCTTCTATAAAAGCATCAAACTTGATATATTTATTACACATCAAATCTGGATTTGGTGTTCTACCTTTTTTTAATTCTTCAAGAAAATATGAGAAAACATTGTCCCAATATTCCTTAACAAAATTAACTCTATGTAATTCAATACCAAGTTTTTTACACACTTCAAGAGCATCATTATAATCTTGTTCTTGAGGACAAATATCATTGTTTAAATTAGGATTACCTTCAATATCATTGTTAACCATTGAATCCCAGTTTCTCATAAATAAACCTATTACTTCATATCCCTCTTGTTTTAGTAACCAAGCAGATACAGAGCTGTCTACTCCACCGCTCATTCCAACAACGACCTTTTTTTTCATATTTTCACCCCTCACTTAAAAAGTTTAACATATATTATCACAAAATCAAAAAATACACAAACTAGTTTACATATTGTTTATTAATTATAATAAAAAAAAGATAATTATGATATACTATAATTAACGAGGTGAAATATATGAAGAGAGAACAAGCAGCATTATTTTATAAGGCACATTTAGAAAATCCAAATATATTAGAAGAAAAAATAATTAGAGAATTTTATAAAACTGTTGGTAAAGCTGATTTTGAAATAGAAAAACTAGTTGAAGAATATAGAGCATTTATTGATGATGCTAAAAAAAGAGGATTCAATGGGTTTGATATTATACATTATTTAACAGCACCTAGGGATACATTTACACGTGCTGAATTAGATAAAGATGGTAATATAACTAATACTATTACAAAAGAGGGAGATCCTATGTTTGATCCTAGTAGAAAAATAGATTTATCTCCTTATACTGGTTCTAATGACTTCACTTTTGATGATAATACCAATACTAAAAATACTATTGTTTCTGAAGAAAATATACCTGTTTTCGGTGACAAAGATAATCCTAATTCAAATATCAAGGCACCAAAGATTGAAGGAAAAATGTCTATCATTGATATGATTATTGCTATGGCAGAAGGAAATTATTATGCTGTTGATATTTTATCAAGGATGATGAAAGATCCTCAAGGTATTCTTGAAGTATTATATTGTGATTCACTTGAAATAAGAGGTTCAAAACTTTATATGTTATATAATGACTGTTGTGATAAAAATATGGATAAATTTTATAGAACACTAAAAATGTTTAAATCTGGTGTATTTACTGAAAAACAAATCCATAGTAATTTAGGGCTTATTAAAGCTATACCTTTCATAGATGATAGTATCAAAGTTGAAGGAGTCCCTGAATATGGTTCTGATAAAGAGTTTGGACTAAATGATCCAAAATGGGAAGAATACTGTAATTTAAATAAAGAAGCATTTGTAAAGAAATTAAATTCTGCTTTAGGACAAACTGGCGGAATTGGAGGATTAAATTAAAAAAGAAATAACTATGCAGTTATTTCTTTTTTATTGTTTAAAGATAATTCTAATTTTTTTGGTTCTCCAAAATCTAATTCCTCTATATCAGGATCTGATATATATTTATCTAATATCATATCAATGATTTCGTTTTCACTTAAGTCTTTATATCTAATATCTTTTCTAGCTCTACTAATGCTTTTAATGACAGCATCATAACTAATATTATTTAAATTACAGTATTTACTTAAATTCATACCATTAATAATATATCTTATATTAGATCTATGTGGTTTACTCATATATTCATTAATTATATCATCTATAGATCTTGTTGGATCTTTCTTTAATTTGTCTGAAATATATTTTGTTATATGATTATATTTATATTCAGGATTTCTTTTACAAAATTCTATTAAAGGTTCTCCATTATAAAAATATTTGTTTTCCATAATTCATTCCCTTTCTTTAAAGGTAAATGTATTCTACTACAAAATTATAAAAATTGCAAAAAAATTGAACTTTTAGTTCAATTTATTTTTGAATATAAATATAACATGTATCATCTTGATAATATAACTCATATTCTTCTATTTCATCTAAGAAATAATGTAATTGATTTGCTTTATATGTTAATATAACATCAAAATTATAATGTTCTATTAATTCGCGAGTATCTCCTTTTAATTCGCCTATTTCAATAGATTTTGGTAATATTTCTTTGCTGAATACATCACCTAAACCATATGAAAATATTTTAGTATCTTTTAATAAATCATATTCATCTAGTTTGTATAAAAGATATCCTCCACCACCAAAATCATTAAATAATTTCTTTGGTTTTAATTCTGCGACCTTTTTGACAGCTTCATCACTATAATATCCATCATTATCTATTACACCCACACTATTAAATACTTTTATCTGTTTATAACCTACAAAACCTACTACTAACACAAGAATTATACAAAAACTAATAGTTATAACTTTTTCAAATTTTTCAAATGGTTTTTTTAATATTTCATACATATTTTCTGTAACAAAGAAATATTTTCCTAATGTCCATATTGAATATATCCCATACATTCCAATAAATCTTTGGCTTTTTAAACACATATAAAATAGAACTAATTGGAATCCTATTTCATGTAATTTCATTTTTTCTTTAGTTAAAATCATATTAAATACTGGGATTGTAATGATTAAGAATATATATATACCTAAAACCCCGTGGAAACTTGGGCTAGCCCATTCGACAATATTATCTAGCATACTTGTATCTGCCATATTAGTAAATGGATATAAAAGCATTTTATAACCAAATGGATTTATACAACTTCCAATCAAAGTAAGTCCTAAAACTATTAATAATGTTTTTAATTGTTTTGAACTTAATATATTATTAGTCCAACGATCTTCTTTAAACTTAAATATTTTTAAGAATATATGACACATCAAAACTCCAATAATAAATATATATGGTAATGATGATGAACCACCATGAAAATTAACCCATAATATTTGTAAAACTGGAATTGTATAAATTAACTTACTATATTTTTTTTCATTATCTATATAATTAAACAATATATATACTAAATATGCCATAAATAATAAACTTATAATATATGGTCTTGGTCCTGTAACCTTAAAGAATACAGTCATTAATAATAGATATAATAATCTAAAATCAAATATTTTTTTTAATTTAACTTTTAATAATTTTGACATTAAGATATATAAAAACAAAAATATTATAAGCATAGCAATTAAACAACCCATAGGGCCAATTTTATACATAAACCATTCAGTTAACCACTCATGACTAGTCCAATTATAAGGGCCATGCCATGTAAATAATTCACTACTTGGTATTACTTTATTTGTATCAATAAAATGCCCAATTACATAATGCCAAAACCAATCATTATCTGTTATAGGTTCAAATGACATTAATAAACCAATAATAAATGTAAATATAATTCCCATAACTACCTCTATTCTTCTTCATTTTATCAAATAATCTATTAGGCGTCAATATAAGTAAAGTCACAAAAAAAACTAACTATTTCTAGTTAGTTAATTACAATGGTAGCGACGGAGGGGGTCGAACCCACGACCTTTCGGGTATGAACCGAACGCTCTAGCCAACTGAGCTACATCGCCAAACACAAATAGATTATATCAAAATAAAAAAAAATATACAAGTATTTGTATATTTTTATTTTCTTTTCTTTAATAAATCTCTTATTTCTTCTAAAAGAA
>CAMUYN010000014.1 GCA_947165005.1 uncultured Bacillota bacterium
GTTTATCCAGATAATACATATAAAATATTAGATAAAAAAGAATATGATTATCATAAAGAAAAAATGAAGTATCCTGAGGATTTGCAAGATATAATTTTATATAAGTTAAAGGAATTAATAAAGAGATTTAATAATGGCGAATTTCCTTTTAATAAAGATATAATAATGAAATATAAAGATGAATATGATAAATATAAAAATGCTAATTAGAAATAGCATTTTTTTTGTATAATTTTTATTAAATATTCCATAACATTCATAGAATTATATTGGAGGATAAAATGTTCGGATATTTTACTGAAGATGCGAGGAAGGCATTAGTTTTATCAAGAAGAGAAAAAGATAATTTAGGAAGTGAATTCATTTCTACTAAACATTTATTATTAGCTATTTTATATTTTAATAATAGTTTATGTAAAAAATTGAATTCATACGGAATAACCTATGCAAAAGTAAAAAAATTACTATGTAGAGATAACAAAAGAAATAATGATTATTATTATAGCCCTGAGTTAAAGAAAATATTAGAAAAAATAATAATAGATTCAAAAGATCATGAAAGAGAAATTTCTTTAGAGGATTTATTCATATCAATAATTGATAATGATACTGAGGCTAGTAAAATAATAAAGAAAGTATCAAGAAAAACAAATGAAATATTAAATGATTTAAATAATAGAAAAAATAATGGTTTATTAATAGATAAATTGGGTATAAATCTTACAAATGAATTTGCAAATGTAGATAGAGTTATTGGGAGAGATAAGGAAGTAGATGAATTAATAGAAATATTAAATAGACGTAACAAATGTAATCCATTATTAGTTGGTGAAGCAGGTGTAGGAAAAACTGCTATTGTTGAAGGACTTGCATATAAGATAATAAAAAGAGATGTCCCAGATAGTTTACAAAATAAGAAAATATATTCCTTAGATTTGGCTTCTATACTAAGCGGAACTAAATATAGGGGAGAATTTGAAGAAAAAATAAAGAGAATAATTGATGAAATTATTAATAATGAAGATATAATTCTTTTCATTGATGAGATACATACTTTAGTTGGAGCAGGTGCTTCAATGGATGGAGGATTGGATGCATCTAATATTTTAAAACCATATTTATCTAGAGGAAAAATAAAAATAATTGGGGCAACTACTATAAATGAATATTCAAAAACAATCGAAAAAGATAAGGCGTTAGATAGAAGATTTAAAAAAATTATCATTAAAGAACCAGATAAAAATATGCTAAAAGAAATACTGCTGAATATAAAAAAACAATATGAAGAGTTTCATGGAGTAATAATTAGTAATGAAGTGATAGATGAAATTATTAAATTATCTAAAAAATATATTTATAATAAGAAAGAACCGGATAGATCAATAGATATATTAGATGATGTATCATCAAAAGTAGCTCTAATGAAAACTTTTGATGAAAAGGAATTAGATAATTTAAATCATGAATTAGATATAGTATTATCTAATAAAAGAAAATATTTATTAAAAAGAAATTATAAAAAACTATTTAATATTAAAAGAGATGAAGTATTATTAAGAGATAGCATTAATAAGGTAAAATTAAAGATATTAATGCAAAGAAAACATAAGAAAATTACAATTAATGATGTTCAAAATATTATTAGCGAAAAAAGTTTAATTCCTGTATTAAATGATATAGATATAAATGATTTGAAAAGTAGTCTTAGAAATAAGATAATCAATCAGGAAAATGCTATAGACAAATTAATTGATATAGTTAAAAAGTTAAAGTATAATCTGAAAGATGATAACAAAAGTTATTCTTTATTATTTAGTGGTAATACTGGTGTTGGTAAAACATATTTAGCTAAGGAATTTTCAAAGTATTTAACTAACAATATTATTAAAATAGATATGAATGAATATATATTACCTGAATCAATTAATAAATTAATTGGGGCTCCACAAGGATATGTAGGATATAATGAAGAAACATTACTTGATAAGGTAAAAAATAATCCATATTCTGTTTTAATATTAGATGAAATAGAGAAAGCAAATACTAATATTTTAAATTTCTTTTTAAATATATTAGATGAGGGATATGCCTTAGATAATA
This sequence comes from uncultured Bacillota bacterium, assembly GCA_947165005.1. GTDB lineage: Bacteria > Bacillota_I > Bacilli_A > RF39 > UBA660 > RUG13038. The sequence goes on from CAMUYN010000014.1 coordinate 2,101, forward strand.
AAGGAAATAAGATTAGATTTGATAACGTAATAATTATAATGACTACTAATGCAATAATGAATAAAAAGTCTATTGGTTTTGATAATAAAACTAGAAATGATTTTAGTGCCTTTCCAAAAGAGTTTATTAATAGGATAGATGAACTAATAACCTTTAATGATGCAACATTAGAATCAGTAAAATTAGTAATTGATAAAGTGGTAAATGATTATAATAATAAATATAATAAAAGAATAGTACTTAGTAATGAAGAAGAAAATGAAATAATCAGTAAATCTGATTTTAATATTTTTGGTTATAGAAAACTTGGTAGATTGATAAAGAAAAAATTATATAATATACTAGTAGAAACTATATAAAAATAGTTTCTTTTTTTATGTGATTTTGATATAACAATTATATTATACAGGACAAATTACATTCCAGTATAATCCAAATTCAACAGGAAATAAATTTAATACTTCTTCTTCAGAAAAGGCATTAAGTTTCTGTAAAGCGATTCCTCAAGCATGTACTGGAAATCAATCAGAACAAGTAGGTGTTTATGTCAATGAAGATACACCAAATATATTAAATATTATAGGATCGGCTTTTGAAATAAAATCAGGAGAGGAACTACCAACATTAAAAGTATTTAATAATTAAAAAAGACTATTTTATAGTCTTTTTTTGTATTTTAGTATATAATAATTGTAGGTGATTTTTATGAAACTATATAATACGTTAACAAGGACTATTGAGGAATTTATTCCTAGAGAAGAAGGTAAAGTTAAATTATATACTTGTGGGCCAACTGTTTATAGTTATGCACATATTGGTAATATAAGAAATTATATTAATCATGACATATTAGATAAAACTTTAAGATATCTTGGTTATGAAGTAACTAGATGTATGAATATAACAGATGTTGGACATTTAACTAGTGATTCTGACTCTGGTGAAGATAAAATGCTTAAAGGTGCTAAAAGAGAACATAAGACTGTTTTAGAAATAGCAGATTTTTATACAAATGAATTCTTTAAAGACTTTAAACTAGTTAATAATAGAATGCCAAATATAGTATCTAAAGCAACTGATAATATAGATATGTATATAAAAATAATATCAACTTTAATAGATAAAGGTTATGCTTATGAATCTGGCGGAAATGTATATTTTGATATATCTAAATTAGATGATTATTATGCATTAACTAATCATAAAGAAGATGAAATGGTTGTAGGTGTTAGAGAAGGCGTAGAAGAAGACTCTAACAAGAGGAACCAAGGAGATTTTGCTTTATGGTTTACTAAATCTAAGTTTGAAGATCAAGAATTAAAATGGGATAGTCCATGGGGAACTGGTTATCCAGGATGGCATATTGAATGTTCTGGGATATCAATTAAATATCTTGGAGAATATCTTGATATTCATGGTGGAGCAGTAGATAATATATTCCCACATCATACTAATGAAATAGCACAATCAGAAAGTTATTTAGGGCATAAATGGTGTAATTATTGGTTCCATAATGAATGGCTTCTTGATGAAACTGGTAAGATGAGTAAGAGTGCTGGAGCTACTCTTACAGTATCTAAGTTAAAAGAAGAAGGATATGATCCTTTAGCATATAGATTTATGTGTTTAAATTCTCATTATAAAAAACAATTAGTATTTAGTTATGATGCTTTAAAACAAGCAGAAGATACACTAAATAAATTAAGAGATAGAATTAGTAATATAGTAGCTGATTCTAACTATAATGAATCTGATTTTAATAAATATAACGATTTATTTAAAGAAGCATTATCAGACAATTTAAATACATCAAATGCAATAACTATTTTATATGATGTATTAAAATCTGATATTAGTTCTAATACTAAACTTAAATTAGTTGAATCATTTGATACAGTATTAAGTTTAGATTTAATTAAAAAGATTGAAGTTTCAGAAGAAATAAAAAAACAAGTAGATGAATTACTTGAATTAAGAAATAAATATAAATCTGAAAAAGATTACGTGCGTGCAGATGAAGTTAGAAAACAAATTGAGGAACTTGGAGCAACTATTAAAGATACTAGAGAGGGAAGTATAATTATATGGAATTAAGTTATTATGATGGTATATGGGCTTATGGATGTATAATAGTATCATTCTTAATAGTAACACTTGCACAAGTAATATTAAGAATTGTTTATGCTAAGTATAAAAAAGTTGATTCTAAAAATAAAATGACTGGAAAAGAAATAGCAGAAGCAATTTTAAAAGCAAATGATATAAATGATGTTAAGGTAGTATGTATATCTGGAGAATTAACAGATAACTTTAATAATAGTAATAGAACAGTTAGTTTATCTGATGATATTTTTAATGGTAAATCTATTGCTTCTTATTCTGTAGCAGCCCATGAATGCGGCCATGTTATTCAATATAAAGTTGGATATAATCCAATTAAAATAAGGAATAAATTAGTACCAATAGTTAATTTTGGTAATACAATAGGTTATATAATTATGGCTATTGGAGTATTATCTTCAGTAATTGGTTTATTTGCTATAGGTATTGTTTTATTATCACTTGCAGTAGTATTTCAATTAGTCACATTACCTTGTGAATTTAATGCAAGTAAAAGAGCAAATAAAGAATTAGTAAAACTTGGCTTGATAGATAGTTCTGAATTAAGAGGAACAAAAAGCATGTTAAGGGCAGCAGCATTTACCTATGTTGCAGGTTTGTTTAACAGCATACTTCAAATACTAAGATTAGTATTTATGTTTAATAATCGTAAAAGAAGAAAATAAATTCTTCTTTTTTTTATATTATTTTATCTACTAACCCATACTTTAAAGCTTCACTTGAATCCATGAAATAATCTCTTTCTGTATCTTTTTTTATCTTTTTAAAACTAGTATTAGTATTTTTTGATAATATTCTATTTAATTTGTCTTTTAATTTTAATATTCTTTCCGCATGTATTTTTATTTCTGTTGCTTGTCCAGAAGTTCCACCAAGGGGTTGATGTATCATAACTTCAGAGTTAGGAAGAATAAATCTTTTTCCTTTTGTACCTGAAGAAAGAATGATTGATGCCATAGATGCAGCCATACCAATACATATAGTATTACAATCACTTTTTATATAATTCATAGTGTCATATATTGCCATACCACTTGTTATAGATCCACCAGGACTATTTATATAAATATATATATCATCATGATTAATAGAATCTAAATATAGTAGTTCTGAAACAATTATATTTGAATTATTATCATCGATTTCTCCAGTTATAAATACTATACGATCTTCAAGCAGTCTTGAGTATAAGTCATATACTCTTTCGTAATTATTTTTCTTTTCTAAAATATTTGGTATAAACATATTTTTTCACCTATTATTATTTTAGTTTTATTAACTGTAAATATTCACAAAAATAGTGACAAATTATTGCTATTTATGTTAAAATTAAAAGAGAATAAAGAAGGTGGAATCATGCTTAGTATTACTGTAAAGATTAACGGGAATAAATATAATTATCCGAAGGGTACATCACTTTTAGATATATCAAAAGATTTCCAAAGTGAATTCAAAGAGAAAATAATAGTAGGCATGGTAAATGGATTAGTTTGTGATCTTAGTCATAATGTTTTTAATAATTCTGAAATTGTATTCTATGATAGAACATCTAGTATTGGAAACAAAGTTTATGAGTCAGGATTGTTATTTATTTTATCCATTGCTTTTAAGGAAGTATTAAAGTCTAAGATAATAGTTAAGTATTCTTTGGATACAGGAATATTCATCAAAACAGAGAAATTAATTTCTTCTGATGATTTGGATATTGTAAAGAATAAGGTTAAAGAAATATGTGAAGCTAATTATCCTATTGATAAATTACTTATTAATAGAAAAGAAGCAATAAGCTATTATGAGAAAATCGGAGAATTAGATAAGAGTGAATTATTAAAATATAATACAAATACAAATGTTAATTTGTATAAGTTAAATAATACTTATGATTATTTCTTTAATAATTTACCAGTATCTACTAATTATATTGATGATTTTAAATTAACATTGATTGATAGAAATAGTTTCGTAATTACTTATCCAAATATTTATACTAATAAACTAGTTTATAAACATCATGAAAAACTTTATACTACTTTTAAACAATATAGTGATTGGAGTTCTACACTTAATATTAATTCCATTTGCGATTTGAATAAGATAATAAGTCAAGGAAAGATTAATGATTATATATTACTAGCAGAAAGTTATCAAAATCAGAGTTTGTATGAAATTGCTAGAAAAATATATTTTGATAAAAATATAAAACTAGTTTTAATTTCAGGGCCTTCATCAAGTGGTAAAACTACTTTTAGTAGAAAACTACAATTACTATTAAAGGGATGCGGATTAAATCCAAAAACTATATCAATAGATGATTATTTTGTAGATAGAGAAAAGACTCCATTAGATGAAGAAGGTAACTTTGATTATGAGAGCTTAAAAGCCATCAAGGTAGATCAATTTAACAGAGATTTAAACAAACTATTAGATGGAGAAAAAGTAAAAATACCAACATATAATTTTATATTAGGTAAAGGTGAATATATTGATGAACCTATGCAACTTAAGGAAAATGAAATATTAATTATTGAAGGATTACATGCCCTAAATAATGAATTAACATCATTAGTACCAAAGAGATATAAGTTTAAAATATATTTATCTCCACTTGTTACATTAAATCTTGATAATCATAATAGAATAAAAACAACAGATGTTAGAATACTAAGAAGAATTATAAGAGATAATAGAACAAGAGGATATGATGTATCAGCTTCATTAGATTCATGGCAAAGAGTAAGAAAAGGAGAAGAAGAAAATGTATTTCCTTTTCAGGATGATGCAGATGTTATATTTAACTCAAGTTTATTTTATGAACTTGGAGTATTAAAAATATATGCAGAGCCTCTTTTATTTAAAGTAGAAGAAACAGACATTAACTATAAAGAAGCTGTTAGATTATTAAATTTATTGAAAAATGTATTAACTATACCAAGTGATTTTATACCAAGAGATTCTATTATAAGAGAATTTATTGGTAATAGTTATTTTGAAAAATAGGAGGTTATCATGATTAGAATAGCAATTAATGGGTTTGGTAGAATAGGAAGATTAGCATTTAGAAAGATAATAAATGAAAAAGATTTTGAAATAGTAGCAATTAATGATTTAACTGATACTAAGACACTTGCACATTTATTAAAATATGATTCAGCACAAAAGATGCTTGATAAAGAAGTATCATTTGATGAAGAAAGCATCATAGTAGATGGTAAAAAGATTAAGATCTATAAAGAAATGGATCCAGAGAATTTACCATGGGGAGAATTAAAAGTAGATGTAGTTCTAGAGTGCACAGGTGTATTTAGAAAAAGAGAAAAAGCAATGAAACATATTAATGCAGGAGCTAAAAAGGTATTAATATCTGCCCCTTCTGAAGAAGATGTTAAGACAATTGTATATAATGTTAATCATAAAGATTTGAGTAAAGATGATATTATAGTTAGTGGAGCAAGCTGTACAACTAACTGTTTAGCACCAGTAGCAAAAATACTAAATGATAATTATAAAATTGTTATGGGATATATGATAACAACTCATGCATATACAAATGATCAAAATTTATTAGATTTGCCCCATAAAAGTGGAGATTTAAGAAGAGCAAGAGCAGCAGCATCTAATATAGTTCCTAATTCAACAGGAGCTGCTAAAGCAATAGGTTTAGTATTACCAGAATTAAAAGGTAAATTAGATGGATCTGCTAATAGAGTTCCAACTATTACAGGATCTTTAATTGAATTAATTTGTGAACTTGACAAGAATGTTACAGTTGAAGAAATAAATGAATTATTTAAAAAGAATACAAATGAATCATTAGGATACAATGAAGATGAAATTGTATCAAGTGATATAATAGGAATGAGTTATGGTTCATTATTTGATGCAACTTTAACAAAAGTTATGGATGTTAATGGAAAGCAATTAGTTAAAGTAGGATCTTGGTATGATAATGAAATGAGTTATACATCACAACTTATTAGAACATTAAAATACCTTGGAGAAAATCTATGAAAAGAGAAAGAGAAAAGCATATAACAAGGTTACATATAATATTATTTGGATTAGTAATTGCTATTGGAATAATAGTATTAATATCAATAAAAGGCAGTGGAAATAAGAAGATTGAAAGATATAAAAAACTAGAAAGAGATTTAAAAACTGCAACTATTTATTATTATGGAAATAATGGTATAACAGTTCCTGAAGGTGAAATGAAAAGAATTACTATGAAAACTATAGTAGAAAATGGATACTTACAAGATGATATAACAAATGAATGTGAAGGATATACATTAATTAGTAATTTCAGGAATGTTGACGGAGAATTCGAAATAGAATTTGGCTCATTTATCAAATGTGGAGATTCATATAAATCAGATGGATTTGAAGTAGAGTAGGAGGAAAAATGGAAGTATCAAAATTTTGGACGAGAACTAAAATTATAGTGTTATTAGTTATATTAGGTGTTATTGGTATAGTAGTTGGTTCAGTATTTCTATATAGAAATAGCATGAAGAAAAAATATATGGCTTTAGAACCTAAGTTTAATAATACGATTAATAATTATTTAAAAGCAATAGGACTTGAATTAGAAGATAATGATAGTTATATAGAAACTAATATAAAGGACATAATTAAAAAAGGTGGATTTGTTACTGATGAATTAGCGAAAGACTGTGAAGGATATGTAATTACAGAAGAAAATTACAATACGACATATTTAAAATGTAAAAATATATATCAAACTGTTGGCTATGGTACAAAAGTATCTGGAAAGACTAAGTCAGATCAAAAATCTCAAACAGAAAAAGATACAAAAAAACCTACTATAACTTTATTTGGTGCTGAGACTGTTAAAACAACTTTAGGAAAAAAATATAAAGACAAAGGTGCAACAGCAAAAGATAATGTTGATGGTGATATTACTGATAAGATAAAAACTACAAGCGATGTAGATACTTCAAAAGAAGGTACTTATAAAGTTACATATACAGTTAGTGATAAGGCTGGTAATACTGCTTCTAAAGAAAGAACAGTAATAGTAACAAAAGAAGAAAAGAAAGAGTCTGAAGATACTACACCACCAATTATTACATTTATATATGATGATACATATCAAAAAATATGTTTAAATGATAAAGTGGATGTAAGTAGTTCAGGTGTATATGGATATACTGCAAGAGATGATGTTGATGGAGACATAACAAAGAATGTTAAAATAAGTGGACATACAACTACCGATAAAGTTGGAACATATGTAATTAAATATACTGTTAAGGATAAAGCTGGAAATGAAACGAGTGCAGAAAGAAAATTTGACGTTGTTGATTGTACACCACAACCAACAACAACACCAACTCCGACTCCAGATCCAACACCAACACCAACACCAACTCCGACTCCAGATCCAACGCCAACACCAACACCAACTCCAGATCCAGAACCATCAATTAATGTATTACCGTCTTCTATAGATGCAGATGATACATATTATGTTGGTGTAAATGGAACAACACAGATTTATGCTACAGTTTTACCTTCAAATGCTACAGATAAAACTCTAAGATATTATTCTAGTGATTCTAGTATAGCATCTGTTTCATCATCTGGATTAATTAGAGGAGTATCAAGAGGAGGAACAACAATTACAATAACAACATCTAATAATAAGAGTGTTTCAGTTAATGTAATAGTAGAGTAAACTAAAAGAAACTATTCAAAAAATAGTTTCTTTTTTTATGTGATTTTGATATAATAATTATATAAAATAGGAGAAATATAATATGAAGAAAAAAATACTATTAATAATAAGCATGTTTTTATTTATAACAAATGTTAAAGCATTAACATTTAATGTAGATATAACAAAAATAGAAGATAAAGGAAATGGTGGAACAATCGGATCTATAGAAAAAATAGATTTAGAGAAAAAAGAGATAGAAGCATTATTTCAAGATATCGGAGATGAAATAAACTTTAGTGTAACAGTAACAAATAATGGAAATAGAGCAGGAACATTAAGAAATATAAATATAACATCAGAAAATGAAAATATAGAATATACAACAAATTTACCAGAAGGTGGGTTATCAATAAATGGAAATGATACAAATGAAGTAATAATAAAAGGAAAAACTAAAGAAGGAATAACAAATGGAAAAACAACAACAGAGATAAAGATAAAATACACATATGAAGAAGGAAGTTGTCCAGACGGAGAAATACTATCAGAAGATGAAAGTATGTGTTTATGTCCAGAAGGAATGGAAAGAAACGAAAAAGGGATATGTGTAAAACCAGAAAAAAAAGTAGAATGTAAAGATGATGAAATATATAATGAAGAAAAGAAAATATGTGAAAAGAAAATAGTACCAACACCAGATAAAAAAGAAACACCAAGTAATCCAAAAACATTAGATAATATAATATTAATAACATTATTATTTATAGTAAGTGGATTAGGAATATATGCAGCAATGTATAAAAAACTAAAGACAATAAAACAAAAAAGAAATGTAGGAATAGTAGTTGGAGTAATAACACTTGGAGCATCATTTACAGTATTAGCAAGTGTATTTGGACTTGATAATTTATTAAGTGCAATAGTAAATCCAATAACAAAAAATAAAGAATTAACATTAACAGTAAAAGAAGAAGTAGATTTAATAGAAACATGGGATGGAGCATGTTCTATAAATAATCTTACACCAAGTAATATATTTGAAGGAGGAACAGGAGCAGAATCTGATCCATATCAAATAAAGACAGCAGAACAATTAAGTTGTTTTGCGGCATCAGTAAATGAAGGAACAACATATGAAGGTAAGTTCATAAAACAAACTAGAAATATAAAACTAAATGATAATTTAAATGATAATATTAAAAATAACACAATATCTGGATTACATGTTTGGACATCAGCAGGTCATTATGATTATAGTGCACCAACAGATGAAATGTATTTTGCTGGAACATATGATGGAGATAATCATATAATAAGTGGATTATATATAACTGATGAAAGTTCGCCAGTATCATCTTCAAAAGGATTGTTTGGATATACTATATCTGCAGTATTTAAAAATATGGTATTATCTGATACTTATTTAGATACAAGTAGTAATAGTGCAGCACTTGTAGGTCATGGAAATGATAATTTAGTTATAGATAATATTAAGACATATGGTAATGCAGTATTTACTAGTAATGAAAATGCTGGTATTGTAGCTTATTTTGATGCACGCTATGAAGGTGGATTATATATATCAAATACAGAAAATAATATTAATATAAATACTAGTTCTAACAACTCTGGTGTGGCTCAATCTATTGTTAATTTAGAAGGATCAGATGAACCAAATATGGAGATTAGAAATGTAACTAATAATGGAAATATTACATTTATTCAAGGAGCTAATTATGTATCATATATGGGTGGAGTACTAGGTGATGTCAATTCAAATGGTACAGTATTAATTGATAACGTAACTAATAACGGAAATATTGATTTTGATAAAGCAACTAGTGCATATAATATTGGTGGTGTAGTTGGATATTTAAATCCATCAGAAGCTATTATTACTAAGACAAGTAATGAAGGAAATTTTGCTAATCTTACAAAAGCTACTCAAACAGCAGGATTAGTGGGAGAACTACATGTATCATATGCAACAATTGATGAATGCTATAACTCTGGTAGTATAGTATTTAAAAATGCAGTTACAACAGGAATGACAGATGCTGAATTTGATGAATTTAATTCAGGAGATGATATTGCAGGATTAGTAGGAAATGCGCAGGATAGTAAAGTGACTTTATCTAATTCGTTTAATTCTGGTAATCTAACAACACTTGGATATAGAACAGCAGGATTAGTAGGAAATATATATAATAATGAATCAAAAATAAGTAAAAGTTATAATTCTGGTGAAATAAAAGCAGGTGGCGGTGAATCTGGAGGATTAATCGGATATGCTTATGGTGGCACACAAATAGAAGATTCATATAATACTGGTGATCTTACATTCTTTGCATCAACTAAATTTGGTGGAATAATAGGTGCAGGCGGTGCAAGTGTTTCTAGATCTTATAATGAAGGAGATATCTTAATAACTACAAAAAATAGCGGTGCAAATACTGGTGGTATTTGCGGTGAATGTGCTGCAGTTACAAATAGTTATAATAGAGGAAACATAACAGCTAAGTATGTTGGTACATCTATCGGAGGAATAGCTTATTCTGTATCAGGACAAATTAGAAATGTATATAATTCAGGAAATCTAAAATTCGAAGAATTAGCCCCTGATATACAAACATCTGGATGGTTCCCAGAATATATAGATCAAAGTGCATATCTTTCTGGTATAGCTAATAATGCATATAATTCAATTGAAAATGCATATAATTTAGGAAATATTTTAATAGAACAAAATACTGGTGAATATAGAGAGGATTTCTATAGATATGATATACATGGTGAAGGTATTTCTCAAAATGCAAGTGTTTCAAATTCAGTTAATAAAGGAAATATAACTCTTAAGATTAATAATCCATTCCTTAACTTAAGACAAATATATTTACATGGAATTACTTATTCTTATTCTAATAATAACTTTAATGCTGGAGTAATCACTATTGATGAAACTGCCCTAGATGACTCAATTTATGATCAAGAAATAGAGAATTATGGTTCTCCAACAAAACATATTATTAAAAAGAGTGAAATAACTTGTTCTTGCTCATCTAATTCAGCAAATAATAAGTTTAGTAATCCTAATGGAACAGCAGGAGTTGTACCAGATAATTGTACAGCAGATGAATCAGAAGCCGTTGGAATATATACAAGTGAAAGTGCTCCAAGTATTTTAAGTATAATTGGTTCTGCATTTGAAATAAAATCAGAAGATGAATTACCAACATTAAAAGTAGTTAATAATTAAGCATGAAAAAATCATGCTTTTTTATTTTATAATTATGTTATAATTATATATATAAGAGGTAGTATATGAAAACACTAAAAGATTTAAATATAGATAACAAAAAAGTAATAATTAGATGCGATTTAAATGTACCAATAGAGGATAATAAGATACTTGATAATACAAGAATAGTTAAATCATTAAAAACAATTGAATATGCACTAAAAAAAGCATCTAAAGTAATAATATTATCTCATTTAGGTAGAATTAAAACTGTTGAAGATAAAGAAAAGAATAGTCTCAAAATAGTATCAAAAGAATTAAGTAAATTATTAAAACAAGATGTATATTTTTGTACATGGGAAGAAGATATAAATAAAGCTATAAATGATAATAAAATCATTCTTTTAGAAAACACTAGATTCTTTGATTTAGATAACAAAAAAGAAAGTAACTCAGATGAAGAATTATCAAAATATTTATCTTCTTTTGGAGATGTATTTATTAATGATGCATTTGGAACATGTCATAGAAAAAATGCATCAAATGTAGGCATTAGTAAATATTTAGATTCATGTAATGGATATCTTGTAGAGGAAGAAGTAAATAATTTAAAAAGATTAGATAATCCTACCAAACCATTTACGGTTATTATGGGCGGTAAAAAAGTATCTGATAAAATAAAATTAATAGAAAATTTGATTACTAAAGTAGATTATTTGTTAATCGGTGGAGCAATGGTTTATACATTTTTAAAAGCTGATGGTAAAGAAATAGGCAATTCATTTTTAGAACCTGATTATATTGATTATTCTAGAAAATTACTAGATGAATATAGAAATAAAATAGTACTTATAACAGATAATTTTATAGAACTAAATAAATGCGTAAACATAAATGAAATGTCTAAAAATGATATTGGATATGATATAGGAGTTGAAAGCGTTAATAGATTTAAAGAGGTAATTGATAAATCTAATACTATATTCTTTAACGGATCTCTAGGTTTTGTAGAGGGTGGTTACACATATGGTACAAAAAGTATTTTAGAAGCATTAAATAAAGATGGAAAACTAGTAGTTATAGGTGGGGGAGATACTGTATCTGCTTGTAATGAATTATTAAAGAATAATAGTTTTATTATATCTACTGGTGGAGGGGCGTCTTTAGAGTATTTACAAGGTAATATATTACCAGGAATAATTGAGGAATAATATGAAGAAGTATAAGATTAATATAATTATTTTAGTAATAGTCGCTTTTATTGTCATCTTTTTTACTTTAAAAGATGATTTTAATGGTGCTATCAATTATTTAAAAAATATGAATTATTTATGGATATTAGTAGCAATAGCATTTATGTTACTTAATATACTATTTCAAAGTTTATCACAGTATAGATTTTTAAAAGAAGTTGATCATAATTATAAGTTTAAATCTTGTTTTAAACTAATGTGTATGGCAATGTTTTTTAATGCAATAACACCATTTAGTTCAGGTGGGCAACCATTTGAAATGTATCTACTAAACAAAGAAGGAATAAAGGTAAGTGATTCACTAAATGCCTTAATACAACATTTTATAACTTATCAATTTGGTCTTATATTCACATCAACTATTGCAATAATACTAAATAGTATTTTTAAAATATTACCTGATTCTTTATTACTTAAAAAAATAGTATTAATTGGTTATTTTATAAATATAATAGTTATGGGAATAATTATATTTATTTCAAGAGCCAAGAAGTTGAATACAAAATTATTTTCTAAAATATTTAAATTTATTTTTCATTTTAAATTTATAAAAAATAAAGAAGAAAAAGAAAAGAAATTCCTAAAGTATCTAGAAGATTTTTATAATAGTACTGCTATTATGAAAAATAATTTAAAGAACACTTTATTAAGCTTTCTATTTAATTTAATAAGTTTATGTTTTTTATATTTGATTCCAGTATTTGTATTTTATTCTTTTCATAGCTTTAAATTAAATTTTTTAGAATCATTTATATCTTCATCATTTACATTTTTGATTGGTTCTTTTGTTCCTATTCCAGGAGCAACCGGTGGACTTGAATATGGTTTTATTGATTTCTTTAAAATATTTATAAAAGATAGTGCAATGCTTTCTGCAGGTATGCTTTTATGGAGATTAATTACATATTATTTTAGTATGGTCCTAGGTGGGGTAATTTTGATAACATATAGGAGGAAAGAAAAATGAGAATAGGAATATTTACCGATACATACTTACCTTATGTTAGTGGACTCGTTACAAGTGAATTAATGCTTAAAGAAGCATTAGAAAAAATGGGGCATGAAGTATATGTAGTAACTGCAAATTTAGAAAAGATAAAATATGAATATGACGAAGAGAATAAAATAATATATATTCCTGGTGTACCTACAAAAATATATGACACAAGATTAACAGCTTTTTATAATCCAAGAGCATTCAATCAAATTAGAAAGTGGAAATTAGATATTATTCATACGCAAACAGAATTTGGTATTGGTACATTTGGAAGAATAGTTTCAAAACAATTAGATATACCACTTGTTCATACATATCATACTATGTATGAAGATTATATTTATTATTTAACAAAAGGATATTTTGACAAACCAAGTAAAAAATTAGTTGAATATTTAACTAGATTTTACTGTGACACAACAGTTAGTGAATTAATAGTTCCAACTAAGAAAATATATAATATTTTTAAAGAAAAATATAATCCTGATGAAATAATTAATATTATTCCAACAGGTATGGATATAGACAGATTTTCAAATATAAATAAAAATGAAGTTGATAAACTAAAAGAAAAATATAAATTAGATGGTTCTTTTGTAATTGGATCAGTTTCTAGATTAGGAAAAGAAAAAAGTGTGGATAAATTAATAATAGAGTTTTCTAAATTGATAGATAAAATTCCTAATATAAAACTATTATTAGTTGGAGATGGTCCTGATAAAAAAATGTTAAAAGATTTAGTAAAAGAATTAAATATAGATAAAAATGTTGTGTTTACTGGCAAAGTTCCTATTGAAAAAATACAAAACTATTATCATCTAATGGATGTTTTTTCAACATTTTCTACAACAGAAACACAAGGTTTAACTGTTTTGGAAGCATTATCTTCTTCTATTCCAGTAGTTGCTATAAAAGATGATAGTTTTGAAGGAGTTGTTAAGAATAATGAAAATGGATATTTATTTTCTAGAAATGCTGATTTTGGAAAATATATTTTAAAATTATATTCTGATAAACAATTATATAAAAAATTATCTAAAGGTGCTTTTGAGACTGCTTGCAACAATTCTAGTGATGCTTTTGGTCAAAAAGTTTACAATGTATATACACATTCTATAAAAAAATATAAAAAAGGAATAGAGTTTATTAATGATATCAAAGATGTATTAAATACAACTAAAATCAAACATAATATTTCAAATGATGAATAAATTATTCATCATTTTTTTTATTTCGACAAAACATGTCAAAAAAAAATGGCACTTTTTAGAGTTATTTGTAGTATACTTTTATAGTACCCCAAAAATAAGAAAGGATAAAAGGTATATGAAAAACGTTTTAGTAGTGGAAGATAATATTAATTTTACAAAAATAATAAAAGATTATTTTGAAAATAAGTCAAAGATTAATATTAAATACATCTGTAATGATGGAGATAGTGGTTTTAAAACATTGGTAGAAAATAAGGATGACATTGATTTAGTATTACTTGATTTAGTTATGCCTAAAAAAGATGGATTATACTTTTTAAAGCAATTAAATGATTTAGATTATAGCACAAAGATAATAGTTATGACATCATTTAATTCTGATAGTGCAATTAGAAAAGTAAGCAGTTTTGGAGTAGAAGACTATTTATTAAAACCATTTTCAATGGAAGATTTAGAAAATAAGATATTAGAATTATTTGAAAATAGTAATCCAGAAAAAACTAATTGCAATAACATTAAAATAAGAATAACTAAATTATTACATGAACTTGGAGTCCCATCACATATTAAAGGATATGAATACATTAGAGAGGGGATTGTTGATTTATATAATGATCCAACAATAATCGGAGGTATTACGAAAGAGTTGTATCCTGAAATAGCAAATAAATATAATACTTCTGTATCTAGGGTTGAAAGGGCTATTAGACATGCTATTGAAGTTAGTTGGAATAGAGGAAATATAGATTTAATGGAAGAGATATTTGGCCATAGTGTAGATATAGATAGGGCAAAACCAACTAATAGTGAGTTTATTGTTACATTAGCAGATAAACTAAAATTAGAACACCAGCTATCTTAATAATTAAGATAGTGGTTTTTTATTGAAAAAATCTAAAAATAATGATATACTCAATATATAAGATAGGAGACTTATTATGAAGAGAATTATAAAGGGATTATTTATATTATTATTTTTATTTGTATTAAGTGGTTGTACAAAAGATTATAAACCAATAACATATACAAAGTTTATTGAAACATTTAGAACAGAAATGGATTATGTAATTAATGATGGTACAAGTTCTTTTGATGATAGATTTGAAAGATATGTACAAGCAGGTGGAAAGAATAATCAATTTGTTTTTTATGAATTTAAAACAGAAAAAGCAGCTAGAAAATATGTTTCATCAAATTATAAAAATGTAAAAAATTATAGATATAAAGATAAAAGAGATTATATAATTGTTAAGAGTACAAAAGGTAGATACTTTTATTTAATTCAAGTTGATAAGACAGTTCTAGTTGGAAGTTCTGAAATAAAATCAAATAAAAAAGAGATAATGAGGATATTTAAAGAACTAGGATACTAATTGGAGGCTGTATGATAAAAAAAATTATTAATATAGTAATATTTGTTTTTATAGCGGCCTTATATGTTATATCCTTTTTAATGATATTTGAGTCTTTTAGACAAAGAAAGCTAGAAGACTTAGAAGCTAAAGCTTTAGATAGCTTTGAAAAGTCTGTTAAGATAGAAAAAGTTGATGTTTCAAATTTAGATGATTCTACATCGAATATGGGATATGATTATAGTGGATATACATTACTTGGGAGACTTGAAATTCCGAAGATAGGATTTAAATCTGTAGTTATAAAAGAATATACATATAGATCAATGGATTTAGGAGTAGTTCTCTCATATGGATCATCACTTAATGAACCAGGTGGAACAATTATTTCAGGACATAATTATAGAGGTCAATCATCATTCATGTATGGTATAAGAAATTTAAATTCGGGAGATAAAATATATGTCACTGATTCTTCTGGTAGAGAAGTAGAATATACAGTATATGAAAAATTAAGAAATTATAATCCGACTGACACAGGACTTTATAAAAAATATGATGGATATCATTTAACATTAATAACCTGCGAAAGTGGAGGACAATCAAGAATAGTTGTAAAGGCGAGTGCAAATTAAAATGTGGTATTTTATAAAACCACATTTTTTGATATAATAAAATACATTTAAAAGGAAATAATATATATAGGTGGATTATGAAATATAAGAAAATTGAGAAACAAAATTATGATTTGTATTATTATAAGACAGATAAATTTAAAACGATTAATATAACTACTTTGTTTATCAACAGAATAGATGAAAAAAATATTACATTAGATAATTTTTTATCTTCATATGTGGTAAATACAAGTAAAAAATATAATAATGAAATACTAATGAATAAAAAATATATTGATTTATTTAATCCTTCTTTCTCAGTTTATGATATATATAGGGATTTGCATTATAAGTTTTATGATTTAACTTTTTTAGATGAAATATATTTAGAAAAAAGCAATAATAAAAAAACAATAGAATTTTATTATGATTCTATATTCAATATAAATGAATCAAGAGGAAAACTAGATAGAATTCAAACTAAATTGATTAAAGAACAAATGAAATCTAATTATTTACTAGATGAAGAAGACCCAACCGAAAAAGCATATTATAATTCTATTAAATTAATTAGTGATGATTTACCTATTAAAATTAATCCTAAAGGTGATAAAAAACACTTAAAGAAAATAAATACTAAAGATTCTTATTCTTATTATCAAAATGAGATAAAAAATAGTAGAGTAATTGTATTTTTAACTGGAAACATAAATGATGATATATTAAAGAATATAGATGATACTTTAAATAATAATATAACTAATAATCATTATGAAATCAAAACATATTATGATGTAAGTAATGTATCTAAAGTAAGAGAAAAAATAGAAAAAACTAAATTTAAAGAATCTATTTTATATCAAATATATAAAATTCCAGATATAACTTTAAGGGAGAGAGAAGTAATATTACCAGTATTTAATAATATATTGGGGGGATCTTCATCAAGATTATTTAATAATATAAGAGAAAAAAATTCACTAGCTTATTATGCTTATTCTAATTATATAAAACATTTTGGAATTCTTTATATGTATGCTGGGATTAATTATAAAAATTATAATAAGACTATAAAACTAATGAATGAAACACTTGATGATATAAAGCAAGGGAATATATTGGATAATGAAATAAAAGATTCTAAACAAGTAATATTATCTAATTTATTAAAAGGAGAAGATAGTATATATTCTACTGTTAATGACATGATTACAAGTGTATTATTTAATAAAATGGATAAAGAAACATTTAAAAAGGAATTAAAGACTATAAGGAAGGAAGAATTAATTAATCTTGCTAATAAACTAGAACTTGATGTATCTTATCTTCTTAAAGGGGGATCTAATGAAAACGATTAAACTAGATATTATAAATGAGAATATCCATTATGAAAAATTAGATAATGGTTTAGAAATATATATTTCATATCAAAAGGATTATAATAATAATATTGCATGTTTTCTTACTAAATTTGGAGGTTTAGATATTGAATTTATTCCTATCGGTGAGAAAGAGATGACTAAAATGCCTAGTGGTATAGCTCATTTTTTAGAACATAAATTATTTGAACAAAAAGATGGTATTTCTGTCAATGAATTTTATAAAAAAAGTGGAACATATGTTAATGCCTCAACTAATTATAAAACTACTAAATATATATTTAGTGGGCCAGATAATTTTGATAAGAACTTGGAATTCTTATTAGATTTTGTTCAGACTCCATACTTTACTGATGAAAATGTAAAAAAAGAAAAAGGGATAATCCTAGAAGAAGAAAGAATGACAAAAGATGATCCAAACAGATTATTTTTTGAAACCATATATAGAAATCTATTTAATAAAATACCATATAATAATACAGTTATAGGTACAAGAAAAGATATATCCACTATTACAAAAGAAGATTTATATAGATGTTATAATACATTTTATAATCCTTCAAATATGGCTTTATTCATTGTTAGCAATAAGAAACCAAAGGATGTATTAGATATAGTTAAAAATAACCAGGCAAAAAAGACTTTTAAGAAGGTTAAAATTATAAAAAAAGAATATAATGAAAATGAAATAGTTAATAGAGAAAAGGAAGTAATACATTCTAATGTTAACGAGACAAGAATTAGTTATTCTCTAAAATATGATATTAGTTATTTTGAGGCCAATAAAACTGAGATTTATGATTATTTCACAATATTCTTTAATCTACTTGTTGGTAATCTATCAAACTTTAATCTGGATTTAAAAACAAAAAAGATTATAAGTGATGATATAGAGACATCTATTTCTATAGAAAAAGTTAAAAATAAAGAGTTTGTTATCTTTACAATTGCAACAGTATCTAATAAACCTAATAAATTTGTTAAATTATTAGAGGAAAAATTAATTACTAAAGATTATGATAAGAAAGATTTTGAAATTTATAGAAAGTCATTATTATCAAATTTAATATATCAATTTGTTGATACAACATCAATTATAAACTATATGATAGATGAATATTTATTTAGCAATAAAATAGGTAACGAAAATATAGAAATAGAAAAAAATATAAATTATAAAAGGTTTAAAGAAATTACAGATAAATTAATCATAAAAAATAGGTCAATTGTTATATTAAAAAAATAAAACTATGCTATAATTAGTATAGTTTTTCGTCCTCGTAGCTCAGTAGGATAGAGCGATCCCCTCCTAAGGGATAGGTCGTTGGTTCGATTCCAATCGAGGACACCATTAATAACAAAGCTGGTTTACATACCAGTTTTTATTTTTATTAAAAAGAAATTTCATTTGCTATTAATTATGAATCAATGGTTAAAGATGGTGCTAATAAAATGTTCTAGGCAATGGAATATGAAGATTCTTTGAAATATTTAAAAGAAAAATTAAAATCAGTAAATATTTCTACAACAGAAACAGCTGATACTTTTACTATACTTTTTTAAGGTATAAGGTGATTTTGAAACAGCATTTGGTGGTAGTTTTGATACTGTTCCAACTAGTAAGCAAGAGGCACTTGATATCATACAATCCAAAGGATTTATATGTGAATAAAAAAAGAGTTAAAAACTCTTTTTTTTATGCTATAATTATAATGGTGATAATATGGATTTAAGATGGATAGTTGATGGTATGAAACTTAATGTTAGAGCAGGTATAATGATAATAAAGGATAATAAAATCCTATTACATAAAAATGATAATAAAGAAAATTATTGTTTGCCCGGTGGAGGAGTTCATTTTTTAGAATCAAGTGAAGCAGCAGTAATAAGAGAAATAAAGGAAGAAACTAATTTGGATATTAAAGTAGATGAATTTGTTTCTACGATTGAAAGTTTTTTTGAAAAAGATGGTATAAAATTCCATGAAATATACTTTATTTATAAAGGCAGTTTAAAAGAAGACATAGATACAAATATAATAATTAATAATTGTGAAGGTAAACCGATAAAATATGGTTTTGTAGATATCGATAAAATTGATGATTATTATATATTACCAGTTATTATAAAAGACGTTATTAAAAATAGGACAAATCATATTATAAATAGAGAAATTAAGTAGGAGTATTTATGAAGAAGTTTTTTTATGATTATATGAATGATAAAATAAAACTAGATAAATATCAAAGATTAGGTGTTTTTTCATTCATATTACTAGTTTCAGGTTTGTTTGGATGGATTTATGAATTTATTTTTTATTATTTTAATTCAGGAATGAAATCTTGGTATATGAGGGGTGGAAATTTTCTTCCTTGGATTAATATATATGCTATTGGAGCTTTTTTAATACTTATAATATGCTCTAAATTTAAAAAAAAGCCATGGATAGTTTTCATATTATCAGTGATTATTACTGGTTTACTTGAGTATTTTTCAGGACTTGTAATATTTAAGTTAATTGGAGCAAGATATTGGGATTACAATACTGAGATATTAAATTTTGGTAATATTGGTGGTTTCGTTTGCTTAAGGAGTGTTTTGTTTTTTGGATTATCATCATTTATTCTTATGTATGTTTTTAATCCAATAGGTATATATTTATCTTGCAAAATAAATAAAAAAACATTAATAGTAATATCTATTTTTATTATTTCAATTATATTTTTTGATCAAATCTATAATTTAATAATAGCTAAAATGTTTAATTTAAGAAATGCAATAGAGATTTATAAAACATATGGAATTAAATATATGTAATATGATATAATAGTTTTAACAGGAGGATTTATGGCAAAAATTGGGGGATTACAAAAAGATTATATAAAAGCTTATGAAGAATTAGGAAAACTAGGGATTAATGTTTCTGCACTTTTAATGCTCACTAAAATGAGCTATGATGAAAAAGAAAGATTGGCAGAATATAAGAGTGACCCAAGTTTAAAGCCTGATGATTATGATAAAAGAATAAATAGATGTTATGAACATTTATTATCAACATTTTTGAAAGTAGATACTGCTAGTAGTATTATAAATAATTATAGGAATTTATTTGCTAAGTTTTATCTTGATAATACTGATGATGACACTAATGATTATAAAGATGAAACTATGGTTAAATTAAATAAGATTTATAATTTTATTAATGATAATAGTGATAAAGATTATACTGGATCAGAATTATTATCAGAAATAAGAAAAGAAATAACAAATGAAGAAAATGAACCTATAGTTAATTGGTATTATGATAGTATCTTTCAAGATTTAAAAATAGAGAGTGATAGAATAAAAGAAGCAAATTTGGAAACAAAAATGGGATTAGTTCCAAAATTTTTAGAAGATATAGCAGATATGGAATCATTCTTGTTTAGAAAAAAATTATTTAAGGATGATTACAGAAAATCTGTTACTGGATTAACAAATTATTTACTAGCTCGTGCTGAATTGCCTTTAATTTATATTAAACCAATTGAATTAGATGAATATTATTCATATATTGAAACTGTAACTGAATTATATGATAATAAAGGAATAGTAACTTTCTATAAAGAGAAAATGTGTGATTCTATAGAAAATGTATTAATTATTCCAATGCAAAACTCAATTACTGAATATATAGAAATAAAAGCAAAAGAGGAAGCAGGGTTACTTGATAATCCAATTCATACTTTAAAACAAAACAAATATAAATAATATATTTGTTTTTAATTTGACATATATGAATAAAAAATATATAATATATGGCACTAAAAAGAAGGGGAGATTTTATGGATTTCTATGATGAAGATAGTGATATAAAAATATATAGAAGATATAGCGAAGAAGATATTAACAAATATATAGATTTATATTTAAAAGAAAAGAAAATGGGTGTAAATTTTGAGGCTTTATTTTTACTTGCTCATCAAGATTTACAAAAGAAAAAATGGTTATTAAATGAATTACATAAGGGAACAAAATTACCTTTTAGTGCTAGTGAGTGGATTAATGATTATACTATGCATTTATTAATAGTGTTCTTTTGTTTAAATTCATCAAATACTATGTTCAGTTATGTTGAACAAAATTTCATAGAAGAATATGTTAAAAATGAAAGTGAAATCGAAGATGTTAATGATTTATCAATTCATGGAAAACAAGAAATGAAAGGCTTAGAAGCAATGTATAGGTATATTCATTCTGGTGAAAATGAATATACTACTGGTAGTATGATATTAACTGATCTACATGAAAAATTATTTTCATATGTGGATAGTGGTACATATGCTAGACGCTATAGAACTGATGTTAGGTATCTACCTAATGCTGGTTATGAACTTGAATATCCAGAATTAATTGTTAGATCAATGAGACAAGCAGATAGAATGTTTGATGAATTATATGAAGAAGCTGATTTGATATCTAAAAAAGATATTGAAGATAGGATACATGAAGTTAATCCTTTCTTATTAAAATTAATGAAATATAAAGCAGAATTAATTAGAATTCATCCATTTCCTGATGGTAATGGAAGAAGTGTAAGGGGTTTAATTAATTTCTTACTTGAAAG
>CAMUYN010000015.1 GCA_947165005.1 uncultured Bacillota bacterium
CTAAATCAACTCTTTTGTTATCTAATTGATTTACTCTAGCTACATCTTCAAACAACTTTTTATATTCTGGTTTATCATAATATTTATATAATATTTCCTCTAATACTTTCTTGTCTATTATTGGAAAATGCTTTTGCTTTGCCATTGTAATTATAAACAATTCTAAAAATTTATACTCAG
Source organism: uncultured Bacillota bacterium (assembly GCA_947165005.1). Taxonomy (GTDB): domain Bacteria; phylum Bacillota_I; class Bacilli_A; order RF39; family UBA660; genus RUG13038. Next base: position 181 of record CAMUYN010000015.1, read on the forward strand.
TAAATTTTGGTTTTGCACAATTTTTATTCATAAACCCTCCCGTTTAATTTATTATAACATATTATTGTTGATATGTTCTTAATTTTTTTAATCACCTTGAAACTTCTTAATAAAAAATCACTTATTTTTAACCATTTTTACTGTTTTTTTAACATTTTCTAACTATTTTTATATAAAATATGTAAGATCTAATTCTTAGTTTTTCCTTATTCTATAAGGATTTGTTAAAGAGGTTAGATAAATCATGCTCAACCAATTTATATTAGTTTTATTTTCATTCATTTGGATCAACTCCTTTTATTTTTTTACTATCTTATATTCAAAATTATCATCATTTTCAATAATCATATCAAATTCATTTTCATGTATTAATACATTAGTTCTAAATTGACTATCTCTTTTTTCATCATATAATTCAATTGAACTTCTATTTTGATTTTCTAATCTATCTTCTCTTCTTTTTATTTCATTTTCTGTACTGCATTTTAAAAATATTGATAAAGATTTGCTATCTCTTTCTAAAAATGCCGTACCAACACCTTCTATTATTGTTAAGAAGTAATTTGAGTATAGTTTTCTTATATTATTTTCTTCTTTATATTTTTTTGGAAAATAATAACAATCTAATCCATTATCAATATTGTATAATATTTCATCTATATTTTTTATAAAATAAGATTCTTTATTTGAAGATGTATATCTATATGAATAATCTTTATCATTTTCTTTCCAAGTAATAGAAGCATTATTTCTTAAATTAGTATCAACTATAAAATCATCTGTTGAAATAGCATTAACATTTCCATACTTTTTTGCTTCTTCTTCAATATATTTACTTAATGAAGTTTTACCACTTCCACCATTACCACAAATATACACTTTATTAAATTTATTATTTTTACAATAATCTATTATATATTGAACTAATTCATTTACTTTCATATTTTCACCTCATTTTTTTAAAGACTTTACATATTATATTTTACCTCTTATATTTTTAAAATTGCAACTATCCCATTTTCTAACAAATCATCGCATGAATCTTTATCAATACCTAACATTTCAAAAGATTTTAATTCATCTTTTACTTCATAAAATTTATGAATTTCTATATTATTAAAACCTATTTTTTTAATGAAAGATCTAATATGTTCTTCATTTTCAAATCTATCATTCAAATCATTTCTCGAAGTAATATTATTTATATTATTATTTAAAGTAGGATTTTGATCATTTTGCTTCTGTAAATACTTTTTAGGAGTTACATCGCAAGTAATCCAAACACCACCATATTTCTTTAATATATTATAAATATTTTCCCCAACTTTTCTCTTTTCTTCAAAAGTTAGATATCTAAGTAATCCCTCATTTATAATTACTAATTCTTTATTATCAAAATATTCTTCACACTTAGTATAATCTTCATTATTAAGTGCATTACCACTTACTACATGTAAATTATCATTTATTTCAAATAACTCATTTATTAATTTTTTCTTATTATTAGAAACTTCTTCTAGATCCATTTCAACATACTTATATCCTTTTTTAGAATATATTAACCCTCTAGAAGTATAACCTGCAGCAAGTTCTAATATTTGTTTTATATTTTGTTTTTCAATTAATTTATTAATTAATTTATATCTTGCTTCTATTTCAGGAGCTAATAGCTTATTTAATTCTATTTCGCTATCACAGTTTTTACTTACCCAGTCATATATTTCTTTTTCATATGGAATATCAGTAAATATTCTTGGATATGATGTAAGTATTGCTGTAGGGCTTACACTTTCATATGAATCAAGCATTATAATCATCTCCTCTATTTTCTATATTTTAAAACACTTGCATTATCCGGAAGAAATGGTCCAATTTCTTCATCAGGCATCAATCCATTAAAGTAGCATTCTATTGCTTTTTCTACTCCAGCATGACAAACAATTAAGACATTAGTATAATTTTTCGAAGTTATTTCATCTAGAAAGTTATATACTCTTTCAAAAAACTCTTGAACGTTCTCAGCTTTTTCATAATTAAGATTTTTTTGATATGCCCAAAACTCATTATAGTTAAATGATAATTTGCTTGTCCCTTCAAATTCACCATAGTTTCTTTCTCTTAATCTATAATCAAAATTAATATTAAGATTTCTATTACTATTTATTATTTCTGCAGTTTGTTTTGCTCTTTTTAAAGGAGAACAAAAAATTACATCAAAATTTATATCACTTAACATATTTGCAGTATCTTTTGCTTGTGATAATCCTTTCTCATTTAGTTCTATATCAACAGAGCCTTGCATTTTCTTTAAAGCATTCCATTCAGTCTGTCCATGTCTTACAACATATATATTCATCTAGATCACTCCTATTTTATACCCAATTCTACATCAAGCGGTGGATTTGAAAAATATACTCTTACTTCATAACCTTCTTCCATAAGTTCTATCATTTCATAATCTTCTCTACTTATCAATTTAAAATTAGGATTATCAACATATTTGTTTTTGAATTTTTCGTAATTACTTACATTGAAATCCGCATCACCTAAATCTAGATGTTCATCATCATATCTTCTTATTTTAAGAAGTTTTAATATGCCTGATACTGTTTCTATACCTTCTATTTTAAAAACTGGTCCTGAATAAGTATCATCCACTACTTCATTACTATCATTTTTTAATATTTCTATATAATTATTGAACTCTTCGTCATTTTTACAAAAGATAGCAACATATCTAACTTTTGCATTTATTTCATCTGTATATTTATTTTTCAAATCATTAGCTTTTTTTACTATATCTTTTGCTAATTCATAAATATCGTTTGTATTCATATATTCTCTCCATTATTTTTGATTATCAGTTAAGGCATATGTTTTTTTATTACCTAGTTCCTTTTCTATATAAGAAGCAAGTTCAATACATAATGACTCTATTTCTTCTTTAGATTCTCCTTCAAACATAACTCTAATTAAGTTTTCTGTACCAGAAGGCCTAACATTTACTCTTCCTCTATTTCCTAATCTTTCTTCATAAGATTTTATTACTTCTTTTATATCTTCTCTTGTTTCAAATGCTTTCTTTCCTTCTTTTGTTACTTCTACATTTATCATTTTTTGTGGATATTTTTTCATAATTGATGCAAGTTCACTTAATTTTTTATTTTCTTTTGCCATTACATTTAATATTTGAAGTGAAGTTAATTCTCCATCACCAGTATTAGCTAATTCTTTAAATATTATATGTCCACTTTGTTCTCCACCTATTATATAGTTTTCTTTTAGCATCTCTCTAAGAACATATTTATCTCCTACTTTTGTATCTACAAAGTTAATGCCTTTTTCTTCACAGAATTTTTTTAATCCCATATTACTCATAATAGTACCTACTACTGTATTATTAGTTAATTTACCTTCTTTTTTAAGTTCATTACCAATAATAGCAATTATAAAATCACCATCAATAACATTACCTTTTTCATCTACTAAAATACATCTATCTGCATCACCATCATAAGCAATTCCAATATCATAATGACCTTCAACTACTTTTTCTTGTAATCCCTCTATATGAGTAGAACCTGCATTATCATTAATATTCTTTCCATCAGGATTATTATTAATAATAGTATAATCATATCCTAGTTCATCAAATACTTTTTTTGCAGTTTCAAAAGAAGCTCCATTCGCAGTATCTATAAGTATTTTAATACCATTATTTTTCTTATCAACTGTTCCTACTAAATAATTAACATAATGTTCAATTGCTGTTTTATCATTAATAAATGATCCTTTATCTTCTATAGATTCATCTAGACTAAAATCACCTAGGATTATTTTTTCGCATTCTTCTTCTAATTCATCAGATAATTTAAATCCATCTTTATCAAGTACTTTAATTCCATTATATTCTGAAGGATTATGGCTAGCTGATACTACAAATGCTCCATCTAAACCATATAGTTTTACTAAATATGCAATTGCAGGTGTTGGTAATACTCCAACATTAATCATATCGCATCCTTCATTTGTTACTCCATATGATACTGCATTAGTAAACATATCCTTTGATTCTCTTGTATCACTACCTATTATAAATTTAAGTTTATCTTTTTTTAAATTATCTTTTAAAACTCTAGATACTGAAGCACCAATTTTTATTGCTAATTCTCTAGTTAAATCTTTATCTACTATTCCCCTTACTCCATCTGTTCCAAATAATTGTCCCATATAATCGTCTCCTTTTTATATATTATTATATTTAATTAATGTTTGTTTCAACCATTTATATACTCGTTCAGTTGAAGAAATACTTACGCATTCATTAATAGAATGACAATTGCTAATTGTAGGTGCTATTGTACATATATCTAAATTTGGTATTTTAGAAGACAATATTCCGCATTCCATACATGCATGCACTTTCTTTATAACTGCATCTTTTTTATATAATTCTTTATATGTTTCATATAAAAGATCTCTAACTTGAGATTTCTCTTTATATGCAAAGAATGGCTTTCTAGCGATTACATTCATTTCAAACCCATATTTATCTGATATATTCTTTAATTCATTTAAATAATTATTTTCCAAATCAAAATCAGAACTTCTAATACTATATTTTATTTCTATATTATTATCCATTAAATTTATAGTTCCTATATTCGCTGAAAATAATGGAAAGTTATCTTCTTTATATACCTCTATTAAACCACTTTTAATATTATCAACAAATGAGATGATATCTTTACTCTCTTTAATATATTTATCAGTATTTATTTCCTCTAATTCTATAGATAAATTTTTATCTTCAGTAGTCAAATTATAATTCAAACTATTAATAATTATATTTAACTCTTCTATATTTTTATTAGTTGTAAATAAAACATAACCTTCATTACATATTACGTTATCTTTGCTGCCAAAAGAAATATCTGCAATATTGCAATTAAATTTATTTAATAATTCATTTGCTATTTTAATTGCATTAAGTCTATTCTTATGTATATCATCTCCAGAATGACCACCTGCTAAACCACTTATAATAAGTTTATAACAATTACAATTGTTTTTTTCAAAATTTACTTTTTTATTAAAAACTATTGAGCACATTCCTGCACTTGAAGATTCAATATCACCCTCAGTTATTCCATCTAAACTTATAAGTGTTTTCCCTGTTACATTTGAATAATCAAAGTTAGTTGCACCGTTCATTGTAGTTTCTTCTTCTGTTGTTATAATTGCTTCTATATTAGGCATGTTATCATTTTCATCGAGCATAGCAAGTAATATAGCAAGTCCAATTCCATCATCTGCTCCTAGTGAGGTACTTTTAGATCTATAATAATCACCATCAATATAAAATGGTATTCCTTTATTATCAAAATCATAGTTATTATTTGAAACACATACCATATCAGAATGTGCTTGAAGAATAATTGTTTTATCAGAATTATTATTTTTTTTAATTAGAATTGTATTATATTTTCCAGGATAATATTCAAGATTTCTTTCTTTTGCATAATTAATTAAATAATTAGCTATCTTTTCTTCTTTTCCTGATTCTCTAGGAATACCCATTATTTCTTCAAAATAATTAAATACTGTTTTCATCTTTTACTCCTTATTCTAAATATTGAAACAATATTTGCTAGTATTGTTAATACATCAAATATACATCCTACATAGTTCTTTAATAAAAAATCATATACTGCCCATATTGTCATTAATATTATAATCAATATTTTAAAATTAGTAATATCTTTAATTGTCATAAACCATAAGTATATTAAAATACAAATAAGTGGTAGTAATCCAATTACCCCATCATTATTAAAGTACACTACTGATATAATTGATAATACAGATATTATTATTTTTGATACAGTATTCAACTTATTTTTATAACATAAAACATTTCTTAAAGCATTGATCAAATTTATTATTGCTCCAGATATACCACCTAAAAACAAATAACTAATAAAAGCTAATATAACTTCAATAGTTTGGTAAAACAATACTTTCTTCTTTGTTTTAACAATACCCGAATACACCATAACTATTGAGGATAATAATGCAATCACATTGCCAATTACAATATATGTCATAATCCACCACACTTTTATTCCTATATATAATTATATCATATGTTTACATTTAATTTGCTCAATTAATCATTTGCTTTACATCATATATAAGCATTTAATACATTTTTTGAATCAATTGTAATTATTATCGCTTCCCTATCACATTTATTAATTATTCTTTTGAATTTCCTTATTCTTTTATTGCTAACTTGAGAAATTATAAAATATTTTTTGTTCTTATCTTTTATACCTTTACTATTTATTACTGTACCACCATAATTATTTACTGATATTAATTCTAATATTTTTTTATTACTTGTAATTATAAGGACACTATATATATTTTTTATTACTAGTCCCGATATAATTAAGCCAAGCATAGTTCCAAATCCATAACCAAGTGCATATGAAACAGGAATAAAAATTGATGTACTTGGAGTTGTGATAGCCTCTTTTACTACTATAAACCATACAAGTACATCTATTGAACCTATTATAGATGCACTTAATCTATTATTTTTAATAATATTCATTGTAGATAATGTAGACAAAGTAACATCTATCATTTTACCTAAGAATATCTTTAAATATAACATAATATCACCTAGTATTAGTATTAACAAAAAAAAGAATCTTACGATTCTTTAATCAATAAATTTTCTTTCTACTCTATCTGTTATAGTAGATAATATTTCATATGAAATAGTATCTAATTCTGAAGCCACTTCATCTAGTGTTATTAATTCATTATCCCATATATATACATCATCATTTACATCACAATCTATACCGGTAACATCTATCATAAATGAATCCATACATATCCTTCCTATAATAGGAACTTTCTTACCATTAACAACAACATATCCTTTATTAGATAGACCTCTTCTAACACCATCTGCATATCCTATATTAACTGTTGCAACTTTAGTAGTTTTATCTGTTATATAAGTTCTTCCATACCCTATACTTGTTCCTTCTTTAACTTCTTTAATGAAACATATTTTAGTCTTTAATTTTGATACTGGTTCTAAATTGAACTCATCAAAATCCCTATAACATTTATGCCCATATATAATTATTCCGGGTCTAATTAAATTGCAGAAATCAACATTATATCTTAATCCAGGACTAGCCTCCGAATGTATATATTTTAAATTAAAATGTTTTTTTAATTCTTCTACCGCTTGTCTAAATATTTCAATTTGTTTTTTAGTATATTCTTCATCAGTATCACAAGAACTAAAATGTGTATAAACACCCTCTACTATAATATTATTACTTTTTTTAATAATATTAATTATATCACCAAGTTTATCTAAAAAGATCCCAGTTCTACCCATACCAGTTTCTATTTCTAAATGCACTCTCACTTGATGATTTAATTCAGATAATTTTTTAATAAAATTAATATCTGATACTCCTATGGTAATATCATATTTAATAATATTATCTATATCTTCTATATATGGTTCATATAGAGTAAATATTTCGTTTTTAAATCCCAATTCTCTTAACTCGATAGCTTCACTTATTAAAGCTACTCCTACTATATTAAAATCTTTTATTAATTCCAGATTTCTATTAATATAAGTGCCATATGCACTTGCTTTTATAACTGGCATTATTTCTTTACTTGTATATTTCTTTATTTCATTTATATTATGTTTAAAAGCACTTTTACTTATTTCTAAAATTGATGTTCTTTTCATTATGAGCCTCCTATAACATTATATATCTTTAAATAAAAAAATGAAACTATATTAGTTTCACTTTTTAATTATCTTAATTTTATTAATTGGCCATATGACAATAGATGCTTTACCTAATATTTGCTCTTTTTTTATTGTGCCAACTTCACTATATCTACTATCAAGCGATACCTCTCTATTATCACCTAATACGAAATATGAATCCCCTGGAATTTTTACAAGACCTATTTGACTTAAATCAAAATCTTCTGTTTTAGTTGATGCAAAAGAATTGTCAAGTTCTTTACCATCTACATATACTTTATTATCTTTTATTGTTACTACTTCGTTTGGAAGACCAATTATTCTCTTAATTATTTTCTTTTCATGATTAGTTGATGGATCAGTTACTCTAACAACAACAATATCATATCTTTCTATAGGTTTCTTTCTATATTCAAATTTATTTAATATTATTATTTCACCATTAACTAAAGTATTATTCATACTTGGTCCATCTACTCTAACAGGATCAAAAATAAATACTCTAATACCAACTACTATTAAAATAATTAAAATATAACTTAAAATATCTTTTAAAATTCCTTTATTCTTTTCACTCATATAAATCTCCCTAACAAAAATAAGGCTTTTAATTGCCTTATTTATTGTTTCTTTCTTTAATTCTGTAATTAGCAATTTTATCTCTTAAGAATCTTAATTTAGCTCTTCTAACTTTTCCTTTTCTAACTACAGTGATCTTATCAATCTTTGGTGAATTTACAGGAAATATTCTTTCAACACCAATTCCTGAAGATTTTTTTCTTACTGTAAAAGTTTCTGATACTCCTGAACCTTTTCTTTCAGTACAAACACCTTCAAAAGCTTGGATTCTTTCTTTATTTCCTTCGATAATTCTAACGTCTACTTTTAAAGTATCTCCTACTCTAAATTCAGGAACGTTAGGATTAATTTGCTTCTCAGTGATTTTCTTAATAATATCCATATTCATTTTCCTTTCTATATATATAACCAGCAATCATTAGTTAATTCCAAGCGGATTGCTTTTTGACAACTACAATACTAACATATTTTTATTTAAAAATCAATAATTATTTGATTTTATACCTATTTATTAAACTTAAAATAGTAAAATATGCCTTTATGAAGTCTGTTTTTCTAGTTTTTCTAACAAAACCACGTCTTGTTTTATCTTTATTTAATAGTTTATTAAATAATCTTTTAATTATTTTATTAATATATTTATTGTTTTCATAATCTTTAAATATCTTTTTTGCTTCAAATAAATAATTTCTTAATAAATCAGTATTATAATCTATTGATTTATCATTATTTTTAATTACTTTAGTTAAACCTGTTAAAAGTGCATTAGTAAATAGCATAGATTCTATCACTTGTTTACTCTCTTTTGGTTCTTCTTTATATAAATTAAGTACTATCATAGCAGCATCTAAGTATACTTTATGTTTTTCACCAAGAGTATTTATTAAAGAACCCTCTACTTGGTAATAATAATATAATACATCTTTTATTAAGCAATAATTATTTGCTCTTATTTTTAATTCATGCTCAAAAACTAAATCTTCATATCTTCTTAAATCTTCATTGAATAATAACCCCTTTAATAGTTTTATATCTATTAACTTACCAGTTACATAAGAAGACTTTGTTAACATTTCAATATTATTTTTATCTCCTAGAATTAAATCTTCTTTTAAAGGTTTATGTTCTAAGAATGTTTTATCTTTATATATTACTAAATGATAACTATCTACTAAATCAGAATCATATTTATCTGCTTTATCTAACATTACTTTAACCATGTCTTTAGTAATATAATCATCTGCATCCATAAATATAACATAGTCCCCAGATGCTATCTTTATACCCATATTTCTAGTTTTACTAACACCTTGGTTAACTTCACTATATATAGGTCTGATTCTGGAATCTTTTAATGCATATTTTTTAATTGTTTCTTTTGAATTATCTGTAGATGAGTCATCAATTAAAATTATTTCTATATTATCATAGCTTTGATTTAGTATGCTTTCTATTGATCTAGATAAATACTCTGATGCATTATATATAGGTACTATAAAACTTACTTTTTTATTCAAAATAATTTATACCTATAGCTTTCTTAACTTCATTTAATGTTTTTGAAGCTTCTTTCTTAGCTTCTTCAGTACCCTTTTTTAAAATATCTTTTACTAAATCAATATTTTCTTCATAATATTTTCTTTTTTCTCTAATTGGAGTTAATATTTCTTCAATTACACTATATAAAACATTTTTTATTGCTACATCTCCAAGACCACCTTGTTTGTATTTAGACTTCATCTCTTCTAATGAATTAAATTCACTATATTTTTTAATTTGATCATCAGTAGCAAATACATCTAAGTATAGGAATACCATGTTACCCTCTACTTTACCTGGATCTTCTACTTTTATATGATCTGGATCTGTATACATACTCATTACTTTTCTCTTAACTGTTTCTGAGTCATCTTTTAAATATATACAATTACCTAAAGATTTACTCATTTTAGCATTACCATCTAGTCCTGGTAATCTTTGAGCAATTTCATTTTTATTTAAATATGCTTCACATCTAGTTAATGTATCACCATATATTCTATTAAATGTATCTACTATTTCATTAGTTTGTTCAAGAAGCGGTAATTGATCATCCCCAACTGGAATTACATTAGCATGAAATGCAGTTATATCTGCAGCTTGACTAACTGGATAGTTTAAAAATCCTGCAGGTACTGATTGCTCAAATCCCCTTAATTTGATTTCAGTTTTAATAGTAGGATTTCTTTGTAATCTTGATACAGTCACTAAATTAGTATAGTAATATGTTAAAGTAGTTAATTCATCTACTCCAGATTGAATAAATATACATACTTTATTTGGGTCAATACCTACTGATAAATAATCTATAGCTACTTCATATAAGTTATCTTGTATCTTTTTAGGATTATCAAAATTGTCTGTTAGAGCTTGTGAATCTGCAATCATAACATATATCTTGTCAAATCCACCTTCATTTTGCAAGTTAACTCTATTTTTAAGTGAGCCAATATAATGTCCAATATGTAATGGACCTGTTGGTCTATCTCCTGTTAATATTATTTTTCCCATATTATCTTCTCCTTCTATTCTTATCATAATTAACTACATCTATTTTTTTCATTTCTTTCATTGCTACTTCACTTTTTAATGCATCCAACTTAAATAATAGCAATGCTAAGTATTCATCTTCTAAGTATTTACTATAATAAGATATTATTAAACTTTGAATTCTATCTATTTCCCCAAGAACAAAACTTCCTGCTTCATCATCAGACTCATCATTTAATACAATGTCTATTTGATCAAACAATGCCTTTAATTTCTTTTCTAAACTCTTTTTAGCAATTTTTTTAATAAACTTTGGATCTAAAAGTAATACTTTGTTTACTGTAAATAATTCTCTTCTTTTTGGATTAAATTCATAAGCTCCATCTAGTTTGATATCTTTAGCTTTAGAAACACCTTGATAATCATATATTGCATAATCACCAATTTCTTTTCTAAACACTGGTTTTATTAAATCAGGTCTTTTTTCTCTGGTTTTCTTAATCGCTTCTTCTTTTCTCCATTTATCTATTTTTTTATGATCACCAGATAAAAGTACTTCAGGTACTTTCATACCTCTATATTCTCTTGGTTTAGTAAATGTTGGATAATCAAGTAAATCTTCACTAAAACTATCATTAGTTCTACTACCTTCATCAATTACTCCATCAACTAATCTAGATACTGAATCCATTAATACCATTGATGGTAACTCTCCACCGGTTAAAACATAATCTCCTATACTTATTTCTTCATCAACGATAGATCTAATTCTTTCATCAAATCCTTCATAATGACCACATATAATAAGTATTTCTTTTTCTTTACTTAATTCTTCAGCTTTCTTTTGATTAAATGTTTCTCCTTGAGGAGTCATCATAATTATTTTAGTATTCTTTTTCTTTAAATCATCAACTGCTTTAAATACTGGATCACACATAAGAACCATTCCTGATCCTCCACCATATGGAGTATCATCTACTTGATTATGTTTAAGTGATGAATAATCTCTTAAATTAGTTATATCAATCTTTATTTTCTTGTCATCAATAGCTCTTTTAATAATTGATTCTTCTTTAAAGCCATTAAACATTTCTGGAAATAAAGTAAGTACATTAAACTTAAGCATTATATTAGCCCCCCAACGTCTTTAACATATATTGTATTATCTTCTATCTTTAAGATAAATTCTTTTACATATGGAATTAATATATCATTTACTCTTAATACATCATTTGCTTTCATATGCATAACATCTGTAACAACGCCAATATCTTTATCTCCAACCAATACCTTATATCCTATTAAATTATCTATATATATTTCTCCATCTAAATCTAAATCATCTTCATTTATATAAACTTCTTTACCTTTATATTTTAAAACTAAATTAATATCATTTAAATCATTAAAAGTTACCATATCAAATATCTTATGATATCTATAACTATTAACAATTAATTCTTCTTTATCTTTACCAATATAAAATTTAAAATCTTTTTTAAATACTTTATCTTTATATTTAAAATCAGATAAAATTCTTAATTCTCCTTTAATACCATGAGTATTAACAATTTTACCTATATTAATAAATTTCATATTATCACCTACTTATTTAATTCATATAAAATAATTGATGCTGATACTGCTACATTTAAACTTTCACATTTATCATTCATTTTTATATAAATATTTTTATCTACTAATGCATTAATATCATTACTAATGCCATTGCCTTCATTACCTAGTATTATAGCATATTTCTCAGTATTTTTAACATCTTTTACATCTATTCCATTAATAACATTAGTACCATAAATAGTATAATTATTTTCTTTTAATTTATTAATAACTTTTTTTATATCATCACGAATAATATTTATATTAAATATCATACCTTGAGTACTTCTTATAACTTTAGAATTATATAAATCTACAGTTTCATTACTAAGTACTAAATTATTAATATTAAACGCTACACATGATCTAATAATAGTACCTAAATTACCAGGATCTTGTACTCCATCAAGTATAACTACATTTTTAGATAAATCTAAATTCGTAGAAAGTTTAGAACATACTCCAATAACTTTAGTATTATTAAGTTCACTAATACTATTTATTACTTTATCTGTAACAAGTAACTTTTCTACATCAAAATCATATATATCTTCAGTTAATATTAATTTTTCTAATACTCCAGCTTTATAAGCTTCTTTTACAAGATGATCACCCTCTACTAAGAATAAATTAGATTCATCTCTATATTTTTTATCTTTTAATTTTCTTATTTCTTTAATCCCGTCATTATTAATTGATTCAATCATATTACACCTCACTAAATAAATAAGGATTGCTATCTAAATCATCTACTATATCTTCTAATGATTCACCATTTTTTATTCTATTATTAATATAGTTTTCAATTTCAAATGCTTCAAGATTTAAAATATATGGATTAGAATCAAATAATATATTTAAATTTCTAAATCCCAAATCTATTAATTTACTTACTAAGTTTAATACTACTGTATTTGATTTTGTTAAATATTCAGGATTACTTCCTATAATATTTATTATTTGATTTTTTGAACAGTTCATTTTTTCTAATATAGCCACTTTCTTTTGTAGATCTTTTTCATTCATATCTTTTATTTCAGGAAATAGTTCAATCATATTATTAATAGTTTCTTCAATTATACCTAATTCAAATAATCCTATCATTTTAAGCCTCCAATTCCTTGTTGTTCTTCCAAATACTTTTCATAATCATACTTTTCAAGAAGTTCTTTTTTAGTAATACCGTATGTTTTTTCAAATCTTTTGTTGGCAACAAATAATTTTGTATAATTATCCATAATTATTTCTATGCCTTTCTCTTTATAAAACATATATCTAGCATAACTTAATGCTGTACTCTGCATTAACTGTTTAGGATCAACAACAGGAAGTTCATGCATGTTAATTGAATCATAGAATTTTATTTTTTGCTCCATAGTTTCTTTCGACTGACAATAGATTTGTGGAAATGCTTTTGTCATTTTTGTTACTTCGTCTTTGGTATACCCTAAGGAAACGATATCTTCGATTTTTTGTTTTATTGTTTCTATTGATAAACTGAAGATTCCTGGCATTATTTTTGACATTTTTATCACATCATCCCTGGTATATTCTAGAGAAACCATATCTTCTATTTTTTGCTTCATATTTTCTATCGAATAACCATAAATTTGAGGTGTTGTTTTTGTCATCTTTATTACTTCTTCTTTGGTATACCCCAAGGAAACAATATCTCCTATTTTTTGTTTTATGGTTTCAATTGAACGGCTGTAAATTCCAGGAAATAATTTTGTCATCTTGATTACTTCGTCCCCAGTGTATCCTAAGGAAACCATATCTTCGATTTTTTGTTTCATATTTTCTATCGATAAGCCATAGATTTGTGGGTATAATTTTGTCATCTTGATTACTTCATCCCCAGTGTATCCTAAAGAAACCATATCTTCGATTTTTTGTTTTAAAACTTCTATGGAATGACTATATATTGAAGGATATATTTTTGTCATCCTGATTACTTCTTCTTTTTTATATCCTAAGGAAACCGTATCATTGACTTTTTGTTTTATGGTTTCAATTGAAAGACCATAAATTTCTGGGGTTATTCTTGCTATTTTGACTACTTCATCTCTCTTATATCCTAAGGAAACCATATCTTCGATTTTTTGTTTTATGGTTTCAATTGAACGGCTGTAAATTCCAGGAAATAATTTTGTCATCTTGATTACTTCGTCCCCAGTGTATCCTAAGGAAACCATATCTTCGATTTTTTGTTTCATATTTTCTATCGATAAGCCATATATTATCGGAAATGCTTTTGTCATCTTGATTACTTCCTCTTTGGTATAATCTTGTAATAAATAATTATATATTTCATTTACTTTCTTTATTAAAGTTTCTTCTGTATATGTTTTTAAAGAATTAATTATAATTAAATATTCTTCTTCTGTATAACCTAATGAGAGAAAAAATGTTTTTAGTTTTTGAGTATCATTTATCATTCTTGTAATTCCTTTCTTAATCTTTTATAATTCGGTTCATTTTCTTCTACTAATTTCCAAAATCCTTTACCATGATTATGATGTATAAAATGAGAAAGTTCATGAACTATTACATAGTCTAAATATTTTGGATCTTTATAAATAAGTTCACTATTTAAAGTAACTTTTTTAAGCCTTGAATTATTTACTCCCCATCTAGTTGTCATCTTCCTAATGCATAATTTAGGAAATGGGATATCCACAGTGAATCTATTATAAACATCATTTAAATGTTTTTCAAATATTTGTTTAGTTGCTTTTTTATACCACTTTTCTATATCTGATTTATTTTTTACAAATAAAGTTGTTCCGTCAAATGAAGTTTTCTTTATGGTATTATTTACTACTATATTTATTTCTTCGCCTAAAATATAATTTTTTTCTTTTTTATCTATTCTTTTACCCATCTTATCTATTTGTTTTTTAATAAATGGGATATTATCCTCAACAAACTTTTTTATCAAATAATTAGGTGTTAAATAAGAAGTAGTAACATATATATTTAAATCTTCTTTCACTCTTAGATAAGTATTCTTATTATGTTTTTTTTCAATGATTACATCATAAGTAATTCCGTCTATTGTTATCTGCACATAAACCACCAATATAATTATATCACTAAAAATAAAAAAATAATGGTTTTACCATTATTTTATTTACATATTAAAATTTAAAGTCATCTAAGAAATCATCTATTGTTAATATTTCTTCATCTATTTCTTTTAGACTAACTTCTTTCTTTGGTTCTTCTACTACTTCTATTATTTCAACTTCTTTAATATCATCTTTATTTTCTAGTTCACTAGGAATAAATGTCTTAATAACTCTAACATTAGAAATTGAACTACCAGTTGAATATCTATCTGCGATAGGTATTTCTGCATTTTTAAATATATTAATTCCTTTTAAATTAATTACTCCTATTTTATCTTTTGAATTAGTTATATAAGAACTAATTAATTTATGTGGATTAGTTTTAACAAGTCTTACTAGTAATAATCCTTTTCTTGCTCTAGAACTCTTTTCTAGTTCAGAAAGTTTTACTCTTTTTGCAGTATTCTTATCAGTAAATACTGTCATGTACTCAGAATCTTTATTAAAGATTTCTGCAGATACTACAAAGTCATTATCTAATTTAATAGATTTAACTCCTGATGCTTTTAAACCTACAAGAGGTATTTCTGATACGCTATACCATAAACCATATCCATTATTTGTAGCAATAAATACTTCTGATTCAGAAGATGATGTAACAGATACTATTTCATCATCATATTTAAGTTTCATACATACTATTGGTTTATTATATCTCATTGCTTTAAATTCTGATAATAGAGTTCTCTTTACCATACCCATTTTACTAAATATAGTAATAACTTCTTTACTATCAAAATCATAAACAGGTTTAGCATAAACAACTTTTTCATCATCTTTAATAGTAACTATATTACTTATATGTTTACCCATTTCTTTCCATTTCATATCTGGCAAATTATAAACAGGTACATATAAATAATTGCCTTTATTAGTAAATACTAATAATGTATCTAAAGTATTCATTTCATAAAGACCTACTAAATAATCATTATCTTTTAATGTAATATCTTCATCATTAGATGAAGCAAAACTTCTCTTACTTGTTCTTTTTACATAGCCTTCACTTGTTACCGATACAATAACATCTTCTTTAGGTATTAATGCTTCTTGGTCTATTTTTATTTCTGTTATTTCATCTTTTATTTCTGTTTTTCTATCTTCAGCATATTCTTTCTTAATTTCAAGCAATTCTTTCTTAATTTGTTTCATTAATTTCTTTTCATCAGAAAGTAATTCTTCAAGACCAGCAATTATTTTACTTAAATTAGCTAATTCTTCTTCAAGTAAAGTTACATCCGTATTAGTTAATCTATATAATTGTAATCTTACAATTGCATCTGCTTGTTCAAAAGTAAAATCAAATTCTTTTACTAAATTTTCTGTAGCATCTGCACGGTTTTTAGATGCTCTAATTACTCTAATTACTTCATCAAGAATAGATATAGCTTTAATTAAACCTTCAACTATATGGAATCTAGCTTTAGCATGATCTAAATCAAATCTACTTCTTCTAGTTATTACTTCTTTTTGATGTACTATATATGCATCAATTATATCTAGTATACCAACTTGCATTGGTCTTTTATTTACTATTGCAATCATGTTATAAGAATAACTTATTTGCATATCAGTATTCTTTAGTAAATAATTAACTATTAGATTAGTATCTGCTTCTTTTTTAAGATCAATTGTAATAATTAGTTCTCCTCTTGAAGAAGAATCTATTACTTCGTTGATACCTTCAATTTTCTTTTCTATTCTAATATCATTAATTCTTTTTACTAAAGCAGCTTTATTAACTTCATATGGTATTTCAGTAATTATTATTTGATTCTTACCTTTTTCATTATTAATTGTATATTTAGATTTAATTACTATCTTACCTTTACCAGTTTCAAATGCTTCTCTTATTCCATCTTTACCTTCTACTACTCCTCCAGTTGGGAAGTCAGGTCCTTCAACTACTTCAAGAACTTCATCTAAAGTACATTTAGGTTTATCTATTCTAAGAACTGTTGCATCAATTATTTCACCTAAGTTATGTGGTGGAATATCTGTTGCATAACCTGCAGAAATTCCTGTAGTACCATTAACAAGTAAGTTAGGGAATCTACAAGGAAGTACTGTTGGCTCTTCTTCAGTATCATCATAGTTTGGAGCCATTTCTACAGTATCTTTTTCAATATCTCTTAACATTTCCCCTGCAATTTTAGAAAGCCTTACTTCAGTATAACGCATTGCTGCTGCGCCATCACCATCCATAGATCCATTATTACCATGCATATCTACATATGGAGTAAGCATTTTCCAATCTTGGCTCATTCTTACCATTGCATCATATATTGAAGAATCTCCATGTGGATGGTATTTACCCATGATATCACCAACTGCACGAGCTGATTTTCTATATTTATTATCATAAGTATTTTTACCTTTATACATTCCATAAAGAATTCTTCTTTGAACAGGTTTAAGTCCATCTCTTACATCTGGAATTGCTCTATCAGTTATTATCTCTTTAGCATATCTTCCAAATCTTTCTCCCATGATTTCTTCTAAGGCATAGTCATGAATCTTTTGTAAAACTTCTTTAGTTTCTTTACTTCTTGCCATTTGAATCACCTGCCTTTATCTTATAATCATCCTCTAGAGAGAATTCTACGTTTTCTTCAATCCAAGCTTTTCTTGGTTCTACTTTTTCTCCCATAAGAACAGATACTCTCTTTTCAGCTAGTACTGCATCTGTTATTTTTACTCTTATTAAAGTTCTTGTTTCGGGATTCATTGTAGTTTCCCATAATTGAGTAGCATCCATTTCTCCAAGTCCTTTATATCTTTGTAAATCAGATAATGATTTATTCTTTGTTAATTCTTTTAATTCTTCATCTGTATATAAATATTCAAAATGATTTTTATCAATAGTAGCTTTATATAAAGGTGGACATGCAATATATAATTTACCTTCTTCAATTAAAGGTTTCATATATCTATAGAAGAATGTAATTAATAATACTTGAATGTGACATCCATCATCATCGGCATCGGTCATTATTATAACTTTATCATAGTTACAATTCTTCATGTCAAAGTCTGCACCTACACCAGCACCTATTGTATATATTAATGTATTAATTTCTTGGTTTTTATAAGCTTCATCAAGTGATGCTCTTTCAGTATTTAATACTTTACCTCTTAAAGGAAGTATTGCTTGATAAGTTCTATCTCTACCAGTTTTAGCAGAACCTCCAGCTGAATCTCCTTCGACTATAAATAATTCATCTTTTTTAGGATCACGTCTTGCAGCAGGTGCTAATTTATCTGATATATTTTTTTCTTTTTTAGTTCCTTGGTTTTTTCTTATTTCTTCTCTTGCTTTTCTAGCAGCATCTCTAGCCATCTTTCCTTTTAAAGCTTTATTAATTATATTAACTGCACTTTCATTATTTTCTTCTAAATAGAAAGATATATTTTCTAGAGTTAATGCTTCTACTACATTTTTTGCAATTGGAGTACCTAATTTACCTTTAGTTTGTCCTTCAAATTGAAGTAATGCTTCAGGTATTCTTAAAGATATAACTGCAGTTAAGCCTTCTCTTACATCAGACCCTTCAAAGTTTTTATCTTTAGCTTTTAAGTATCCATTACTTCTTGCATAATCATTAAATGCTTTAGTTAAAGCTGATTTAAATCCTACTTCATGAGAACCACCATCAACTGTTTTAACATTATTAACAAATGATACTATATTTTCTGTACTATATGAATCAGTATATTGAAGAGCTATTTCTACTTCAATGCCATCTTTTGATCCTTTAAAATGTACTACATTATTAATTGGAGTTTTATCTTCATCTATATATTCAACAAATGATTTAATACCATTTTCATAATGATATTTTTCCTGTCTACCATTTATTTCATCTATTACTTCTACTGTTAATCCTTTAAGTAAGAATGCAGATTCTTGCATTCTTTCACAAATAGTACTATAAGAAAAATCTGTAGTACTAAATACATCTTTATCTGGTAAGAATCTAACAGTAGTTCCTGTTTTATTAGTTTTACCTACTTCTTTAAGTGGTGATGCAACTTTTCCACCATCTTTAAAACTAATACTATATTCTTTACCATCTCTTCTAGAATTAACTATCATCATGCTAGATAATGCATTAACTACTGATGCACCAACACCATGTAATCCTCCAGAAACTTTATAGTTTCCTTCCTCAAATTTTCCACCAGCATGAAGAACAGTATAAATTACTTCTACTGTACTTTTTCCAGATTCATGTTTACCTACTGGTACACCTCTACCATTATCAGAAACACTTATAGATTTATCTTTATGAAGAGTAATACTAATTGTATCTCCATAACCATTCATAACTTCATCTATAGAGTTATCTACTATTTCCCATACTAAATGATGAAGACCTCTTTTATCAGTAGACCCAATATACATACCAGGTCTTTTTCTAACTGCATCTAAGCCCTCTAGTATTTTAATAGAACTCTCATCATACTTTGGTGCCATATTTTCAACTCCTCCTAGTATCAAACATAAGAATTATAACAAATT
>CAMUYN010000016.1 GCA_947165005.1 uncultured Bacillota bacterium
ATTATTCTTTCTCCAAATCCATCAAAATTCATTGCATCTCTAGAAGCATAATGAATTAATTTTTCTATATTTCTTGCAGGACATTTTTCATTAGGGCAAAAATGATTTGCATCTTTTCTAATTAATTCAGTATTACATATAGGGCACTTATCTATCATCTTAAATGGTTCAAGATCTTCTTCTCTTCTATCTAGTTTTACTTCTACTACTTCTGGAATTACATCTCCTGCTTTTCTAATAGAAATAATATCTCCTACTCTTATATCTTTTTCTACTATATAATCACTATTATGAAGTGTTGCTTTTGATACAAGTGATCCATCTACGTGTACTGTATCAAAATATGCATTTGGAGTTATTTTCCCTGTTCTACCCACAGTAAATACTATATCATTTAATTTAGTTAATACTTCAAGGGCTGGAAATTTATATGCAATTCCCCATCTTGGTACTCTTGAAGTAAAACCTAGTTCTTCTTCATCAGTTAAACTATTAACTTTGATAACAACTCCATCGATATCATATGGAAGACTTTCTCTTTTACTGCCTAAGTCTTCAATATATTTTTCTATTTCCTTGGCATTTTTTGCTAACTTATTTAATTCATAATTTGTTTTAAAACCTAGTTCTCTTAAAAAGCCTAAGCTTTCACTTTGAGTTTTAATACCGTATTTTTCAGGGTTAGGAATAAAATATGCCATAAAATCTAGATCTCTTTTAGCAGTTATTTTGCTATCTAATTGCCTTACAGAACCTGCTGCAGCATTTCTTGGATTAGCAAATTCTTTTTCACCGTTTTCTCTTCTTTCTATATTAGCTTTATCAAAAGATAATTTACTCATGTAGATTTCTCCACGTACCTCTATATCTATTTTTTTAGATAAATGAAGTGGTACTGATTTTATTGTTTTTACATTAATAGTAATATCTTCACCAGTTATACCATCACCACGTGTAGCTGCTCTAACTAGTACTCCTTTTTCATAAACAAGAGAGCCTGATAAACCATCCATTTTTGGTTCTAGAGTATATTCTGGATTTTTAATAGTTTTCTTGATTCTTTCATCAAACATTTCTAGTTCTTCACTATTAAAAATATCATCAAAAGATAGCATTGGAGTATTATGAGTAACCTTATTAAATTTATCTATTGCTTCTCCACCAACTCTATTAGTTGGAGAGTCATCTCTTTTTAACTCAGGATACTTTTCTTCTAATCTTAATAATTCATTATATTTATCATCATATTCTTGGTCTGATAAACTTGGATTATCAAGAGCATAATATTCATAACTAGCTCTATTAATTTCAGTTATTAACTGATCTATTCTCTTCTTTATATCCATATTTATTCCCTTTCTAATTTTTTACTTTTTTATTAATTTTTTTGGTCCTCTTTCAAAATCATCTAGGTTTACTTTTTCGCCATTATAAGGTGGTCTAAGTTTACCCTTTTTATCTATAATTCCTATTCTAACTAAAGCTTCTCTTGCTTCAACTTTAGCAAGTTCAGGTTTTTCTTTGGATAGTTTTTTTAGATACAATTCATAATTTTTCATTTGTTCTAATAACAATTCATTTCTTGTTTTATGTTTCATATTATCACCAATCCTATTATATAATTATTTTTAATTAAAATAAACTAAGTTGATTTGATTCATCCATTCCATCAAATATTCCCATAAGTTTCATATTATCAATTAAAGTTTCTGAAACTTTAGCACGAACTTGAAGATCTTCAACAGACAAGAATTTTCTCTTGTTTCTTTCTGCCACTATGTTTTTAGCTACCACATCTCCAAGACCTTCAATTGAGTTAAATGGTGGAATAATTTCATTATCACTTTTTACTACATAAGTAGTAGCTTCACTTTCATAAAGTGATACTGGTAAGAATTTAATTCCTCTTGCAGTTGCTTCTAGACATACATGAAGTGATTCTTCAACATCTTGTTCTTTCTTAGAAGCATCTCTACCTTTATTAGTAATTTCTATTAATCTTTCTTTAATTGCATCATAACCTTTTATCATAGTAGCTACTTCTACATCAGCAGCCTTACTTGTTAACCATGATGCATAGAAATATACAGGCATATGAACTTTATACCAAGCAATTCTAAATGCAGATGTAACATATGCCGCAGCATGTGCTTTAGGGAACATGTATTTTATTTTCTTACATGATTCAATATACCAATCTGCAATACCTGCTTCTTTAAGTGTTTGTTCATATCCTAACCAAGTATCTTTTTCTTTAGGTTTACTTGCTTTACCTTTTCTAACAAATTCCATTATCTTAAATGCTTTAATTGGTTCTAGTCCATGATGCATTAGATAAACCATAATATCGTCACGACATCCAATACATTCACTAAATGGAATAACCTTATTTTTAATTAGCTCCTGTGCATTACCAAGCCAAACATCAGTACCATGAGAAAGTCCTGATATCTTAACTAATTCTCCAAATGTTGTTGGTTTAGTATCCTCAACCATTTGAACTGTAAATCTAGTACCAAATTCTGGAATACCTAAAGTTCCTGTATTACAAAGTATTTGTTCAGGTGTTACTCCAAGTGGTTTAGTACCTAAGAATATACCCATTGTTTCTTTATCATCTAGTGGCACTTTAGTAACATCTGTCTTAGTTAAATCTTGTATCATACGAAGTTGTGTTGGATCAGAGTGTCCTAAAATATCTAGTTTTAATACATCTTCTTCAATTTTATGATAATCAAAGTGTGTTGTTCTCCATGCAGAATTTGGATCCTCTGCAGGGAATTGATATGGAGTAAAATCATATACATCCATATAATCTGGAATAACTACTATACCTCCAGGATGTTGCCCAGTTGTTCTTTTAATACCTGTACATCCTTTTGATAATCTTTCTACTTCAATAGACTTTTTATTTATTCCTCTATCTTCAAAATATCCTTTAACAAAACCATAAGCTGTCTTATCTGCTACTGTACCTATTGTACCTGCACGGTATACATTATCTACTCCAAATAATACTTTAGTATATTCATGTATAGCAGCTTGGTTTAAATCTGAGAAGTTTAAATCTATATCTGGTACTTTATCTGCATTAAATCCAAGGAATGTTGCAAATGGTATATCTTGACCATCTTTAATCATATCTTCACCGCACTTAGGACATTTAATACTAGGCATATCAAATCCAGATGCATATGTTTTTCCTAAAGCATTACCCTCTTCATCATTAAAGATACTATGTTTACACTTAGGACATCTATAATGAGGTGGAAGTGGATTAACTTCAGTTATGTTAAGCATGGTTGCTACAAATGATGAACCAACAGATCCTCTTGATCCTACTAAGAATCCATCATTATTAGACTTTCTAACAAGTCTTTGTGCAATTAAATATATCGGATCAAATCCAGCACCAATTACTCCACCTAAAGACTTCTTAACTTTTTTCTCTAACGCTTCATCATTTAATTCTTCTTCAGATGTTTCTTTAATATATTTTCTAACTAAATCAAACACATTATCTTTACCAGATGTAATAACATCATGTAATTCCTTAAATGCATTTTCATCATTATTTTTATTTTCTTTTTCTAAGAAATATCTAACACTCTTTAAAACAATATCTCCATATAATTCAGTACCTAATCTCTCTTCAATATTATATGGAAGTGGATTACCATACCATTCTTCTACTTTGTTATAAACAATAGTAGTTACTTCTTTAGGACAATCTAAGTATTCTTTTCCATCATCAGATTTAACTCTTGGTGAAAAAGGTACTCCTCCAGTTTGAACTATTACATCAAATACTTCTACTTTATCTAATATTTCATTTGGATTATCTATAACTAATTCTTTAGCTTCTTCTTCACTTAAGAAACTAAATGCATCAAGCATTTCTCTAGTAGTTCTAAAATGTTCACTAGGTATTTTACCATTACCTCTAGTTAAAGGATGTCTTCCTCTACCAGGTACTTTTTGGTTAATAATTATTTCTCTATAGATTTTATCTTCTGCACGTAAATGATGCACATCTCCTGTTGCGCAGATAATCTTACCTGCAGCTTTAGTAACTCTTATTATCTTTTGTACATTTTCAAGTAATTCTGCATCATTTGCAAATACTCCTGGCACTAAATGACAATAACAATCAAGTGGTTGTACTTCTACATAATCATAGAAATTAATTATATTAGTTAATTCTTCATCACTCTTAGTAGAAGCTTCAGTAAATACTTCACTTTCATAACAACCAGACCCAATTAATAAACCTTCTCTATGTTTTTCTATTTCACTTCTAAGTATTCTTGGAGTTTTATATAAATACTTTGTATTAGCTAGTGATACTAATATAAATAAATTCTTAAGACCAGTTTTATTTAAAGTAAGTATATTTATATGATGTGCTTTACCATACTTATGAATTTCATTCTTAGAAACTAAGTTATTTAAATCACTAATCTTAGTCATATTATTATTAATACATTTTTGAAGCATTTTATGAAGTGCTAAAGCAGTTCCTTTAGCATCATAATCTCCTCTATGGTGTCCTTCTTCATCAAATTCAACATTATATCTTTTAGTAATTGCTGATAGAGAATGTCTAGCTTCTCCTTTATCTAGTGCTCTACTAAGTTCTAATGTATCTATTACAGGATTAGTAAATTCTCCTAGATTATATTTTTGATATGCCATCTTAATAAATGAAGTATCGAACTTAGCATTATGTGCTACTAATGGTAAATCTCCAGCCCATTCAATAAATCTCTTAACAGCATTTTCTTCATTATCTTTATCCTTTAACATTTCATCTGTTATATGAGTTATCTCCGTAATTTTTGGATTTAATTTATGCCCAGGATTAATAAGTTCATCATAAACTTCAAGGATTTCTCCATCCTTCATTTTACAAGCACCAATTTCAATAATAGAGTCGGCACCACCGGCATTAAAACCAGTTGTTTCTAAGTCGAATACAACATATGTAGTACCTTCTAGTTTATCTTCACTAGGTCTAACTACTATATCAACATTATCATCTATCATTGTTAGTTCTGCTCCATATATAACTTTAAATGGTTCTGCTCCATCTTCCAGATTCTTATTCATATCACGAACCATATTAAATGCATTTGGGAAGCTTTGAACACCATCATGATCAGTAATAGCAATACCTCTATGACCCCATTTTTTAGCAGTTTTAATTAAATCTTCAACTGTTACACAGCCATCCATTTGACTCATCATAGTATGTGCATGAAGTTCTATTCTCTTATCTTTTTCTTCATCTTTGATTTCTACATCTTTTGTTTCAATATCCATTATATTATTCGCATTTAAAACAAAATCTCTAGCATAATCATCATACTTGATATTACCATTAATCCTATACCAATTACCTATTTTTAATTTTGAATCAATTCTTTCAAAATCTTCAATTTTTTTAAAGAACACTTTTACAAGAAAACTATCTTTATTATCAGTTACTTTTAGTGTAATAATCTTAAATACTGTTTTAGTAGATTCGAATAATTCTTTATCAAATACTTTTACTTCAACAGTAACATCTTCCATATCACTATCTAAGTTTTCTAAATCTGAAATATCTTTTTCACTTATTTCTCTACCTAATATAGCATTTTCATCAATCTGCTTAGTTGAAGCTATTTTCATAGCCTCTCTCTTTTTTTCTTTAACTTCTGGTTTAGCTACTTTAGATATATCTATTTCTTTGTCTTTTAATATTTCTTTTTTTATATCACTTTCATTGATTACTATTTTTAAATCCACATCAAAACCAATTGATTTTAACTTTGTTTTAATTTTAGACATATTACTATTTAAAACTTGTTCCATAGCTTTATTATCTACTTCAACAACAAGTCCATCAGTAGTAAATTTAATTAATTTATCCTTGAATAAACTTTCCATCATAGAACTAAGTCCTAAAGATGAAATTACATATGGATAATAATTGTTAATTGAGACATTGTAACTTTCTTTAGGAACAATAGTATAAGAAACTGTTTTTAACTCTTTAAATCCATCTTTGATATGTTCATCAATATACTTAATTACATCAAGAGGAAGTAAATCAACAGTATCAATAATAAAATTCCAATTAAGTTTATCAGAAGAGCATTTTATTTTCTCTAATTTGGCATTATTAAAATATTTAAAATATTCTTCTTTTAAATTAATTTTGTCTAAAAATAATTTTAATTTAGTATCCATAAACCCTCCTGATGCTCATTATAAGTATTATACCAAAAATACAAGAATTATTAAACAAAAAAAGTAAAAAAAATAGTCTATTTTATAATACCTAAGACTATTTTTTCTTCCTCTCTTTTATTATTACTTATAGTAAACAAATTTGAATAATCAGATTCATTTATTTCTTTAGATGTATATACTTTTAATAATAGATCATTTACTTCTACTTTATCATTAATATGCTTAAATATTTCTACTCCAACGGCATGATCTATAGTATCCTCTTTGTTCTTTCTTCCTGCTCCTAAATCTCTAACTAATTCTGCTAATTTCATAGTATCTATATCAGTTAAATATCCAGATTTATCAGAATATATTTCTACACATTTACATGTTTCTATTTTTGATAAATCTCCACCTTGATACTTGACAAATTCCCTAAATTTTTCAAGTCCTTTACCATTATATAGATTTTGTTTTACTAGATCAATTGCATCTTCTATAGATATAGATCTTGCTATGGATACCATGTATGAAGCTAATATTATACATAGATTAGTAAAGTTTTTATTGCCTTTTCCTTCTAAAGTTTTAATTGCATCTATTACTTCAAGTGAATTTCCAACAGCATTACCTAAAGGATAATCCATGTTAGTTAGTATAGCAATTGTTTCTTTACCATGTTTATTACCTATATCAACCATAATTCTAGCAAGGTTTCTAGCATCATCTATACTTTTCATAAATGCACCTTTACCTACTTTTACATCAAGTACTATTTTATCTGAACCAGACGCTAATTTTTTAGACATAATTGATGATGCAATTAAAGGAATTGATTCTACATTACCAGTCACATCTCTAAGTGCATATATCTTTTTATCAGCAGGTACTAAATTCTCAGTCTGAGAAACAAGGGCCATATTTATATCATTTACTTCTTTTATAAATTCTTCATTTGTAATAGTTGTTTTAAACCCTGGAATTGATTCTAATTTATCAATCGTTCCTCCGGTATAGCCAAGACCTCTTCCACTCATTTTAGCTATTTTAACACCTAGTGATGCTGCAAGTGGAAGAACTACAAAAGTTGTTTTATCCCCTATTCCACCGGTTGAATGTTTATCTACTTTAATACCTTCTATAGAAGATAAATCTATTTTATCGCCTGAATTAAGCATAGCAATAGTTAAATTATATGTTTCTTCTATAGTCATACCATTATTAGTAATAGCATTAAGAAATAATGTCATATCTTCATCAAGAATACTGTCATTAACATAATTATTAATGACATATTCTATTTCTTCTTTAGTTAATTCTAATCTATTTTCTTTTTTATTTATGATATCTTTTATCATATTATCACCACTATAATTATATCATAAAAAAAAGAAGAAATAATTTCTTCTAATTAACATTTAATTCTTTTTTGGATTATTATTCTTGTATGTTTTATAACTATATTCTTTTCCATCAAATATTAATACTGGATATTCACCTTGATTTTCATCAATACATAATTCCATTTTATTTGGGTTAATAATAACGCATATATTCTTATCTTCAGGATTAATATCAATTATATCAAAGCCCATTTTTTTATAAAACGTTTGTGCATCTACATTTGAACGCTTTACATTATCAGAAAAAACAGAAGCTCCTGGATAATTATGTAATACATAATCAAAAAAATTAACTATCATTATAGTTCCTACCTTAGTCCTTTTTAGACCAGGTCTATTATGAAACCATTCGCATTCGATTCTATTCTCTTCTTTATTATATTCAATATTTCTATTATGTGATATTTCTAATCCACCAAGAAATGCGCCTTCAGAAATAGTACCATTTATTTCTTTGAATTCTATTTTAATTTCATCAAAATTTGTAATTACAATAAATTTTATAAATTGATCAATAAAACTAGTATTATCATTCTTAAATGTTTTAGCATATTTTAATGCATCTAATATGTAATCATTTCCATATTCTTCTATCTTGGAATAAACATACTTTATAAATGATAAAAATTCTTTTTCATTTTTTAAACCTATGTAATTTTGACCATTCATTTTTGAAACACTATCAAAAGATAAAAGTTCATTAATATATTCTTCCTTATTTAATATATTTAATGAATATATAAGTGACTTAAATTCTTCTAGACATTTTTCCATAATACCACCGATTTAATTATATCATAATAATTTATATTACACCTATAAAAAAGCAGAGATTACTCTCCTGCTTCTTGTTTATGTTTACCTGATGATAGAAATGTTATTTTTTCAGCGATTAATTCTGTTACATATTTTGTTTCACCATCTTTTTCATAATTACTAGTTTGGATTCTACCCTTTATACCAATAAATGGTTTTTGGTTTATAAGCGTTTTATTTCACTATCTTGAACTGGTTCAAAACTCTTTAAATCGCAACAAATAAAATCAATAATTGCTTTTTTTTGTTTTTCATCCCTTTCCCATAGTCTAGGATTTCTTGCTACATTTTGTATTACTGTTCCTTCACCTCTTAAGTCTTTTTCATGTGCATACTTCATTCTATAATTATCTACAATCCAATCAAAGATATCTATTGATTCAGCATATTGTCTTGCAAATAATCTTGTATGCTTAAATCTGCTATCTGCACTTTGGCTAGTTAGTTTTGTATCATTTGTTTCATACCTACTTTGTTCTAAATCAGCATATTGTTTTTCATCATTTAAAAAACTATTTATACCAACAAGAAAAACATCATTCAATCTACCTAATTCATATAATCTTTTTAATACTAATTGTAATAATTCCATAAAACCTGTTACTAAGACAGGATACTTACCTTCATCTATTTGTTTTATAATTTTATCAATGTTAATACCAATTACATCATCTTCATTGTAGCCAGGTATTACTATGTTACATTCAGATTCTATTTGTTCTTTTGTTCCTCTTACCACCCCAACATCATCTTTTCTAATAGTTCTTGTTACATATTTTTTTGCATAAAATGTTGAGTTATTAGAATCTTCAACAATGCTTGCTAGTTTTTCTGGGTATTCAGATATTCCGCTTGGAATACTCTTATTATCATTAAGCATAACACCCGTAAGAATTATTTCATTCGCTAAAGATGTTTTTCCGCTTCCAGACTTTCCAACAACAATTATTAATTTCCCTTTTGACATTATATCACCATATTAATTATATCATACTAATTAAGTTTTAACAAAAAAAAGCAGAGATTAATCTCCTGCTTCTTGTTTATGTTTACCTGATGATAGAAATGTTATTTTTTCAGCGATTAATTCTGTTACATATTTTGTTTCACCATCTTTTTCATAATTACTAGTTTGGATTCTACCCTTTATACCAAGTAAATCACCTTTTTTGCAGAATTCAGTAGCATTTTCTGCAATACCATCCCATAACTTACAATCAATAAAATCTGTATCATATTCGCCATCTACATTTTTATATGATCTAGGTACAGCTAAAGTGATATTCGTATATTTATAACCTCCTTCAAATTCCTTTAGTTCTGGATCTCTCACTAATCTACCTACTAGAACTATTTGATTTAACATATTTTTTCTCCTTTCAAAGGCATAATACATTAATAATTTATTTATTACAAATGACAAAAATACTATTTTTGTCATCTATTTTTCCCAAAAATTATCAATTAAATAATAAAAAGAGAAAATCTTGTTAGATTTTCTTCTTTATTTGATAAATTTAATAAAATTTAATTTTTTTCTAATAAATCTTTTATTCCATTAATTCCTATAGTAGCGCATTTTGCTCTAGCAGGTTGTTTAGATATATCTTTATATATTTCTAATTCTTCTAATACTTTAGAATCATATTCTTCATTTAGTATCATTTTATTATAGTTATCTATTATATTTAATGCTTCTTCCTTAGTTTTACCTATTAATTTAGATATAGATATAGATAAAGCTGATGTTGATATAGCACATGCTTCTCCATCAAATCTAATATCCTCTACTATATTATCTTTTAATTTTATTTCTATTTTAAAATGATCTATACATGATGGATTACTTTTTTCTATAGAGATATAATCTTTATCATTAGTTAATCCTTTATTAACTGGATTATTATAATTTTCTATAATTAATTCTCTTTTTAAATCTTCATTCATAGTATACTCTCTTCCAAAATATTATCATTATTTAAAGCATCTACTAATTTATCTATTTCTTCTTTAGTATTATAGAAATATAAACTAATTCTAACAGTATTTTTCATATTAGTTTCATCATGTAGTTTTTTATCACAATGATCACCTGCTCTAACACAAATATTATGATTATTTAAATATATAGCTGTATCTTGAGCAAATACATTTTTAACATTAAATATAAGAATTGATCCTTCTACATCTGGATTATACATAGTAATATTCTTATTATTTTCTAATTTAGATACTAAATATTCTTTTAAATTATTAGTATAATCTTCTATATAATCTAATCCTACTTCATTTAAAAATTTAATTGCTTCAGATAATCCGATTACACCTGCTATATTTTGAGTACCTGCTTCTAATTTATATGGTAAATCTTTGTATATTATTTCAGATGGATTTTCAAATGATATACTAGTTCCTCCACCTTTTCTATAACTTATTTCATTAAGTAATTCTTCTTTACCATAAAGTACTCCTACTCCAGTTGGGCCAAGCATTTTATGAGCAGAAAATGCTAAGAAATCAACATCAGTATCAGTTACATCTATTTTAACATGACCTATACTTTGAGATGCATCTACTAATACTTTAATATTGTTTTCATGAGCTATTTTAGTTATTTCTTTAATATCTCTTTTATCTCCAATTACATTAGTTATCTCTGCTATAGATATAACTTTAGTATTTGGATTAATCATAGTTTTGAAATTTTCTATATTAAAAGTATAATCATCATTCAAATCTATATATCTTACTTTAATACCTAGTTTATTTTCCAAATCAAACCAAGGAATAACTATTGAGGCATGTTCAGATTTAGTAATTAATACCTCATCATCCTTCTTTAGATTATTCAGAAAATAACCATATATAGCCATATTAATACTATCTGTTGCACCAGATGTAAATATTATTTCTTCTGTTTTTTTCGCATTAATAAATTTTTTAACTAAAGATCTAGTATTCTCAAATTCAGTACTTGCTTTAATACTAATGTTATAGTCTCCTCTATGAGCATTACTCGGATAATTATAATAATAGTCATCCATTTTTTCTATAACTTTATCTGGTTTTAAAGTAGTTGCAGCATTATCAAAATAAATAATGCCTTGTTTTAAAAATTTAAAATCATTTCTATAATCCATAAAATCACCTCCATTTATAAATAGTTTATTCATAAGTAGTTAATTAAAATAATTTAAAACACTATTATTTTATCACAAAATATATTAATTTTATATTATTTTTGATAAAATTATATTAGGAGATGATTTTATGGATAATTGTATATTTTGTAAGATAGCAAATGGTGAAATACCTTCAAGAACTATATATGAAGATGAGATAGTAAAAGCATATTTAGATATTAATCCGACCTCTACAGGTCATACATTAATTATACCAAAAAAGCATTTTACTGATTTAGACGATATAGATTTAGAAACTATTAATCATATTATGGAGATAGCAAAAAATATTAAAAAACTTTTAGAAGATAAATTAGGAGCCAAAGGAATAAAACTAGTTCAAAATAATGGATGTCTTCAAGATGTTAAACATTATCATTTACATATAATACCTGATTGTAAAGTTCCTAAAAAAGAACTAGATGAAGTTTTTGATTTATTAACAAA
This sequence comes from uncultured Bacillota bacterium, assembly GCA_947165005.1. Taxonomy (GTDB): domain Bacteria; phylum Bacillota_I; class Bacilli_A; order RF39; family UBA660; genus RUG13038. The sequence goes on from CAMUYN010000016.1 coordinate 12,068, forward strand.
ATAAAAAAGGTCTTAAGACCTTTTTTTAGTAAACTACTGATGCAAGTATAATTGCAAGTAATATATATAAAACTATTATTGTTAAGTAGCCACTACCTGTTTTTTTAGTTTGAGTACAAGAGTTTGAATTCATTATTTATACCTCCTTTAGATATAAGCACCTATTATTATTACTAATAGGATAAATAGTACTAGAATAATTCCAGCACTAGAACCACATGAATAATTCATTTTAATTCCTCCTTTAACTTCGTTCTAAAATATATTATGGTAAAACTATATTTTATGTGATTATATTTTCAAAATTATTGTTTTTATTTTCTATTTTTGTTATTATATATTTGTACTTATTTTAGGGAGGATAACATGAAAAAAGGAAAAATAGTATTAGGAGTAGCAATTACTTTAAGTGCCGTTTTATTACTTTCTGGTTGTGGTAAAACTAAATTAAAAAACGGAAAAGAAGTTGCAATAAAGATAAATGGGGAAAATATTACAGCAGATGATCTTTATGATGAATTAAGAGAAAAATATGCTAAATATCAAATAATCGATGATATTGATAAAAAAATATTTGATGTAATTTATAAAGATGACAAAGACATCGAAGAACAAGTAAAGAATCAATATGAAAGTTATGAATCACAGTATAGTCAAGATGGAAAATCATTTGAAGAAGTATTAAAAGATTATGGCTATAAGAATGCTAAACAATTTAAAGATGAGTTAAAACTAAGTTTTCAAAGAACTAAAGCAGTAGATGATTACATCAAAGAAAATATAACTGATAAGGAAATACAAAAATATTATGATGAAAACTATGCTGGTGATATTTCAGCTAAACACATCTTAATTAGTGCTTCAGATGATGCTTCTTCTGAAGAAGCCTTAAGTAAAGCTAAAGACTTAATTAAACAATTAAATGATGGTGCTGATTTTGATACATTAGCAAAAGAAAACTCTGATGATCCAGGTTCAAAAGAAAACGGTGGAGATTTAGGTTACTTTAATAAAGGACAAATGGTTAAAGAATTTGAAGAGGCTGCTTATAGTTTAAAAGTTGGTGAATATACTAAAATACCAGTAAAAACTTCATATGGTTATCACATAATATTAAAAACTGGAGAAAAAGATAAGAAAGAATTAAAAAAAGCTAAAGAAGAAATAATTGAAAAATTATTATCTCAAAAGAAAGAAGAAGATAAAACTATAACAATCACTTCATTAGATAACATAAGAAAAAATTATGGGCTAAAATTTAAAGATTCAAAACTAAAAAGCATATATAAAAAATATATAGAAGATCAATTAGAACAAGTTAAAGAACAATAAAAAAGAATATCAATAGATATTCTTTTTTATTTCATTTAAATCATAACCTTTTTGATATAATTTATTTCTAAGTATATTTTCTAATTCATAATTATCATATTTTTTTAAATATTTATTATATAGTTTATAGTATTCTTTTATACCATTATCTATATTAGATAGTGACTTATTATTCAATACTTCTTCAATCATACTTTTATCATAACCAAGTTCTATAAAATAACTACATAATCTTAATTTTAAAACATTACCACTATAATTTTTGTTAGATTTTATTTTTTTATCTACTAATT
>CAMUYN010000017.1 GCA_947165005.1 uncultured Bacillota bacterium
ATAAAGTCATATTTTCAATAGTGACTGATTATACAGAAGAAGAATATATAAAGACATATGATTTTATTAAATATGTTTATTTCAAAGAATTACTAAGTACTGACAAAGAAGATGCATATAAATTAATAAAAAGATTAACTCCAAATAAGTAGAAAGGAATGATGAAAATGGATGAAATTTTATTAGAAACAGAAGAAACAATGGAAAAAACAATTAATAATTTAAAGGATAGATTAACTAACATAAGAGCTGGACGTGCTAATCCAAGTATGTTAGATCCTGTTAAAGTTATGTATTATGGTGCAGAAACTCCACTTAATCAAATAGCTAATATTTCTGTTCCAGAAGCTAGAAAATTACAAATAAAACCTTATGATAAATCATGTTTAAGTGATATAGAAAAAGGTATTTATGAGGCAAATTTAGGTTTAACCCCAAATAATACTGGTGATATGATATTTATTTCTATTCCAGAACTTACTGAAGATAGAAGAAAAGAATTAGTTAAACAAGCTAAGGGAATGTCTGAAGAAGCAAAAGTAGCACTTAGAAATATAAGACAAGATGCATTAAGTGATGTAAAAAAATTAGAACTTAATGAAGATGAAGAAAAACGTGCAGAAAAAGAAGTACAAGATTTAATTAATAAATATAATAAAATAGTTGAAGATGTATTAAGTGATAAAGAAGAAGAACTAATGACAATTTAGTTCTTTTTTTGTAACTTTTTTTAATAATAGTCATATATTTAAATAGGGAGTGATTATATGTCTAGTTATAAAGAAATAGTTACTAAAGCAGTAATTGGAAAGGGCAAAAAGAGTTTTAATGATACTTACTTTGTTGATGTTAGCGATAATATATCAACAATACTAGGTTGTTGGGTTATTAATCATAAATTTAATGGTGTCATGGAAAATAATGATGTTTTAGTTAATGGTTCTTTTGATGTAAATATTTGGTATTCATATGATAATGATACAAAAACAAATGTTATTAATGAATCAATTAGTTATAATGATTTAATCAGTATAAAATCAAAAATAAAAACAAGTAAAGACTCTGAAATACTAGTAAAAGCACTAAAACAACCAGAATGTACAAATGTTAAAATTAATAATAAAAGAATAGATTTTAATATTGAAAAGGAATTGGGTATAGAAGTAGTAGGGGATGAAAAAATAAAGATATTAACTGAGGATAATGAAGATGATTGGCAAAATTTAAATGATTTGGATGAAAAAGTATCTGAAGAAATAGATAAAGTTAAGGAAGAAAATATTATATAAAAATAGTCAAATTGACTATTTTTTATTGAGTTTAATATCAATATTTGGTATCCTAATAATTAAGGAGGATTTATCATGAAAAAAACACTTTTAACTATAGCTTTAGTATTAGGCGTAGTTCTTTGTTTAACAGGATGTGGAAGTAAACCAAGTACATTAACTTGCTCTATGAAAGTTAGTAGTGTAGACGTTGAATTAATTTCTCATTTTGCAGGAAAGAAAATAGATAATATGTCTATGAAATATGTAATGGATTTATCAAAATATTCTGATACTATGATTAATGCATTTGAAAAGCAAGATTTCTGCGCAACTGTTAAAAGATCTATGAGCCAATATGATTTAGTTGATTGTAAACAATCAATTGAAGAAAAGAAAATGGTAGTTACATCTGGAATTGATATTAGTAAAATGAGTTCTAAAGACTTAACTGGATCTCCAGAAGCAACTAAAACAGCTTTAGAAAAACAAGGATATACTTGTACTATAACTTATTAAATAAATGTCAACTAAATAGGTTGACATTTGTTTTTTATTGTAGTAATATATATGTGAATTAAGGAGGACATTATGGCTGTTAAAATTAGATTAAAAAGAATGGGAGCTAAAAAGAAACCTTTTTATAGATTAGTAGCTGCTGATTCAAGAAGCCCAAGAGATGGTAAATTTATTGAAAATTTAGGAACTCATAATCCATTAAACGGAGAAACTAAACTAGATGAAGAAGCTATTTTAAAATGGTTAGGAACTGGAGCTATCCCAACTGATACTGCTAGAAATTTATTATCTGAAGCTGGAATTATGAAGAAATTTGCTGATTCTAAGCAAAAAGTTTCTGCTAAAGAAACTAAAAAAGAAGAAAAACCAGCTAAGAAAACTACTTCTAAGAAGGTGAAGTAATTATGAGTATAGTAGAATTAACAGAACTAATTGTTAAATCATTAGTTAAGGATGCTGATTCAGTTAGTGTTAAAGCTTTTGATACAGATGAAAACGAAATATCAATTGAGATAGTTGTTTCTGAAGATGAAGCTGGAAGTATAATAGGAAAAAATGGTAAGACTATTAATTCCATTAGAACCCTTTTACAAGCAAGTTCTTATTTAAAAGATAATAAGAAGATCAAAGTTAATGTAACTAGTATATAAAAAGCAGTTAAATTATATTAACTGCTTTTTTATATGCTTCTTTTTCAAATTCGTAATCTTCATCTTTATACTTGAAATTACTATCTTTATTATCGATTAATCTATGTACTAATTTTGAACATAATTCGGGATTTCTTACTAGTATTGGGCCTATTATATATGTTCCATAGAAGGTACCATCATTAATTATATCTTTTGATTCAGATATGTTCTTACCACTATGATTTTCGAACCCAATTATATCTTCATCAACTAATTCATTTTTTATTTTTACATCTTTTACAATTCTGTCTTGATGCATACATACATAGTCAATAATTCCTAATGCTTTTATTTTTTTATTGATAATTATATAATTACCGAATATTTCAACTGAATTTCCAGTTGATAAAAGTATTTTTCCCTCATCTAAATATTTTTTTATTTTATCTTTATCTTTTTTTAAATCTTCGAGTGCTACTAAAATATTATTTTCTGTTCCACTTCCTATATATAGAAAATCAATATCATCAAAATTTTTTTCTTCATTTACTGACATATACTTAATAGTAACTTTTACATTTTGCTCTTCTAAATGGTATTTTAGTGCTTTTATATTTCCTTCATCACCATATAGATTTAATAAGTCTCTATAAAGGTATCCAATTGTTATATTCATATTATTTTTCCTCCTTTATAGTCATTTTTTCTTTAAATGGTTTTACATAATCAAAGTTAAGTACTGCATATACATTTCCTTTTGTTTTTTCTTCAATAGTATTTTTTATATTAGTTAAATCATCTAAAATTATAATATTGTCTTTTTCTATTCCTGCTAATTTCATTCTTACAGCAAAGTCATAGGCGTTAGGACCAGTGCATATTACGTAATCATCTTTATTTATTAATTCAAAATACACATCATACATCCAAGATACATCAAAATGATTATATCTTCTTGATATTTCTTTATGACCAATAACAATAGTTTTTTGTTTGTTATCCATTGCTGTATAGATAAGTGCAAGATTATATGTTGAATTGTTCTCAGCTTTACAATTTAAAATTGTATATTTTCTTTTATTAACTGTAAATTCTTCGTATAGTTTATTTTCTATTATGTCATCAGAAAGGGCAGATACTATTATTTTGCTATCTATTTTAAGAATATCTCCGATGGCAAAAGCCGCTACTAGGTTATATAAATTAGATAATATATATGAGCTAACTTTTATTTTATAATCCTTATTGATTATAATTTCTTTATTATCATAATTTATATTAGTAATAGAATATTTTATATTATCTCTTTTAAAATCACATTTAGGGCATTTATAACTACCTACTGATCCATAATTGTAATAATCAAAAATTAATTTGTTATTACACTTAGGACAATAGTTATAATCTTTTATATCATCTCTTTCTTTATAACTATATTTAGTTTTTTCTATACCAAAGTAAGTAATTTCATCTTTGCAGTATAGACTATATTTTTTTAGAATTGGATCATCACCATTAACTATTAAATGAGTCCCTTTAGGGATTCCTTTTAATATTTCATTAAATACAATATCAAAATTACCATGTCTAGGTGGTTGATCTCTTGTAATATTATTTATAATTAAATATTTAGGTTTAATATATTTTGTTACTATTTTTAAATATCTCTCATCGATTTCAAGAACTAGTGCGTCTTCTTTTATTCTTTTGCCTTTAACATTAAGTATTATTGTTGTAGCTATACCTTCTATAAGGTTAGCACCATTTTTGTTAGTGCATACACTCATTCCATTTTTTTCTAATATACTTGTTATAATTTTAGCAGTTGAACCTTTTCCACAAGAACCAGTAACCATAATTATATTTTCTGGATATTTAATCTTTTTTAAATAATTAGGAAATAGTTTTAAAACTACTGTTCCTGGTAGAGTAGAACCTCCATGTTTTATTATTCTGGCAAATCTAAAAACAATTTTACCAATTAATGTTCCAAACATTTTCATCACCAACTCAATTATAACATTTTTTAACTAGTTTTTAATAAATACTTTTAATTTTTATATAATTATAGTAAAATATTTAAGAAAAAGAGGGAGATATTTATGGGAAGAGCATATGAAGTAAGAAAAGCTGCTATCCAAAAGAATGGGGCTCAAAAGGCTAAATTATATAGTAATTTTGCAAAAGAAATATATATAGCTGCTAAAAACGGTGGAACTAGTTTAGAAGCTAATGAAAAATTAAAACAATTAGTAGATAAAGCAAAAAGAAGTGAAGTACCAAGCGATATTATTAATAGGGCAATAGATAAAGTTAATTCTGGTGCTTCAGAAGATTATACATTCCAAAGATATGAAGGATTTGGTCCAGGATCATCTACTTTAATCGTAGATTGTTTAACAGATAATGTTAATAGAACAGTTGGTTTTGTTAGACCTGCATTTACTAAATGTGATGGTAAATTAGGTGTTACTAATTCTGTTACACATTTCTATGAAAATATATGTATATTTATAACTAAAGATGTAACTGAAGAAGAAGCATTTGATATTCTTTTGAATGAAGGAATAGATGTTAAAGATATAGAAACAGATGAAGGTGAAGTAATTATTACTGGTGATGCTAAAGACTATGGAAATATTAGAAAAGCACTAGTAGAAGCTAAACCAAACATTAATTTTGAAGTTGATGAAGTAACTATGGAAGCATTAAATAAAGTTAAATTAGAAGGTGAAGAACTAGAAAAATTTAATAAACTTTTAAATATGCTTGATGAAGTAGAAGATGTTCAAAATGTATATCATAATGTAGAACTATAATTATAGTTCTACTTTTTATTTTCTATAAAATATGTTATTATTAATAATAGAGGTAGTATATGAAAAAAAGAAGAAAGAGACTTAGAGTTGATAGGATTCTTTATTGCCTTGGTATACTAGTAGTATTTGTATATTTAGTAATACTAGGTATATCATGGATAATTAATCATAATATCTTCAAATCTGTAAAGGAAGATAATCTTTTAAAGACCAATAAAACTAATTTAAAAGTATGGACTAAGACTATTAATTATATTAATGAAAATGTTGATGAAATTACTATTAAACATGATGGATATTATATTAAAGTTAATGGTAATTATATAAAAAATCATATTAATTTAGATTTAAATAAATATACTACTAAAATAAATAAAGGATCTTTTAAGAATCAAAAAGGTCTATATATTAAAAAGAATGAAATATTAGATGAGGCACTAAATATTAAATTAAAATTACCATATTATTTAAGAAAGAATAATGAAGTAGATGTATATGGTATTAAAAAGGGTGAATATACTTTATATAAGGGAAGAGTTAAAGTAAAAGATAAATATATATCTTTTGATACTAGTGATGATTATGATGATTATTTCATCACTTATATACCACTAGATAGTATTAATACTAAAACTACATTAACTTGTTATGTAGGTGATGAATTAGATATTAGCTTTAAATTTGTTCCTAGTAACGCTACTAATAAATCTATTACTTATAAAGCCTCAAATGATTTACTAGAAATAAAGGGTAGTAAAATTACTGCTAAAAAGAAAGGTAATACTATTTTAACTATTAAAAATATAAAGAATAATATTAGTACTGATATAAAAATAACTATAAAAGGAAAGAAGAAAGTTAAAGAAGTGAAAAAAGAAGAAGAGAAAAAATATGAAATAGTTAATAAAGATGGAATATACTATATAGAAGATATAATGATAGTTAATAAAACTTATCCACTTCCAAGTGATTATAATCCAGGAGGATTAAGTGATGATTTTATGGATGCATTTTATGAGATGCAAGCACATGCAGAACTTGATGGGATAGAATTATGGATACAGTCTGGATATAGAAGTTATTATACTCAAGATATTATATATAATAATTATGTTTCTATGGATGGACAAAATGAAGCGGATACATATTCATCAAGACCAGGCCATTCAGAACATCAAAGTGGACTTGCTGCAGATATTAATAATCCGGACGAATCATTTAATGGTACTGCTGCAGCAGAATGGTTAAAAAATAATTGCTATAAATATGGATTTATAGTAAGATTCCCAGAAGGTAAAGAAGATTCAACAGGTTATATCTATGAATCATGGCATTTAAGATATGTTGGTAAAGAATGGGCTAAAAAGATTACTGAATCTGGTAAGTCTCTAGAAGAATATTTTGGTATTACATCTAGATATGAATAAAAAAAAGAAGGATTAACCTTCTTTTTTATATTTTATTCCTTGGTAAGAATCTCTTCTTGCCATTTCTTTATCTATTTCATTTAGTACACCAAATTTTTTAATTAACCAAGTTGGTTCTACTAAATCTTCCTTTACTGGATCACCAGTAATTCTATTAATAACTATATTTTCTCTTAGGTATTCTAATTCATCACATACTATATCCACATATTCTTTTCTAGTTAATACATGAAATTTTTCTTTTTGATATAGTTCATTTAGTTTAGTATTTTTTAATATATGGAGCATATGAATTTTAATACCTAATATTTTTTTATCAGATAAATATTTTACTGTATTAATCATATCTTCTTTTGTTTCATATGGAAGTCCATTAATAATATGTACAACTACATCTATATTTCTTTTATTTAATTCATTTAGAGTATTTTCAAAGTCCTCTAATGTATAACATAGATTTAATAACTTCATAGTTTTACTATGAATAGTTTGAAGACCTAGTTCTACAACTAAATTAGTTTTTTCAGATAATTCTTCTAGATAATCATATATTTCTTTAGTAATTGAATCTGGTCTAGTAGCAATATTAAGCCCAATAACATTCTCTTGTTTTAATATTAATTCATATTTTTCTTTTAATACATCAAGAGGTGCATAAGTATTAGTATTAGCTTGGAAATAACCTATATATTTGGCGTTAGACCATTTTTTTTCTTCTATATTTTTTTGGGTAATAAATTGTTTTAATAAATCTAAATTATCTATTGATTTAGAACCATTTAAACAATATATACATCCACCTTTACCTTTGGTACCATCTATATTAGGACAAGTAAAACCTGCGTTTAAACTAATTTTAAATACTTTGGAATTATATTTCTTTTTATTATAATAATTTAGTGTATAATATCTTTTATTATCTAGACTATATTTAAACATATTAGTTCCTCAAATTATATTTTAATTTTAATTCTCTTGCTTTATTATCTGCATCCATTGGTACTTTTTCATGTGGCTCAAAAGATTCTTTTACTCTTGATAATTTATAATAATCTTTATTTATAGTGCAATATAATTCGATTGCTTTTTCACAATAATACTTAGATTTTAGATCTTCTAATGAAAAATCTAATTCATATTGATCTATTGCCACATTAAATGCTTTCATTACTTTTTCTTTATACATATTAAGGCTATAATTATCCATTGCATTATTTGATTGCATTTTTATGAATTTTGCTCCGTAATATAAGTAAATTGTATTAATTATTTCTTTTATAACTTTTTTATCTAAATTTTGTCCTTTTCTAGTAGCATCTAAGACATAATCATATTGGCATAGTAGGTTTTCAAATGCGTTTTCATGTCCTAAATAACTATTAAATATTTTTGAATATTGAACTGCAGCTTTTCCATATTTACCTGCATATAATAAATCATTTAATACAACATTATCGCCGCCATCATTATATCTTCTTGAATTAATAGGAGATTTTTTACTATTTATAACTCTATTATAATTTATTTGTGGTAAATTGTCAGATACTACAATTAATAGTCTTACAAGATTGAATGTCTTTAGATCAATATCATATAAAGATAAATCTTCTTCCATATTTGCTCTCATATCTCTATATATTATATCGTTTGGTGTAACCATTTCTAGATTATATTTAGTATAAAAGGCTAATAACGAATATGTAGTATTTATCATATGATTAAGTGCTTTTCCTATAACATAAGTATTTTCTTTATTATGAATGACTTGTGCTAGACCAATATAATCCTTTTCATTAGAGGAATAAGAAAATAGTGATGTAGTTACATTTGATAATTCATATATTGAATCTTTAAAATCTTCTCTATAATCTTTATAATTAATTGGCCAAGAAAAAACTCTGTGGATAAATCTATCACTAAAACTTTTTAATTTTATTTTTTTTCCAATACGAGAAGAACCATTTGGTATTATTCTTAATCTATCTCCAAATAAACCGATTAAATTATCGTATTCATATTTATCATTAGCAAGTAATTTTGCATTTGCAATCATACCTTCAGATAACATTTCTTCTTCATATTTTTCACTATATTTATAACTTTCCAGTCCCATTTTCTCACACTTTCGTATGTGATACTATAACATATATTTATAATAAAAGTCAATTAATACTTGAAATAAAATAGTATTTATATTATAATTATTGATGTTTGGTAATGAAGAAAAGTAGTAGTAAATAATTATTATAAAGAGAGTTAATGGCTGGTGAAAATTAACTAATAATATTTATGAACTTGTTTTGGAATCAAAAGCGTGTTATTACGATATAAATAAAGAGAGCATAAATCCTATGAAGTAAGGTGGTACCACGGTAATTCGTCCTTACATTTTGGGATTTTTTTTGTTTAAAGGAGAATATATGGGAATATTAAAATATTTAATTATGTATGTTTTGTTTTTTATAGTTGCTTATGTAACATACTATTTTTTTGTAACTAATGGGCAAATAAGGACTATAAGAGGAAAGTCAAAAAGAAAAAGAGAATTATCAACAGAACTGAGTTTACTAAAAAACTATTATCATGTAGATATAGATAAAATAGGCGTTATAAAAGTACTTAGAATTATTAACTTTATAAATGCATTATTAATTTCAACATTAGTGCTTGCTGTTGTGGGAATAAGTCAAATATGGCTTAAATTATTAATTATATTAGTAATTTTAATACCAGCAGTTTGGGCAACATATTATTTTTTAGCAAAATATTTAAAACATTTAGAAAGGAAGATGGAAAATGTATAATTTTAAAAAAGAAGAAAAAAAGTGGCAAGATAGATGGGAAAAAGAAGGTATTAATAAATTTAGGGATGATCCTAGTAAAAAGAAATTATATTGCTTAGAGATGTTTAGTTATCCTTCAGGAGCTAAATTACATTTGGGGCATTGGTATAATTTTGGAGTATCTGATACTTATGCAAGATATAAAAAAATGAAGGGATTTAATGTTTTTGAACCAATGGGTTTTGATGCATTTGGTTTGCCTGCTGAAAACTATGCGATTAAAACAGGTATTCATCCAAGAATCTCAACTGAAAAAAACATAGAAACTATGGAAACACAATTAAGAAAAATGGGAGCTATGTTTGATTGGGATCATGAAGTAATAACTTGCAAAGAAGAATATTATAAATGGACTGAATGGATGTTTTTAAAACTTTATGAACATGGTCTTGCATATAAGAAAGAGGCTCCAGTTAACTGGTGTGATAAGTGTAAAACAGTTTTAGCTAATGAACAAGTAATCTCTGGTGAATGTGAAAGATGTGGCACAACTGTAATAAGAAAAGATATGAGTCAATGGTTCTTTAAGATAACTGATTATGCAGAAGAATTATTAAGTGATTTAGATAAATTGGATTGGCCTGAAAAAACTAAGATTCTTCAAAAGAATTGGATAGGTAAATCTGAAGGAGCAATCGTTAATTTTAAAGTTGATAATACTGAATATAATTTTGATGTATTTACTACAAGATGTGACACATTATTCGGTGTAACATATTGTGTATTATCTCCAGAACATGAACTTGTAGATAAGATAACTACTAGTGATAATAAAGATGCGGTAGATAATTATAAGATTGAGGCTTCTAAGCAAAGTGAGATTGAAAGAACTAGTACTACTAAGGAAAAAACTGGTGTCTTTACTGGTGCATATGCTATTAATCCAGTTAATGATAAAAAAATACCTATTTATATTAGTGATTATGTTCTTTCTAGTTATGGTACAGGCGCTATTATGGCAGTTCCTGCACATGATGAAAGGGACTATGATTTTGCAAAGAAATTTGGCATAGATATAATACCTGTTCTTGAAGGTGGGGATATATCTAAAGAAGCATATGTTGGTGATGGAATTCATATTAATTCTGATTTCTTAAATGGTCTAAATAAAGAAGAATCAATTAATAAAATGATAGAATTTTTAAAAGAAAAAAATATCGGATATGGAAAGACAACATATAAGTTAAGAGATTGGTTAATATCAAGGCAAAGATATTGGGGAGCTCCTATTCCTATAATTTATTGTGATTCTTGTGGAATAGTTCCAGTACCTGAAAAGGATTTACCAGTTGTACTTCCAGATGATGTAGAATTTACACCAGATGGAGAAAGTCCACTTAAAAAGTGTGAAAGCTTTGTTAATTGTACTTGTCCAAAATGTGGTAAACCTGCAACTAGGGAAGTTGATACACTTGATACTTTTGTATGTTCAAGTTGGTATTATTTAAGATATCCTGATAATAAGAATAGTAATGAACCATTTAATAAAGAATTAATTAATAAGATGCTTCCAGTTGATAAATATATTGGTGGAGTAGAACATGCATGTATGCACTTATTATATGCAAGATTCTTTACTAAGGCATTAAGAGATATGGGTTATCTTAATTTTGATGAACCATTTACTAGTTTAGTACACCAAGGATTAATATTAGGACCAGATGGAGAAAAAATGAGTAAATCTAAAGGAAATACTGTTTCTCCAGATGAATATGTTGAAGAATATGGTGCAGATGTATTAAGAGGATATCTAATGTTTGGATTTAATTATGTAGAAGGTGGACCTTGGTCTGATGATGGAATTAAATCAATTGATAAATTCTATCAAAGAGTAGGTAGAGTAGTTGATCAAATAGAGAATTCCGATACTAGATATCAAGAAATAGATAAAGTATTAAATAATACTATTAAATCTATTACTGAAGATATAGAAAGATTCCAATTTAATACATGTATTGCACGTATTATGGAATATGTTAATTCTTTATCTAAATTAGATAAAATACCTAGATATTATATAGAACAATTATTATTGGTTCTTGCTCCTTTTGCACCTCATATATCAGAAGAATTATGGAATAAGATTGGTAATGAATTTAGTATTCATAACAATAAATATCCAGAAATTAATAATGATATAAAAGAAGATGAGAACATAGAAGTAGTAGTTCAAATTAATGGTAAAGTAAGAGGAAAAGTTACTGTACCAAGTGATATTTCTGAAGAAGATATTAAAGTAAAAGTTAGAGAAATAGAAAATGTTAAGAGATATCTTGAAGAAGGAACTATTATTAAAGAAATATATATACCTAAGAAATTAGTTAGTATAGTAATAAAATAGAACGTTTATTAACGTTCTATTTTTTAAATAAGATAATTATTTTAATAAATTTAATAATGTTTTTTGTTTACCATTTTTATTTTTTTCAATAATAGTATCATCATTTATGTTTT
>CAMUYN010000018.1 GCA_947165005.1 uncultured Bacillota bacterium
ACTTAATTAATTAAGTTTTTTAAAATTTCATATCAAGTAATTCTTCTAAAGATGTAATTTCTGGATATTTACCATTTTCTATTTCTTTAACAAATTTAACTGCTATTCCCCCAGATTCTTGCCATTCTTTTAAATTACCAGAGAAATCATCAACTAAAATAGCTCCCTTAGTTTGAGTCATCATTGTCTTAGAGCATGATTTAGGTACTGGAATAATAGTTAAATCATTAAATAAACCATTTATAAATCTTATTTTAGCAGCGGCTTCTTTTAAAGAATTAACATGTGTAAGAATGCTAATATTGAATTTCTTAGATTCTTTTAATTTTTTTATATTATTAGTACTATCACTTAATTCAGGACTTTCACTAATTAATTCTTCCCAATCTATTTTAGAAAATAATAATCCAACTTGCTCTGGTTGAGTCTTATAATCAATATTCAATTTTTTTGCTAAATTATATACTGGTGGTAATGTATCAAGTATTACCCCATCAAAATCTATATATAAATTTTTCATAAATTTACCTCCTTTAATATTTCCCAATCTGGTAAATATTTAAATTCCATTTCTTCTTTAGTAACTGGGTGAATAAATTTTAATTTATATGCATATAATGCTATCTGTGCTTTTTCTCCAAGTCCATATCTCTGATCCCCATATAAAGGATATCCTCTATTTGCCATTTGCAATCTTATTTGATGATGTCTACCTGTTTTAAGATCAACATCCACTAAACTTAAATCTTTAGATTTATCATAATATAATGTTTTATACATTAATATACTTTCTTTACCATTTTCTAAATCTATATATGAATTATTAGTTTTTTCATCTTTACTTATTTTGTCAATTAATACTTCACTATCTAACGTTTGCCCATGTACAATGGCTAAATAGTTTTTATGAACAAAATTATTTCTTACTTCTTCACTTAGTCTAGAAGCAGCTTTACTAGTCTTAGCAAATACCATTACCCCGCCAACAGGTCTATCAAGTCTATGAACAAGTCCTAAATATACATTCCCAGGTTTATTATATTTTTCTTTAATATAATTCTTTATTATAGTAAGCATATCTATATCTTTAGTATCATCACCTTGAGATAATATATTACATGGTTTTACTACAACTATTATATGATTATCTTCATATAAAACATTCAAATTATTCATCTTTCTTTTCCCATCTTCCATATATTCCACAAGGTAATACTAAATCACTATTTTCCATAGGTAAACCTATTTCTCCACTAGTAATTATTCCTTTTTTATCTATAGTTAGACTAAGTATATTTTTAAGTACTTCTGAACTAATACCTGTAGTATACGAATTAATTAAGAAGAATAATGGATCATCACTAAGTACTTTAGTGCATAGTTCTACTAAGTCATAAAGATTATCTTCAAATCTCCATACTTCTTTATTAGCACCTCTGCCAAATGATGGTGGATCCATTATAATTGCATCATATTTATGTCCTCTTCTTATTTCTCTTTCAACAAATTTAATGCAATCATCTACTATAAATCTAACATATTTATCTTCTAAATTAGATGATTTAATATTTTCTTTTGCCCAATCTACCATACCTCTTGATGAATCAACATGTACTACATCTGCTCCTGCATAAGCACATGCAACTGTTGCTCCTCCGGTATACGCAAATAGATTTAGAACACTAATCTTTCTATTTGATTTTTTAATTTTATCTATCATAAAATCCCAATTAGATGCTTGTTCTGGGAATAATCCTGTATGTTTAAATCCCATTAGTTTTAAATTAAATGTTAAATCTTTATATTTAATTTGCCAAGAACTTGGAGTTTTCTTTATTTGTTCCCAATAACCTCCACCTTCTTTACTTCTATGGTATATAGCATCTACTTTTTTCCATACTTCAGGTTTAGATTCATTATTCCATATAATTTGTGGATCTGGTCTTCTTAAAATAACACCATCCCAATCCTCAACCTTTTCACCATGAGCCATATCTAAAATTTTATAATTATCAAATTTAGTTAAAATCATTTCGATCACCCAGATAAATTATAACATATAGTAACTAATATTTTCAAAAATACTAGTTTATAATAAAAAAATGTGTTAATATATATTTAGAGGAACACTTAATTTAATTGAGTGTCATCCTTATTGTTGGTATGATACTCAACTAGAGTATCATATTTTTAATTTCTATAAAAAAAGAAACTTTTTCAAGTTTCTTTTAATTTGCTGTACATTCTATTGTTTCAGTTAAAGTACAATTATCTCCATCTCTTTCATATCCTGCAGGACATACATTTTCTTCAACATAATTAACTTTTTTAACACAACATAATTTTATAATTGGACCATATTGGTCATATCCATCTTCATATGTATAATCAACTTCATAAGTTCCAAATGGTTCACCTGATGCACATTGTCTATCACATTCTTTTGTACTTAAATCTATACAATATGTTTGACCATAACTATTTGTCCATTCTGTAGCAGGACATAATGTTTGCTTAGATGGTGCAACAGTTGTCTTTCTAACACATGTTTTTCCATCTTCATTAGGTGTACAATTTTCTGGGCATGTATATGGTTCTACCCATTTAGCAGTTAATGTAATATCTTTTTCTACTGTATCTTCAACTGTTAGTAATTTTCCATCTGGATCTAACCATCCTTTAAATACTTTATCACCATTCTTCTCTTTTAATGATGGGAATAAGTATTTACTTCCTTTATATAATTTTATTGATTCAACCTTCTCTTTTGTACCAGTTTCAAATTTAATAGTTACTTTTTCTTTACCTTTTTCTGGTTTGACCCAATATGCATATATTGTTGTATCTTCATCAATTATCCTATCACTTAATATAACAACATTGTTTTTATCAACCCAATATAAAAATTTCCAATCTTTATAATCTTTTGGTTTAACTGGTAGTATTACTTCTGAACCTTTTTTAATGACAATATCACTAATTACTTCATCAGTTCCAGTTTCAAATTTTAATGTTACAAGTTCATCAGTTGGATTTCCTGGTACTGGTGTAAGCCCTGTATCATCATCTAATGGTATTCCAGGTCTAACTGCTTCACCTTTATCATTTACCCATGCAACTATGTATTCACTTTCTTTTGGTTTTACTTCTGGTAATTCCTTTAATACATTATCTTCTACTACTACATTTTTTATTAATTCTCTACCACCAGTATTAACTGTGACTTTATATGTAGGTTTTAATATAAATAGTAATAAAAATAATACTGCTAGTATTAATAATACTGCTCCTCCTATTATTAAACCTATAATTAACCCCTTATTCTTTTTCTTTTCAGTATTCTTTTCCATAAATACCTCCTATCCTACCTTGATTATAACATTTAATATTAAAAATCACATATTTTTAAATATGTGATTTACATTTACTTTATTAATTTCTTAAATGAAGTAGGCATTTCAGTTTTAAATACTTTTTTCTTATTATCTCTTGGATCAATTAATTCAATCTTATATTGATGAAGAGCCATTCTCTTAATTGGAGATTTACCATCTCCATATTTTTTATCTCCAACAATTGGAGTACCTAAGCCTTTAAAAGTTACTCTTATTTGATTCTTTCTACCAGTTCTTATATTTATATCCAATAAAGAATAATCTTTATTTTCTTTTAATACTTTATAATCCGTTATAGAAAGTTTGCCTTCCTTCTTATTATTAGTAGAATAAACCATAAATGATTTATCATTTTCTACTAAATAGTTTTTAATAGTATCCTCTTTATTATCAAGTGTTCCATTTATAACAGCATAGTATTTTCTCATCTTAACTAGACTATCCCAATTATTTTGAAACATATTCTTAACTCTTTGATTTTTAGCAAATATAACTATACCACTAGTATCTTTATCTAATCTATGAATAATAAATACTTTATTATTTTTATTTTTACTTTTTAAATAATCAGATACAAAATGATATAAAGTATATTCTTTTTCTTCTTTAGTGGCTATAGAAAGAAGTCCATATGGTTTATTAATAACTATTATGTCTTCATCTTCATATATTATATTTAAATCACTTTTGATTTTAGATACTTTAATTTTTGTTTCTCTTATTTCTATAGTATCAGTTTTATGCACTAAAAAATCATACCTAGTTTGTACTTTATTATTAACTAAAACCATTTCTTTAGTTAAGAAAGATTTGATATTATTCTTAGAATATTTCTTTAAATTATTCCTAAGTACATTAATCAATATATCTTCTTCAGTACTAATAAATTTATCCATATTATCTCCTTTCTTAAAATAAGTTAAGATATCCTAACTTATTCTTCTAAAAATCTATCTATAACTTCTCTTTCACTAAAATGAACTTTATCATCACCGATTAATTGATATGTTTCATGGCCTTTACCCGCAAGTAGAACTAAATCATCTTTTTGAGCCATTTTAAGTGCATATTCTACTGCTTCTGCTCTATCAGTGATAATTGTATATTGATCTGTTACTTCCTTGATTCCTTTTTCAATATCTTTAGCTATTTCCATCGGATCATCATATCTTGGATTATCGGAAGATATTATTGTAAAATCTGCAAGTTTACCTGCAATTCTTCCCATTTTAGGTCTTTTTCTAGTATCCCTATCTCCACCAAGCCCAAATACACAAATTACTCTTCCTTTTGTATATGATTTTACTGCTTTTAATATATTTAATAAACTATCTTCTGAATGAGCGTAATCTATCATTATTGTAAATCCTTTGTTATTATCAATTACTTCGCTTCTTCCAGGAACTTTAACATCTTTTAATCCACTTAAAATATATTTAGTTTCAATACCTAATTCTTCACAAATTGAAATAGCACCTAAAGAATTATATACTGTAAATTTACCTGGAATACTTATTTCAACCGATTCTTTTTTACCATTTATATCTACATTATAAGTAGTTGATTCACTAGTAATTTTTATATTAGTTGCTTTTTTATCAGAATCATTTCTAATACTATATGTCCTAAAACTGCAATTAGGCTTTAGTGTAATTAATTCTCTACCTTTTTTATCATCAATGTTTACTATTCCATTATTAGTCATATCAAATAATTTACACTTACATTCAAAATATTCTTTCATACTAGAATGTTCATGTGGAGATATATGATCTTCAGTTAAATTAGTAAATAACGCTATATCAAATTCACATCCATCTACTCTACCAAGTTTTAAGCTTTGTGAAGAAACTTCCATAACAATATATTCACATTTTTCATCTATCATTTTTCTAAATAATTCTTGTAATTCTAGTGCTTCAGGAGTAGTTCTATCAGAATCCATTAACTTTCTTTCACCAATATAACATGCTACTGTTCCAACTAAACCAACTTTTTTACCAGATTCCTCTAATATCTTTTTTACCATAAAACTAGCAGTAGTTTTCCCTTTAGTACCAGTAATACCTATTAGTTTAATTTCTTTACTTGGATTATCATAAAAATTACATGCTAATTTACCCATTATAAATCTAGTATCTTTAGTAGTTAATACTTCTGCATTTACATCTTTAAATTCATTATATCTAGATTCATCAATTAATATAGCAGTAGCTCCCTTTTCTATCGCGCTATTAATATATTTATGTCCATCTAATTCATAACCATTAATTGCAACGAACATATAATCTTTCTGTATTTTTCTTGAATCAAATGTTATATATTTTATATCAATATCATTATTTACTTTAACATCTGTACCCTTAAATATTTTGCTTAATAACATAAAATATCTCCTTTATAAATATTATTCATTATATACTAATTATATCATAAATCGCAATATAAAAATCACTATATTTAAAAACAGATAGATTTTTCTATCTGTTTTCTAAATACTCTATAAAAATTAATCCTTTATAGTTTTATTTTTCTTTTTAATATATATCCAACTCCAAGAAGTCCAACTATACTAACACCTAATAATATAATATTATTTAATAAATTATCACCAGTTTTTGGACTAGTAGTATTATTTCCTGTTAACATATATGTACTTAAATGTGGAATAGTTCCAACTAAGTAATCACCATCTACAGTCAAAGTAATAGTTTCTCCTAAAGTAAAATCATTCTTTAAATATACTAATTTAAATGTATTATACTTCTTCATATCATCAGTGATCTTTATTTTTACTTTAAATGGTCCTTCATGAAGTGATGTTGTATCTCCCGTAATACTATTATCTTCATATACTTCTATTTCATATAGTTTTAATAAAGCATTTGGTTTAGCAAGATTATTTAATAAATCCATCATTTGATTATAATATTCTTCTGTTATTTCTGAATCTTGTGCCATAATTTCTTCTTTACTTTGAGAAAGTATATCAAATAAAGTAAATTTATAATTATGGCCTTTTTCATCAGTAAATGAAATAGAATTTCCATCTTTATCAGTTACTGTATAATCTTTTAGATCATCATTATTTATCCATCTTGCATATAAAGTTAAGTCTCTATCTACTAATGTTTCAAAATCATATGAATAGTTTAATTCTGGTTCAATATACCATCCACCAAATGTATAACCGTCCTTTGTTGGTGCTGTTGGTCTTTCTAATTCTTTTCCATCTTCTACTTCGACAGATTTTACTTCTGATCCACCATTAGTATCAAATTCAACTATATGTTTACGAGCAATGACTTCACCCTTTGTAGCAATTGCATAATTAGAGAATGAATCTGTTTTAAATACTATTGCATTATACTCTTCAAGATATTCAGTTTCAATTATTTCATATTTTCCATCATGTGTTTCATGAACAACAACTATATCTTGGCCATTAACACTGTCTTCTAATTGTAAACTAATTTCTGCTTTATTATCTAATTCTTCTACTTTAGTATCCCAACTCTCTGATTCACTACCTTTATATACAGTATTGTATAAAGAAATATCTAAATAGTTTTCTACATTATATCCGTTAGCTGCTTCTTCAAAGTTATTAATCTGTTCATTAGATAACTCTACATCTTTAACATCTAATCTAGCTGTACCTATAGACATAGAATCTTCATTACCTAAAGTAATTGCTCCTGCTGTTACTTTTTCAGAAATTGGATTAACCTTATCATCAACTGCTGCTATTTCAGCTTGTAAGTGGAATGGTCCACTCTTAACTTCAAATGTATATGTTCCTATTTCTTCTTGTGGTTCAAATGGAGTACCATTTAATCCAAAATTTACTAATTGGTATCCTGAATCAGGAATAATTTTAACTGTTAACATTGTTCCCTTTGGGAATTGTGCTTCTCCGCATCCTTCTCTATCATCTGTGTAACTATCTTTTCTTTCAGCATCTCTCCAGATATAAACACCACCTAAAGCATTTACTTGTTCTGGGGTTGTATATGTATGTCCATCATATTCTGCTTTTACAAATGTAAGTGTTCCGTGTAATATTTTATCATCTGGTCCTGTATACCCTTCTGGATTATAGTCCCATAAAAAGTTACTCATAAATTCTTCATCAGAATTTGGATATCTAGCATTTATTTCTATATCATAATGACTTGCTTTAGTTATACCATTTACTGGTATTTCTAATGTATGATCAACATAACAAGCTTCTAATTCTTCTGCACTATCAGGTAAATCTGTTATTTGTGTCCCGTTAATTGTTAATCCATACATTAATGTTCCTGGGGCCATACTAAATACAAAATCTACTGTATCTCCATTAGAATCATAATTAATTGTATCTCCAGTTATAGTAAGAGCTGTCTTTTCAGTCATTTGTTGTCCAGTTTCTGGATCTAATATTGGAATTGGTTGATTATTATCACCAATTATCTTATTTCCTTGGTAATCCCTTTCAACTGCAGGTTCTTCAGTATAAGATACTTTAGATTCATCAGCTTTATACCTAATGTTATTTATTCTAAAACCAATCCCGTGGTCATATCCACCACCATCAGTATATTCTATGACACCATTAATACTATAGTTTAATGTTGCAGAACTATTACCTTGGTAATCTTGCGTATTACTTCCATTAGCATGTACCTTTCCAAATGGTATAAATGGTAAAATAACAAGTAATAAAAGTGCTATTGTACCTAATACCGACAAAAGTTTTTTAGATATTTTTTTCATATATCCTCCTCTATTCTTAATTAAATTATATCATAACTATTATTTTTTCAACAAAAAAAGATGTTATTTAACATCTTTTTTTATTTTATTTCATAAAGTGCCTTTTTTACTTTTTTTAAAGGATGATTATCATCTAGTTTTTTTCTGCCTCTGCTTCATCAATTAACTTTTGTTTTCATTTTTCATATCATTAATTAATGATTTTAATGACTCCTTATTATTACCTTCATTATCTAACATCATTAGATAAACTTTGTTTTTCCTGATCAAAATATTCATTATGATAATGCCCTGAATCTTGGAATCCTGCTCTATGCATAAGGACATCTTTTATAGTTATATTCCTTTTCCAATCCCTAATCTCATCTAATCCAGGATATTCTTCAAAACTAGAATATTTTATTTTCTTATTATCCATACCCATCTTTCTTTTAAAGATAGTTTCTTAAATTCATATCCATAATCTAATAGTTCTTTTTTAAAAGTTAAGAATGCATGATCAAATTCAAAACCAGTTATCTTTTTAACTTCATCAAAAGATAACTTATATTCATCTTTATCATTCTCTTTTACATATTTCCATAATGGTTCATACTTACTCATGCTACCTCCAATTATTTAAGCAATTCATCTAAATTATTAGTAATCTCAGAAATATCATGATATCCAATTAATTTTATTCTCGTATTTCCTCTAATCATAGTAGATACTTTATCTATCACATTTAAATCATAAACTGCAATTATTTTTTTACCTAATTGATCTGCAACACCAAGTTCATATCCTACACCTAACGAAGGAACAGTTACTTCTGCAAAAACTATATCTGCTGTTTTCAAATATTCTTCTAGTCCTTTAAATATTGATTCATCTGATTGAAATTCTTCCTTTTTTAAAACATCTTTATCAATTATTTGCTTATCCAATACTTCTCCATAATCTTCAAGTGCAGTAACAATTACTTTATAAGTCTCTATTTTTTGTCTCCCACCATATATGGATCCTGATACATATATTTTCATATTCTACTCCTTCATAAATATCTTATCTATATTATTAGTATACCACTAAAAAAACGGATTTGTATCCGTTTATTTATCTAAATACTCAATATGTATTGCATATACACCATTAACTTTCATGGCTTCACTATATCCATTAATACTATTTATTGATTTAACGCCTTCATTAAAATCATTAGTGGAAGATAATGTATATCTAGTACCCTCTAAAGTTAATAATTCTTCTATGCTTTCGTAATGATTAACATCTTTAACTAAACATTCAATAATATCTCCATCAAGAGATTTAAACTCTATTTTATCCCCACTTTTTAAAACACCATAATCAAAATGATTATCCCCTAATTTAGTAACTCTTATTTCTATTCTTTTAGACCCATTCTTAATTGCATTAAACGCCCTATTATTTATATCAAAATTATATTTCATGTTACTGCGGTTCCTCTTCTAGCAGGTGAACTACCTATAATTAATCTTCTAGGATTATTATCACTATAATATTTATTATAAAATATATTTGCTATTTTACTTATTTGTTTTTTATTTGATTCTTTGAAAGGATTAATTAATTTATAATCTTTAGGTAAATCAATATTTACTTTAGATAAATACTGATTATATTCTAATGCTCTTTTACTAAAAGAATTTTTATTCATTTTCAATCTCTTTTAACATAGAAGTAATAGAATCATATAAATCAGAATCTAGTTTAATTAATTCCTCATCACCTAAATCGTTATATTTAACCCATTTACCATCAATTTCTACTTCCATTAAAGATGATAAAAAGTATCCAGGACACTTATCTAATTTATATGCCTCATTTACCAATCTAGATTTTAATATGGATGTCTTTCCTAAAACCTTTTTATATATTTTATTATTTGATTTCTTTATAGCTATACTATGACCATATCTAAAATTAACTTCTATAAAGCCACCATATTTATTTGCTAATTCTATATAATAATTGGCAGCAATCTCATCATTAAATTCACCATATTTTGCCATTACAGGTCCTTTAATATGTCCTTTTGGATCATCTTCTTGTGATACTCCGACAAGTTCCATTGTATCATCCTGTGATAAAACAATAGTTCCTTCAGGAACATAATCAACATAATAAGTTGATTTAATAATAGAATTATCTAATCCTGTTTCAAATATCTCGTTAGGTTCTGGAATACTATTATCTATTACATCAGATAATGATAGTATTTCATAATCTTCATTCCTTAATAATTTTTTAATTCTTTCTACTTTATTTTTATTAGTAGTAGCTATTACTATTTTTTTCATGTCTTATTCCCTCTCTAAAATAATTTTAACCATATTTATAATTCTTTCATCTTTATTATATTTTAATAATTTTAATAACAAATCCTTATCTACTTTTATTTTTTTATCTTTAATACATCTTAACAATCTAAAAATATGTTCATCTTCTTCAGATTCAAAAACTTCATCAATTAAATCATCAGAATCAAGTATCAATTCTTCTAACTTACCATATTCCTTACTAAATTTATTTATTACTTCTACTTTTTTTATATTTGACTTACAAAATTTAATACATATAATATCTAAACTTTCTTCATCTATCCCATATTCACATTCATTAAAGTCTTTATTATTATAAGAACAGATTCCTTCATATTGATTATTATCTACATCAACAATTCTTACTAACTTATTATCATACTTTATTAGATTCATAGTATCACCAATAATATTATAACACAGAAAAAAGATGTCTAAAGACATCTTTTTTCTCTTTCTAAAACACAAATCGTTTCAACATGCCTAGTATGCAGTGAACGAACATATCGTTTTTATATGACTTTGGCCAACGACCATATCAATTTAACCACAGTGTTACAGATATGTTTGTAGATTAAGAACATATTATAATTTTTTAATATCTGTATACATTCTGTGGTGATATCCATTTTTATTATAAAAATCAATTCCTATTTTATTATAAGCAAATACATCAACTAAAACATATTCACAATCTACAGATTTAAAATAATCTTCCATTTTATTTATTAGTGCTTGTCCAACACCTTTACTTCTTGTTTTAGAAGTAACTATTAATTCAGTTATTTCTCCCTCTTTAGGACATTTATAATAAAGATAATCATTCTCATCAAACTTTTTAATAATGCCCATTATTAAACCAACTACTTTATCTTCATCAAGTGCTAAATAACATTTTCCATTATTATCTTTTACTTCTTTTAGATCAAATAGTATTTTTTTATCTCTATAATCAGGATGTAGTTGATCAAGATTATCTTCATCAATAGATAAAATATATTCTTCTAATTCAACTAATAAATCTTTTACATCTTCAAGATATTTTTTCTCATACTCTATTATTTGCATATTAATTCTTCCTTTCTAAAACCAAAAGGCTTTCGATGTGCCTAGTATGCGGTCAACGAACACATCATAATATCTTAATATTGCGATTTATTTTAATAGTTTTTCAAATGCATTTGCATTTAATATTGTATTTGAAACAAATTTACCTTTATAAAAGTTTGCCCAGTTATT
>CAMUYN010000019.1 GCA_947165005.1 uncultured Bacillota bacterium
TTTGTATATTTTTATTTTCTTTTCTTTAATAAATCTCTTATTTCTTCTAAAAGAACTGTTTCATCAGATTTAACTGGTGCTTTAGGTTCTTCTTTTTTCTTTTTACCTGCTTCAACTATTTTATTAACACCTTTTAGCATTAAGAATAGAATAAATGCCATAATTAAGAAATTAATAACTGCTGTTACAAAATGTCCCCAATTAAGGTATTGTCCACCCCAAATTTTAAGTTGTCCTTTTATTTCTGCACCACCAATAGAATTAATAAGTGGATTGATAAAATCATCAGTTAGAGCTGTAACTATTGTGGCAAATGCTCCACCAATAATAACACCTATAGCCATATCCATTACATTTCCTCTTAAAACAAATGCTTTGAATTCTGACACAAATCCCTTTCCTTTTTCTTTTGCCTTATTTAATTTTTCATTATCTTTCATAAAACCTCCAAAATTTACTTTTATTTTATCATTATATTTTTTAATTATCAATAAATATGATATAATTTCCATGGTGATGATATGAAAAAATATACAGTGCTATTAATTCTTTTATTACTAACAGGTTGTAAATTCTACGATGAATATAAAATGCCCGAAGAAGTAAATATAGAATTAAGTGAGAATAAGTTTGAAGTATATAGTGAAAAAACTATTAGTGATCTTATATCAGATAGTAATGTAGAAATTACTAACGAAGATAAAGAATTAAAGACAAACAAACTTGGTAAAAAAGAAATAGAAATAGAATATAAATATGATAAACGGGACTATAAATATATAGTTGATTATGAAGTAATTGATACAGAAGCACCTTTTGTAATGCGAATATCTAACTATAGAAGTACTCTTGTAGATGAAGAAATAGAATTTTGTGAAGGATATAGTGTTATAGATAATTATGATAGAAAACCTACCTGTTCTATAGTTGGTGATTACGATTTATCTATACCAGGAACATATTATTTAAAATATGAAATAAAAGATAAATCTGGAAATATAACAAATGAGGATTTAACTTTTGAAGTTTTTGAAGAATGGCCAATTTATGATGATTATGATGAGGAAGATGAAGAAGAACATTATACAAGATTTAGTGATTTAAAAAAGAAATATAAAAATAAAGATGTAATGCTTGGAATAGATGTAAGTGCTTGGCAAGATAAAATTGACTATGATGCTGTTAAGGATGCTGGTGCAGAATTTGTAATAATAAGAATGGCTTATAGTGATATGGAAACTGAAATCTTCCTAGATAAAAGATTTGAAGAAAACTTAAAGAATGCTAAAGCAGCAGGTTTAAAAGTTGGAGTATATGTATATACGAGTGCAAATACTAAAGAAGAAGCACTTAAACAAGCTAAATTTATTAAGAAGCATTTAAATAAAGTTAAATTAGATTTCCCTATCGCATATGACTTTGAAGAATGGAGAGATTTTAATTCATTAAAAATGAATTCACATGATCTATTAGAAAGAGTTAATGATTATAAAAGTATTCTTGAAAAAGATGGATATGATATTATGATATATGGAAGTAAATGGTATCTAGAAAATGTATGGCCCAAAAACGATTATGATACATGGCTTGCACATTATGTTGATGAAACAAATTATAAGGGTGACTATATATTATGGCAATTATGTAGTGATGGTTTAATTGATGGAATATATGGTTATGTAGATCTTGATATTTATTACAAAAAATAAAGGTACGAATGTACCTTTATTTTATTATATCTTTTATTACATAATCTGCGATTAATAATCCAGCATAACTAGTAAGTGGTGAATATGATCCAATATTTTCTTTTGTATCTATTGGTTCTTCAACACTACTTAAAACCATTACTTTTTCATTTATACCATCATCTTTTAATTTTTTCCTAACTACTTTAGCTAGTTTATCATAACTAGTTTTTCTTATATCCATTATTTTTAATTTACTTAAGTCAGTTTTTTTACCCATACCCATTGAAGATATAACCTTTATATTTCTTTTTAGACACTCCTCAATTAAAAGTATTTTAGTACTTACTGTATCACATGCATCGATTACATAGTCCACAGGATTACTAAATAATAATTCTATATTATTTTTATCTATAAATTCAGTAATAATAGTAACTTTACAATCACTATTAATATCTATTAATCTTTCTTTCATTACAGCTGTCTTATTTCTACCTAAACTAGAATCTAGAGCAATTATTTGCCTATTTTTATTAGTAATATCTATTTTATCATTATCTATAATTGTAATATTTTCTATACCATTTCTAACTAACGTTTCAGCAAGTATCCCTCCTACTCCACCTAATCCAATAACTAGTACTTTAGTATCATTTAATTTCTTTACATTATCTTTTCCAATTAATAGTTCTAATCTTTCAAACATATATTTCTCCACATAAAAAGTCTACAAGATAATTAGAACGATAAAACCTACATCATATGTGCAGGTGGGTATCCCATAATAGACTTTAGGATCCTTGGATTTACAAGTATTCAACACCATCTACTAATTCTGATTCCCGTATCGTTATTTTAGTGGGTTTTCAACAAATTCCAACTATCTTATAGACAATTTAAATATACCATATTTTATTAATTTTGTAAAGAAAGCAAAAAAGCAATTAGACATCTAATTGCTTTATTTTATTATTTCTCCAGTTAATAAGTTTAACATTACTTTATCCCCAGTTTTTAAAACCTTAGTAGCAGTTTTAGTTCCTACAATTGCAGGTAATCCAAATTCACGAGCAACAATTGCGGCATGTGACATTGCACCACCATGGTCTGTTACAATTGCTTTTGCCTTTCTCATCAAAGGAACATAACTAGGACTAGTCATTGGGCAAACAAGTATTTTATCTTCACCAACTTGTTTAGTCGAATCATCTATAACTACTACTTCTCCACTAACAAAATGATAATTTCCACTGGATGCTACCATACCTTTTAATACACCTGTAGCAGATTGAAACATAACATATCTATCAAATAATTTATCTGTTTCTTCACTTGATAAATACTTACTCGTTTTACCATCATAATACCATCCATTCTCAATATTAGATAGATTATTTTTAATATCTCTTCTTGATGACATCATCCATGCTTTTCTATCATCCATATATTTAACTAATTTCTGTAATAATTCTAATGATTTTAATTCTTCTGAAGTTAAGTCATATTTACTTAATAATTCTTCTCGCTTTTCAATGTAATTAATCTTTTCTGATATTTTACCATTTAATAATTCTAGTCTTTCTTCAAAGTATTTTTCTGCTTCATTTATTCCTTTAACTCCACCATACCCATCACAAATCCATGGATATAATTTAGCCATTTCTTTATAATTATTTTTCTCTACTAATTCTCTATCTAATCTATTTAAGAAAGTCTCATCTTCTGGAGTAGCAAAGGCAGTTAAAATATCTCTTTTAACTTTATCTTCAAATCTACTAAGTCTATTAAATATCTCTCCTTCTGCACCATATAATGCAAATTCAGCAAACTCAGTTTGATTAAACGCTTTAACTAAATCTTTATTTTTTAATTCATTCCATTTATTAATATCTTCATCGATATCAATATTTTTTTCATAATATAAAAACATTTCTTTTACAAAGTTACCAAAATCTTCTGCATTGTTTAACCATACCATTTGATGATTACTAAACAAACATAGTGTTACTGGTGGTTTTGGCATGTCTTCATTTTTATTTAACATGTCAAAAAATTCTTTCATACCTGCAAAGAAATCACTCATATAAATAGATTCTGCCTTTGAAGGTCCCCAGTAAAATAAATCTTCAGGAGAACCAAGTTCTATAACTTCTTCATCTTTTTCTTTATTTGTTGTTATTGGTCTAGATTGTAATATATAAATTTTACCATCTGATACAGCATACTCTATATCCTGTGGAATATTATTATAAACTTTTACAATTTTATTAACATATTCTTTTAATATCATAATATCAAATGGTATATTATCTTTTTCTAAATCATCACTAATGATAACTTGAACAGGGTCCTTTTTACCACTGACTAGGTCTTCTCCAAGTCCTTTAACATATTCAGTTATTATTTCATCTTCTCCATTAACTGGATTTTTAGAGAAAACTACACCTGCATATTCAGCATTAATCATTTCTTGAACAACTACAGCTATATCAAATACATCTTCTCCATTTGCATAACTAACCGCTCTATCTTTTTTAGAATTATGGCATTCATAAATTTTATCTATTATTTCCGTTGGTTTAACATTTAAATATGATTCAAATTGTCCTGCCCATGATTCATTTGCAGCATCTTCGACCATCGCAGATGATCTAACTGCATATGTACTATCTTTATCAAGTAAAGATCCTATATAATTAATCGATTCTTCAGACAATTTATTGTTAGTAAATGCCTCAGTAGAAATTACAAATCCATTTGGAACTGGAAATTCATTTTGTGTAAGAATAGCTAAATTTCTAGCTTTTCCACCTATTTTCTTTGAATTAATATCTACGTCAATAAATTTATAAATACCATTATTCATAAAATCACCTAAATAAATTATAACATAAAAAAAGTGAGTTAACTCACTTTTATGGATTTAATCTATTTGGTCCTCTGAAGACAAACATAGTTTCTTTTAAGCTTGGTAAATTTAATAATAACATAGTTAATCTATCAACACCAATCGCAAATCCTCCATGAGGTGGACATCCTGATTTAAAGAATTCTAAGTAGAATTCAACATCCTTAGTTAATCCTTTTTCTTCTGCATTCTTTTTTAATTCTTCATATCTATGTTCTCTTTGAGAACCACTAGTTATTTCAGTACCTCTCCAAATTAAGTCATATCCAAGAGGTTTATCTCCATCTCTCATATGATAGAAAGGTCTCTTTGTTTTTGAATAACCAGTTATAAATATAAACTCATGTCCATATTTTTCTATAGCAAATTTACTAGTTAATTTTTCAGTTTCAGAATTCATATCTCCGATATCCTCTGTTGGGATTTCATAGCCATATCTTTCATTTAATTCTTTATATAAATCTTCTAATTTAATTCTTGGGAATGGCTTAGTAGGAATAATTACTTCTGTATTAAAAATATCATTAATTTCTTTTTCATATTTTTCTTTTACTTTAGTTAATCCTGCGATTAATAAATCCTCTTCTAAATCCATTACGTCTTCATATGAATTAATATATGCAAATTCAACATCGAATGAAGTATATTCAGTTGCATGTCTATATGTATTAGAATTTTCTGCACGGAAAGCTGGTGCAACTTCAAATACTCTTTCAAGTCCTGATACTATAGCCATTTGTTTATAGAATTGTGGACTTTGTGCTAGATATGCTTTTCTATCAAAATATGATACTTCAAATACTTCTGATCCTGATTCAGATGCAGTACCTATTAATTTAGGTGTATGTATTTCAGTAAAATCTTCTGAATATAGATAATCTCTCATTCCTTCAACCATAGTACTTTGGATCTTAAGCATCAATTGATTCTTTTCAGTTTTTAAGTCTATCCATCTATAATCAAGTCTTGTATCAAGATTTGCTCCTTCTTCAAGTGGTGATGCTTCTGCACGTGACAATATATTAATGTCTGTAGGAATAAATTCTTTTCCACCTTGTTTAACATATTCACTAAGTTTCATAACACCCTTAGTTTCCATAATTGAATCTTTTAAAACACCCTCAAGTTTTTTAGTTAATTCTTCATTACCCTCTTTTTCTATAGAAATTTGAATGAATCCACTTCTATCTTCAAGAATTATAAAGAACATATATTTAGTATCTCTAATTTTATTAATATGTCCTTTAATTAATGATTCTTTTTCTTCTTCAAGATTCTTAATTAATGTTCTTTCCATTATTTCACTCCTTTACATATTTTTTTCAGTTTACAATTCTCACACTCTGGTTTAATTGCTTTACAATAGTATCTTCCAAATAAGACTAATTGTAAATGTCTTTTATTCCAATCCTCTTTTTTAAATGCCTTTCTTAGTTTCATTTCTGTTTTTAGTACATCATCTTTATCTTTAGCAAGGCCTAATCTCTTACTAACACGATATACATGAGTATCTACTGCTATCTCGGGTTCTATATTTAATTCACTCAAGAAAACATTTACTGTTTTTCTACCTATTCCAGGTAAAGATTCTAGATCTTCTCTTTTCTTAGGTACTATACCATTATACTTATTTAATAAAATAGTTGCTATTTCTTTTATATATACTGATTTTTTATTATAACTACCTAATGAATGAATTATTCTTTTTATATCATCTAAGTCTGCTTGGCATAACTTTTCTAATGTATTATATTTACTATATAATTTTTTAGAAACTATATTTACCCTCTTATCTGTTGTTTGAGCAGATAACATTATATTTATTAATAGTTCATATTCATTAGAATAGTTTATTTCGCATTTTGGATTTGAAAATAATTCATCTAAATATTCTTCTATCATTAAATATTTACATCTAAATAATCTATTAGATTATCTCTTTCTACCTTTACTTCTTCTTTAGTAACATTATCTCTAACAGTTAATTTATTAGATTTAACTTCATCTTCACCAATTATAATAACAAATTTACTATTATATCTATCTGCTTCTTTGAATTTAGCAGGCATTTTTTTACTAGTAAAATCCATATCTACCTTAAATGCATTATCCCTTAATAATGACATTAATTCTATTGCATATTTATTTTCATTTTCTGATATTGGTAATATATACGCATCTAAACCATCATTATCAATTATTTGAATATCTTCTTCATCAAGTATTTGAATTACCCTATTAACTCCAATAGCAAAACCTACTGCAGGTAATTCAGGTCCACCTAAGATACTAGTTAATTTATCATATCTTCCGCCGCCACCAAGTGCAGAACTTTCATTAAATACTACTTCAAATACAGTATCATTATAGTAATCTAATCCTCTTACTAGAGTATCATCAATTACATATTCAATACCAAGTGATTTTAATCCCTCTAATACCTTATTTAGATATTCTTTTGATTCATCAGATAAGTAATCTCCAATTTTTGGAGCATTTTTAATACATTCTTTATCAGAATCTTCTTTACAGTCTAATATTCTTAGAGTATTCTTTTCGAATCTGGCTTTACAGTCATCACATAGATCATCTATATATGGTTTAAAGTAATCTCTTAAAGCAGCCATATAATTATTTCTATCTTCTAGTTTACCTATAGAATTAATTTTAACTTTAATTCCTTTTAAACCTATTCTTTCATAAAATTTTACCATGAATGAAATTGCATTAACATCCATTAACGCTGAATCATCACCAAATATTTCAACACCGGCTTGATAGAATTCTCTTAGTCTTCCTGATTGAGGTCTTTCATATCTATACATTTTACCAAAATAACATAATTTTAATGGTAATGTAGTATACATTTTATTTTCTAAAACAGATCTAACTATACCAGCAGTGCCTTCTGGTCTTAAAGTTATATCTCTATCTCCTCTATCTTTAAAATCATATGTTTCTTTTGTAACAATGTCAGTGCCTTCTCCAACACCTCTATGAAACACTTCACTTGATTCAAATACTGGTGTTTCAATGTAACCAATATTATATTCATCACATAAATCATCAAAAATCCTTTTGATGTAATTTAATTTCTTATAATATTCTCCATAGATATCTATTGTACCTTTTGGTCTTTGCATAAAAATCACTTCCTAAATGTAATTATAACATAAAAAAAACAATTATATTATAATAATTGCTTTATTTTACTTACAACGTTCATTATCTACAATTGATGAAATAATATTACTTGTTTTTTTAGAAAATAGTCTTATTTCTTTTTCTAATTCTAGATATTCTTTTACTCCATCAATTTCAAATAATTTCTTTCTTAAATCTATTATTTCTTCGTTAGAAGGATCATCTATTTTATTAAATTCATTCATCAAAGAAATATATTCCTTATTACTTTTAATTTGCTTTTCTAATTCCTTAAATCTTTTTATTTCATTAGAATTATCTATTTTACTAATTATTTCTTTTTGTTTATCACTTACTTGCATCTAAAAATCCTTTTATTAAATTTATTTTATTTGTTATATCATTTACTTTGTCTTCAAGAGTTAATTTATATTCTTTTTTCATGTCTTGTTCCATTTTAGTTATTAGTTTAGGATTTCTATTTAGTATTTTATACCAATAGGAGTGTTCCCTTATATATCTATGAAGATTTTCATCCTTATTAATTTTAAAAATAATATCTAAAGTCATTAATCCTCAAACTTCTTATATAAAGGTATAGGTTCATATTCTTCTTTAGGTTCTTCCTTAGTAACTAATGTACTAATTAACGATAATATCTTATTTAAAGAATTAATATTTTTTTGAACTTCCTCTGGATCTAGTCTTTTAATCTTATCAAGTATATCACCAAAAGAAATACTAGATTTATTTTCTTCTTTCTTTAAATACTCATCCCAAACATCACTATTTTCTCCATATAAACAATACATATCATAAAATTTTTGCCATGTCATTTTATCACTGTTAACATATCTAATTAACTCTTTATGATTATTTACAAAGTTTTTAAAATCTTCCTTCATATACCTACCTCTATATAAGTATATGAAAGAAGATTATTTTTATTAACGGAAACCGCCTCCGCCGCCTCCGCCACCGAAGGAGCCACCGCCGCCTCCGCCAGAAGAGAATCCTCCTCCACCGCCAGAATATGAGCTAGCTCTAGCTACAGCAGCTGATTTTGCAGCAGCAGTTTGTATACCTGTATTACTTAAAGTACGTATAAATACTAAATCACTATAATCGAAATTAGAACTATTCATAGCTTCAATAACTTCTGGATATAGCTTCTTAAATTGCTCAGCAACTTCGTCTGCCATACCAAATATTTGTGCAAACATTAAGTATTCATCCCAAAGTTTAACTTCAATAGGTTCTTTTTCATTAATCTTAGTAAATTCCTTGAAGAAATTTTTTAATCCAGCCATTTTTTCTGCTTCTTCCATCATAGAATCATCTACTAAATATTTTGTTACTTGAATCAAGAATCCGGATTTTGTTTCTGATGCTTTACCTTCATTAACTAACATTTTACTTTCATAATCAAGTACATCAGAGAACCATTTTAGAATTTTAGAATAATTAGATCTACACCAAGAAGAGAATTCATTCTTTTCTAGTTTCCCATCTTTACTAGCAGTAAACATCCAATCATATAATTTGTCTTCCATTTCATTTGAATTAGGTCTCTTATTAAATATGATATTTGCCTCACTCTTAGTAGTAAAGATTCCTTTTTTATCTATTTTTTCTATTCTAACATTATCATTTTTGATCCATTTTAGAAGTACTGCTCCTAAAAAGTTTTCTTTCTTTTTATCTAGATTATAATGATATGCAACCCAGTATGCTCTAAATATATCTTTATTACATGGTATTTCTCTAAAGTTAGGTATGTCTTTTCTAACTCTATTTCCTGCTGGACCAAATGTACATTTATTATAATAATTTTGTCCTGAATTTTTACCAAAAATTGTTACTAATACAGTTATAAGTATCCAAGGTCCAAATGTAAATAACATACCTATAACTATATATATAATATCTTTAATTTTATTTTGTTTATATTTTTTGGCACCATTTTCAGCCATATCTTTATAATAATTAAAATTATTTTCTAATGGATTAGTTTTATTAAATGTATCTTTAGGAAATTTAACTAAAATAGTTAAATATTCATCTTTATCAAGTTTATTTCCATCAGTAGTAAATTCAATGTAACCATCATATACATAACAAGGTGCACCATATTTACCATATCCCCATACATCTAATGTATCTTCATATCTGAAATCACTATAAATTTTTATATAAACATTCTCTGGTTCTACGCTAAAATCATATGGAATTAAAGTCCAATAAACCATATCAGCATCTTCTAAGTTTGCTACAAATTTATTTATTTTATATTTAACCTCATATGTATGTGTCCCATATTCAGTCAATCCATAGCAAACATCTACTTCATTTCCTGTTTTATATATACCAGTCTTATATGCTTTTTCACTAAGCCCTCTATCAATATTCCAATATGAATCTACTGTGTATGGTATTTCATCCATTGAAGCTCCTAAAACTTCTATTGTAGAATTACCTATATTAAAATATGGATGATATCCCTCAGTACCTTGATTAACATATGCATCCCATGTTTCTGTAATTGTAGCATTACCATCATTATCTATATATATATCCATATTTATTTTAGAAATACTATTAGCATTTACTTTTATAAATGGAATAAATAACAATAGTAAAAATACTAAATATTTTTTTAATTGTTTCATATTACCTCCTT
Source organism: uncultured Bacillota bacterium (assembly GCA_947165005.1). Lineage (GTDB taxonomy): Bacteria > Bacillota_I > Bacilli_A > RF39 > UBA660 > RUG13038. The sequence goes on from CAMUYN010000019.1 coordinate 10,424, forward strand.
ATATCTTAAAAAAAGGATTACTAAGTAATCCTATAAATTAAAATTCAACTTTAACATTTTTTCTATCTTCTTCAGATGCTTCGAAGAATTTTTCTTTTTCAAAATGGAATAATCCAGCAATTATATTACTTGGAACCATTTCACATTTATTGTTATAAGCAAGAACTGAATCGTTATAGAATTGTCTAGCATAACTAATCTTTTCTTCACAATCTTTTAATTGAGCTTGTAAATCTAAGAAGTTTTCATTAGCTTTTAAATCTGGATAACTTTCTGCTAAAGCAAATAATTTGTTTAAAGCAGTAGTCATTGCTTTATCGGCTTCACCTTTTTCTTCAACTGTATTAGCAGTTAGATAAGTGTTTCTAGCTTTAACAACATCTTCTAATGTTCCTTTTTCATGTTTAGCATAACCTTTAACAGTTTCTACTAAATTTGGTATTAAATCCGCTCTCTTCTTAAGTTGTACATCAATTTGACTAAATTGATCTCTTACTTTATTTCTTAATTGAATTAAAGCATTATAATTTGTAACGATAAATCCAATAATTAATAAAACTATTACACCTACCGCAATTAGAATTGGTACTAACATATTTTCACCTCTAAACCTTTCGAAAAATATATTACCATATTTTTGACTTTTTTTCAAGATATAGAACTTAAAAAGTAGTGCTAATACACTACTTTTCTATTTCATTAATTATAGTAATAATCATTGGTTTACATTCTGTTTCTTCATATAAGAATTTACCTAATACATTTCTTATATCTTC
>CAMUYN010000020.1 GCA_947165005.1 uncultured Bacillota bacterium
CATTTAAGAAATGTACATGTATCTGCAATTGAAGAAAATGGTAACGTAACATTCTTACATAAAATAAAAGAAGGCTCTATTGATAAATCATATGGTCTACATGTTGCAAAACTAGCTAAATTACCAGATTCTTTATTAAAACGTGCTGATGAAATATTAAAAGGATATGAAGGTGCATCATCTAAAGAAAAAGTAATAGAGCTTACTTTACCTTTAGTAGAAGAAAGAAAAGAATCTAAGACACTAAATAAATTAAAGGAATTAGATGTTCTAAATATAACTCCAATGGATGCATTAAATACATTATTCGAATTAAAAAAAGAGGCTAAAGATGAAGAAAATGAATAATGTTTTAAAGAGAATTCTAAATATAGTATTTTATATTATATGTATTTGTATAGTAATATTAGTATATTTATTTAGTACTAGTTATAAATTTAATAAAGTAATTAAGGATTATAATAGTTATAAATTATATAAGAATTCTAAATATGTTTCTATTGATATGGGTCAAATAGAAAAAGAAAGATTAACTGTTAGTGATACTAATAATTATAGTTATGATTATTATATTATTAAACTTGGAAAAGAAAATATTCTTGTTTTATTAACTAGAGAATCACCTATTTCAAATAAAGTAGATATTATGAAGAAAAAAGATAATAAATTTGTTTTCAATATAAAGAAAAAATTAGATGATAGGAATTTAAGTAATAATGATATTTATTATACAAACGAAAATATTTATGATTCTAATGAAAAAATAAAGACTAAGAATTATTTTTTATATGCAATAATTGGACTGATAGTATTTTTAATAATGAAAGAAGTTATTTTACTAATACTTAAAAAATAGGAGGTATTTATGTATATTAATAATAAGTTACTAATTGGTAAAAATAAAGATAAAGAAGTATGTTTATTACCTAGTATGGCTAATAGACATGGTCTTATTACTGGTGCTTCTGGTACTGGTAAAACAATTACTTCTAAAGTTATGGCAGAAAGTTTTTCAGATCTTGGTGTACCTGTATTTATGGCAGATGTTAAAGGCGATTTAGCAGGTACTGCATGTATTGGTGAAGTGAATGAAAATATTCAAAAGAGGGTAGATAACCTTAAATTAAAAGATTTTGATGTAAAAGAATTTCCTGTAAGATTTTGGGATGTATATAGAGAAAATGGGCATCCAATTAGATTTAAAGTATCTGATGTAGGGCCAAATATACTTTCTATTATGCTTGGACTTTCTGAAGCGCAAGAAGGGGTTTTAAATATACTATTTAAGGTTGCTGAAGAAGAAGGATGGGATTTAGACAATCTAGAAGATTTAAAAACTGCTTTAAATAGAATTGGAGAAAAAAGATCAGAATACATAACTAAACTTGGAAATATTACTACTCAAAGTATTGGAGTAATTGTCAGAAGCTTGAGTGTTCTTGAAAATCAAGGATTAGGTAACTTCTTTGGTGAACCAGAACTTAATATTCATGATTTTGTATCTGTTAATAATGAAGGTAAAGGTATCATTAATATACTTGACGCAGTTGAATTATATAAGAACCCAGATTTATATTCTGCAGTTATGTTATGCTTATTAACAAAATTATATGATTCTATGCCAGAAGTTGGGGATTTAGATATACCAAAGATTGTATTTTTCTTTGATGAAGCATATTTCTTATTTAGAGAAATGCCTTCTTATAGATTAAAACAATTAGAAAAAATAGTTAGATTAATTAGATCTAAAGGTATTGGTTTATACTTTATATCTCACTATACTACTGATATACCATCAACTATACTTGATCAATTAGGAAATAGAGTTCAACACAACTTAAGAGCATATACTCCAGCTGATCAAAAGATTGCTAAAGCTGCTGCAGATTCATTTAGAACAAATCCTAATTTTAAAACATTTGAAACTATATTAGAATTAGGTACAGGGGAAGCAATCATTAGTTTTCAAAATGAAAAAGGTGAACCTGAAGTATGTGAAAGAGTATTTATATTACCACCACAAAGCAAAATAGGTGTAATTGATCAAATAACAAGAAATAAAATAATCAATAATAGTCCTTTTGTAGGTAAATATGATGAAGATATTGATGATAGATCTGCTAAAGAAATAATTGGAGAGGAAAGAACTAAAGAAGATATAGAAAAAGAAAATAAAAAGAAAGAAAAAGAAGAAGCAGATGCTAAAAAAGCTGAAGAAAAGAAATTAAGAGAAGAAGAAAAAGCTAAAACACGTGCAGAAAGAGAAAAGCAAAATACTCCTCAATATAAATTAGGTAAGAAAGTAGTTAGTAAAACTACTGATAAATTATTAAATAGAGTATTAAATAAAATAATAAAAGCTATATTTAAATAAAGTCTTCATATTGAAGACTTTTTTTGATATAATTAATTTGGTGATGAATTTATGAATAGAACTGAATTAAGAAAGAAAATTATGACTATTTTATATCAAATATTTCTTTATGAAGCATCTAATATAGATTATAAAGTTGATGATGTTATTAAAGAAGTATGTGAAGTTGACAATGAATGGGTTAACGTGATGGTTAATGGTGTTCTTGAAAATAGAAATGATATAGATAAAATAGCTAATAAAAATCTAAAAGATTGGACTATTGATAGATTAGGCAAAATAGATGGTGCAATACTTAGAATGGGTATTTATGAATTATGTTATACAGATACTCCAGAAATAGTAGCTATTAATGAAGCTGTTGAACTAGCTAAAGAATATAGTGATGATAAAGTTAAAGATATGATTAATGCAGTTTTAGATAAGATTTATCATGGAGACAATAAAGATGAATAATGATTATATAACAGTTGGTGCTTTAACTCGTTATATAAAGTATAAATTTGATAATGATACTAATCTTCAAAATATTGCTATTAAAGGTGAAATATCTAACTTTAAGAAACATTCTAGAGGGCATTTTTATTTCACTATTAAAGATGAAGAAAGTAGAATTAATGCAATTATGTTTGCATCTCAAACTAAAAGCGTACAGTTTGAACCAATTGATGGAACTAAAGTATTAGTTAGAGGAAGAATTAGTGTATTTCCATCTACTGGTAACTATCAAATATATGTAGATGAAATGATAGAAGATGGTGTAGGTAATTTATATGCTTTATATGAAAAGTTAAAAGCAGATCTTAAAAAAGAAGGTTTATTTGATATAGAACATAAAAAACCTATACCTAAGATTCCTAAAAGAATTGGTATTATTACAGCTCCAACAGGAGCAGCAATAAGAGATATTATTTCTACAATCAATAGAAGATATCCTTTATGTGAAGTTATTCTTTTTCCTTCTTTAGTACAAGGTAAAGAAGCTAAAGATGATATAGTTAAAAACATAAAACAAGCTGATACTTATGGACTAGACACAATAATTGTAGGTAGAGGTGGAGGTTCTATTGAAGATTTATGGGCTTTTAATGAAGAAATAGTTGCTAGAGCTATATATGAATGTAATACTCCAATAATAAGTGCTGTAGGTCATGAAATAGATTTTACAATCGCAGATTTTGTAGCGGATAAACGTGCAGAAACTCCAACTGGAGCAGCAGAAATAGCAGTACCTTCTAAAGCAGATTTATTAAAGTTAATAAATCAACTAGAAATAAGATCTAGTAAGAATATGAATAATATTCTAGAAACTAATAAAAAGATATTAGATAAAATAAAATCTAGTTATATACTAAGTAATCCAATGAGTATATATGAAATAAAAGAACAAAAATTAGATAATTTGATAGATAAAGCTAATTCTAGTATTAATTTATTTATGAATAATAAGAATAATAAATATTCGAACTTAATAAACAAATTAAGTGTATTAAATCCACTTAATACATTAAAAAGAGGTTATTCTATAACTAAGATTGATAATAAAGTAATTAGTAATATAAAAGATGTTAAAGTCAATGATACATTAAATATAAAAGTGTCTAATGGAGAAATTATTAGCATGGTAAAGGAGATAAAAAATGAGTAAAGAATTATCATTTGAAGAAAAATTAAATAAATTAGAAGAAATAGTATCAGAATTAGAAAAAGGTAATATCGATCTAGATGATGCTATTAATAAATATACTGAAGCTATGAAGCTTGCAAAGGAATGCTCTAAAAAATTAGATGATGCTACTAAAGCAGTTAATAAAATTTTACAAGCTGATGGTAAATTAGAAGATTTTAAAGAATTAGAAAAGGAAGAAAATACCAATTAAATTGGTATTTTTTTCTTGTTATTAATATATATAATCTGTAGATAATAATAATGTAATATATTACAAGGAGTATATTTATGAAGAGAATAATTATTTCATTATTTTTATCAATATTAATGCCTATATCAGTAGTTTTTGCATATACTGACAAAGTATATTTAGGAGGAGAAAATGTAGGTATAGAGGTTAAAACAGATGGTGTTTTAGTTGTTGGTTTATATAAGATAAATGATTTTGTTCAAAATTCAGTTAATCCTGGTGATTATATAATTGAAGTTAATGGGAATAAGATTATATCAATTGAGGATTTTGCAAGTGAAATAGATAAAGATGATGATAAAGAGGAATTAGACATTAAAATTAGAAGAAAAAATAAAATAATTAAAGAAAAATTGAAATTAATAAATGTGGATAATGAATATAAAACCGGATTATATGTAAAAGATGAAATAAGTGGTATTGGAACTCTTAGTTTTATAGATCCGACTAATGATAATTTCTTTTGTCTAGGCCATCAAATTGGAGACCAAGTAGATGATATTATTGATATTTCATCAGGATCTATTTATTACAGTTATATTACTGATATAAATAGATCTAGTAATGGTAATGTAGGTGAAAAAGAAGCTGTTACTGATGAAAACAATAAATATGGATCAATTAATAAGAATACGGATAAAGGTATTTTTGGTAAATATGAAAAAGATTATTCTTATAAAAAATTGTATGATGTTGCTTCTAAAAAAGAAGTTGAGTTAGGAGAAGCAAAGTTACTTACTGTAACAAAAAATGAGGAAATTAAAGAATACTCCATTAATATAGATTCTATAGATCTAAATGATTCGGTCAAAAACATGATGTTTACTGTAACCGATAAAGAATTAATTAATAATACTGGAGGTATAGTACAGGGTATGAGTGGTTCTCCAATAATCCAAAATAATAAAATTATTGGAGTTGTTACTCATGTAATAATTAATGATACAAAAAGAGGTTATGCTATATTTACAGTTAATATGCTTGAGGAAGCGGAGAAAGAATAAATCTTTCTCTTTTTTATTGTTTAAAACATTAAAATAAATTATAATGAATATAGAAAGTTTAATCATATTTAGAAAGGAAAAAATAAAATGATTTCAGTTATTATTCCTGTATATAATGAAGAAGATGCTATTATTAAAACAATAGATAATATTAAAAAAGTTTTAAAAGAAAATAAATTACTTAGAGGATCTGAAATAATTGTTGTAAATGATGGATCATCTGATAATACAAGAAATAATGCCATAGAAACTGGTGTTATTGTTTTAGATAATGAAACTAATACTGGATATGGTTATTCATTAAAAAAGGGTATAGAATATGCTAAAAATGATATTATTGTAATAACAGATGCAGATCTTACATATCCATTTGAAGAAGTCCCTGAAATGTTAAGAATAAAGAATAAGGGATATGATATGGTAGTAGGTGCTAGAACAGGTGAATATTATAAAGAATCAGTTTTAAAAAGTATTCTTAGAAAAATTCTTAAAATATTTACTGAATTTATGGCAGGTACTAAAATTAATGATGTTAATTCTGGATTAAGAATTTTTAATAAAAATGATGTCAAAAAGTTTTTACCAAGATTATGTAATACTTTTAGTTTTACGACATCACAAACACTTGCATATCTAATGAATGGTTATTCTATTTATTATATGGATATACCTTATTATAAGAGAGTTGGTAAAACTAAAGTTAAGTTATTTAAAAATTCTTTGATTACTGCTAAATATGTGTTATTATCTGGATTTTATTATAATCCTAAGAAAATATTTACTTTAATTATGATACTATGTATAATAATTTTATTAATAATTTTATTGATTATTTTTTGTAGGAGTATATTATGAGTAAAAATGTATTGATTATAGGTTATGGAATAGTAGGTAATAATTTAAATAATGAATTAAAGGATTTACATGCCGATATAGTAGACAAATATAAAAAAGAATTTAATACGATTAAAGATATTCATTATGATTTAGGATTCATATGTGTTGATACTCCTTTAAAAGATAATTTACTAGATATTAGTGAAGTATATAATGCATTAGATGAATATGATTGTGAGATATATTGTATTAAATCAACATGCCCAGTTGGTACGGTTGAAGAATTAATTAAAAAGACAGGCAAAAGAATTATATTTAGCCCTGAATATTATGGTGGTACTAAACATGCTAATAATTATAATTTTGATTTTACAATACTTGGCGGTAATAAAAAAGATTGTAGTGAAGTAATAGATATATTATTACCATGCTATGACGGAAGACATGTTTTTAAAATAGTTGAACCAAAGCTAGCCGAATTAGTTAAATTCATGGAAAATTCATTTTTTGCAACAAAGGTTAGTTTTTGTCAATCTTTTTATAATACATGTTTAGAAGAAGATTTGGATTATAATGAATTACGAGAATTATTTATACTTGATCCAAGAGTGAATCCATCTCATACTTTTGTTTATAAAGAAACTCCATTTTGGGATAGTCATTGCTTAAATAAGGATGTACCATCTATTGCTAATCAATATGATAATAAATTATTAAAAGATGTCATTAAATTTAATGAAAAACAAAAAACTACTTGTCAAAAGTAGTTTTTTTATTGCATTATTCATATGTTTGTTTTATACTTATTATAGTAGGTAATAATATGAAAAGAAGATTTTTAAAAGTTTTATTTACACTAGCAATATTTTTATTTATAACAAATGCTAGTGCTTTATCTTTTAACTTGAGTTTAACAAATATTGAAGATAAAGGTAATAATAATACATCTGGATCTATTACAAATATAGATCTAGAAAATAAAGAACTAGATGTGTTATTTAAGAAGGCTGGAGATGAAATTAGTTTTGAATTAACCATAGTAAATAGTGGAGATAGAGCAGGTATTTTAAAAGCAATTGTTCCATCTGGTGGTAATGAAAAAATAGAGTATACAACTAATATCCCAAGTGATGGTGTTGCTATTAATGGTAATGATTATAATAAAATCCTTGTTACTGCAAAATTAAAGGATGATGCAGTTGATGCTACTAGTGTTTCTAATTTGAAATTTACATATAACTATGAAGAAGGAAGTTGCCCAAATGGGGAAAAATTAACAGATGATGAAAGTAAATGTTTATGCCCAGAAGGGACTGAGCGTACTGAACAAGGGACATGTGTAATTCCTAAAAAGAAAATAGAATGTAAAGATGATGAAATATATAATGAAGAAAAAGAAATATGTGAACAGAAGATAGTACCAGTAATTCCAGAAAATCCAAAGACATTAGATAATATAGTTGCAATTTCACTATTATTTATTACAAGTGGATTAGGTATTTATGCAGCATTATTCACTAGATTAAAAACAAAAAAATCTAAAATTGCTATTGGATCAATAATTGGTTCTGTAACTTTATTTTTTGTACTTACAGTAGTATTTACATCAATTAATAATAAAGATTTATTATCTTATGTTAATCCTGTTACAAAAGAAACAGATATAAATATTAAAATTAATGAAACAGTAGCTTTAGAAGAAGGATGTGCATTAGATGATCCAGCATGTCCTAGATATTTAATAAGTTCAGTATGGGATAATGGAAACATGAAATATATTTATACTTGGTCAACAAATAAAGATGATTTAAAAGAATTACAAGGTGATAATATACATTTACCTGATGTATATATGATGAAAGTAAATGATATGGTAAGTGTATGTTTAGTTCATGGCTCAAAAGAATATTGCGTACCTCAAAACTTTGAAACTAGTGTTATTTATGATATTTGCGATGATTTAGGTGGGGATATACAAGCTGAAGGTAGTGGTGAAACATTTTCGTGTTTAAATGATGATGATCCATCAACATATGAAGTTACAGTAAGTAATACAGATGATGGTAACCATGCCGTATCCGTAAGAGGTACTGATGGTGAATGTAGTTTTTCACTTGAATATGTATATGGTGAAGACGAAGAATTTTATAAAATGTGCCAATATGAAAATTCGCAAAATGTAATTTATTAATTTAAAACTAGTGTTTAAATACTAGTTTTTTTCTTTGTAAACAAATATAAAAGTGTTGACTTTTATATATAAAAATGTTAAAATTATAACGTTTGTAATGCCTTAATTGGCTTACAACCGCACGAAAATGGTTTTAAAACGTAAGTTACCTATTAGGCGAGTCTTAAGAAAATTATAAAGGAGGCGTTAAAATGAAAGCTATAATTGAAACTGGTGGTAAACAATATACAGTTACTGAAGGTTCTGAAATCTTCGTTGAAAAATTAGACGTTGAAGAAGGTAAGACTGTTAAGTTTACTAATGTACTTATGCTAGGTGATGTTATTGGACACCCTTATGTAGAAGGTGCTGTAGTTACAGGTGAAGTTGTTAAACAAGGAAAACAAAGAAAAATTAGAATATTTAAATATATTCAAAAGAACAACTTCAGAAAAAGACAAGGTCATAGACAACCTTATACTAAAGTAGTTATTAAATCTATAAAATAAGGATTGATACTATGATAAAAGTTGAATTAAAAGATAATTTAATTACTATTAAGGGTCATGCAGGATATGATGATAAAGGAAAAGACATTGTATGCGCTTCCGTATCATCAATCGTTATTACTACTATTAATGGAATAATAGAAATTAATCCTGATGCCATTGATTATAGTGATTTAGATAATGAAATTATTATTAGAAAATTAAAAGAAGATGAAACAGTAAATAAATTACTTAATAATATGATACTTCTTTTAGAAAATCTTGAAAAAGATTATAAAGATTATATAAAAATTATAAGGAGGTAATATCATGATTAGAATGATTTTAGATATACAAAAATTCGCGCACGTTAAAGCTCAAGGTTCTACTCATAACGGAAGAGATTCTGCTGGTAGAAGACTAGGTGCTAAAGCTAGTGATGGTGAAGTTGTTTCTGCTGGTTCTATTTTATATCGTCAAAGAGGAACTAAAATTTATCCAGGAACTAATGTAGGTATGGGAACTGATCATACTTTATTTGCTAAAGTAACTGGAACAGTTAAGTTTGAAAGAAAAGGTAAAGATAAGAAACAAGTTAGTGTATACGAAGCATAAAAATATCATCATGTGATGATATTTTTTTAAATATATAGTAAAATAAAAATGAGGTGTGTTATGAGATATAACGTTGTTAAAAATGCTAGTGAAATAATTGATGATAGCAAGATTTTAGTTAGAAATCCTGAAAAAAATATAGGTAATTGGAGTAATGTATTTGGTAATAATAATCCAATTATGCTAGAACTTGGTATGGGTAGAGGTAGTTTTATAATTGGTATGGCTATGAAATACCCAAATCTTAACTTTATAGGATTAGAACTAGATAAAAATCAAATTGCATATGCATTAAAACAAGCAAGTAATTATAAATTAAATAACTTAAAAATGATACATGCTAATGCTAATGATTTAGCTAATATATTTAAGAAAGATATAAATACTATATATCTTACTTTCTCTGAACCTTGGCCTAAAAAACAAGATGAAAGAAAGAGATTTACTCATGAAAGTTATTTAAGAATATATGATAGAGTATTTAGAAAAGATAAACATATTATATTAAAGACTGATAATAAGATACTATTTAGTAGTGCTTTAGAAAGTCTAAGTAAATATTGGTATACATTTAATAGAGTTAGTATGGATTTACATAATGATGAAAGAAAAATAGATAATGTAATGACTGACTTTGAAAAACAATATTTTAAAGAACATAGACAAATATATTATGTTGATGCATCTTTTAAAAATTAAGGGGTGATATCATGTTTGTAGATGAAGTAGTATTAAAAGTTAAAGCCGGTGATGGTGGTAATGGATGTACTAGTTTTAGAAGAGAAAAATATGTACCTATGGGAGGACCAAATGGTGGTAATGGAGGTAAAGGATCCTCTATTATATTTAAAGTAGATAAAGGTCTTCATACACTTTTAGATTTAAAATATCAAAAAGAAATTAAAGGTAAAAAAGGAGAAAATGGTAAAGGTAGCAATAAATTTGGTGCCCAAGCTGAAGATATCTATGTTAAAGTTCCACTTGGTACAGTTATTAAAGATACTGATACAGGGTTAATACTTGCTGATTTAACTAAAGAAAATGATGAAGTAGTAGTAGCTAAAGGTGGTAGAGGTGGAAGAGGTAATGCAGCCTTTAAAACACATAGTAATACTGCTCCTAATTTTTCTGAAAATGGTGAACCAGGTGAAGAAAAAACATTAAAAATAGAATTAAAGATGTTAGCAGATGTAGGACTTGTTGGATTACCATCTGTAGGTAAATCTACATTCTTATCTAAAATAAGTGCTGCTAAACCAAAAATAGGAGCATATCATTTTACTACTCTTAGTCCTAACCTTGGTATGGTTAAAACTAAAGATGGTAGATCATATGTGGTAGCAGATCTTCCAGGATTAATTGAAGGAGCTTCTGAAGGAGTTGGTCTTGGAGATAAGTTCTTAAGACATATTGAAAGAACTAGAATAATTGTTCATATTGTAGATATGTCTGGTATTGAAGGAGATCCATATGATAATTATTTAGTTATCAGAA
>CAMUYN010000021.1 GCA_947165005.1 uncultured Bacillota bacterium
CTATAACAGATGTTAAAGTATTTAGTGGAGCAGGATATATAGTTTTATATATGGGAAATGTTATGACTATGCCAGGTCTTGCTAAAGAATCTAATTATTTAAAGGATAAATATGAATAAATATATTGATCCTTTTTTAATAAATATACCTATATTAGATTTACATGGTGAAACATGTGATAGTGCGAGGTTTTTAATAAATGATTTTATAAATGATAATATAAAATTAAGAAATTATAAAATAGTTTTGATACATGGAAAAGGGAGTTATATCTTAAAAGATTATGTTCATAGTTATTTGAAAAAAGATAAAAGAATTAATAAATATTATTTAGATATAAATACTGGTCAAACTATAGTAGAATTAAATAAAAAATGAGTTAAAAATACTCATTTTTTTAGTTTATTAGTTTATATATAAAAAATAATGCAGAAAATTTGACATTTTATGCACGTTGTGTTAGAATAAGCAGCATTCATTTAAAAAGAAGGGGGATTTTTTAATGAAGAATTCTAATTTTATTAGGGATTTATTAGTAAAATTATTATTAATAGTAATATTTATATTTTTATTAATAAAATTAATCCCAATGCCAAATTTAACTGCATACTATGATAGTATATTCAATAATAATGTTAATTCTATGAAAGATGCTGCTAAAAGTTATTATACTATTGAAAGAATGCCAAGTGAAACTGGTAAATCAACTAAGATGACATTACAAGAAATGTTAGACCAAAAATTAATATTACCATTTACTGATAAGGATGGTAATGCATGTGATACTAAGAAATCATATGTAAAAGTAACAAAAGGAGACACTGAATACGAATTAAAGGTTTCTTTAACTTGTGGTGGTGAAACTAAATATGTTATTGAAAAAATTGGTTGTTATGATTTCTGTACATCAGGTAGTTGTACTTTAGCTGACTTAGGAAATAACGAAAAAGCTGAGACTAAAAAAGAAGTTAAAACTAATACTGATAATAATGGTAATGTAACAGTAGTTAATCCAGAAGGAACTTATATTACAGAATATGAGTATGTCAGAAATTTATCAGATGAATCATGGAAGACTGGTGATTGGACAGTTACTAAATTAGAGGAAACTGATGATATCAAATTAGTTGATACTAAAACTGAATATACTGGTCAAAAGAAAGTTGATACTGATACTACATTATATGAAGAAGTAGCTTATGGTACAAATAGTTATTATGTAACTGATACTAATTGGACTACTGAAGAAAAACATACTGATGAAGATATATTAGTTGATACTAGAACATTATATACTGGTGAAAAGAAAATTGAAACTGGTACTAAATCATATGAATATATTAAATATGGTACTAGAGATAATTGGACATATGATACTGACTGGACTACTGAAGTAAAAACTGAAACAGATAATTTAAAAGAATGGCAAAGAAGATATGTTTATACTGGACAAAAAGAAATTGTTACAGAACAAGATAAATATAGATATGTTAAAGTAGGAACAAGAGTAAAATGGACACAAACTGGATTTACAACTGCTGATAGAAAAGAAACCGATGCAATTAAAGTTTTAGAAACTAGATATACTGTTACAAAGGAAATTGATTCTCCAAGTGTAACTTGTACAAATTATCAATTAGATAAAAATTGGTATTCAAGTGTTCCAAGCAATACTTCATCTAGAAGATATAATTCTAGTCCAATTAATGCTAAAACCGAAGTTGTTGGTTGGGATCTAATTGATAGTTCATATAAATCTATCGGACATACAATGCCTACATATGAAGGTGATTATAGATATGATTATTTAAGTTCAGATACAACAGCTTGTACTGTAAACTGTGGTGGAAGAACTGAAATAGATGTTCATTACTATAGAGTTTATAAGAAGAGAACAGCTACTTCATATCAATATGAGTACTGTGTACCACAAACAACAAATACAACTATAACTGATACTAAAGTAGTTACTGATTTACAAACTTACTTAGATCAAGGTTATACTTTAATTAAGACTGAATGGAATTATAATGTAAGAAGTACAGAACAATATATTGAAGATGTTAAATGGTTTGATAGAAAATTAGCAGATTCAGAAATTCCTGAAGGTTACGTATATACTAATAAATCTACAGTTAAGACAACTACTTATGAAGATTTAGGTGAATGGGTTCTTGATAAAGTAGATTTAGGAGAATATACTTATAATATTAAGACTGTAACTCAATATAAGTATAAATATAATAATCCAGAACAATATGTTATAGATATTATGTGGAGTACATCTGAAATAGCTCCAGATGGTTATGTAAGAACTGGAAATGAAAAAACAAATACATCTGTTACTTATGAACCATTAAATGAATGGGTTGAATCTAAAGAAGATTTAGGAGAATATACTCATAATATTAAAACTGTAACTCAATATAAGTATAAACATTTAGTAACTGAAACATATATTAAAGATACTAAGTGGACTACTGAAAAATATGCAACATCTGGTTATGTATTAACTGGTAATGAGAAAACTACAACTAATACAACTTATATGAGTTTAGGTAGATGGGTTGATTCTAAAGAAGATTTAGGAGAATATACATATAATATTGAAACAAGAACATTATATAAATATAAAACACGTTCAACATCTAGTTCAAGTGAATATGTTTGGAGTACTACAAATCCAGGAAATGGTTTTGAACCAACTGGAAGAAGTAGAACTACATTCGTTCCAACTAGAAGAAATGTTCAAAAATAAGGAATATAATTCCTTATTTTTTTGTGCTATAATTTATATAGGTGATCAATATGGATTTCCCAATAAAAATAAAGGATATAGTGGGTAATTTAAATTATAAAAAAGATACAACTGGAAGAAGTGGAGATCTTATATATATTTTTGAAGATAAGTATGTATTAAAGATATCAAATAATAAAGAAAGATTATTAAGAGAAAAAGAAAGAATTGATTTCTTAAGTAATTGTGGTATTCCTGGTATTAAAAGTGTATTATTTCTTGAAGAAAAAGATAAAGCATATAATTTAATGACCTATCTAAAAGGATATAGTTTAATAGATAAAAGATTTATTAATAATCCAGAATTACTTATAGAGGCATTAGTAAATGTCATTAAAACTTTAAGAAGTTTAGATAATTCTAATTGCCAATTTAAATCTATAGATAATGAAGGTAATGATTTTGTTCATGGAGATTTATGCTTGCCTAATATTTATGTGGATGAAAATAATAATTTTGCAGGTTTTATAGATTTAGAAAATTCTGGTCTTGGAGATAGATGGTATGATTATTCCTGGCTATTATGGAGCTTATCATATAATCTAAAGACAGATAAATATAATAAGATATTATTAGATAAATTAAATATAGAATTTAACGAAGAAAAGTATAATAAATATATACCAAAGGAATATAGATAAAAATATATAGAAAGGAATTAATTATGATAATAGATGTTTTAGTAGAAATAAATATTAATAAAAAAGATAAAACTTTTTCATATAGTGTACCTAAATCTATGGAATCTGAAATTAAATTAGGTAAAAGAGTATTAGTTCCTTTTGGTAAACAAACACTAGAAGGGTTTATATTAAAGATACATGATATTAAACCTGATTATGAATTAAAAGATATAATTAAAGTTATAGATAAAGAAGAAATATTAAATAAAGAATTACTTGAACTTGGTAAAGAAATAAGTGATTCTAATGTATGTAACTTAGTTTCTGTATATCAAGCAATGCTACCAAGGGGATATAAAGCTAAAGCATCAGAAACTATTAAAGATAAAAAAGTATCTTATATAAGAATAATAGATAGAATTAAGGCTAATGAATTCTTAAATACTAGTAAAAGTACTAAACAAAAAGAAATAATAGAGAGATTGCTTATTAAAGATGAAAAATCTACTATTGGATTAAGTTCTAATATTAAGATCTTAATTGATAAAGGTCTAATAGAAAAATATGAAGTAGAGGAATATAGATTAAAAGAAGAAATTGTTGAATCAAAAGTATATGAATTAAATGAATATCAAATAAAAGCATATAATGAAATCAATAATTCCAAAAAGGATATAATAGTTTTAAATGGTATAACTGGATCCGGTAAAACAGAAATCTATATGTCATTAATAGATGACCAAATAAAAGCTGGTAAAGAAGCAATTATGCTTGTACCTGAAATAAGTCTTACTCCACAGATAATAGCAAGATTTAAGGCTCATTTTAATGAAGATATAGCTATTCTTCATAGTGGCTTATCTGATGGAGAAAAGTTTGATGAATATAAGAAAATACTTAGAAAAAAAGTAAAGATAGTAGTAGGAGCAAGATCTGCTATATTTGCACCATTTACAAATATTGGAATAATAATTATTGATGAAGAACATAGTGATACATATAAACAAGAAACTAATCCAAGATATGATGCTAAGGAAGTAGCATTTTTAAGAGGAAAGAAATATGGTGCTAAAGTAATACTCGGTTCTGCAACACCTACTATAGAAAGCTATGCTCGTGCTAAACATGGATATTATGGACTTGTTAAACTAGAAAAACGTGCAAATAATGCTAGTTTACCAATAGTTAATATAATTGATATGTCTAAGGAGTTTAAAAAGAATAATACTATATTTTCTAAAGAGTTATTACTTAATATAGAGGATAGATTAAATAAGAATGAACAAATAATGCTTCTTCTAAATAAAAGAGGGTATTCAAATTATTTAACATGTCAAAACTGTGGTACTGTTAGAAAGTGTCCTAATTGTGATATAACACTTACTTATCATAAAACTAGTAATATGAATAGATGCCATTACTGTGGATATGCAGAAAATAATTCAAGTATTTGTCCTGAATGTAAAAAAGAATCTATGAAATTAATGGGATGTGGTACAGAAAGAGTAGAAGAAGAATTACATAAGTTATTTCCTAGTATGAAAGTACTTCGTATGGATATGGATACTACTAGTAAAAAAGGATCTCATAAAGAAATAATTAATAAATTTATGAATCATGAAGCAGATTGCCTTTTAGGAACTCAAATGATAGCTAAAGGGCTAGATTTTCCACTAGTAACACTAGTAGGTGTAATTCAAGCGGATACTATTCTTAATTTGCCTGATTTTAGGGCAAATGAAAGAACTTATGATCTACTTAGTCAAGTATCAGGAAGAGCAGGTAGATCTGATTTAATAGGCAAAGTAATTATTCAAACATTTAATCCAGATAATTATGCAATTAAGCTATCTAAGAATCATAATTATGAAGAATTTTATAATGAAGAAATGATTATTAGAAAAAAATTAATTTATCCACCATATACATTTATATCTTTAGTAAAAGTAGGTGGAAAAGATTTTAATTATACATTAAAGGAAGCTAATAAAATAGGTGAGTACCTAAGAAGAAAAATAGATAAAGAAATAGTACTAGGTCCTTCAGTAGCATCCTTGTCAAAGATTAATAATGTATATTATTTTGAAATAATTATAAAATATAAAGATAAAGAACACATGATAAAATTATTAAATGAAGTAAAACTACTAACTGAGAGCAACAGTAAAATTCATGTAGAATTTGATATAAATCCTATATCATTATAATAAAATATGGTAAAATAGTTAAAGAAAGAGGTATTATTATGGAATGTAAAAAATGCGGTAAACCCGTTAAAAAGACAGATGCTTTCTGTCAATATTGTGGAACAAAATTAGAAGCAGAAAAGAAAGAAACAAAAACTACAAAAAAGGTTGAGAAAAAGGAAGAAGTAAAACAAGAAGTTGTTAAAACTGAAGTAGTTGAACAAAAGAAAAGCGGAAATGGCTTAGCAATAGCAGGAATGGTTCTTGGTATCATTGGTATAGTTTTCTCATTAATAGTAGGACCATTTGCTTTTCTATTTCCATTACTTGGCTTAATTTTTGCACTATGCGCTAAAGGTAAAAGTGGATATAAAACTGCAGGTATAATAACAAGTATAGTTGGCTTTGTTATTGG
The DNA here is from genome assembly GCA_947165005.1 of uncultured Bacillota bacterium. Lineage (GTDB taxonomy): Bacteria > Bacillota_I > Bacilli_A > RF39 > UBA660 > RUG13038. Next base: position 6,022 of record CAMUYN010000021.1, read on the forward strand.
AATTATTTATTTAATTTTAGGAGTATTTGTATTTTCATCACTACTTGGTTTAGCAGGAAATTATATAAATAATTATAGCTATGCATCACCATATGGTGAATGGACATGTACATCATATCCAAGTTATAGTTATAAGAATAGTGAAGAAACTACACTTAATCTAAAATATGATGGAACTTATATTTATGGTCCAAAGGATGAGTTAGAGAATAATCATTATTCTGGAACATTTACTTATACATCAGAAACTGATAAGAATGAAAAATATTCTGGTAAAAAATTCTTTGATATAAAGGCACCAGTTACAGAATACATTAACCAAGGTGTTAAAGGAAGCACATATGGTAAAAATCTAAACATGGAAATGCAATTAATTAATGATTATGATGAAGCAATCATAATGTTCTACAATACATATAACACTTATAAGTGTACAAAGTAAAAAAACAGGCAAATGCCTGTTTTTTTATAAAATGTTAACTTTGGTTGACAAATTTCCAAGTAAAATTGGTAGCACGCAACCGATATGTTATAATATAATTAACCCAGAAAGAGGTGAAATTATGACAATTGGTGAAAGATTGTTAAATTTAAGAAAAGAAAAAAATATATCACAAGAAGAACTTGCAGATATATTAGGAGTTTCAAGACAAACTATTAGTAAATGGGAACTTGATCAAACAACTCCAGACTTTGATAAGTTAGTTCCATTATGTGAATATTTTGGAATTACATCTGATGAATTACTTACAGGAAGAAAAAATTATGTAGAGGAGAAAGCAAAAGATAAGAAAACATCATTTGCTGCATTACTATCTATAGCAATAGCATTATATATTATGTCTATAATATTTATAATATTGTTTGCAGCAGTATTCGGGCAACCTATTATTGGCGTATGTCTATTCTTTATTACTATAGCAGTGGCAACAGGGATAATTATATTTAATGTGATAGTAAATAAACCTGAGAAAAAAGCTAAAGTAGAAAAGAAAGTAGATGACAGAATCAAATTAATTTGTGAAATATCAGATTTATTTTGTTTAATAGCGTATTTTGTTATTTCTTTTTTAACTGGTGCTTGGCATATTACTTGGGTAATATTCCTAGTTATGGGATTATTAAATGCTGCAATTAAATTAATATTTGATTTTAATAAAAAAGAAGAAGAGGTAAAAGATGAAGAATAAAGGATTATTAATAACATTATTATCATTAATAGGTATTTTAATAGTAGGATTAGTTACTGTTATGATTCTATTTATGAATGGAAAATTATCATTTGAAAACTTTAAATTTATGAGTGGGGAATCAACAAACTTAATTTTTGAAGAAACTTATGAAAATAAATTTGCCAGAATAAGAGTTGATTCAGATATTTATAGTATTAAATTTATTAATAGTGATAGCGAAAATGTAAATGTAAAAATATATTCAGACAATAATAAAATAAAAGAAGTACGTGCTAATGACAATGTTTTAAAAATAAATGTTAGAGAACAAAATCATATAGGACTATTTAATTTTGTAACACCTGTTATTTATATAGAATTACCAAGTACTTATGCCGGATACTTTGATATAACTACTGATGTAGGTAATGTTAAGATTGAAGATTTCACTAATGCAAATCTTAAAATAAATAGCGATGTAGGAAATATAAAAATAGGAAGGATTAATAGTATTGAAGCAGATGCTGATGTTGGTAATATACAAATAGAATATACTAAGTATGCAACAATTGATACAAATACAGGTAATATCAAAATAGATGAAATCAATAGCTTTGATCTAGAAGCGGATACAGGAAATATTACTATTGAAAAAGCAGAATTAACTAGTAATTCTAAAGTAAAGACAGATACAGGGAATATTAAAATTAAGAAGACAAATGATGTTTATATTAATGCAAAAGCTGATGTAGGAAATACAAAAGTAAATAAAAGCAATAGAAAGGCAGATATTGAATTAAATATAAAAACAGATACAGGAAATATTAAAGTTAATTATTAGAAGGTTTTAAACCTTCTTTTTTTGTGTAAAATAAAGCAAAAGTCCTTGTAAAGGTAGTATTCTTGTGATACAATATATTTGCTTTTTAAAAAAAGACACAAATATTGATTTATGAACCTAGTGCCACTTGTGGTGGGGATTAAAGAAGAGATATTTGGAAGTGAAACAAAAGGAGGAAATTTTATGTCAGTAGTTTCAATGAGTTATTTATTAGAAGCTGGGGTACATTTTGGTCATCAAACTAAGAGATGGAACCCAAAAATGAAGGAGTATATCTATACTTCAAGAGATGATATTTATATCATCGATTTAAATAAGACTGCAGAAAAAATCGAAGAAGCTTATGCAGCTTTAAAAGATATTGCAGCAAATGGTGGTAAAGTTGTCTTTGTTGGAACAAAGAAACAAGCACAAGAAGCAGCTAAAGAAGCGGCAACTAGAACAGATAGTTACTATGTAACTGAAAGATGGTTAGGTGGAACTTTAACTAACTTTAGAACAATTAGAAAGAGAATTTCTAGACTAGAACAAATCGAAAAGATGAGAGAAAATGGTACTATGGATGTTCTTCCTAAAAAAGAAGTTCTAAAAATCAATAAGGAATATGATAAATTATTAACTTATTTTGAAGGTATCAGAGAAATGAAAAAATTACCAGATGCTATGGTAATTGTAGATCCTAAGAAAGAATATAATGCTATTAGAGAAGCACATAAATTAAATATTCCAGTATTTGGTATCGTTGATACTAACGCAGATCCAGATGATCTAGATTATCCAGTTCCAGGAAATGATGATGCAGTAAGAGCTATTAACTTAGTATTTGGAGTTTTAGCTAATGCTATTGCAGAAGCAACTGGTAAAGATATGGTTGATTATATTTCAGAAGATGAAAATGCTGAAGTAGCTGAAGAAGTTAAAGAAAATAAAAAAGCTGCTAAAGAAGAAAAAGCAGTTGAAGAAAAGAAAGAAACTAAAAAAGAAGAAACTAAAGAAGTAAAAGAAACTAAGAAAGTTACTAAAAAAGAAGAAAAAGCAGATTTATCTACTAAAACTGTAGCTGAATTAAAAGAAATGGCTAAAGCTAAAGGTATCGAAGGATATACTAAATTAAAAAAGGCTGAATTAATTGATGCTTTAAAATAATAGAAAGGGATTATAAAAATGGATGCAAGTTTAATTAAAAAATTAAAAGATATGACTAATGCAGGATTAATGGATTGTAAAAAAGCATTAGAAGAAAATAATGAAAATATTGATGAAGCAATTAAATGGCTTAGAGAAAAAGGTATTTCAAAAGCTGCTAAGAAACAAGATAGAATAGCTGCTGAAGGATTATCTAATATCTTAGTTCAAGGAAATACTGCAGTTATAGTTGAAGTTAACTGTGAAACAGATTTCGTTGCTAAAAATGAAAAATTCGGTGCATTTATTGATAGACTTTGCAAAACTTTAATTAATGGTGATGCTAAAACTATGGAAGAAGCATTAGAATTAAAAGAAGAAGATGGAACAACTATTAATGAAGATGTCATTAATATGACTGCTACTATCGGAGAAAAAATTAGTTTCAGAAGATTTAATAAATTAACTAAAACTGATGATCAATCTTTTGGTAGATATATTCATATGGGTGGAAAAATATCTTCACTAACATTAATTAATGGAAATAACGAAGAAGTAGCAGCAGATGTAGCAATGCATTTAGCAGCTATGAATCCTAAATATGTTTCTAGAGAAGTAGTTCCTGCTTCTGATATAGAAGAAGAAAGTAAAGTATTAAAAGAACAAGCTATGAATGAAGGAAAACCTGAAGAAATAGCTGAAAAGATGGTTGCCGGAAGAATTAATAAATTCTATAAAGATATAGTTATAACTGAACAAGAATTTGTTAAAAATCCAGATATTACTGTTGGAACATATCTAAAAAATAACAACTGTGAATTAGTTGATATGATTAGATTTGAAGTTGGCGAAGGAATTGAAAAAAGAAAAGATGATTTCGTTAACGAAGTTATGGAACAAATGAAATAAGAGAAGCAATTCTCTTTTTTTTTATAATTATGTGTGTTATAATTGTTGTAGTCAGGTAGGAATTGATATGGATAATAATGAGATAAAAGATGTTAGAAAACAATTCAATTATAATATAATGAAGTTTTTTTATGAAAAACATACAATGGAATATAAAGACTATGAAAATATATTAAAAATGACTATTAAAGAAGCAAAAATAAGTGAAGAGTCAAGTGATAAAATATATGTTTATATGGGAAGCTATAGAATGCTAAATGGTAGAGCAATTCTTACATATAATAATGATAAAGAATTAGTTTATAAAAAGTATAAAGATATTGAAACTGGAAATAGTATAACTGTTAATAAATCAAGTATAGACGCTTTTGAAAAAGAAAATAAAGTCATATTTTCAATAGTGACTGATTATACAGAAGAAGAATATATAAAGAC
>CAMUYN010000022.1 GCA_947165005.1 uncultured Bacillota bacterium
GTTATCAGCAAATATTAAATATTCATTTATTCCATAGATATTATTACCTGTATATAATTCCTCATAATTAGTATTATATAAATGATACTTATTATCCTTTGTTATAAAATACTTTTTTGAAATAGTAATAACATCTAATTTATTTAGACTATTAAAACTATAAAGTTTATTTCCATTATAGTCAAAAACTATATATTCATGATTGTTATATGCATATAAATATGAATTATCAAAATATTTTACTTCTTCATATTTTTCTTTTATTATTTTCTTAACTATTGATACATCATCTTTATAATCCTCTGAAGTTATTCTAAAAAAGAAAACAAGAGATACTATAAGTATACTTAAAATAATTATAGTTAATATAATTTTCTTAATAGTATTCTTACTCATATTATCCCTTCCTTCTATTATTTTAAATCTATATCAAGTCCAATTGGAGCATGATCACTACCCATTATATCATCATAGATATATGCTCCTTTTACTTTATCAATTATTTTCTTTGAAGTAATAAAATAATCTATTCTCCAACCTACATTATTTCTTCTTGCATTTCCCATGTAGCTCCACCAAGAATATTTTATTTCATCTTTATGAAAATATCTAAATGTATCTATAAAACCTGCATCAAGTAATTCACTAAATTTGCCTCTTTCTTCATAAGTAAATCCTGCATTACCAATATTGCCCCTCGCATTTTTAATATCCATTTCAGTATGAGCAACATTAAAGTCCCCACATACTACTACTGGTTTATTCTCTTCTAATTTCTTAAGATAATTTTTAAAATCATCTTCCCATGCCATTCTATAATCAAGTCTAGAAAGATCTCTTTTTACATTTGGAACATATTCATTTACTAGATAGAAATCATTAAACTCTAAAGTAATAATTCTACCTTCATGATCATGCTTATCTATTCCCATACCATAAGTAACATTAATAGGTTTAATCTTACTATAGATAAGTGTACCTGAATACCCTTTCTTTTCTGCGGAATTCAAATACATTTCATATCCTTCTTTAGAAAAATTAAATTGATCTAATTCTACTTTTGATTCTTGAATACAAAATACATCTGCATTTATATTATCAAAGAATTCTTCAAATCCTTTTTTTAGTACTGCTCTAAAGCCTGCTACATTCCATGATACTATTTTCATAAAGTACCTCCATAATAATTCTATCACATTAATTAAAAGGTTTAAATCTTTTTGCAAAGTTTTCTGCTTGAATTATACCATCTACGCAAGAGGTTGTTATTCCGCCAGAATAACCTGCTCCTTCACCTGCCGGATAAATTCCTTTTATATTTGATTCACCCATCTCATCTCTAAGTATAGTTAGTGGTGAAGATGTTCTTGATTCTGTTCCAAGAAGTATAGCATCTTTTTCAAATGATTTAATTTGTTTCGTAAAATGAGGCATTGCTTCTTTAATAGAACTAGATATATATTCAGGTAATATATCATTTAAATTCTTAGATACATAACTTCCTTTAATACCACCAGTTTTAACTTCATTAACAGTATTATTAACAAAGTCTTCATATCTTTGAATAGGTATATTACCATTACCTATTTCATATGCTTTTCTTTCTAATTCTTTTTGGAAATTTAATCCATCAAATAAATTAGTTCCATAGTCTGATGCTTTTACAGTAACTACTAATGCTGAATTAGAATATCCAGAATCTCTTTTATAATCACTCATACCATTAATAGATAAATATCCTTTTTTGGAAGATGCATTTATTACATATCCTCCTGGACACATACAAAAAGAATATACACCTCTATTATCTTTAGTAGTATAAGTTAATTTATAATTAGCAGGATCTAATAATTTATAATTATCCCCATATAAATCTTTTGATATTTGCTCTTCTTTATGAATAATTCTTAAACCTACTGCAAATGGTTTAGAAAGCATTTTTATATTGTTATCATTTAACATATAATATGTATCTCTTGCACTATGACCTATTGCAAGAAATAAATTATTAGTTATTATTTCTTCATTATTATTTACTATTATTTTTTCTAATTTATTATTGTTTATTACTAAATTAGTTAAACATGTATTATATCTAAATTCACCGCCATAACTAATTATTTTATTTCTCAAATTAATTACTACATTTCTTAAGATATCAGTACCTATATGAGGTTTATTTATATACATTATTTCTTCAGGTGCTCCTGCTTCTACAAATATTTTAAATACTTCTCTTATTCTATTATATTTATCTTTTACTAATGTATTTAGTTTTCCATCAGAAAAAGTACCAGCTCCACCTTCTCCAAAAATAGGATTAGAATTTTCATTAAGTTTATTATCTTCCCAAAACTTGTTTACTGTTTTAACTCTATCTTCTATTCTTTCTCCTCTTTCAATTATTATAGGTTTATATCCATATTTAGATAAGAAATAACCTAAGAATAATCCTGCAGGGCCTGATCCTACTACTACTGGTCTATTTATTAATTCTTCTTTACCAAGTATTGGAAAAACATATTCTTCATCCGGTGTTTTAATAACATTCTTTTCTATTAAAACTTTATCTTCATTTAATACTTCTATATCAAAAGTATATACATATAATAATTCTTTTCTAGCATCAAGTGATTTTTTTACTATTTTATATGATATTACTTTTTCATGAATTAGTTTTTCTATTTTAGATTTAATATGTTTTTCATCATCATTTAATATATTTATTTTTACATTACTAATTCTTAACATAATTCTTTAATCCTATCACTTACAATTAATCCTGATAAAATAGCAAATGAAATATTATATCCACCGCAGTCACCATCAACATCAAGTAATTCTCCAGTTAAGAATAAGTTACTAATCTTTTTAGTTTCAAAAGTATTAATATCTATTTCATTAACATCTATTCCACCCATTGTAACTTGTGAATTATCAAATGATTTAGTACCAGTTACATTTATCTTAAAATTAGTTAATAAATCTAATATAGATTCTTTTTCTTCTTTAGTTAAATCATTCTTTAATTTATCTTCATTTACATTAGCTAATTTTAAAACTACTGATGCTATTTTTTCATTAATTATTCTTTTTAATACTTCATATATTTTTCCATTTAATAAGTTATCAAAATATTTATTTGGTTCATTTGTATATGGCATGAAATTAATTCTTATAATAGGTCTATTTAATATATGTACATATCTACTTAAATTAAATACACATATTCCTGATACTCCATAATCAGTTAATTGAAGTTCACCTGGTTCTTCTTTTATTAATTTATCTTCATCATAAATAGATACTATTGCATCCGTTCTTACACCATCTAATTCTTTTAAGAATTTACCTTCACCTAGCACTTGTACTAAAGATGGATAAGTTTCAGTAATACTAAGTCCTAGCTTAGAAAGTAATTCATATGAATCACCATCAGTACCTGTTACTTTATATGATTTAGATCCAGATGATACAATTAGAATATCACATGATAAATCATTATTAATAATGAATTTATCATTATCTTTTTTAATATCATTTACTCTATAATCAAATTTAAATTCTACTTTTTTATTTAATGCCTCTTCATATAAAGCATCTCTTATAGTAGAAGATTTATTAGTAAATGGATAGTAATATCCATTTTTTATTTTTATTTCTACCCCAAGTGATTTAGTAAAATTAAGTACTCTATCTTTATTACTTTCAGTAATAATACTCCCTATATTATTTTCAAGTATACTGTGGAAATGTTCTTTAGAAAAATCATCGTTTAAAAAATTACATCTTCCGTTACCAGTTACTAATATTTTTTTACCAGGAATACTATTTTTTTCTAGTACTAATATTTCATTATTTTTAGTCTTAGAATTAATAGCAGTAGTAAGTCCACTTACTCCTGCTCCTATTATAATTATTTTCATATAAACCTCTTTTTTCTTTCTAAATTATACCATAAAAAAAGATGCTTAGCATCTTTATTTTATAAATATAAACACACAGATAATTGCTACTATTATGATTATAATAATAGACATTAACACTATGTTAGCATATCCCATATTATTTAGAGCTGCTTTTGGAGCTTTGGGAATATCCGGGTTAGACTTAACTAACTTAGGTCCTGATATTTTGACTGATGGTTCAATTACTTCAGAAACTTCATTATTCATATTACTTGAATCATTATTTGATTCAGTATTTTCTGATGTTTTTTCAAAACCACGTCTTCTTGCTTCTTCAATTAATTGACTAGGACTAGAAGAACTAGTATCTACCATCTTTTCCTTGTTCTTTTCTTCATCTTCAAGCTTATTATATGTCTTTACAAAATCTATCAAGTCAGGAATCATCCCATTAAATGACGCTAATACTTTTCTAAATAATTTATATTTACTTCCAACATCATTTCTTATTATATAAAGATGAACTTGTTCTGCTTCAGTTAGTGTTCCTTCTTTTTCTTTTTTTATTGCTTCACAATAAAAATTATATTCATCATATATTTCTGATTTCATATATATCACCTACTTTATTATTTTATCTAGTTTCTCTTTAATCTGATCCCTAGTAAATGGTTTTGCTATATAACCATCAAATCCTTCATTCATATACTTTTCTTTTGCACCTGATACTGCATCAGCAGTTAAAGCAATTACTGGGGTATTAAATCCATCAATTTTCTTTAACTCTTTAAATGTAGTTTCCCCGTTCATTTCAGGCATCATAATATCAAGTAATATGACATCATATTTTTCTCCTTTTTTGATTTTATCAAGACAATCTTGTCCGCTTAGGGAAGAATCAATTGAGAAGTTTAACATTGTCAATGCTCTCTCCGCCACTTTTATATTTAATGCATTATCATCTACAACTAATACTCTCATTCCTTTATAGTCTTCTTTTAATGATTTTTTAACTTTTTTAGTAGATTCTTTAGGTTTTGTCATCTTACTAATTTTTTGTGGAATTTGAACAACAAATATTGATCCTTTTCCAAATGTAGAATTAACATTTATTTTTCCACCCATCATATCAAGTAATTTCTTTGTAATTGCAAGTCCTAACCCTGTACCTTCAATTGTAGAATTCTTTTCTTCTAATCTTTCAAATTTATCAAATAATCTATTTATAGATTCCTTTTTAATTCCTCTTCCTGTATCCTCAACAGAGATAATTAATAAGCATTTATCTTTATTATTGATGCATTTAACATCTAATTTTACATATCCCTCATCAGTATATTTAATAGCATTAGTCAATATATTATTAACTATTTGTTTAACTCTAACTTTATCTCCAATTAATTCATATGGCAAATCTTTAGCAAAGTTCATTTTAAAATCAATTGGTTTATTTCCTATTCTAGTTGCATCAACCTTAGCTAAATTTTCAATTTCTTCTTTAAAATTATATGAGCTTGAAACAATATCTAGTTTTTCACTCTCTATCTTACTAATATCAAGTATATTTCCAACTATTTCTAAAAGAGTGTTTGATGCATTTATAATATCATCAGTATCCTCTTTAACTTGTTTTGGAACTTTACTTTTAAACGACGCTATATCTTCTGATAAACCAACTATAGCATTTAATGGTGTTCTTATTTCATGGGACATGCTTGATAAAAAGTCTGATTTAGCTCTATTAGCTTTTTCGGCAAGATCTTTTGCATTTTCTATTTCCTTAAGCATTCTAATATCTGGGTTTTCTATAGTAAAGAACATGATTAATGTTAAAAATGTATCACAAAATGAAGTTAATAATATACCCGGATTATTCTTTTGTACAACCAATGTAATTCCAGCAAGAACTAAATTTACATATATAGGAATAAATCTTTTATTAAATAGATTTTTATGATTGATAATTAATGTAATTATAGATAGTGTAATTGCCACAGCCGCTCCAATAATTACTGCATTTGCAGATGGTCCAAATGAATATTTTATTAAAGGTTCACTGTGATAATATAGTGGTAATAATAGGATAATTGTTGATAAAAATGCAAATAATAAATAATAAGGCAAGAATACGTTCATAAGAACTCTTTTCTCAATTACTTTACCCTTATATTTTTCTCTTTGAAGCATTAATAAATAAATTAAATATATAGAAAATAAAGTATACCATGCAACAAATAATACGCATATTCCTTTACCAACAAAATCTCTTACTAAAAATAAAGATTCTGGTAAATCAACTACAAAGAAAAATGCTACAGCAAAAATTGTAATTAATAGATCTATTACAATCATATGACCATATAATTTGGTTTCAAAACTGTCTATTCTTCCTTTTTTAAAATAAACAATAGCTACAAATAAAATAATTAAAAATGAAAGAATACCTATAATACAATTAGGCATATCAACCACATCCTATTCCCTATTATAAGAATAACATAAAAAATAAAAAAAAGAAAGTTATTGTTTTAAAACTTTCTTTTTATTATTAACTAAAGTATCAAAATCTATGTCACTTAATACTTCATTTTCTTCTTTAGTTATTTTAACAGTATCTATTTTACCAATTGGAGTTAATGGTAGTGAATCTCTAAATCTTACATCAATAACCCCATCTCTCTCACCAAATAAATGACTTTGAAATTCTAATATTTGGTTTTTTGCTTCTTCTTTATCCATAGTTTGATCTTTTAAAACTACTATTGCTGTTGGTATTTCACCAATCTTATTATGTTTGGATTTTATTCCTACTACACAAACATTTTTAATTAATGGACACCAACGTAAATTATTCCCTATAACATCAGGCCAAACATTATGTCCATCTGGTCTAACTATCATGGATTTCTTTCTACCAATAATTTTAACATTGCCATCAGTATCTATACTAACTACATCCCCAGTTTTAATCCATTTTTCCCCATTTATAGTCTTAATTGTTTTATTAGTTTCTTCTATACTATTATGATAACCTTCTATTACAGCTGGTGAATTAATCATTAATTCGCCAATTTCATCATATGTAAGTTCATTACCATCTTCATCAAATGCTCCTATTTTCATTTTTTGCATTGGGATACCAAGTCTACCTTCTTTTGTCATATTATTATTAATATCATAAATTGACATCGCAGCATTTTCTGTCATGCCAAACCCACATCTCATCATATAAGGGCAATTATGGTCATTTAAAAATTTATTAACGTCTTTTTCTAAAGACTCAGGAATTGTGTCTCCACCACAACCAGCATTTTTTATGAAAGATAAATCAAGCCCTTCACATCTTTTATCAGCCATTAATATTTCATAATGTAATGGGATTCCAACAAAATGTGCTGGTTTAGATTTTGCTAGTATTTGACTAAATTCATATGGATCGAATTTTGGTAATAACATACATTCCATTCCTAAAACTAATGGTAATTGAATACCATTAACAAGACCATACGCAATGAATGGTGGCATTATATTAACAAATTTATCATTATATCCTCTTGGAATATCCGCTAAACTATATTGAAAACAAGGTGCATTTAAGCTATTGTTTGTAAGAACTGCTCCTTTTGGTTCTCCAGTTGTTCCACCTGTATAAACAATTCCAGCAGGCACATATGAACGATGTCTACTATACTCTTCTTCATTCGCAAATCTCATCATATCAATTTTATGAATTCTCTGTAATTCATTATCAGACAAATTCTCACCAATTTTGATAAACTCTGCCCAAGTTAAAGTATCAGAATTCTTACATTTAAATCTATTTTTTACTTTTAAATTGTATAAATGTTTTTTTATGCCTTTTAAAGAATCAGTAACATCCATATCAATTAATTTTTCTGCTGTAGATGATTCAAGTATGCTATATACTTTCTCACTAACTCCATTATAAGAAATAACTAGTTTTGAATTAGTGTCATTAATATATTTTAATATTCTTTCTTTATTCATTCTTAGATCAACAAAATTACATACTGCACCTAATTTATTTAATGCATAAAACGCATAAATTGTTTCTGGAAGAGTTGGTGTACAAAAAGTAACATAATCACCTTTTCTAATTCCTAGTTTAATAAATCCTTTTTCTGCAGCCTCTATTTTTTCAAAAAGTTCTCTATAAGTAATTCGATTTCCATAAAAATTAATTGCATAAGAATCTAATCTTTCTTCATTACATTCAAACATAAATCTATATGCAGACATTTTAGGTAATTCTTGATTAATTGCATTTTCATCATAGTATTTAAGCCAAGGCTTATCGATACTTGGAAATCCTGTTAATGGTCCTTGCATAGTACCATCATGAAATTTTTTTAAATATAAATCTCTATTAATTGATTCTTCTTCATTAAGTTTTGATAGTTTTATTCTATAATCTTCCAATTGATTTTGAGACATAAAAAAACCTCCCTATTTAATTTTATCACACTTTGACTAAATTGTGTTATAATTTTATTGGAGGTAAGCATGAAATTATTTAAGAAAGATGAAAAACCTAAAAAGAAACATTTATCAAAAAGAAAAAAGGAAAAACTAAGATTAAAAGAAAAAGAAGAACTTCTTAAAGAAAAGGAAGAAAGAAAGAAAAGACCAAAAAGATTTGACTTAAAACCATTCTTTGGCGGTATAGCAGTTGGTATTGCCAATATAATTCCTGGTGTATCTGGTGGTACTATGTTTGTAATATTTGGTTTATTTGAAAAATTAACAAACTCAATTAGTGATTTATTTAAAAAGGGATCTACCACTAAAAAAGATAGTTTTATATTCTTATTAAAAGTATTCTTAGGGGCTGCAATTGGTATTGTAGGTTTTGCAAAAATATTAGGATTCACTCTAAAATATATTGAAGCAGAAACTATATTCTGGTTTATGGGTCTAATTTTATTTAGTGTGCCTATAATTATAAGAAATGAATTAAAGGGTGAAAAATTTAATATATTATTCTTCCTTATTGGAATTTTAATAATTGGTGTACTTGAATACTTTAATCTACGTGGTGGTTTATCTAACTCAAGTGATAACGGAAGTATCATTAATTATTTAATATTATCTGGCCTTGGTGCTATTGCTGGAATATCAATGATATTTCCAGGAATATCTGGTTCAATGGTATTACTAGTACTTGGAAAATATGAAATGATAAGAGGCTATGTTGATAAAGTTACTTCATTAGATATTAATATCTATATTAAACTTATAGTATTTGCTATTGGTGCCGTTCTTGGTGTAATAATTAGTTCAAAAATTTTATCAAAAGTTATAAGTAAATATAGAGGCAAGACAGTTAGTTTAATATTAGGATTTATTATATCTAGTGCTTTGATTCTTCCATTAAATCTTGAAACTAAGCTAGTACTTTCTACTGAAAAAATATGTGGATTAATAGTTAGTTTTGTTCTAGGCGGAGTATTAATATATTTATTAGATAGATTAGAAAAAAAGAATTCAGATTAATCTGAATTCTTTTTAATTAAACTATTAAAATAATCTTCAAAGTTTTTTTGTATTTTACTTATTAATATATTTAATTCCTTAGAAGCTTTTATATATTTATTATAATCCTCATAATTATTTAATTTAGAAAATAAATCCTCTAATTTATTTTCTATATCTATATCTTTATTATCTAATCTTTCTGATTTTTTTTGAAGATTAGTTATTTCTTTTATTAAAGATTTAATTTCAGAATTATTATTTAATAATTCATCATATTTTTTATATTCTTTATATTCTTCAGTATTTAGAATATCGCTTTTTAAATCTTCAATATCAGTTAATATATTATTCATCTATTTCTCCATCAAGTGACCATGTTTTAACATCAGTAATTTTTACATTAATTATTTTACCTATACAATCTTTAGGACATTTTACATTAACTAATTTCATAGTGTCAGTATAACCTGCGCATAAATCATTATTCTTTTCAGATATTCCTTCGATTAATACTGGTACAGTTTTATTAAGTAATTTATCATTACTCTCTTTATAATACTTATTTATTAATTCATTTAATCTAGCTAATCTTTTTTCTTTTTCTTCTAAAGAAACATTAT
>CAMUYN010000023.1 GCA_947165005.1 uncultured Bacillota bacterium
ATTAATTCATTTAATCTAGCTAATCTTTTTTCTTTTTCTTCTAAAGAAACATTATCTTCCATAGATGCTGCTGGAGTATTTTCTCTAGGTGAATATATAAATGTATATGCTCCATCATATTTACATTTATTAACTACATCTAGTGTTTCTTCGAAGTCTTCTTCTGTTTCTCCTGGGAATCCTACTATTATATCTGTAGTAATAGTAGCATCTTTTATTTTAGATTTAATTTCATTAAATAATTTTAAATAACTTTCTTTAGTATATCTTCTACCCATTAATTTAAGTATTCTATCTGATCCACTTTGAAGTGGTAAATGTATATAAGGCATAATATTATCATATTTAGCTATTATATCTATCATTTCAGATGAGAAATCCCATGGATGAGAAGTTACAAATCTAATTCTTGGTATGTTAGTTTTTGCTACTAATTCAAGTAATTCAGAGAATGATATTCCATCTTCTAAATCTTTACCATATGCATTAACATTTTGCCCAAGAAGTGTTACTTCTTGATAGCCAAGTTTAATTAAATCTTCTACTTCTTTAAGAATATCCTCTTTTTTTCTACTTCTTTGCTTTCCTCTTGTATATGGAACTATACAATAAGTACAGAATTTATCACATCCATACATAATATTAACAAATGCTTTATACATACTTTCTCTTTTAACAGGAAGATTTTCAATAATATCTCCTTCTTTAGAAAATACCTCTACTACTTGTTCATTTTTATCTATTGCTTCACTAATTAGCTGTGGTAAATTTTGAATATTATGAGTACCAAATACTATATCTACAGTTTTCTTTTTTCTTTCAAGTTCATCTACTACAGATACTTCTTGTGCCATACATCCACATACTGCTAGTAATATATTTGGTTTAGTTTCTTTTAAATGTTTTATTCTACCTATCATACCAAATACTTTATTATGAGCATTTTCTCTAATAGCACATGTATTAAGTAAAATAATATCTGCTTGGCCCATATCATCAGTTGATGTAAAAGACATATCTTCTAAGATAGCAGCGATAGTTTCACTATCTCTTACATTAGCCTGACAACCATAAGTAATTAGATGATATTTTTTACCTATTCCTATTTTACTTAATTCATTATTCATTATATAAGAATCAGTAATTACTTTTACTTCTTCTTTAGTTCTTCTTTTAGCTTTTAAATAAGATGGTCTTTCTTTTTCCATAAGTCACCTCTTTAACAAAAAGTATTATAACACAAAAAAAGTACATAAGTACTTTTTTATTCTTTAATATTATAATTATTTGCTAGTAATCTTTTCATTACTATTTCTTTAGGAGTCCAGAAACTACACTCTAATATATATTTTTGATTATGGTTAAAGAAATATTTAATTAATACATAATCATTTATTCTTTGTCTAATACCTTTATATTTATATAAATATTTACAAGTAAATAATTTACAAGCCATACATGTTTTCATAGTACATACACTATCTATTAAGTATTTACATTTACCTCTGTCAGAATATTCACAGCATCCATTTTTATGAGATGGATCTTCCTCTCTAAATTTAATACATACATCATCTTTAAATTCACAGTAATTTTCATTAATGATTCTATCATCTAAATATTTACATACTGTATCATAAATATAATTATATCTTTCTTCTTTAGTTTTTAAATTAATTGCAGTTTCTATAGATTTAATATCTCTTAATAATTTTTCATCTTTTATGTCTTCTTTAAAATTAAATTTTAATTTTAAATTTTTTCTATCACATTTATTTTTAATACTTTTTGTTTTTTTAATTATATCTTCTATATTAGAATTATCTATATCAATAATATATTCCACAATATCACCATATTAATTATAAAAAAAAAGAAGATTAAAATCAATCTTCTATTTTTTTATTGGTATTAATTTATCTTTTCCACCCATATATGGTCTTAATACTTCAGGAATATTAACTGATCCATCTTCATTATAGTTATTTTCTAAGAATGCAATTAACATTCTTGGTGGAGCAATAACTGTATTATTTAAAGTATGTGCAAATACTTTATCACCATTAGAATCTTTATATCTAATACCTAATCCTCTTGCTTGAGCATCAGTTAAGTTAGAACATGATCCTACTTCAAAATATGTTTTTTGTCTTGGAGACCAAGCTTCAACATCACAAGATCTATATTTTAAATCTGCTAAATCTCCTGTACAACAAACTAGTTTTCTTACAGGTATATCTAGATTTCTAAATAATTCAACTGTATAGTTAAGCATTTTGTTATACCATTCTTCACTTTCTTCTGGTTTACAAATAACTATCATTTCTTGTTTTTCAAATTGGTGAATTCTATAAACTCCTCTTTCTTCTATACCATGTGCTCCTACTTCTTTTCTAAAGCATGGTGAATAAGAAGTCATAGTAATTGGTAATTCTTCTTCCTTTAATATTTGATCTTTGAATTTAGAAATCATTGAGTGTTCAGAAGTACCAATTAAGTATAAATCTTCACCCTCAATTTTATACATCATAGCTTCTTTTTCTTCAAAAGACATAACACCATTAACTGCATCACTTCTAAGCATATATGGTGGTATTACATATGTAAATCCTTTATTAATCATAAAGTCTCTAGCATATGACAAGCAAGCACTATGTAATCTAGCAATATCTCCCATTAAATAATAGAAACCATTACCAGTTACTCTTGCTGCAGAATCTTTATCAAGTCCATTAAAACTTGCCATAATATCTGCATGATATGGTATTTCATAATCTGGTACTACTGGATCTCCAATATGTTCTATATCAACATTTTTAGAATCATCTTCACCTATTGGTACATCATCTGCAACGATATTAGGAATCTTATACATAATTTCTTTAATATCAGCAGCATATTTTTCTTCTTTTTCTTCTAAGTCTTTTAATTCATCATTAATACTAGTAACTTTATCTTTTAAAGCAAGACCTTCTTCTTTCTTACCTTCTCTCATAAGATTACCAATGTTATCACTTATTTCATTTCTTTCATTACGAAGAGTATCTGCTTTAGTTTTAATAGTTCTATATTCTTCATCTAATTTAATTACTTCATCTACTAATGGTAATTTATGATTTTGGAATTTCCTTTTAATATTTTCTTTTACCTTTTCAGGATTTTCTCTTATAAATTTAATATCTAACATAATTTTTCCTCCTTAATTTCTTCAAATCTATATTCCTGATTAACATCAGGATATTTTTCTTTATCCACTTTAGAATTAAACATATCATATGGTCTAACCCATACTTCATTAGTATTTATATTTTCATATACTACTACTTTTGATTCTTCTGGATTATTCTCTTTATATTTTTCTGAGTCATAACCTATTCTAATTACTTTATATATATGACCTTTAAAATGTTTATATAACCCACCTGTCTTAATTTCTCTCATAACACCTCCAAAAAGCAAAAAAAGGACAGTACCAAGGAGTGCATAAGCACGGTACCATCCTTTATTTAACTCTCTTTAATAACGGTTTTTAACCGGGCAACATTAATGCCACTATTAGGTAGATTCATAAAAACATTATATCTATTTACACCATCCATAGACTCTCTATAATAATTATTTTTATTACTAATCCTAAATATTCGCTTTAAGTCAATTTTATTACAAAACTAATTTCTAGTCAATATTATTTCTCGTAATCACAAGATGAACATTTAATTTTTCCATCTTTATCAACAAGCATACTATTGCATTCAGGACATTTTTCTCCAATTGGTTTATCCCAATATGCTTCTTTACATGTAGGAAAATTTGAACATCCATAGAATACTTTACCTTTTTTAGTAGTTCTTTCTACGATAGGTTTACCACATTTAATACATGTACATACTTCAGTAGCTGGTTTCTTTTCTTCTTTCTTTATATATTTACATTTTGGATAATTAGAACATGATACAAATTTACCATATTTACCTGTTCTAATAACTAGATCTCCCGAACATTCAGGACAAGTTTCTCCAGTCTTTTCTAATTCCTTCTTTTCCATATTATCAAATGCATTTTCTACCATAGGTTCAAACTCCTTATAAAATTTACTTAGTAATTTATTCCATATTACTTTACCATCTGCTATTTCATCTAATTTAGATTCCATTTTAGCAGTATATTTAACATTAATTATATTACTAAAGAATTCTTGTAATTTATTATTTGTTTCTACCCCAATTTCTGTTGGCATAAATTTCTTTTGATCTAGTTTAACATATCCTCTTTCTACAATAGTAGATACAATAGTTGAATATGTACTAGGTCTACCTATACCAAGATCTTCCATTTCTTTTATTAATTTAGCCTCTGTATATCTAGAAGGCCCCTCAGTAAAATGTTGTTTTAATTCTACTTCATCAGTAACAAGTACATTACTTTTATAACTAGCTATATCTGGTAATTCTTTATCTTCACTAGTTTCAAATTTTTCATATACTTTTAAATAACCATCAAATATAGTTACTGTACCTGTAGATTTAAATTTATAATCATTATTATCTAATATTAAAGTTGTTACTTTTTGAGTAGCTGCCTTCATTAATGAAGCAAGCGCTCTATAGTAAATAATATTATATAATTTATATTCATCAGTAGTTAAATATGTTCTAATACTTTCTGGAGTTCTAAGAATACTTGTTGGTCTAATAGCTTCGTGAGCATCTTGAACATTTTCAACCTTTTTAGTTTTCTTAACTGCTCCTAAATATTCTTTACCATAATTTTCTTCAATATATTTATAAGCACTAGATATAAAATCATTAGAAAGTCTAATTGAATCAGTTCTCATGTAAGTAATTAAACCTACTGTTTCAGATCCTATATTAATACCTTCATATAATTTTTGAGCTACACTCATAGTTTTCTTTGAAGAGAAATTTAATTTATTAATTGCATCTTGTTGTAAACTACTTGTTATATATGGTGGTTTACTTTGTTTTAATTTTTCTTTTGCTTCAGTAGATTCTATTTTATAAGAATTAGATAATTTATTTCTAATACTTTTTGCTTCTTCTTCTGAAGTAACTTTAATATTATCATTTTTATATTTAAATAATTCTGAAGTAAAGTTTGGAAATAAAGCAGTTATTGTCCAATATTCTTCTGGAACAAATTTCTTTATTTCATCTTCTCTATCACAGATTAATTTTAATGCAACACTTTGTACTCTTCCTGCAGATTTTCCACCTGTTTTTGATTGCATTAATTTACTTAATCTAAAGCCAATAATTCTATCAAGGATTCTTCTTGTTTCTTGGCTTCTAACCATTAAATCATCTATTTTTCTAGCATGATTAAATGAATCAGTTACAGCTCCTTTTGTAATTTCATTAAAAACTATTCTATCATAATCAGAATCTTCTAATTCTAAAGCATCCTTTAAGTGCCAAGATATTGCTTCTCCCTCACGGTCTGGGTCGGTAGCTAGATATACTTTATCAGCATTTTTTGCTTCTTTCTTTAAAGCATTAATATCCCTTTGTTTACCTTTAATAGTAGTATAACTTGGTTTAAATCCATCTTCTATATCTACACCTAAACCAAATTTACCAGTTGTTGCTAAATCTCTAATATGACCTTTTGAAGATAATACTTTATAATCACTACCTAGATATTTTTCAATAGTTTTACTTTTTGCTGGTGATTCCACTATAACTAAATTCTTGCTCATATAAATTCCTTTCTATATATTATATTCTCGAAAAATTTATAAATTCCCCTGTTTTTCTATAATTTTTTGTACTGGTTTATAACTTTTTCTATATTCAGAAGTAATACCATACTTTTCTATAGCTTCTAAATGAGCCTTAGTTGGATATCCTTTATGATTCTTATAACCATACATTGGATACTTGCTATCAAGTTCATCAAGAATTCTATCTCTTGTAACTTTTGCTATTATTGAGGCTGCTGCAATAGATATACTTTTTGCATCACCTTTTATTATTTTAATCACTGGAATAGATAAGTCAATATCCATTGCATCAGTTAATAAAACATCTATTCTTATTTTTTTATTAGCTTCTATATAAGCATTCTTCATACCAAGTCTTGAAGCTTCTAATATATTAATTTCATCTATTACTTTAGGTGATATAATTGATACTCCTACTGAAAGAGCATCTTTCATTATTATATCATATAGTTTTTCTCTCTTTTTTTCAGTAAGTTTTTTAGAATCATTTATTTCATCATTTTCATAATCTTTAGGAAAAACAACACATGCACATACAACGGGTCCAACAAGTGGTCCTCTTCCTGCTTCATCAGTTCCACCTATATAATTATATCCTTCATTATAATAATAATTCTCATACTCTTTCATCAAATGTTACCTTACCTAAATATCCATCTCTTAAATCTTTAATTATTATATTAGATACTTTATTATAATCAACTTCATTGCCTTTAACTAGGCATCCTCTTTTTCTTCCTATATATTCATAAGCTTCTGTATAATCTTCCCCATCCAAAGAAAAAGAACCATATCTATTAAATAGTAAATCTTGATAATTGTCAAACATATATTTCAAAATATAGCATGCAACTTCATCAATTGGAAGTATTTCATCTTTAATAGATGAAAAGCATGCAAGTGTATAGCCCACTTTTTGATCATCTATCTTAGGCCATAATATACCTGGAGTATCCATTAAATCTAATTTATCATTAATTCTAATCCAAGATATATCTTTAGTAACACCAGGTTTATTACCAACATTAACAGCTTTTTTACCTGTTATTTTATTAATTAAAGTGCTTTTACCTACATTTGGTACTCCAATAATTAATGCTCTATATTTACGTATTTCCATACCTTTTTCTACTCTTTTAGTATTTAAATCTTCAAGTACTTCATCAGTTAATGTAAATAGCTTGTTAACATTCTTATCATTAACTAAATCAGTTAAAAATACTTTATAACCTAAAGATTCATAATAACTAATCCATTTATTAGTTTTATCTAAATCACATAAATCTCTTTTAGTCATTATCATTATCTTAGGTTTATTCTTAATTAAATCATCAATATCTTTAATTCTAGAAGAATATGGCATACGAGCATCTACTACTTCATAAACTATATCTATTAATTTAATTTTTTCTTCTATTTCTTTTCTAGCTTTATTCATATGACCAGGAAAGAAATTTATATTAGTTCTATTTTCATTCATTTGGGTCAACTCCTCTTATTTTGACTTTGCTGTCAACGCTTTCCTCATTATTTCTTTTCTAAGCATTGCTGGACTTTTAATTAAAGTTCCATTTTTATCATAACAATCAAGTAATTGTTCTAATTTGCTTTTAATTTCATCATTTGAATATATTATATAACTAGAATTATTACTTAATGAAATAATATTTAACATCCACTCATTACCGTAACCATTCATTATTTGATTTATAAAATCTCTTTTATGTAATAATTCTTCTGCATTCCATATAGTTAATTGACCAAATACATCAGGAAGATATTCATTTGTTTTTTGAATCTTTATATCGTTTTTAATTGATTCATGTAAATTATCTTCTATATATTTCTGACATTCACTAAAATACGTAGATGCATAATCATATTCATTAATT
The DNA here is from genome assembly GCA_947165005.1 of uncultured Bacillota bacterium. GTDB lineage: Bacteria > Bacillota_I > Bacilli_A > RF39 > UBA660 > RUG13038. Next base: position 7,633 of record CAMUYN010000023.1, read on the forward strand.
AAAGACTCTAATTTTTTATAAGTCGTTCTATCACGATCAGTAGTAATATTAGCTGTAAAATTCAATGTATTATCTAGGATAGCTGCCATTAACAATTTAGCAATATCTTTATCCATTCTATCAAATAAACCATCTTTTTCATACTTTTCAGTAATGATAGTTGCAACCGAACCGATTGGTTCTATTATAGCATTATTACCTAATTTATTATTCCAGTAATCTTCAAATCCGGGATGATGATCAATTATTTCTACAATATTATTTTCATCTACAAAATCAGGAAAAAAAGATTTATTAGATAAATCCAAAATTATATATTTATCATTAGAATCTATCGAATAATCATCAACACTATATGGAATACTTTTTAAACTGTCTGTAATACTATAATTTAAAACAGCATTACTAACAAACTTAGACTCTATACCTTTCATTCCAAGTAATTCTCTATATGCAATACTGCTTGCATATCCATCTATATCTATGTAACTTTTTCCTACTGTTATAACTATCATAACTTCACCTCATTTTTTACAGGGGTTTAACTTCTGTAATCACCTTGCAACTTCTTATCAAAAAAATAACTATTTTTAGATATTTTTGTCATTTTTTTATCATTTTTATTATATTTTACCAAAAATATGCAAGATGTATTTTTGCATTTTTCCTTATTTTATAAAGTTTTAGGAGAGTTCTTAATTAAATTGAAATCAACCAATTTATATTAGTTTTTTGGAAATTTTTTTCTTCATGATTCATTATTATCACTCGTCTTTTTTAATATTTCTACAGCTTTATCACGATGAAGTTCCTTAACTATTTCTATTTTATTATTAGAGTATTTTGCTAATACATATATATCTGTAATCATTTCTGGGCAATAGTAATCATTGCTATCTTGAAGGGTTGCAGCATAAACTATTTTTGAAAATTCTTCATAAAGGATAGCTCCCATACACATCATACATGGTTCACAAGATACATACAGAGTTGCTCCCTTTAAATCACCATATAAATTTTTGTTTTTTGACGCACTTTCTATAGCTTCTAATTCGGCATGTGAATATATACTTGTTTCCATTAAAGTATTATCATCACTTCTACCGATTATCTCTCCATCTTTAACAACAATTGCTCCGTATGGATATTTTGCTTTTTTACTAATTTCAATTGCTATATCAATAAATTGTTCATCGTTCATTTGGATCAACTCCTAACTGAATACATTATAACATAAAAAAGACTAGTTTTATCTAGTCTTGTGATTTTTTATCTTTATTAATTTTTATATAAGTTTTTCCTTTTTCACTTTTTGTTTCTTCTTGAGCTGGATTCATGAGATTTTGAATAAAATTAAGTCTATGTAATTTTTCTCTTAATTCTATGCATTTTTCAAATTCCATTTTTGATGCATAAGTGTTTATTAATTTCTTTAATCTATTTATATAATACTCTATATCTTCAGGTGATTTTTTTTCAGCTTTTTCATATCCCATCATATCAAGCGTTTTATTTGTAACTTCATCACTTGAAATAAGTAGATAAACATCTAAAGGTAAAGATGATCTATAATCATAAATCAAATGAATTGGTGTTACACCTTCCTTTATTATAATTGTTCTATCATCTTGTTCATCAAAAGTAGATCTATTATAACTAAAGAACTTTGCGGTTAAATCTCTACTTAATTTAAATGATAATTTCATTTCATTATTCACTGCTTCTTTTTCAAGAATTTCTCTAAATTGTTCTATTTGACTATATGTAATTTTATCAACATCAATTCCATTTTCCATTAATATGAGAAATAAATTACCAATTAAATCTCCTAAATCTAACAAATATCTTTTTTCCATATGATACCTCCTGTTTAATTAATTATAACATATTATTATATATATGTTCTTAACTTCTGTAATCACCTTGCAACTTCTTATCAAAAAAATAGCTATTTTTAGATATTTTTGTCATTTTTTTATCATTATTATTATATTTTACCAAAAATATGCAAGATGTATTTTTGCATTTTCCCTTATTTTATAAGGTTTTAGGAGTGTTCTTAATTAAATTGAAATCAACCAATTTATATTAGTTTTATTTTCGTTATTCATGTAAATCACCTACTTATTCATTACTT
>CAMUYN010000024.1 GCA_947165005.1 uncultured Bacillota bacterium
GCCTCCGTTTCCACGCAATCTCATACCTGTCCCTCTCTTTGTCTGTCAATGCAGCCAGACTGCCGACTTCTTCCAGCCGCCTGAATATCGGGTCCTAATCGAACGCTAGTTTTCTGTTGTCTTCCAATTGGTTCTTTATAATCTTTATCTATATTAGTTATCTTTATATTATTAATATCTACACCAGATTCAATTAAATCAATAATCTTATTAGCCACATATTCTATTTCATCATCTATAAATGGAAATTTATATATATCATGAGTATAATTGCCATATTCTTTTTTTATAATTTTGGCTCCTATGTCATCAAGATATTTTTTATAAAATTTAGGTATATAATCATATCCATATACTTCTATATTTTTACCCTTTAAATAAGAATTAATCTCTGTATCAAATATCAAAAGATTATTATCTTCTAATTCTTTTTTTATCTCTATTAATTTAAGATTATTTTCATCTTTAATATCAGAGATATATCTCAAATTATTTAGATAAGTTAATGCTACTTCTTCTTTAATATTATACTTATTAGTTAAATAAATAACTGATTTTTCATCATATGTAAAAACTAGTTTATCCATTAATTCATTTAAAGAAATGAACTTAACATCCAATAATTTTTCTTTATTTAAATCTAATAATATATTTCTTTTTACGTTATTTGGAACTACATAAATTGTATTATCTTTATAAGTCATATTACCACCATTTTAATTATATCAAAAAAAAAGAGATTAGTCTTTCTTTCCCTTTAATAATGGAAAAGATTTTAATAATCTCTTTGGTAAATAACCGCCTTTAGATAATATATCTTTTATTTTTTGATTAACTTCTTTAGTACAATCAGTTACTTTAATTAAATTATTATTTTTTAAAAAATTAATAACTTTTATTGAAAAAAACAAATCAATTAATAATACTATTATAAATACTATAGATACAAATACTTTTATATTATTAGGTATTATATTTAATAATAGTATATTTAATGGCTTAAATACTTTAATTAATACTATTCCAGATATACCAAACAAAAGCATTGTCTCAAGGCATACTCTACCATTTAAGTTAATTTTATGATCAGAATAATCCCACCATCTAGTATTAAATATTTTTTCTAGAATAAAGCTAGTTATATACTCAATCAATGTACATATTACCATCCCAAGTAAAAATAATATTATATAATCATTCTCATATCTTTTTAATATAAGAAGCATAATAATACAGCATACTCCATATATTGGGCATATAGGTCCTACTAAGAAACCTCTATTAATGAAACCTCTTTTATTTATAAGGCCCTCTAATACTTCTACTACCCAACCTATAAATGAAAAAATGAAGAACTGCAAGATATAATCAATATAAATCATACATTATTCCTCACTTACAAATAATTTTTTCACATTTTTATCTGGGATTAATATTTCAGTAGATTTATCTACAGTAAAAACATATTTATTAGTCTTAGATTTAAATTCCTCTCCATCTAATCCCCATGAATGTTTAGGAACATGATCGAATTCTATCTCTAATTTACTAGTAGAATAATATTCACACCCAGGGACATTTTTAACACCATTATTTTTTGCAAATACTAATGCCTTTAAAATATCTGGTTTAGTTTTTAAATTACATAATAGAACTTCAAATTTATTATCATCTAATTTCATATCAGGATATACTCCATCTACTCCACCAATACGGCTACTATTAGTTATAAATATAAATGAGAATTCGCCTTCTTTTTCTTTTCCATTAACTTTGTATTTAATTTTGTTCATTCTTATTCTTTGATACATTTCAGTAAATCCAAAAAGAATATAGGCAAGTCTACCAAAAAGTTCCTTCCATTTTTTTGGTGTATCAAAACTAATATTTATAAAGTTACCAAAAGCTGCTACATAAACAAAAGGTCTTCCATTTATCATTATTATATCTATATTTTTTTTAACACCCTTTAGTATTATTTCTAAATCTCTCTTATAATTTTGCGTTAATCCAAACATTGTGCCTATATCATTAGTAGTTCCAAGTGGTAATTGTGCAATTAATAGTTTCTTCTCTCTTTGTATATTTCCATTTATTACTTCATCAAATGTTCCATCTCCACCAGCAGCAATCACTAAATCTATATCATTTGGTAATGCTTTCACTTTTTCTATTGCATCTCCTGGTCTTTTAGTTGTTATAACATTAAGTTCATATCCATGCTTTTCAATAACATCATAAAAAGTCCCAATTAGCTGCTTGGGTTTTACTTTTCCACTCTTTTTATTATATATGATTACACACTTTTTCAAAAAGACCACTCCTTTTTTAATTATATCACAAATTAATCACTTCAATGTACATTTTACTATTATATATCAATTCTTTTACAAAAATTGATGGATTTTGTCTATCAACTAATAAATATATATTATTTTTTGTTCTAGTTAAAGCTACATAAAATAATCTTCTTTCTTCTTCATATAAATACTTATCCTTAGGTAATATAAGTTTTTGTATTTTATTTTCTATTTTATTTGGAAATCCATAATTACTATTATTAAGATTTAATAAAATCACATTATCACTTTCAAGACCCTTTGCTTTATGAACTGTTTTAAATGAAAAAAATCTATTATTATATAAAACTTTATCACTTTCTAATTTCACTTCTTTATCTAATATATAGTTTATATCATTATTATTTCTTGCTAAAATCAATATATCTCCAGAAATTATATCTAATATCTTCTTAAACTTAATATCCATATTCTTAACATAATATATAATCTTAATTGGCCTATTAATTCTTTTACTAGAATTAATCTTCTTTCTTATTTGGTGATGATTTTTAGAAATAAACCTATTTGATACTCTTACTAACTCTATCGGATTTCTATACGTATTAGTTAATTTAATTATTTTTGTATAACCAAGATACTTTTTAATATTAATTATCATATCAACAGATGATCCACTAAATTTGTATATAGATTGAAAGTCATCACCTACTGCAAAAATCTTACTAGAACAAGACTCCCTAATTAATCTTATCAATTCAAGTCTTTCTAAAGAAATATCTTGAAATTCATCAATAATAATATATTTAAAATATCTCTTAAGGCCCCTCAATTTAATCAGGGCACAGGCCCTACTAATTAAATCATTAAAATCATATAATCCTTGTGAATATAACTCATCATTATATATTTCATATACTTTTTTTATTACTTTTAGTAATAAATTATTCTTAGATATTTTATCTAAATATTTTTTATTAAAATTATAACTCTTAAATAATTTAATAAAAGAACTAATCTCATTTACAAAATAAGATAAATCCCTGTCTGAAATATTTTTAACTATTGATAAAAACATTTCCTTAATAATATACTCTAAATAGTCACTGGTTAATGAATAATAAGTATTATAATCTGATAATAATTCAACAGCTAATTTATGAAAAGTATATATATTTATATCACAATTAATTTTATTTTTTAAATCATTAACTGAACTATTAGTAAAAGATAAAACTAATATCTCATTAGGTTCAATACCAATATCTAATAGATACTTTACTTTAGCACATATTGTTAATGTCTTCCCAGAACCAGCACTTGCTAAAACTAAAGTATTAATTTCCTCAGTAAAAAGTGCTTCTTTTTGTTCTTTATCTAATTTAATATTATTAATTTTATAATTCTTCTCTATCATCATAGATATATACTCTTTGTTGTTTTTATGAATCTTATACCTTAATATAAGTCCAAGAGCTTTTCTGTTTGTTAAATAATAATCATTATCAATATATTTCCTCATATATATAATATTCGCAAGATTTTAAATTATTCCCCCGATTCATTGACAATTAAATAAATAAATTATAAAATTAAAATAATAGGAGTCGTGTATGAGAAAGAAATTCAACAAATTAATGACTATATCATTAATCACTTCAATAGCAGTTATCATTCTAGGTTTAATCTTAATATTATTTACAAAATTATCATTAGATATAATTGGTTATATAGTAGCAATACTACTAATAATCAACGGAGTATTAAATATAACTGATGATTATAAACAATTTAAAGTATTCTATTTCTTTGATGGTTTTACATCAGGACTATTATCAATTATATTTGGAATAATAATAATTGCTAATCCTAGTTATATTGCCATAATAATGCCAATAATGATTGGATTATGGATAATAATTAATTCAACATTTAAACTTAGAATGGCATTAGCATTAAAAGATTCATCTAAAACAGCTTGGATATTACCATATATCCTATCAATGTTAACAATTATAATCGGATTATGTTTAATATTTAATCCTGAAATAGGATCATTTGGAATATCAAGAGTAATTGGTTTCCTAATAATTCTATATGGAATTAGTGATGTAATCGATGTTATTATATTTAAGAAAAATATAAAATCAATTGCAAAAGTATTTGAATAAAAAAGTGAGAATTAATAATTCTCACTTTTTATTTCAAAATATGATTTAGGATGATTACATACTGGACATACTTCTGGAGCATATTTTCCAATTACTACATGTCCACAGTTTCTACAAATCCATATTGTATCTTCATCTCTACTAAATACTACTTTGTCATAAATATTCTTTAATAATTTTCTATATCTTTCTTCATGATGTTTTTCTATTTCACCAACTGCTCTAAATTTACGAGCTATTTCAGTAAATCCTTCTTCTTCAGCTTGCTTAGCAAAATCTTCATACATAGAAGTCCATTCATAATTTTCTCCATCTGCTGCTGCTTCTAAGTTTGATATAGTATCTGGAACTTCTCCACCATTTAATTCCTTAAACCACATTTTAGCATGTTCTTTTTCATTATTTGCAGTTTCTTCAAAGATAGCAGCTATTTGTTCATAGCCATCTTTTTTAGCTTTACTAGCAAAATAAGTATATTTATTTCTTGCTTGTGATTCTCCTGCGAATGCTGCTAATAAGTTAGCTTCTGTTTTTGATCCTTTTAATTCCATAATATTCACCTCATTTTAATTTTATCATTATAATAACGGATATTCAAGATTCGTTTTACTTATTACTTTTAGTAAATCTTTGGCCATTTCTTTTACAACAGGATTTATATTTTTTGTAGATTTTATCAAATTAAAAATCAACTTATAATTTTTTCTGAATTGTAATAATGTCTTAATATTATTCTGTTCTAATATTTCAAATACACTTTCCACAAATAGTTTTTTCTGTTCGTCATTATAATTATCAAGCCACTTAGAAAATCCTTCATTATACACTTTACTAAATCTAGATAAATGTGTTCTCTCAAATGTATTATAATTTATTTGCCAAGTACTTGGATAATGTGAAACAAATCCAGGCATATTTGATTTTACTACCTTATAGTCTTTATTATTTCCTAATGTTAGGCCAACTATACTTGAATTAGGTATTATATGAATATACTTTTTTTCTAACCTTCTATATCTGCCAGAATTCAATTGTTTTTCTCTTAATCCTTGGCCATCATTACTATATATCTTTTTTATTCTCATCTTTACAAAGAAATTAGCATACATAGAAGCTACTAAAGCTAAATTTCCACCCTTGGAATGACCTCCTACGATTAATCTAGCATTACTAATAGTAAATTTATTTAAATATCTTTTTGCAAGAACATGTGCTTCTACTGGAAAATCATATGCCATCTTGCAATCTTCTTTCCATCCACTAATTAATTCATCAGTTCCTTCAAAAGCCACATAATATAAGTTTTTTCCTAGATCAAAAGTAACTGCTGAAAATTGTGATCCATTATTAGTAATATACAAATATCTAAATAATTGTATATCCTTAAATCTTTTTTTCTTACTAATTTTCTTTAATAATTTAATGCCTTCTTTATCAGATGCAAAATCATTATCTATATCCTTTTTAGTATACTTACTAAAAAATTCTTTAGAAACATCAGTAATAGATTTCTTTTCGCTCGATTCACTCACTATTCCAGTATAATTAACATATGTTAGCATAGATAAAATAACATTATCTATTTCATTAAACTCTCTTTCTTCAAAAGAATAATCTCCATAATAATCTATATAATCATAATAATCATTAGAAACTTTATCCTTTACTTCAAGTATCTTTTTAGTTATTTTTTTACTAATTTTCTCAACTACTTTTATTCCTCTAGTGATGTTTCTTTTAATTTCTTCTTTATCCATTATTTAACCTTCTTTCTATTATTTTTAGAAGTAGGTATTTCAGGCTTATAACCAACTAAGTATTCAAGTAGATTTCTTGTTTGTTTAAATGGTAAAAGAAATGAATATTTTTCTTCAGCTTTTTCTTGCATTTCTCTTATATGTAATTTTAGATTTTCATACATGATAACAACGTTATTATTCTTAGCATATTTTCTTATCTTCTTATATAGTTTTGTTGAATATATAAAATCTATAACTATCAATCCAGTGAATATTCCTAGTACATAAGAAAAAGATAAATTATTACTAAACCATGTTAAAGCTTTCATGACATAATCTGCTAAAAAATAGTAATATAATGCCCCAAGTCCAGTCCAAATCAATGTCATATGAAGACATATAACACCCTTATAATTAAGAAAATAGTTTGTATAATCCCAAAGTCTTACTTTTAAACGTAAAAAGAATAATCCAGTTATTAATTCAAGTATTGTCATACATAATCCCATCAATACTATTGTAATAGCAGGATTTAGATTATATCTTGCTAAAAATAAATGAATTAAAGTTACAATTACTAGTCCAAATCCATATATTGGTAAATATGGCCCTACTAAAAAGCCAGGATTAACCCATTTTTTATTTTCAAATCTCCTATAAAATAATTCAAGAACCCATCCAATAGAACTTCCAACATAAAATAAAAAAACAAAAATTAAAAATAAACTCATATTATTCTCCTATATAATCATTATATCAAAAAACAAAGGAATAATACATTGTATAAACTCTTATAATTATGAAAAATGCACTTTTTATGATATAATAACAGAATTAAGAGGGATAATTATGAAAAATAAAAGGAAAATTATAAATAAAAAATTAGCAACTGGAGTTCTTATTACATCATTGTCATTAACAGCATTGGGTTGTGCAAAAAAAAATGAGAAAAGGCCAATAGAAACAGTGGTTGTTTATGAAACAGTAATCGTTACTGCAACACCAGAACCTACTAAAGTACCTACTAACACTCCCGTACCTACTAATACAACTACTAGTACACCTATCCCTACACCTACTGAAGTACCTAATCAAGAAGATGATAATACTCCACCAACTGAATATCACAGTGCAGATGGTGGAATAGATGCATTTTGGGATGATGTATATAATACAATTAATTATATAAACTGGAAAATAGATAATATTGATTATGACGAAGTAAAAGAATCTACAATTAATCATGCTAAACAGTTAATTGATTTTATTTTCTATGGTGGAGAAATGAATGGAATAACTTTCGATGAGTTAAAGGACGATGCAAAACAAAAAGTTTATGAAGAATTACAAAAAGTTGATAGCTTCATAATGGAATTTATTCCAGATTATAAAGAAAGATTAGGAGAAAAATACAATTTAGTTAAAAATTTTGCTAGTACAACTCTAGAAAAAGCTAAAGAAGTATTTAATAGTCATATAGATATAGATGTTACTATAAATAAAGGCAATTTTAAGAAAAAAGCACTAGTTTTAAATAATAAAAAAAGCAAGTAATTAATACTTGCTTTTTATAACTCTTTTCGTGTATCATTATTTCTTGAAGATGCTTACAATTTTACCTACTCTAAAAGTTATTTTTTCACTATTTTTGATTGCGATACTCTTTCCACAGGCTTTTCCAGTAATTGTTAATGATGCAATAATTGCAGTGGTTAATAAAACTACTAAAGTAGCATCCTTATTAAACATATCTGAAAGTGTACTAGCTACTAATACTCCAGCACTACCACTTACTACTCCACACACATCTCCTATTACATCGTTACATATAGAAGCTAGTTTATCAGAATTCTTTAATAGTCTAACTGAATGAGTAGAACCTTTTACTTTTTTTGAGGCCATTGAATGAAATGGTCTTTCTTCAGCTGCTGTAATAGCTACTCCAATCATATCAAATAGTATTGATATTGCTATAAACACTAATATAATTGCTATTCCAAAATATATATTAATCTTTGGTATTACAAAATCTGATCCTAAAGACATTAATATAGATAATGAAAAAGATAATAATAATACTGTTATAATCCATTTAATTTTTGATTCTTTTTTCATTATATCACCAACCTAATTATATCAAAAAATAATGCAAAAAAAAATATGATTGGTATTAATATAATTAACTTTGCGTCATAGGTCAAGTAGGATTTCCCACAGTTCAACCTTTCGTTACCAAAAGGTGGTTCCCCATTATTGAATGTATATACCGTCACCGAAGTATACGACTTGATTACCACTTAGTACGCACTGCAAACTTATATTAACGAACAGCCTAGGAGATTTCCTCCCTGATATTTATCTATTATTAGTCTTTTTTGCAAATATAATTTCATATAATATAACCTTATAAATTATTTGGCCAAATAATCTACAACCTTTATAATCCCAATATATTCACTCAAGATAAGCTACTCTATCCAAAGCTTTAGCCTCAAGATAGGTTTAATCTTAATTCGTACTACTTACAAGCACATAATTAAGTCTCCGTGCATATGGGGTTAATATATATGCCATTATATATATCCCATACACTACCTTCCAGCACTCACCCAAATCTGGGCGAAATAAGCAAGCACAAGAAGTTTCACAGGTATGCTCTTTAACGAATTTTTAGGTTCGTCTTCATAATAGATGTATCAACTAGGATACTGCACCCGTCATACAAGAATAAATTATAGCATATTTCA
>CAMUYN010000025.1 GCA_947165005.1 uncultured Bacillota bacterium
TAACATTTATAGATACTCCAGGACATGCTGCATTTACTGAAATGAGAGCAAGAGGGGCTTCTATAACAGATTTAGTTATTATTATAGTTGCTGCTGATGATGGTGTTATGCCTCAAACACTTGAAGCAATAGATCATGCTAAAGCAGCTAATGTTCCTATAATAGTAGCAGTTAATAAAATAGATAAACCTGGATGTGATCCAGATAGAGTAATGAAAGAAATGGCAGAACATGATCTTCTTCCTGAAGATTGGGGTGGCGATGTTATCTATGATAAAATCAGTGCTAAAACTGGTGAAGGAATAGATAAATTACTTGAAGATATAATATTAGTTTCTTCAATGGAAGAATTAAAAGCTAATCCAAATAGATATGCTCTTGGTACTACTCTTGAATCTAAATTAGATAAGAATTTAGGACCAACATGTACATTACTTGTTCAAAATGGAACACTTAGACTAGGTGATTATGTAGTAGTAGGTACTTCATTTGGTAGAATTAGAACTCTTAAAAATGATTTAGGAGAAGAAGTAATGGAAGCACTTCCAAGTACTCCAGTTGAAGTAACTGGTCTTAATGAAGTTCCAGAAGCAGGAGATAGATTCATGGCTTATAAGACTGAAAAAGAAGCTAGAACTATTTCTGAAAACAGAAAAGAACAAGCTAAGTTAAAGAAAAATAAAAATAATTCTGCTCCAACATTAGATGACATATTTAGTAGAATAAAAGAAGGAGCTAAAGAAATAAATGTAATTTTAAAAACAGATGTTACTGGTACTGAAGAAGCAGTTAAGAATGCTTTAGAAAAAGTATCTGTAGAAGATGTTAAAGTTAAAGTTATAAGAAGTTCAGTTGGTGCTATTTCAGAAAGTGATATAGTACTAGCATCTGCATCTAATGCAATAGTAATTGGTTTTAATGTAAGACCAGATAATAAGACTATTGAAACTGCTAAAGAATATAATGTTGATATTAGACTTTATAATGTCATATATAAATTAGTAGAAGAATTAGAAGATGCTATGAAAGGTATGCTAGATCCTGAATTTGAAGAAAAAGTATTAGGACAAGCAGAAGTAAGAAAATTATTTAAGTTCTCTAAAGTAGGAACAATTGCTGGATGTATGGTTACTAGTGGTGTTATTAAAAATAATGCTAAAGCAAGACTTATCAGAGATGGTGTTGTTATCTATGATGGAGAAATAAATAGTATTCAAAGAGAAAAAGATCAAGCTAAAGAAGTTAAAAAAGGCTTTGAATGTGGTATTACTCTAGATAAATATAGTGATATAAAAGAAAAAGATATAATTGAAGCTTATGAAGAAGTGGAGATTAAAAGATGAGTATAAAAACTGAAAGACTAGGTAATATGCTTCATAAAGAAATTAGTAATATACTAATGACTGAAGTAAAAGATGATGATTTAAAATTTATTACTATTACTAAAGTAGATTTATCTAGTGATCTATCTTATTTAAAAGTATATTATACTTGTTTAGATACTGATAAAAAAGATATCATTAAAAAAGATTTAGAGAAGGCTAAAGGTTTTATTCGTTCTGTTTTAATGAAAAGAAAAATAGAAATGAGAATAATACCTGAACTTAACTTTGTATATGATGATTCTATTGAATATGGTAATAAAATAGAATCTATTATAGAAAAAATACATAAAAAAGAGGAAAAATAATTTCCTCTTTTTTTTAACCTTTATAATATTTTGATAAATAGAATTTATTTATATTTTCATCGCAGTCTATAAAATCTCTGTCATGAACTCTTTGATAAAATATTGAAGTATATCCATTATTACATAATCTATAATATATGCTTCCTACTAGGCCACGCCAGTATTCAGCATCTTCACAATATCCATTAGACATAGTTGCAATTCTACTATAATCACTATCTGAACTAACATAATATCTATCATGCAATAATTTAACGAATTCATATATACCAGTAGCTTCATTTCTATATTTAGCAAAACCATTACCAGATACAATACCACCAGGATTATGATAATTGCGGAATAAATAACTATCTAAGTTTGTACCACATTCTCCATATGCTATAGCAGCTGCAATATCTGGATTTACTTTTAATACATCAGCACATTTTTTAATTAATTCTTCTGGGTAGTAATAATCAAGCTGATATCCTTCACTACTTCTAACTTCATCTTCAGTGTATCCATAATTACCTGGATAATATGCTAAACTTCGAATTATTTTAGATATTCCTTCTTCTAACGAATTATATGTTTCATCATTAATTACTACTTCACCGTTTAGTGGATAATCTTCTTCACCAATAATATCATTTACTACTTTAGAAGAAATATCTTCATTTACTTCAAATACTTTTGAATAAAATGAAATCATTTCATCAGTAGTATCAAAGTTTAATTTATATTCTTTTCTTTCTAAGTATTCAAAATAGCCCTCAGGATAAACACCGTCTTCATCAGCAACTTGCTCATCTGTCTTTGCATTTATTAGAGCATAATTTGGAGTAGGAGTAGGTGTATTTTTGAAATTTAATATTTTTCCATCAATCTCAACTCTTTTATAATACTCATCACTTGGTTCTAGTTCAGTATATGTATGAGTTTGTGTATCTGCAGTATTAATTTTGTTATACTCTTTATCACTTTCAATAGCATCTTTAATAATATTAATTTCACCTTGAGAATTATTTTTATCCATTTCATAAATCTTAAAACCAGTTAATATAATTGTTCCGCTTAAAAGAGATAAAAATAGTTTATAATCAAACTCTTTTATATCATATTTTTTATATATCTTTTTCATTCTAATTACCCCCTTTTTTTTAAGGCTTTTATATTCTACTATAATAAAGTAATAATGTCAATTTATTAAGCATAATACTTTTTCTTCTTTTTTTTACTAAAATATGATATATTATAGTTATATAGTAGAAGAGGGTGATATAAGTGGATATTATTAAAAATTTAGGCATTTCTTTTAGAGGAGATTATATCAATCAAGGGAGTTTAATTGAAAAAAGTAAAAAAGCCTCAGAATTAAATACTGATTATACAGAATTTGTTATTAGAAATGATGGAAAGGGGATTTTTAATGAAAATTTAAGCTCATATTATAATGGGAATATTATTCTTCATTTACCTACTATAAATAATAATCAGACAAATTTAAAAAATGTTAAAGATATTGTTATATCACTTCTAACTAACAATATTAAACTTTTAGTAATAGATGCATCTACACTTTCTTCTGACACATTTGATTGGTCTACTACTGAAGAACAACAAAATTATTTAAAAAATATGGCTAATGGTATCGCATCTTTATGTGAGTTTAATATAGATATAGCAATAGAAAATACTAGTAAAGATAAAAATGAATTGCTATTTGGAAGAACAGTTAGTAATATGTCAGATTTACTAGTATATACAAGAAATGCTTTAGTAGAAAAATATAATTATACTAGAGAACAAGCTAATAATAGAGTAGGTATATCTCTTAATTTAAGAAAACTAAGAAAGACTAATAATTCATTAGAATTAAATACTTGGTTTAAGGTATTTTATAATGATATAAAATGTATAAAAGTAAATGATATTGAAAATACATTATCAGATATTAATAATTTATATGATTTAATCATTAGTACTAATATGGATGTTCCTGTTCTTTATGAGACAAAGAGTGAACTTGAAAAAATAGTAAATGAATATAAAAAATATAAGTTTATAGTTAATAAGAAAAGTAGAAATGAGTTACTTAATTTTGAGGGGTATCAAGAAATACCAGATTCAACATATAACGAGTATAACTATAATATTGCATCTTCTCAAAGTGGATTTACTAATGCAATAGTAATAATTATGATTATTTTAACTCTTATAATAGCAGTGCTTATGGTGCTTGTTAAACTAAAAGGTTGACAAATAATAAAAATTTATTATAATATTAAAGCAAGTGAGGAGATATAAACAACTTAGTGAGCTATCTCGGGTATTAAAATACTTACACAATGATAATTGGAGTCACGGAAAAATATGATAGTCCGTGGCTTTTTTTGCCCAAAAGAAAGGAGAGTAAGTAACCGGTCAAATAGCTCTAGGATTAGTAAAAAAATAAAAAAGAAAAGTGAGAGTATATAAGTAATTTACGAGCTATACAAGGGGTAAAACCTTACACGCGTTAGACACGGAGTCACATAATATATGTGGTTTTGCGTCTTTTTTATTATATAATTATAGAATAGGGAGTGATATATATGGAAAAGTTCTATTTAGAAATCCCTTCTTTAGAAAGAAAAGAAGAGGCATTAGATTATTTAAAAGAACATATTGATTATAAATCTGATATAAATGGTACTGAAGGTATCAATAGAATTAAAGATGGATTCACTTATGAGGATTGGTTAGATGAAGTAACTAAAGCACCTGATGAAGAATGGGCAAAAAGTATTGGAAGAGTTCCTGCAACTACTTATTTTACCATTAGGGAAAGTGATAATAAAATAATAGGAATGGTTAACTTTAGACATAGTTTAAATGAACGTTTAAGAAAAATAGGTGGGCATATTGGATATGGAATTAGACCTACTGAGAGAAGAAAAGGTTATGCTAAAATTCAATTGTATTTAGCCTTAATAGAAGCTCAAAAATTAGGACTTGATAAAGTAATGGTCGATTGTGATAATACAAATATAGGTTCCGAAAAAACAATACTTGCTTTAGGTGGAGAACTTGAAGGAGAAGTATATGATGAATTAAAAGATAGAACTATTAGAAACTACTGGATTAATGTAGATGAATCGATTGAAAAATATAAATCTGAATATGGAAAATATATTTCTAATGATAGTAAATTTGATGTTTCATAATTTGACTATTTAGTCATTTTATGGTATCATTATAATACCTTTGAAAAAAGGGCCAAAGAGGTGAATTAACGTGAAATTAGGTCAAATAGCTAATAAAAAAGTTATTTCTACATTTGTTGCATCTATGATGTTTTTATTAGTTCTATATGTATCTTTATCACAAGTTAATATAAAGAAGTTATCTAGTTTAAGTGCATCTTCTTATGATGCTACTTTAGTAGAAACTACTATTTTAGATACGAATGAGAACTTATCCAAAGAAAATGGTTTAACTAAAATTGAATATGTTACCGTTGGTGGATATGATCATATAGTATTAAAGTATTCAGAACCATATAACTTATTTAGTAATGCTTTAACACCAAGAAGAGGTGCTCAATACTTTGATGGACATAAAGAAACATACTATTCTGAAAGGGTTTTACCAGGTAATGGATTAAACATTCCAGGTAGACACGTTGCAGACGATGGTACTGTTAGGGATGGGGAGGGTTACATTTCAGTAGCTGCTGATCCATCATTTATGTCAAGAGGTTCTGTGTTAATGACATCACTTGGACCTGCTAAAGTTTACGATACTGGTTGTGCTTACGGTACAATTGATATTTATGTTAACTGGTAATAAAAAGAACTAGATTATCTAGTTCTTTTTTATGTTATAATATTTTAGAGGTTTTATATGGATGGAATTATATTAGTTAATAAAGAAAAAAACATGACTAGTAGAGATGTAGTTAATAAAATATCACATATATTCAATACTAAAAAAGTAGGTCATACAGGAACTCTTGATCCAATGGCTACTGGTGTACTTGCAGTTGGTATTGGTAAAGCATTAAAAGTACTTGAATATATAACTGCATTAGAAAAAGAATATGAAGCAGAAATTACTCTTGGTATTAATACAGATACACTTGATATAACTGGTGAAGTATTAGAAACCAGAAAAGTAAATATTACTAATGAAGATATAGATAAAGTATTAGAATCTTTTATTGGAGATTATGATATGGAAGTACCTATTTATAGTGCAGTAAGAGTAAATGGTAAAAGATTATATGAATATGCAAGAAATAATGAAGAAGTAGAACTTCCTAGACATATGGTTAAAGTATATTCTATTAAAAGAACTAGTGATATTAAAGATAATAAATTTAATATAATATGTAAGGTTAGTAAAGGTACTTATATAAGAAGTTTAGTTAGAGATATATCTAAAGAATTAAATACTATTGGAGTTATGTCTAAATTAAATAGAACTACTCAAGGAAAATTTAATATAAAAGATAGTTATACCTTAGAAGATATAGAAAAAGGTAAATATAAGTTAATATCTATGTTAGACTCAATTGATCTACCTAAAGTAGAAATCTCTTTAAATGACCTAAAAAAGGTATTAAATGGAGTTAAATTAAAAGATACATATAATTATGATTTATTCTGTTTTACTCATAATAATAAATTACTTGCTATATATAAGAAAGATAATGATATGGTAAAACCTGTAAAGGTATTTAATAATTAGTAGAAATAATTTGATTTTAGTGATATATTTATAATAGAGGTGGAATATATGTATATAGATTTAATTGTTTTTGTTATATTGGTAGCTGCAGTAATATTCTTTTTTAGAAGATTTTCTTCATTTATATATTTAGTGTGTGCACTTGATATATTGTATCGTTTATTACATTTTCTTGCAGATAATCTAGGGGTAAAAGAATTAACATCATTAATTAATAAATATGTACCTGGAAGTGTAGTAGATATGGTAGGGAGATATATTGGTACTAGCGGTATTATATATACAATTTTAATGTGGCTAATGTTTGGTTTATATTGTATATTACTTTTTTATATCATAAGAATTTTAGTTAAAAGAAAATAACTCCAGTAAGGAGTTTTTTTATTGACAAATATTATAAAAAGTATATAATAATCATTACGCAAAAGGGGGGGTTTAAATGCCTGAGATTGAAAAAATATTAAAGAAACCATATGAAGAATTAACTATGGGTGAAATAATAGTTTTATGTCTAACTGAATATAAAGAAGAAGGATATAAAAGATTAGAATATCTAAATAAAAAACAAGGTGACAAAAAACCTATGCATTTAGGTTTAACAAATAAGTAGGAGGAAAGTATGGCTGATTGGTGTAATCATTTTGAATTAGGTGGAATATTTTCATCAAATACATGTAATGTATCTGGAAGAAGAGAAAATATCCCAAGTACTTATGAATATTATTGTAAAAATGGGGGATATAAATGTCCATGGTATGAACAAGCATATGGTTCAAGCTCAGGATGCTTTATAACTACTGTAACATGTAGTATTCTAGGAAAAGAAGATAATGATCCGGTTATGGATTCACTAAGAGCATTTAGAGATGGAGTATTACAAAATGCAGAAGAATATGATAGTGTATTAAAACTTTATGATAGAGTTGGGCCTATCATATCATTTAAATTATTTCATGATAAAGATAGAAATGAAAAAGCTGCTAAATTATATTCAAAATTATCTGAATTTGCAGAAATAGCAAATAAAGGCAATCATAATGAAGCTGCTAAAAAATATATCATGATGACTCTAAGATTAGTAGCTGAATATAGCGTGGAAAAAGAGTATAGGGATATAAGAGATGATGATTTTGGCTACAAAGCAGGAGAATTTGATAGAAAAGTAGCAGGTCATGGCAAAAAAATGACAAAAACTATTGAAAATCAATAGGTTTTAGTATATAATCATAAGCGTACCTTGACTTGGGAGATGGAGTTTCCGACCACTTACTAAGTTAATGGCAAATTTATAAGGAGGAAATATGTTAAAGAGAGAAGTAAAAGATAAGATTAT
>CAMUYN010000026.1 GCA_947165005.1 uncultured Bacillota bacterium
TGAAAATTATCTAATCTCATATCTTCAAAACAAACTTTATTTAAATCATCTATTTTGATAATTTGATTTCTATTTTTCTTATACTCTTCTATATAATCAAGTAATTTACTTTTATCATTATTACCAAGTATAATTGCAATATTATTACCAAGGGTCATGACATCTTCATAATTTATTTGACTATAACATCCCATTACGCAAACAATTCCATTTTTATTTCTTCTACATGCTTCTCTTATTATCTTTCTACTTTTACTATCAGATGTATTAGTTACAGAACATGTATTTATAACATAGATGTCAGAAAAATCGTTAAAATCAACAATTTCATAACCAGCATTTACAAATTTATTCATCAATACTTCTGATTCATAAGCATTTACTTTACAACCAAGAGTATAAAAACCAACCTTCATATTATCCCTCTTCCTTTTTAAGATTATATAATAATATCTATTTTAAGACAAGAAAAAAGAGTATTTCTACTCTAATCCACTTCTAAATTCCTTTAAATTAGTTAAAAATGCTTGTTCTTTTGCTTCTTGTTGTTCTAATCCAAATATAGGTGAAACATATCTTGTTGGTTTGAATTTATGTTCTTCATTTTTATTTTCTACTATATTATTAACTTTTTCAATAACTGCTTCTTCATTTTTAGTATATATTTTCTTTTCTACACCATGTTTTTTACATAATTCATCGTAACTTATAATTGCAGTTTCTTCTTGTTCTCTTTCAAAATCAGTTAAATTGAACCCTGGTGTTGATGCGCCTGCTTTTAAATCATCTAATATTTCATCTATATCATCCCTTGAATCATCAAGTACTTCTATCTCTTCATCAATTACTTTTTGTGGTGCTTTTATATTTGTTTTCTTTTCTTCTGTAATTATATTCTTTGCTTCTAGATCAATTTCTTCTCTTAATTTTCTTTTGTAAGCATTTTGTTTTTCTAAAAATTTCTTTGCTTTCCTTGAGTTAATAGAGTTGATAATAAAGATCAAAATCAATAAAAAAACAATAACAAATATTATAATTAATAAAAACTGGCTATTCTTGTCCATATCCGATAAAAAACTAGTAAAATTTGTAATCATAATAACGCCTCCAGTTTAATAATTTTATAATATTTTACCCGTTAACTATTTTCTAATTAACATCTACACTAATAGTATCACAATTTGTCGAATTTTGTTACAAAAATTTTAATTTTTTTTATTTTTTTTTGCATCTATTTTTGTATAGTCCAGAAAACCTTATTTTTCAAGGTTTTTTATTTACTAAATTTGATTTTTTTAAAATAAATTTACTTTTATTTAACACTTTTATTTGATATAATTATTTTAGGTGATAAATATGAATAACGATCAATATTTTGATGATTTTTTCGATAATGAAGAAAATAAAGGATATATACCTAAAGCAGATATTAGTATATTAAAAAATTATTCAGAAGAATTAACTGCTAGACAATATATAACTAACCCTGCTATTGCAAGGGATGAAGAAATAAAAAAGATGATTTTAATATTATTAAGTCCAGAAAAATCAGTAGTATTAACCGGTAAAGCTGGTATCGGTAAAACTGCTATTGTTGAAGGGTTAAGTTATAAAATTCAAAATAAAGATGTTCCTAATGCTTTATTGAATTCAAAGATATATAAAATTAACACTTCTGCTTTACTTGGTAAATATGAACATGACGGTGTTGAGGAATCAAAATTACAATTATTAATTGAGGAAATAAAAGGACAAAAAGACATAATCCTATTTATTGATGAAGTACATACATTAGTTACTTCTGCTCGTAATGGTGGAGGAGTAGATTTCCTTAATATGTTAAAACCAGGCTTAGATAGAGGCGATATTAAAATAATCGGTGCTACAACAACACAAGAATATAATGAATACTTATTAAAAGATAAGGCATTCCTAAGAAGATTTGAAAAGGTTGAAATTGAAGAACCAAATCAAGAAACAACAGTAAAAATACTAATGGGTACCAAAAAGAAGATTGAAGCATCAACTGGAGTAATATTCCCATACTCAGATTTTGTATTAGAAGAAATATGCAAATTCATAGTAAACATGACATCAGAATATAAAAGAATCTATGAAAACAATTCTAGATATCCAGATGTTTCTTTATCATTATTTGCAAAATGCTTCACCTTTGCAAAATTTGAAAATTCAGAAAAAGTCACATTTAAACATATATATGAAGCAATAAAGAATACTACACTAGTATATGATGATGTTATAAAAAAAGAATTACCTATATTCAAAGAAAAATTTGGTGAATATTTAGCAAAAGAAAATGTCATAATAGAATAAAAAAAAGATATTCAAGTGAATATCTTTTTTATTGTCTAAATTTTTCCATAAATAAAGAAAATATTATTTTATCAAATAGTTCTGGGTCTATATTCAATAAATGTCCATCCTTAATTTCAACATATTTAGTATCATTCTCATCATCATTATTAGAAATATATAAATAAACTTTATTGTCATAATCAACTTGTTCAACAACTATATATGTTTTACCATCTTCCATAGTAAATTTTTTATCAGTATAATCCATTTTTACCTCCATGGCCTATTGATCTTTCACCCTCCCCTGGTTCTAAGAATTCCTTTAATTCTTTTGATATTTTAGTCTTTGCCACAAATAAATCTAATAATCCTAGTTTTTTTGCTTCTTCAATGTTTTTTCTATTATGAAAATAACTTGTATTGTCTACTAAATTATGAGTAGCGATTAAAGCCGATACTATCGCAGGACTGCTAAGAATATAAGTAGAAATAGAAGCAGTAGTATCAAGTGTTTCCTTACCTACTAACATCCCTAAAATAGCACCAGTAACTGCACCAGTAGCTAATGATAAATATGTAGGTTTAGCATATTCTGTTAAATAATCATCTACAAATTTAATCTTCTTTTTAATTTTTTCTTTTAATTTAATATCATCTTCACTTTGATTTTCAATAGAAAGTATCTTTTCTGATTCCTTATCTAATAATTCTTTTTCATCTAAACAAGAAGGAATATCTACTCCCAATTCTATAGCAGAATCTACAATTGCCTGTTCTCTAATTTTAATTAAATAATCAGTAAATATTTTTTCATGAAGCAGATTTGAATAATCATCAAACTGTTCCTCACTAAGTCCAGAATAGAATGCTATATCTCTTTTTGCTTCATTCACCTTTTTTGAAACATATAATTCATAACTTCTTTTTTTGTAGTTAGTAGCAATTCTTTTTTTATCACTATCAGACATTTTCTCTATTTCTTTATTAATTAATGCAAGTGAAATATCTGAATTTCCTTTTTCAGATGCTATCTTTCTTTTAGCAAAAGCTGCTAAAGCATTATAATCACTAATATCTAAATATTTTTCCTTTGCTTCACTTTTATATTTATCAATTATTTGTTCTAATGAATGTGTCTTATAAAACTCATAATTTTCTCTTATTCTTTTAATCTCCATTAATGCTCTATTACTAGCAACTGGAACTAATTTTTCATATTTCTTATTTATCAATGCAATTACTTCTGGATTGTCTAAATCCATACGATTTATCATATAATCACTCCTAATTTTTCAAACCTTTATTTTTATATTTTGCCAATATTTCTTCTCTTGTTTTTGCATGGTCATATGTTTTTTCAAAAACCTCACCGCTAATGACCCTTGGACGATATTTTTCAGCAATTTCTTTAGTATTTCTTACTTCTTCAGGTAAAGATATATATTCTGGTTCACCCTCAATATGCTTTGCAATAACAAAATCTCCTTCAGCATGATGAGTTGCATTAGAATCTTCTAGATTAGTAGTCAATAACTTAGATTCATCTAAAACTCCATTTGAATCAAACGAAGACCTTGTCGCAACTTTAACATGCAATCCTAAAGGTATTCTAGTAGCTACTAAAAACTCTTGCATTGAAGGATCTTTAGTTGATATAGTACTAGGTTCAATACCTATTTCTTCGTTAACTTCATAAGATTCAAGATTTCTAACTGGCCACATTTCACCAACTGTTCCTGTTATAATAAATGGATATGTTGGACTAGTAACCCAGGCATTACCTTCAAGTATATTTGTACCCACCTTAACTGCATATTTTGAGATTCCACCATTTTCTGCTATCATTAGTGGCATAAATCCAGGAAGCATTGGATGATTCTCATCAACCTTATAGCATCCTAATTGAACCTGGACTTCATATTTCCCTTTTCTACACCATTCATATTCAATATTTTCCATAATATCTCTCCTAATATAAAAATTATAACACAATATACAATTATATACAATTTGACCTAGCACTCAATTGACAAAAATAACACAATTAAATTGTGTTATTTAAAATATTTATTAAATCTTTTAAACTTATCTGATGTTTCTAAATTAGTATTAGATAATTCCTCAAATAATCTTCTTTGATTACGATCTATTTTAGATGGCATAACAACATCTAAAACAATATATAGGTCTCCTCTTTTTGATCCATATGGTACACCCTTATTTCGAATTCTTAATTTATCATTTGTTTGTGAACAAGAAGGAATTGTCAAAATAATATTACCATCAAGCGTAGGTACTTCTTTTTCACCACCTAATATTGCTTCAGTAACATTTATAGGTAATGTCATATATATGTCATAGCCTTCTCTTTTGAAAATAGGGTCATCTTCAACTTTGAATTCTACATATATATCTCCATTTTCACCGCCATTAATGCCTACTTGTCCTTTGCCTTTAATCCTTATTTGAGAACCTGTATCAACACCTTCCGGTATAGTAATAGTTATATTTTTTCTTCTAACAACGTATCCCTTACCTTTACAATCAGAACATCTTCTCTCAAAAGTTTCACCAGAGCCATTACAATCAGGACAAGTACTTTCAGTTATAAATGATCCGAATAATGAGGCTTGGCTTCTTCTTACTTTTCCTGTTCCAGAACATGTAGAACATCTTTTAGGATTAAATCCTCCTTTACCATCACATTCATCACATTTTTCTGTTAAATCTAATGTAATATCTTTTTTAGAACCAAATACAGCGTCTCTAAAATCTATATTCATTCTATATAGAACATCTTCACCTTTAATTGGTCTATTCTTTTTTCTACTGCTACCAAATCCTCCACCAAACATATTGGATAATATATCATCTAGATTTATATTAATATCATCAAATCCAAAACCAGAAGTATTAAAGCCACCATAATTTCCATATGGATTACCACCAGCATTATTATCAAAGGCAGCTGATCCAAATTGGTCATATGTCTTTCTTTTTTGTTCATCACTTAATACATCATATGCTTCTTGCACTTCTTTAAATTTCTCTGCAGCATCTGGTTCTTTATTAAGATCTGGATGATATTTTTTAGCTAATTTTCTAAAAGCAGATTTTATATCCGCTTCACTAGCTGATTTATCTACACCCAAGACATCATAATAATCTCTTTTTGCCATAAAATCTACTCCTTACTTATTTTTTTGAATTCCTCTATTAATGATTCAAAATACTTAATTGCATCTTCATACACCTTAGAATTAGTTAAATCAAACCCTAACACTTTAAATGCATCAATTGGATGAACATCTGATCCTAAAGATAAGAATTTCAAATAATTATCTAATGCCTTTTTATCACCACTTAAAATTCTAGCAGTGTTAGCAGAAGCAACTGATATGCAAAATGCATAATTATATAAATAGAAATTTGCATAATAATGACTTCTTCCAATCCATGCATTTTCACCATATTTATCAATAATTACTTCTTTACCATAGTATTTCTTTAATGATTTTAAAGAAATACTATCTAAATAATCTTTTGTTAAGGCATTATTTTCTAAAGAATAATTATAAAATTCAGATTCTAATTTACCTTCTCTAACTGCACCAAATAAATTAGATATAAATACATCCATAATATTACTAATACCTGCTAATTTTTCTTCCTTAGTTTTACCGTTTTTTGCTAAATAGTTAGAAAGTAAACATTCATTAGTTAACGAAACAACTTCCGAAACTAATGTAGTTAATCCCCTATATTGTTTAGGATTATATTTTTTAGTAAATTGATGATGAACGTTATGCCCACATTCATGAGCAATAACACTAACTGAGTCCAAATCATCATTAAAACTAAGTAATATTCTAGAATCATGATCAGTTGTACTTGCTGAATATCCACCTGAACATTTTCCTTTATACTCACAATAATCTATATAATGATTATCTATTATTTTATTGTAGCAAGCTAAATATTCACTCCCAAGTGGTTTAATCACTTCTCTAATTAAATCTGTGGCTTCTTCGATAGAATATTCTTTATTTGAAGAAGCTAAATCTAAATTCAAATCATATTGATGTAATTCTTTTAAATTAAGAGTATCCTTATACAATTTAAAATATTTATGTAAAATATTATAATTATCTTCTACTGTGCTTACTAATGCATTATATGCTGATTCTGGCATATTATAATTAAATAATTTTCTATCCCATGCGTTATTAAATTTATGAATCTTAGCAAGTGTATTACTTGCCTTAACATATGAATCTAATAAGCTAGCAGATGTTCCTGAATATCTATTTCTAACTTCTCTAAATTTACTAAATACTTCTTCTCTAATCTTAGGGTTATTATTCTTTAATAACTTTCTATAATTAGTTGATGTAATTAAAGTTTCAATACCATTTATTAATACTGTCCCATAATCATGTTCATTATTTAACATATTAGAAGAAATATCTTCATAATTATCCATTGCTGTAACTAAATCATTAACTATTTTTTCTTCATTTTCAGTTAAAACATGATCTTTATTCTTATATATTTCATCTAACATAAATTTATAATTTAATAAATCAATGTTTTCAAATAACTTAGAATAATCTTCGTTTGATAATGCTATCAATTCTGGTTCAAAAAAACTATTATAATTAATGAATGTACTATAAACCATTAGGGCTTTGTTTTTTCTATCTATATTCTCTGATAAGCCTAGTTCTTCATCAGATTTTAAATATGCATACACATATAGATTCTCTAATCTATTGTCTAATTCTATATAAAATTTTAAATAATCCAATAGTTTTTTACTATCTTTAGTGCAACCAACATATTTATCAGTATTCTCTATTTCTTTTTTTAATAAATCTAATTCATTATCAAATGCTTCTTCGTTTTTAAAGAAATCAGTTAAATCCCATTTGTATTTTTCAGGTACATCTTTTCTAGATTTATATTTATTCATATGTTCTCCTTTTCAAAATAGAAAGTTCTAGTTACCTAGAACTTATCTATTATTTTTCTTCATATTCAGCTTCTTTTACATCTTTATTGGCTTCTTCATCTGTCTTAGTTTCATCTTTAGATTCTTCTTGTTGTTTCTTTGAAGCTTCTTCATAAACTTTTTGACCTAAAGCCATAGCTTTTTCATTTAATTTATCTTTAGCTGCTTTCATCTTATCTAAATCATCAGTTTCTTTAGCTTCATTAGCTTCTTTAATAGCTTCTTCTGCTTCAGACTTTTCTTTATCACCAATCTTGTCTCCAAGATCTTTAATAGCTTTTTCAGTAGCATATACTAATTGTTCAATATCATTCTTAGTATC
>CAMUYN010000027.1 GCA_947165005.1 uncultured Bacillota bacterium
GAACTATAGCTAAAGAAGTGGCTAAAAGACTTAACTACACATATATAGATACAGGTGCTATGTATAGATGTGTTGCATTAAAATCTTTAGAAAAAAATATATCTGAAACAGAAGAAGATAAAATAGTTGAATTACTAAAGAATATGGATATTAAATTAACTAATGATGGAAAAGTATATCTTGATAACGAAGATGTATCTGATGATATTAGAACTATGGAAGTAAATGCGAGAGTATCTAAAATATCAAGTATTATACCTCTTAGATTAGTTATGGAAGATAAGCAAAGAGAAATGGCTAAAAAAAGTAACGTAGTTATGGAAGGAAGAGATATAACTACTGTTATATTTCCAGATGCTAAATATAAATTTTATATAGATTGTTCTTTAGAAGAAAGAGCTAAAAGAAGATTAGAACAAAATAAAGAAAAAGGTGTAGAGTCTACATATGAAGAAGTATATGAAAGCTTAAAACAAAGGGATCTTGATGATATGAATAGACCTTTAGGTGCTCTAAAAAGAACTGATGATCAACATTATATAGATAATGGTAAAAATACTAAAGAGGAATCAGTAAATGAAATATTAAAGATAGTAGGTGAGAATTAATGAATTTAAAAGATAAATATATTGAATTTTTTGTAAGTAAAGGACATGTACAAATCCCAAGTGCTCCAATAGTACCTGAGAATGATCCTTCAGTATTATTTAATACTGCAGGCATGCAACCACTTATACCATATTTAATGGGCCAAAAACATCCATTAGGTGATATGCTTTGCGATTATCAAAAATGTATGAGAACAACAGACCTTGATGAAGTTGGAGATAAAACACATCATACATTCTTTGAAATGCTTGGTAACTGGAGTTTAGGTGCATATTTTAAAAAAGAAAGTATTACATGGAGTTTTGAATTTCTAACTAAAGCACTTGAAATACCAGTTAATAGATTAGGTGTTACTGTATTTGGCGGTGATGACAAAGTTCCATTTGATAAAGAAGCACATGATTTATGGCTTAATTTGGGCATTAGTGAAGGGCATATAGCTTCTACAGTAGAAGATAATTTCTGGGCAGCTGGAGAAACTGGTCCATGTGGAACAGATACAGAAATATTCTATTTTAGATCAGAAGATGAGATACCTGAAGTATTTGATACTGAAGATGAAAGATGGGTAGAAATATGGAATAATGTTTTTATGGAATTTATTAGAGATGAAAATGGTAATATTTCATATTTACCTAAGAAAAATATAGATACAGGTATGGGAGTTGAAAGAGTAGTAGCAGTTTTAGAAGGTAAAACTGATAACTATACTTCATCACTATGGATAGATGTAATTAAAAAGATAGAGGAAATATCTGGTAAAAAATATGAAGGTAATGAAAAAGCATTTAGAATAATCGCAGATCATATTAGAACTGCTACATTTATCGCAGCAGATAATGCAGGTATTAAACCAAGTAATAAAGATCAAGGCTATATCTTAAGAAGATTAATAAGAAGAATGATTAGATATGCTAAAAAGTTAGATATTGATGTTAATAGTGATTTTGATATAGAACTTGCTAAATTAATTATAGATAAATATAAATCTTATTATGAAGAATTAGATAAGAATAAAGAAGTAGTATTTGAAGTTCTTACTAATGAAAAAGTTAAATTTAATAGAACACTAGAAAAAGGTCTAAAAGAGTTTGAAAAGGTATCTAATAAAGATATAGATGCAGATACTGCATTCCATTTATATGATACATTTGGATTCCCAATAGAACTTACTATGGAACTAGGAGAAGAAAAAGGTATTAAAGTAGATTATGCAGGTTTTAAATCTAAATTTAAAGCTCACCAAGAATTATCTAGAATCAGTTCTGAAGGTAAATTTAAGGGTGGTTTAGCAGGAAATTCTGAAATTGAAACAAGATATCATACTGCAACTCATTTACTTAATGCAGCCCTTAAAATTACTGTTTCAAAGGATGTTCACCAAAGAGGATCAAATATCAATGAAGAAAGAATGAGATTTGACTTTAACTGTGACCATAAATTAACTGATGAAGAAATAAAAAATACTGAAGATTTAGTTAATAAATGGATAGATGAAGATTTAACTGTTACTAAGGAAGAAATGACTAAAGAAGAAGCAATTAATTCTGGAGCAGAATGTATGTTTATAGAAAAATATCCAGATATAGTAACTGTATATAGTATAGGAGATGTATCTAAGGAATTATGTGGAGGTCCACATGTATCTCATACTAAAGAAATAGGTAAATTTAAAATAACTAAAGAAGAAAGTGTATCTTCTGGTATAAGAAGAATAAAAGCAATTATAGAATAATTGCTTTTTTATTTACACTTTCTTTTTTTATTTATATATTTTATGAATTTTTTTTGTTATAATTATTATATTAGAGGTGTATATGAAAAAGAAAAGAATAATTATTCCGATTATTATAATACTGCTAATGGCTTTATTAGTAGGTTTATGTTTATACATGGTTACTCCTGTATCCAACAAAAATACAAAAGTAGTATTTGAAGTAAAAAAATTTGAAGATGGTTATGGGATGAAATCATTAATAAGTGAATTAAAAGAAGAAAAATTAATTAAGAATGAAACATTCACTTATTACTATGCTAGATTAAATAAATTTGATGTAAAGGCTGGTACTTATATTCTTTATCCAAATATGAGTTTAAGGGAAATATTTAATAAAATATCAAATTCTAAAAATGCTAAAGAAGATACAATTACTATTACATTTAAAGAAGGAAAAAGTATGAGAAGTGTTATTAGTACTATAACATCAAATACTAAAATTACAGAAGAAGAAATTTTAAACAAATTAAAGGATCAAGAATTTATTAAATCACTTATAAAAGAATATTGGTTTTTAACAGATGATATACTAGATCCAAATATTTATTACCCACTTGAAGGTTATTTAGCACCAGACACTTATGAGTTTAAGAAGGATGCTTCTATAGAAGACATATTTAAGAAAATGTTAGATCAAGAATCTGAAGTTCTTGATACATATAAAGCATCAATTGATAAAAGCAATCTTTCTATACATAAGATAATCACATTAGCATCTATTGTTGAATTAGAGGGTAATAATCTAAATAACAGAAAACATATCATGGGTGTATTTATGAATAGATTAAATAATGGTATGAGTCTTGGAAGCGACGTTACAACATATTATGCAATTCAAATTGATATGTATGAAAGAGACTTATATCAAAGTGAGATTGATGATGTAAATGCATATAATACAAGAAGTGCTCAAAGTGCAGGAATGATTCCAATTGGACCTATATGTAATCCATCTAAAGAATCAATTGATGCCGCAGTTAATTATTTACCAAATGATTATTTCTATTTTGTTGCAGATAAGAATAATAATATATACTTTAGCAAAACATATTCTGAACATGAAGAAATAATAGGAAAACTTATATCTGAAGGACTATGGTATACATATTAAAATGACTATATAGTCATTTTTTCTTGTAATAAAAATAATATTGTAGTATTATAATTGACTAAAGGTGATTAGTATGGTTTTAAATAATTATGAAAGAGCTGTTCTTAGAAATAGAGTTAATATAAAATTAAAAGATATTGACTTTGATCCAGATAAAAGAATTATATTACCCCCAAAAAGATTAGACAATATATTATTTGACTATGATTTTGATGGAAATAAATTTTTTAACTTTTATTATGATAATTTATGTAAATTAGATTTGAGTAATATAGATTTTGAAAATACAATATTTACAGACTTTTCAAAAATAGATTTGACTAACTCTAACATAAATATTAATAAACTAAACGTAAAATCTGGTATGTTTATAGTAAAAAGTAATAATTTAATACCTATATTTGGTAATTTGCGTGATGTTACTAAAAAAATTAATTTAGAAAACGAACAATATGATAAAGAACTTAGTTATATAATAAATGATACTTTAGATTTAATTGATGCACAACGTAATCAAGTAGGTGGGCGTTTTGTACATAAAAAATTAGTTTTAAATAATATTTCAGAAAGTAAAGAAGACTAGTGGGTCTTTTTTTCTTTTTAAATATATGGTATAATAGCATTTATGAGGTGAAATTATGGATAATAATTCAACAAATATTTTTGATGCAAAGGACATAAACAACACGTTAGTTAATGAAACATTAAACGAAGCAGTAGAATCTCTAGAAGAAAGAGGTTATAACTCAATTAACCAACTAGTAGGTTATTTAATTAGTGGTGATCCTGGATATATTTCTAACTATAAAGAAACAAGAAAGAAATTATCAAAAATAGATAGAACTGATATTATTGAAGTATTACTTCGTAGTTATTTGAGTAGAAAATAATATGAGATATATAGGTTTAGATTTAGGAACTAAAACTTTAGGAGTAGCAGTAAGCGATAAGTTAGGAATTATCGCTTCCTTTTATAAGACTTACTTTTTTAAAGAGGAAGACTATAATTCATTAGTTCCAGTAGTAAAAGATTTAGTTGATGAATTTGATACTAATAAAATAGTGCTTGGGTTACCTAAAAATATGAATAATACTTTAGGTTTTGCTTCTGAGAGAAGTATTAAATTTAAGGAATTATTAGAAAAAGAAATAGATGTAGAAGTAATCCTTGAAGATGAGAGATTATCTTCTGTAGAAGCTAATAATGCTTTAATAGGATCTGATATGTCTAGAAAGAAAAGAAAGGGTAAAGTTGACTCAGTAGCAGCTAGCATAATACTTCAGAGATATTTAGATAGGAGTAAATAATGAAAGATAATTATTTTACATTTATAGATAATGATGGTAATGAAAAGAAGATGAGAATTTTATATACCTTTGATCTTGTTGAAACAGGTAAAAATTATATTGCATACACCGACGATTCAAAAGATGAAAATGGTAAAATAAAAGTATATGCTTCTTGCTTTAATCCAAATAAAAAAACAAGTGATCTAATGCCAATTGAAACAGAAAAAGAATGGAAATTAGTTGAGGGTATTTTAAATAACCTTAATAAGGAAAAAAATAATGGATGATTTGATTAAAGAAATGGAATGCCAAGCAGAAGAAAAGAATATCCCTATAATGCAAAAAAAGGGGATAGATTTTTTATGTAAAATTATTGATAAAAGTGATGTTAAAAACATCTTAGAAATTGGTACTGCAATTGGATATTCAGCAATAAAAATGGCACTTGTTAATGACAATATTACAGTTACTAGTATAGAAAGAGACCAAGATAGATATATTGAAGCTTTAAAAAATATAAAAAAAGCAAAATTGGATAAAAGAATAAATGTTATATTTGGTGATGCACTAGATACAAAAATAAATGAAAAATATGATTTGATATTTATTGATGCAGCTAAAGGACAATATATAAGGTTTTTTGAAAAATATAAAGAAAATTTAAATCCAGGAGGAATAATTGTATCTGATAATTTAAGTTTTCATGGGTTAGTCGAACAAAAAGAAAGAATAGAAAGTAGAAATTTGAGACAATTAGTAGGTAAAATAAAAAAATATATTGAATTTTTAGAAAATAATAAAGAATTTAAAACTAAATTTTATAAACTAGGAGATGGCATAGCAATATCATTAAAGGAGGATTAAAATGAGTAAAATATATATTCCTCTTCCAAAAAAAGAGAACATAAGACTATATTTAGATCATAGCTTTGATGGCTTTTTAATTGGAATAAAGGGTTTTAGTTATGGCTTTAATAATCTCGTTTCATTAGGCGATTTAAGTAACTATATTAATATAATAAAAGAAAGTAATAAGGATATCTTTATTACTTTTAATCGTCTTTATTATAATAATGAAATTGATGAATTAAAAGAGCTAATTTCATCTATAATTAAACTTGACATAACTGGTATATGTTTTAGTGATATTGGAGTTCTTAATATACTAAATGATCTTGGTTTTGATAAAGAAATATTATGGTATTCAAATCATTTAGGAACTAATTCTAAAACAATAGAATTTTTAAATAAGAGAAATGTGAATCAGTTTTTGTTATCTAATGAGATTACGTTAGATGAAATAATTAAGATTAAAAATAATTCGAATCAAATGATTGGATGTACTTTATATGGCCACTTAAATATGGCAACATCTAGTAGGAAACTTCTAAGTAATTATTTTGAATTTATTGGCAAAGAAAAAGAAAAAGACACATATTTAATGAAAGATAAACTAAAGAATGAAGAATATATAATAACAGAAAGTTTAAATACTGATTTCTATACTAAAAGGGTATTAAATGGTATTAAGTTTTATCCAGAATTACTAGAAAACAATATAGATTTCATATTTTTGGATGACTATATGATAGAAAACAATAACTTTTATAATGTAGTAGAAGCTTTTTCTTCCTTACGTAATAATCCTAATGACAAGAAATTCATTAAATCTCTAGAAAAAGTAGTGGACACTAATACCTATGAGGATACATATTATGGATTCTTAGAAAAGAAAACAGTATATAAGGTGGAAGATTATGAATAAAATAGAATTATTGGCTCCAGCAGGAGATTTAGAAAGATTAAAATGGGCTTTTAGATATGGTGCGGATGCAGTATATCTAGGGGGTGAAAAATTCTCCTTAAGAAGTATGGCTAAAAATTTTACTCTAGATGAAATAAAAGAAGGAGTAGAATTTGCTCATGATCTAGGCAAAAAAGTTTACGTGACAGTAAACATAGTATTCCATGAAGATGATATAGAAGATTTAATAGAATATTTAAAGAAATTAGAAGAATATCATGTAGATGCAATAATTGCATCAGATATGTTTATATTAGATTTATTAAAAGAAAATAATATTAAT
>CAMUYN010000028.1 GCA_947165005.1 uncultured Bacillota bacterium
TTTTTCATATATCTCTCCTAGTACTATAAAATTATATCATAATTTTTGATTTTTATATAGTTTAAATTAGAAAAAAATAAAGTAATCCATGGATTACTTTATGCCTTAAAAATATATAATTATAAAAACTATCTATCATAATTTATGGTAAAAAAATAATTATGATTAGTTACTAATCACAATTATTTTATATTTTTAACTTCATCTTTTAATATATCAAATAATACTTTTTTAAATCCTGTCCTTGAATTTTTTAATTTAAAGTGTTGAACTAATCCAAATCCTGGATATTCATTTCCTTCAATCATTACAGGTCCTTTTTCAGTAAATCCTATATCCCAACCTATTAATCGAACTTCTGGAACAACTAATGCTGCTTCTTTGCACATATCAAATGCTTTTTTAACATCTTTTATATGTACTTCATTAAACTTTTTATGAGTTAATGGATGTTCATCATATATATTTCCATAATCATCAATTACATTACTATCTATATAGCCATCTTCATCAAATGAAAAATATAAGTCATGACTACTACCTATTACTCCGTCATTCCCTTGATTTACTCTTAAGGCATTTCCTACTATATATACATTGCCATCTTTTAATAATGTCATTACCCTAAAACAATTAACTGCATTTGGATTGATTTCATCTAGTTCTCTACTTTGTATTATTTCTTCTTCTACTAGATAGAATTCTTTTTTCATTAATTTATTATATAGTTTTAAAGCATCATATTCGCTAACTTCTATTTTTTCTACTTGATATCCGCCCTCTCCATGTGGGTTTTTTGCAAATACGTTTTTCTTATCCTTGATGAATGTACAAAATTCTTCAAAAGAAGTAGTTCTTAAATCTATATAATCTCTATTTATATATTTATTAAATAGTTTATTAAATAATATCTTATCATTAAAAGCAATTACATATTCTTCCTTATTTAAATAATCAATTATTTTTCTAAAGGATTTAATAGTAACAAAAGTATCTTTTTCTTTTGAACTTAAATTAATATAATCTCCTCTAAAATAATCAGTATAACCAGATCCTCTGGTTAAAGTATTAAAAATAATATCTAATTTAATGAATAATTTAGATTTACCTGTATTTTGATGAATTAGATCAACATGTTTATTATATCTATCTTTATCTAAATGTTTAAATCTATTTAATAATAAACCCATAATTAGTCCTCCTTATAAATTATATTATTGTTATTTCCAATACTTATTAATGTCTCTGATAAAGTAGAATTATTAAAATTAGATACTTTTCCTAGAGTTAATTCATCTCCAAGAACTATTACTTCATCATTAATACTTACTTTATCATCTATAGAAATAGCCATCATATTCATAGCAATTTCACCGATTGAATAGTACTTATTTCCATTTATTATTACATATCTCTTATTTTTACTAATACCATTACTATAACCTATTGGTAATATAGCAATTCTAGTATCATTTTCTACTTTATATGCACCATAACCTATTGTTTCTCCATGTTTTACTTCTTTGATTTGAAGTATTCTTGTTATAAACTTCATAGATGGTTTTAAATCAATAGATACATTTGTAGTTAATTTACTTAGATTATATTTATTTTGATAATATTTATTTCTAATATTTCTTAACTTATTTTTTATACCATTTTTATATATAAATGGACATACATTATATCCATATAATAGTATTCCACATCTAAGTGTATTAACACATTCTAATTTCTTATGAGTTAACAAAATTACACTACTAGAAAAATGAATCATTGGTATTTCATTTAAATCTAATAAACTAGTTAATTCTTTAAACTTATTTACTTGTTTATCATAATAAGGATCAAATAAACCAATTGTTGCAAAGTGAGAATAAATACCCTCTAAAATATAGCTTGATTCTTTGATAGCATTAACTGCATATACTACTTCACCTTTATCTTTAAAACCTAGTCTATTCATGCCTGTATCAAGTTTTAAATGTATTTTAAGCTTATATTTTTTTTCTAATAATTTTTTTAAATAATCTATATCATGAACTGTTATAGTTAAATTATTTTCTTTTGCTATATCTAGTTCCTCTAATGAAATAGGACATAACAATAAAATTGGTATATTTTTATTATTTTTTCTTATTTCTAGCGCTTCATTAATACTGAATACTGCTATATAGTTAAAACCATTTTCTATAATTTTATTAACCACTTTCATTCCATGACCATAAGCATTACCTTTTAGTACTGCCATATAATACTTGTATTCCTTAAAAGTATTAGTTATTACTTTAGCATTATAACCAATATTATTCAAATCTACTATTACATTATTCTTCATTTTTCTTACCTCTTTTAAATTTAGATATTATTTTCTTAAAGAAGTCTTCACCAAGTACTTCATTTACTAGTTTTGTTTTGTATCCAATAAGAAGGAATATTCCAACACCGATAAGACTTATTACAGCCATTTCACAGATTAATAACAATCTATTAATATCTGTAACAAAGAAATACCTTTTTATTAGGAATAATACTATTCCCATAGCTAAAGTTCCTAGTATAGTTTTAAGTATAGTACTGATAATATTACCATATTTAAATTTAAATTGTTTCTTTAAAGAAATAATTACTATTAATTCAGATATAGATAAACCCGTAATAGTAGCAAATAATGATCCTAAATATGGTGGTAATCCTATTTTATTTAATAATAATATCATAGGTATATCAAGTATTATATTAATTACTATTCCTGTAATTGTATTAATATATACCATTTTAAAGTTCTTCATTCCTTGTAATATCATATTTATTACTAATTGAAGTGAGAAGAATATACTTGTTACTGACATAACTATTAAGACATATTTTCCCTCTATGGATGCACCATAGAATATTCTATAAACTTCTTCTGAGAATAGTATTATTAATGCAGATAAAGGGATACTAACAGTTAATATTATATTAATTGCTTGGTTAAATTTTCTATTTAATTCTTCATAATTCTTTTCTGTGTAACTTGTTACTATAAAAGGTATAACACTTGTACATAAACCTGTTGCTAATGCATTTATAATCATACATATTTTAGGTGTCCATGTTACAACTATACTAGCTAAATATTCACTTCTAGTTGCAGTATATCCAATCATATATAATCCTTTAATAATTAACTTTTGATCTGTTATTTCATATATATTTTGGGTTACTGCTACTATTATTATTGGTATTGAATAATTTATTATTTTTCCTACTATTTTTTTATCTTTTTCAGTTGCATCCTTTAAAGATGTTACTCCTTCTTTCAATTGAAGTTTTGATTTAGATAATTTAATTCTTAAGAATATAAATGCTGCTATTCCACCTATTACAGTACCAGTTAAAGCAACTGATACACCTATAGGTACACTATAATGTAATAAATTAATTGCTACATATGAACCAACTAATACTACTATTATTCTAGCTATTTGCTCAATTAATTGACTATATGATGGATCATTTAAATATTTATTTCCTTGTAAATATCCTCTTAAAACACTTAAGAAAGGAATAATAAGTAAACAGAATGATATAGTTCTAACAACTAAAACTATACTATTAACATCTGTACCATCTTTTAAGTCACCAACAAAGAATAAACCTATATATTTAGCAAATATAAACATTAATAAGAAACATATTACTGCTAGTATACCAATTATCTTATTAGCTAAATGAAATGTCTTTTCTCTATCATTAAATTTCTTTAATGCATTATATTCTGCAATTATAATAGCAACTGCAGTAGGTATACCACTAACGGATATATTTAGGAATAAATTATATACATTATATGCATAAGAATATAATACTCCTCCATCTGTTCCTATTATTTTATAAAAGGGAATTACATATACTGCTCCTAATAATTTTGTTATTAGTATTGAAAAATATGCAACTATAGTTCCTTCAACAAAGCTATTTTTTTTGACTTCTCTTTTTTTCATAAATATCTTACTCCACTTATAATTATATCAAAAAACATATATAAAAAAAAGAGTGTATTTATACACTCTTACCATCCACATGGGTTTGAATAATATCCACTATAATAAGTGGTTCTATCATAATAAGACATATTATTTGCAGGGAAATTAATATATGCTCCCGGATCAGTTGTTTGCCATCTACTGATACATGAAT
Organism: uncultured Bacillota bacterium; assembly: GCA_947165005.1. Taxonomy (GTDB): domain Bacteria; phylum Bacillota_I; class Bacilli_A; order RF39; family UBA660; genus RUG13038. The sequence goes on from CAMUYN010000028.1 coordinate 4,186, forward strand.
TTAAACCAATACATAAATTTAAGTGTAAGTGAGCACCATAACTATTTCCTGTATTACCTACAAAACCAATTACAGAATCTTTAGTAACTATATCTCCAACATTAACATTAATACCACTTAAATGTCCATATAATGAAGTATAGTTTTGTCCATTAATATAATGTTGAACTACTACCTTATTACCATATCCGCCATTCCATCCATATTCAGCATATACTACTTTTCCATCAGATATAGAATATACTGGTGTTCCAGTTGCTGCACCTATATCTACTCCAGCATGGCTTCTACATTCTCCATCATATAAGTAATCTGAATACCAAGTACTAGTCATATAGCCTGATTGAAGTGGTCTCCAGAATCTTGTACCTACAGGTAATTGCTCATTAGCACAAGTAGCTATATCATCGCCCTCATCACATCCAGAATCTATATAGAATTGGATAATTGCTTTAGAGGCCTCTATATCTTTTTCTATTGAATCTTCTTCATCTGATAAATTAGATGCTTCTAATTGAAGTACTGATAATTTTGCTCTTAATTCTTCTTGTAATGATTTTAAAGAATCCTCTTTAGCATGCAATTCTTCAATTGCTTTCTTACTCTCTTCAATTAAAGCATGCATCTCATCTATTAAATTAGAATTATATCTACTTAATTGTTCTGTAACAGTAGCTCTATATATAAAATCTGTTATAGATTTAGCACTAAATAGATATTCAAGTAATTCAGATTCACCATTAGATATTTGATAATATTTCATTACAGATTTAATCTGTTTATTTTTTTCTACTATTTTTTGATTTAATTCTGCAATTTTATTATTTTGTTCTTCTATTTCTGCTTCTGCTTGAGATATTTCACCATAAATTTGATCTATTCTACTGCTTGTATTATTTTGCTCTTGTCTATTTTCATCTATTTCATTTTGTTTGTCTATATATGCTTGTTCTAAAGCATTATATTCATTTTTTAAATCTCCTAATGTCTTTGCACTAACATTGATAGGAATTAATAGTGCAATCATTAGAAATGCTAATATCTTTTTATATTTCATTAGATCTTTAAATATTTTTTAACTGCCCTGTTACTACCTATCATACCAACAATGGCTCCTATTATTAATAAAACTATAGATATATTAATAACAAATGGGAATGGTTTAACTAGTCTTATGAATTGTGAGAATATTTTTCCACCTGTTTTTTCATATAAGAATGAGTAACCATAAATAGTAGCAAGTATAGGAATAATAGAACCAAGTATTCCTATTATTAATCCTTCTATTGCAAAAGGTTGTTTAATAGAAAAATTAGATGCTCCTACTAGTCTCTTTATTTCTATTTCTTCTTGTCTACTAAATATAGTTATTTTAATAGTATTTGTAATTAAGAATGCAGTTACTATTATTAATCCTACTACTATTATTATTAATATCTTTTTAATTATATTAAATATAGATACCATAGAATCAACCATTCCTTCTCCATACTTAACTATTTCTATTCCATCAATTTTCTTAATCTTTTCTGCTGTTTTTTCTATTTTGTCTAAGTCTTTAACCTTAATAGAATATGTATCACTTAGAGGATTTTCATCTTCTTCCCAAGAAGATATAATACTATTAAATGTTTCTGAAGATTCCTTCATTTCTTTAGCAACATCTTTCTTATTTGTATAAGTAATTGTATCTATATTAGATATTTTCTTTATTTCTTTTTCTATATTTTCTTCTTTTTCTTTGTCTGCCTTATTTTCTACGAATGCTACTATAGTAAAATCATCACTAATTAATTTAGTAAAGTTTTCTACGTTTAATGAACCTATTATTGCTACTGAAACTAATAATAAAGTTACAGT
>CAMUYN010000029.1 GCA_947165005.1 uncultured Bacillota bacterium
TCATATTTACCTTTTTTCATTTTCTTAAATGCATCAAGTGACTCTTCTTCATTCATGATACCTTCAGCACGCTCAATAAGACCCATCATATCACCCATACCAAGAATTCTTCCAGTCATTCTTTCAGCATCAAATAATTCAAGTCCATCTAATTTTTCAGATACACCCACAAACTTAATTGGTACGTTTGTTAGATGACGTGCAGATAATGCTACACCACCTCTAGTATCTCCATCTAATTTTGTTAGGATAACTCCAGTTAATGGTAATTGTTCATTAAATCCATTTATAACATTAATAGCATCTTGACCAATCATTGCGTCTAATACAAGTAATACTTCATCCATCTTAACTGCATTATTAATATTCTTTAATTCATCCATTAATTTTTCATCTATTTGAAGACGTCCTGCAGTATCTACTAGTACATAATTTAATCCTTCATCTTTAGCAAATTTAACTGCATCTTTAACTATTTCTACTGGATCTTTTTTGCCTTCTTCAAATACAGGTATATCTAAAGATTTACCAATAGTTTTTAATTGTTCTATAGCAGCAGGTCTATATATATCTGCTGCTACAAGAAGTGGTTTTTTATTATATTTTTTCCTTATATAATTAGCAAGTTTACCAATAGTAGTAGTTTTACCTGATCCTTGTAAACCTACTAGCATAAGCATATTTGGATTATTTTTAGTTACTATAGATATTTCATCAGTACCAAGTAAATTAAGTAATTCATCTTTTAATATTTTAAGAAATACTTCATCTGGTTTTAAACTCTTTTTTACTTCTTCACCTAATGCTTTTTCTTTAACACTATTTGTAAATTCTTTTACTACTTTATAGTTAACATCTGCTTCAAGTAAAGCAAGTCTTACTTCTCTTAAAACATCACCTATATTTTCTTCAGTTAATGTTCCATAACCTTTAATCTTACTAACTGCAGAATCTAATTTTTCACTTAAATTTTCAAACATAAAATCACCTACTCATCTAGTATATTCATTATTTTTTCTTTTAAATTATTATCTTCTATTTTACTAGCTAGTTTTCTTAATTTATCATCTCTAGATATTATTTTTAATTTATCTTCAAAATTATTTAATTTTTCTGAAGCTAATTTTAAATCTTTAGAAACTGCATTTCTGCTTACATTATAGTTTTCACCAATTTCACTTAAAGATAAATTATCAAAATAATAACTCTCAAAATAATTTTTTTGAGATTCAGAAAGTAAATCACCATAATAATCAAATAATAATATTAATTTATCTTGTTTATCCATATTACATCATTTCCTTAAATAATCCATATATATATTTTTCTATATCAAAATATTCTAAATCTTCTGCACGTTCACCAAGTCCAATAAACTTAACTGGTATATTAACTTCTTCTTTAATAGCAAGAACTATACCACCTTTAGCAGTCCCATCTAATTTAGTTAATACTATTCCTGTAACATTAGTTATTTCTTTAAATGCTTTAGCTTGTGAAATACCGTTTTGTCCAGTAGTGGCATCAATTACTAAAAGTGTTTCATTTACTTCATGTCCTATTAAATTAACTATTACTTTATTTATTTTTTCTAATTCTTTCATTAAATTCAATTTATTTTGTAGTCTACCTGCAGTATCTACTAATACTACATCATATTTCTCATTTTTAGCTTTTTCTATGCCTTTATAAACAACTGATGCTGGATCAGAATTTTCAGTTGATGTTACTACATCAACTTTAAGTCTATTTCCCCATTCCTCAAGTTGCTCTATAGCTCCCGCTCTAAATGTATCTCCTGCCACTAATAGAACTTTCTTTTTATTATCTATCTCTTTTTTAGCTATTTTAGCAATAGTAGTAGTTTTACCTACACCATTTACTCCAACAAATAGAAGTACGGTTGGTCCTTCTTCTGAATAATTAATCTTATTTGTTAATACTTCATTATTAACATAAATAATAAATAATTCATCCACTATTACTTCTCTTAATTCTTCTGGATCTTCTATTTTTTCTTTTTTAACTCTATCTACTAATCTATCCATAAAATTAATAACAGTATTAACACCTATATCAGACATAATTAGCATTTCTTCTAATTCTTCAAAATATTCAGGATTAACTTTTTGATATTTCTTATTTAATCTATTTAATTTATCACTAAATTCTTTTCTAGTTTTTTCTAAGCCTTTATCATATCTTGTCTTTTGTTTTTCATCTTTAAAGACTTCTTTTTTACTAAATTTTTCTTTCAATTTACTAAAAAATCCCATATAAATCACCTAGTAGATATTATACATTAAAAAATAATAAAAAAAAAGAGATTACTCTCTTTTATCTTGCAATTAAATATCCGTATAAAATAACTGCGAACATTAAAACTATAAATATTAAAATTAATACATCTACCCATACACTAAATTTTGCTTCATTAGTTAATTTTTCTGTTTCTGCATTAATTTTTTCTTCTTTAGTAACTACTTCTTCTTTTTTAACAACTTTTTTAGGTTCTGATTTCTCGACTACTTTTTTTGTAGTTCCTTTTTTAGGTGTAGCCCTCTTAACTGTTTCTTTTTTTGTTTCAGCTTTAGGCGTAGTTTTTTTAGTTACTTTTTTAGCAGTAGTTTTCTTTACTTTTTCTTCAGTTTGAGTCTTTGCCATAATACATCTCCCTCTTTTAATACTTTCTTATTATATAATATTTTCTTTTTAAAGTAAATATTATATTTACATATTATTCTTTATAAAAGTTGCAAAAATCACTAAAAAAGTGTATAATTTATATCGTTAACCCGAAATACTTTTTTAAAAATTGAAAGGAGATAAAATGAAATTCAATAATAAAGTTGATACAAAAGTATTTGCGCTTGGTGGACTTGGTGAAGTTGGAAAAAATATGTATTGTATAATGCATGGAAATGAATTAATAATAATTGATAGCGGTGTTTTATTCCCAGAATCTGATTTACTTGGAATAGATTACGTAATTCCTGATTATACATTTCTAAAGGAAAACGAAAGTAAGATAAAAGGTTTATTCATTACTCACGGACATGAAGACCATATTGGGTCAATTCCTTTCTTACTTCAAAGTGTTAATATTCCAGTTATATATGCACCAAACCAAGCTGCAAATTTAATTAAAAAGAAATTAGCTGAAAGAAATTTAGGTTATGATAATATCGTTATTTATGACGAATCAAGCAATATAAAATTTAAAAATATAGAAGTAGAATTTATAGCAACTACTCACTCTATCCCAGATAGTTTTGCAATTGTAGTTAAAACACCAAATGGTGTAATTGTTGAATCGGGTGACTATAAATTTGACTTAAGTCCTATTGGACCTATGGCAAATTTACAAAAAATGGCTAGAATTGGAGAAAAAGGTGTTACTCTTCTTATGAACGAAAGTACTAATGCTGAAAAAGAAGGTGTATCTCTTAGTGAATCTAAAGTAGATGCTACATTAAGTGATTTATTTAGTAAACAAAGAGGAAGAATAATTATTGCAACATTTGCTTCTAACGTATATAGATTAAAACATATTATAGAAACTGCTAAAAGAAATCATAGAAAAGTTGTTCTATTTGGTAGAAGTATGGAAACTCAAGTAGAAATAGCTATCGCGTCTGGTTATATTGAAGATACATCTACTATAATAACTGCAGATGAATCAAATAAATTAAAACCTGAAGAAGTATGTTTACTTTGTACAGGGTCTCAAGGAGAACCACTTGCAGCTTTATCTAGAATAGCAAATGGTACTCATAAACAAATTAAATTATTACCTAGTGATACAGTTATATTTAGTTCATCACCTATTCCAGGTAATGGTGAAGCAGTTGCAAATACATTAAACCAACTTGCCCTAAAAGGCGTTAAAACTTATACAAATACATTATTAAATGATATTCACTCTTCAGGACATGGTAATCAAGAAGAATTAAAATTAATGATTAGATTATTAAAACCTAAATATGTAATGCCAATACACGGTGAATATAGAATGCTTAGAGAGCATACAGATCTTGCAGTATCATGTGATATTCCAAGAGAAAACACATTCATAATGCAAAATGGTGAAATGCTTTCTATATTAAATGGTGTTGTTAAAAGAGATAAATCTTTTGCTTGTTATGACGTTTATGTTGATGGTAATAGAATTGGTGATATAGGTTCTGTTGTTATTAAAGATAGGAAAATAATGGCAAGAGATGGTATATTAGTTCTAGTTTGTAATGTTGATTTAAAGAAGAGATTATTACTTGGTAAAGTAACTATTGCTACTAGAGGTTTTATTCTTGTTAATGAAAATGAAGCTTTAATTAAACAAATAGAAAACAAAGCTACTGAAATAATTATTAAAGAATTACAAAGTAAGAAATTTAATTATTCGGAATTAAAAACCAATGTTATTAATGAAGTTAATACATATATAATTGAAAAAACTGGTAGAAAACCAATTATCTTACCAGTTATAATGGATATTAAAAATTAAAAAAATGAGAAATACTTCTCATTTTTTTATTTTAACCCCTGCTCTTTTTAATATAGCAGCTTCAACTTGCTTTGACATTCCTATTAAATTATGCCAATCTTGTGAATAATTCTTTATTTTTCCTATATTTACTTCTTTAATTTTTGCTTTTTCTTTAAATGCATCTATTAAAAGACCAACATCTACACCATAATCTTTATCTAATTTTATCTTTTTAAATACCCATTTCTTACCTGCTATTATTCCACTTAATGGTTGATGAAAATATCCTAGTTTAGGAAATAATAATTCAAGTAAAGGTCTTGCTACTAATTCTGTTACTCTTCCACCAGATCTATCAAAGGTAGATTTAACAAAATCTATATCCTCTTTAATAATAGGATTAGTAAGAATATTTATAAAATTAGTTTTATAATTGCATATATCTCCATCTAAAAACACAAATATGTCTCCTTTTGCATTTTTAATTCCCATCTC
>CAMUYN010000030.1 GCA_947165005.1 uncultured Bacillota bacterium
TTTATATTAGTTTTATTTTCGTTATTCATGTAAATCACCTACTTATTCATTACTTCTTTTAATCTATTTTTATATCTTATTGGAACAAGTTTTTTAACATTACCTTGCTCATCAACACTTACTTCTGGAATATATATTCCTGTTTCAAGTTCTATATAATCCGCAATTATTCTTCTATGGCAAAATTCATCAATTGGTTCATGACATAACAATATTATATCATTACCAAATTTCTCATTTAATATATAAAGTAAATCTTTAACATCTAAATCTTTTAATCTTATATCATAATAACTCCTAATATATTCATCTTCTATTTGTTTCCTAAACTCAAAATACTCTTTTAATTTAGAAACATCCTCTTTCAATTTTTCTAATTCTTCTAACTTTTCAGCATAAGGTGTATAAGTAACTAGTTTAGGAGCTAGTTTTTTATATGCTGGTCCAAAATATCCCCAAGCATTACCACCATCACCTGTAACAGATACAGTATTACCACTTTTTACATCATAATAATTACCAGTTCCTAAAATTACTTTAGATAAATTACTCATTTTATCACCTCATTTTAACCATGTTCTTAACTTCTGTAATCACCTTGCGACTTCTTATCAAAAAAATAGCTATTTTTAGATATTTTTGTCATTTTTTATCATTTTTATTATATTTTACCAAAAATATGCAAGATGTATTTTTGCATTTTTCTTTATTTTATAAGGTTGTAGGAGTGTTCTTAATTAAATTGAAATCAACCAATTGATTATTGTATTAGAAACACTTTTTCATTACTTTCAGCCATTATAATCACTTTCTTTAAATCTATTTAATTATATCATACTAAAAGCAGATTTTTAATCTGCTCTACATATTATAAATATAAAGTTGGCGGCTTTATTATTCTCTCCAGTTTTTTTACTCTTTCTTTTTCATATTTGATACTATCATCAATTATTTTTTCAAAACTCGAATCGGATCCTTCAAAATTCAATAAGTGATTGGTTATATATAAAATATCTAAAGATCGAGTGATACTATTATTCCCTTGATTAATCAATTTATCTATAAAGATGTCTTGTGTGAATAGATCTTCATTCATTTTATCAACATTATTGTCATTATGTGATTGTATTCTACGTTTTATTATTTCTCTTAAAACTTCTTTGCTTGATCCATATTCTATTTTTCTTATCTCATATCCTTTTTCCGTTAATTTTTCATTATTTAAATTAGGATCATCTGATACTATTATTACTTTATCAAACATATCAAAATATCTTTTATATATTTGTTGAACATATTCACTTGACCCATTTATATCATCAAATCTATCAATTGACAAATTAAGTTTTTCTACCTCTAATAATCTACGCAAATCTCTTAAAATACTATATGATAATTCTTTCGTATTTACTTTCGTATCAAATTTTGATTCATATAAATATATAGCATTGTTTAATGTAGTATAAAATGATTTTGTAAGACTGTATACTTTTTCATTTTCCTTAGCAAAACACTTTCTAGCTAATATAGGGTAATTTGATTTAATATATCTTAATATATCCCTTGCAAATGATAATTCATAAAAAGTATCAAAAACCTCTCTATTAAAAACTTTATTTGGTTCTCTAGTTGATAAAGACATTACTCCTTCTGGAGCAATTTTAATTGTTTGTTCTTTACTTCCAAGTCCTCTTTTTTCTAAACTACATAAAACTGTACTTTTACCAGATCCTTTTTCTCCAGTTAATATAAATTTGTTGGAACTTGATTCAAGAATATTATTTACTTCTATATCAACAGGTTCTCTTACAAATTCTTTTGAATTCACTAAATCATCTGCTTTTATTTTAATCATATTAAACCTCCCCGATTAACAACATTAAAACCAATCAATTAATTAATTTTTTGTATTTATTTCTAATTTCTACCATCTTTATTCTTTTGTTTTTTTAAAGTCTTTCTAGGTTCTTTAGGATAAACACTACATACTAGAGCTATTTGACTTTTTTGTGCCTTAAGATTTTCCTTTAATAATTTTTTATAATCATCCTCTAATATAATTCTTTCTTCATAAAGAGTTTCAATCAAATTCTTATCGTCATATGAATACTCATATAAAGCACTTTCAATAGCTTCTTTTTTTGTTATTCCTGCTTGTCTTCCTCTTTCTATATTTTCGGCAGAATGTTTTAACTCTGAAAAATATTGAGTTAGTTTTTCCATCATGTGTCCTTCTTCCCAAGAAAGAAGTATCCAATCAGAATCACCACATGATTCACAATAAGCAGTTATTTGTGCTGGATCTAAATCACTAACATAATATCCACCTAAATGGCTCTCAACTAAATGTTCCATAATAAACCTCCCATTGTTTTATTATATCACATAATTATTTACATGCATGTCTATAAATTTTCATTATTTTTTCTATATGTTTTTTTGTCTTTTCTCCACGAATCTTTCTTTGTACTTCTTCACCATGATATATATCATTATAACCATGCGAATTTACAACATAATCTATATAATCATGTATTTTTTTATTATTTCTTGCATAGCCAAATCCTATCATTCTTAAATTGGGACAATATAGTTTCTTTAATGATGGACAATGTTCTAGAAAAAAAGCATCTGCGTGTTCTAACTTAGGCAAATAAATACATTCGGCCGCATAGTTTTCACTCATAAAATTACTATCTATTTCTGTTACCTTTGGCATAACAAGTTTTTTAATATTATCATTAAATCTTAAACAAGATATACCTATTTTTTCTACCGATTCAAAATTAGCTACCTTTAATCCTGTAGCATGAACTAAACATGAAGCGCCAATAATTTTAACATTTGGAACATTTAATACTTCAATAGTATCGCAATCTCTTAAAAAACCTCTTCTTAATCTAGTTATATATGGATTTGAATATCCTATTAATTCATGTTTTCTATTTATATTAATAACTATATCATCTTTAATTTTTATAGTTCTATTACCTGTTTCTTTATCTAAAGATACAATTATCTTATCTTCATCTTTATCTAATTTTCCAAAACTATTTACAAATGAATCAGAATAAAAATAATAAAAATTATTAATTGTTTTTTCATGTAAATCTAAAATATATTGATCAAAGAATATATATCTAGCCTTATCGTAAAAAATAGGACTAAAATCTTTAATTACAATATTATCAGGGCAAGTATAAATATTATCCACCTCATGTGTATATTTATAATATCTTCCATCATTTGCAATTACATATCCTGGTAATTCAACTTCATATAAACTTGAATCAATATTTAAATTATATTCCATACAAAATGAATCAGTAAGCCCTTCAACTATCTCATCTAAATTATTAGAAAAAGTAGCATCTGGATCAGGCACACTATGATTATATCTATTTTTAATAGACGGATTATTAAATTTTCCCCTAGGAAACTGTATAGATATTACAGAAGTTCCATATTCGTCTTGTCTTTCTGGAGGACGTTTTCTTTTAATGTTTTCCGCACCATCTTTAACAGCAAAGAAAACAAAACACGATTTTAATCTTCCACCTTTAAATGTACATAATTCTTCACCTGGAGCATAGTATTTTTTGAAGGATTGAATATCATCTTCAGTTTTACATTGATATAGTGTATATCCTTTTGATCTTAATAATTCAAAAGGTGTTTTACTTGTAATTTTACCTGTATCTGAATTAAATGAGATAGCCTTATCTTCTTTATTTTCTTCATTCTTAATTTTGTCATAAAGATTATATATAATTTGACTGAATTTGTTTTCCCATTTGTTTTCTATAATATCATCATATAGAAACTCACCTGGATAAAATCTCTTTGTTAATATCGAATATAATAAACCTTCTTCTTGAAGAATTGTTGGGAACAAACTTCTGCATAAATGCATCATCTTTTCACCATAATGTCTCTTAATTAATTTTAAATCATTCATATTGTCACCTGTTGACTTAATATTATATCACATAACTATTTATTTAAAAGAAAAAAAGACTAGAATTATCTAGTCTTTTGATTCACTTTGATTATTCGTCGGAGAAACATTATCCATTTTTTTAACAAGTATTTTATTAGAATTCTTAGTGGATGATGGATCAGCTGGATATCTTACATCAAATCCATTGTTTTCATCAAATCTTTTACTGAATTCTTCAAATGTAATCCCGAATGCAGTTTGTTCAGTTTGATCTTTTTCCATTTTTTCTTTATCTTGTTTATAATTTAATTTCATTATATATTCTGGATAAACTTCTTCCAATAGTTTTAATATAGTTTCTTTTTTATCTTCTTCATGATTAGAAAGAATCATTTCTATTTCCTCATCAGTAGATACATTATTTATAAATCTTCCTGTTGTAGAATCATTTATGCTATTTAATAAGTTAAAACTTCTTGCCATCATAAACGCTTCTTCTAAATCAACTCTTTTGTTATCTAATTGATTTACTCTAGCTACATCTTCAAACAA
>CAMUYN010000031.1 GCA_947165005.1 uncultured Bacillota bacterium
TACTACTACCACCTTCTCTTACGTACTTACTATTGTATCAAATAATAATAATTTAGGAAACCTTTTAAGAAAAAAAAGTAGAACTTTCTACTCTTTATTTATCCTTGCCGATTTTTATTACTATTTGATAAGTATTTTCAAAGTCCATCTCATCAATATTTATATCAAACCCTTTGTGTTTAAGCTTTCCTGCTAAAGCTTTTATTTCAGTAACAGCATAACCAAATGTATATGTTTTTGGTTCTTGATGTGATGTTTCTTTTAATAAAAAGTCTATTTTATCAAGTTCGTGTTCTTTTTGTTCTACTTCTTTAATTTCAGTTTCTTCTTCTGGTAAACTAAAATCATAATCTAATAATTCTTCAGGTTCATCTAATGTTTCACCAACCACTACTTTTGGTCCTGCTTCTTCTAATACTAAAGATTCGGTTGTTGTTTCTGGTTCATATTCACCTTTCATTATCTTGATTTCATTATCTAACTCTCTTACTGTTAGGCGATTACTTATAATCTTATCTAACATAGTTATTTGTTCTTTTGGAGTATCTAGATTTAATAAACTTCTTGCATGTCTTTCAGATATTTTATCATGAAGTAATGCATCTTGTATTTCATCTGGTAATGTTAAAAGACGCATTTTATTGGCAATTGCAGCTTGACTTTTACCCATTGTTCTACCAAGTTCTTCTTGAGTCATATCATCTAATTCTAATATTTTTTGATATGTTCTTGCTTCTTCAATTGGTGTTAGATCCTTTCTTTGAAGGTTTTCAAGAAGAGCTACTTTTGATGCTTCTTTATCATCCATATTTCGTATAATTGCTGGGATTTTTGTAAGTCCTGCCAAAACAGAAGCTTTATATCTTCTTTCTCCAGCTATTATTTCATATTTATCTCCAAGTTTTCTGACTATTATTGGTTGAATTACACCATGTTCTTTAATAGAAGCTGATAACTCTTTTAATGCTTCTTCATTAAATACTTCTCTTGGTTGAAAACGATTAGGAATTATATCATCCAAGTATAGTTCTATTACTTCTCTGTCCATCTATATCACACTCTCTTTATATTCCCCTATTATATTTTCATTATAACATGATTTTATTTGAATACAAAGAAAAAAACTCAAAAACTTGAGTTTTATTTTATTTTATCCATTCTTCTTGGATATATTGGATTAGTTTTATTTATTTTTTTAATTAATAAGATATTTCTTAAGCTTTCTTCTATTGGTAAATTAAATGTTTCTTTATGTTCAAGTTTTCCACTTAATTTGTTAATAATATCTTTAGCTTCATTTATTTCTTCATCAACATTGGCTTTCATCGGTATAAAATATCCTTCTACTTTTACCATAGGCATAGCAAGTTCTGATAATACTCTTAAATTAGCTACTGCACGAGAAGTTACTATATCATATTTTTCTCTATTCTCTTTAGCATAATCTTCAGCCCTAGCATGAACTGCTTCTATATTCTTTAAATCTAATTCTTTTATCACTTCATTTAGGAATATTATTCTTTTATTTAATGAATCTACTAAAGTTATTTTTAAATTAGGAAAGGCTATTTTTAATACTATTCCAGGAAAACCTGCTCCTGTACCAATATCACATAAACTTAATTCTTTATTTAAATCTATTACTTTTATTAAAGTTAAACTATCATAAAAATGTTTTAAATATACATCTTCTTTTTCAGTAATTCTAGTTAAATTAATTTTTTTATTCCAATCAATTAATAAATTATAATATTTTTCTAGTTGATCTAATTGTTTTTGCGTTAAATTTATACCTAATTTTTTTGTTTCTTCTATAAATAATTCTATATTCATATTCTATTTGCTTTCTTTAAATATACCATTAATATAGATATATCTGCTGGATTTACTCCACTTATTCTACTTGCTTGGGCTATAGTTGTAGGTCTTACTTGATTTAATTTTTGTCTTCCTTCACTAGCTAAATTAGGTACGATATTATAATCTATATCTTCTGGAATTTTTATTTTCTCTAAATCTAACATTTTTTGTGCTTCTTTATTAGCTTTGGCTATATATCCTTCATATTTATCCATTATTTCTACTTGTTCTATTACTTCATTTGAATAATCTATATCAATAAAATGTTTGATATTTTCCATAGTAATTTCTGGTCTTTTTAATAAATTATATAAGGTTATACCATCTAATAGTTTAGTTGAATTAATACTTTCTAAATAACTATTAACTTCTGTAGTTGGAGTTATTTTATTATTTTTTAATAATTCTATTAATTCATTTATATCTTCTTTTTTCTTTTTAAATTTTTGATATCTTTCTTCATTTATTAAACCAATATCATGTCCATATTCTCTAAGTCTTAAATCAGCGTTATCATGTCTTAATAATAATCTATATTCAGCACGTGAGGTTAACATACGATATGGTTCTTTTGTTCCTTTTGTTACTAAATCATCTATTAATACACCAATATATGATTCATTTCTTTTTAATATTAATGGTTCTTGATTATTTATCTTTCTAGATGCATTTATACCAGCTATAAGTCCTTGACCTGCAGCTTCTTCATAACCACTAGTTCCATTTATTTGTCCTGCTGTAAATAAGTTTTCTAATACTTTTGTTTCAAGTGATTGTTTTAACTGTAGTGGATCAATTGCATCATATTCAATAGCATAAGCATATTTTAATATCTTAGCATTTTCAAGACCTGGTAATGAATGAACCATTTTTTCTTGTACATCTTCAGGCATACTTGTTGAAAATCCTTGTACATAGATATCATCATAATATATACTTTCTGGCTCTAAGAATAATTGATGTCTTTCTTTATCTTTAAATCTTACTACTTTATCTTCAATTGATGGACAATATCTTGGACCTATTCCTTCTACATATCCACCATACATACTTGATTTATCCAAGTTTTCATTAATTATTTTGTGAGTTTCTTCTGTTGTATAAATTAAATGACAAGGTACTTGATCTTCGGCTTTATATAATGGTTCATGATCAAATGAGAAAGTGTGTAATTCAGTATCTCCTGGTTCTAGGCTAGCTTTTGAAAAGTCAATAGAATCTTTAGCTATTCTTGGAGGAGTTCCTGTTTTTAATCTTTGTATAGTAAACCCATATTCTTTTAATTTAGTACTTAAGAATTTAGATGGTTTCTCTCCATGAGGCCCGGATACAGTTTTAGATGCTCCTCTTAATACTACAGCTCTTAAGTAAGTACCTGTTGTTAATACTACAGCTTTAGCACTTATTTTTTCTCCATCTTCTAAGACTACACCTTTTACTTTATTATCTTCAACGATTAAATCTTCAACAATTGACTCTTTGATTTCTAAATTAGGAGTAGAATTCATAGTTTTTAACATTTCTTGTGGATAAGTAATTTTATCTCCTTGAGCACGTAAAGCTCTAACTGCTGGCCCTTTTTTAGTATTTAGCATTTTCATTTGAAGTAAACTGTGGTCAGTGTTGTTACCCATTTCTCCACCTAATGCATCTATCTCACGAACAATTATACCTTTAGCTGGTCCACCTATTGATGGATTACAAGGCATATCCGCAATATTTTTTATATTTCCTGTTACAAGTAGGGTTTTATTGTTTAATCGTGCTGCTGCTAAAGATGCTTCACATCCAGCATGTCCTCCACCTACTACTATAATATCGTATTCCATTTTAATACACTTCCTCTTTTTTCTCTTGGACTATTATACTACATTTTT
>CAMUYN010000032.1 GCA_947165005.1 uncultured Bacillota bacterium
CCCATATATAAAACTATATATCCTGCTCCACTAAATACTTTAACATCTGTTATAGTCATAGTATAATCTCTAGGAAAATTTAATAACTTTTCGTTATCACTGATTGAATAAGGAGTCTTACATACACATATTGGTAATCCTTTATTATTCTTATTAATTAGTTCTAATTTAGTTTCAACTTCATCATTATAAACTATTTCTTTAGCATAGAACATATCTTTTATCTTATCTATTTTAGTGAATAGATCATCATTTAAATTATATATATCAAAATGTTTAGTATTAGGACCCATCTTAATTATTTCATTAGCTAGTTCAGTGCATCCATCTTCTCCATCACTAAACATAGTAGATAAACATACTTTTAAGTTATATTTATTTCCTAATTCTCTAATAATATTTATATCTTCTTCAGTATCATCATTAAATTTATTAATAGATATTATTAAATTACTAGTAAATTTAGACATATTTAATATATGATACTCTAAATTCTTAATACCTTCATTTAAATCACCATTACCATGGTATTTTAATGCTCTAATAGTACAGTTTAGTACTATTACATCTGGATATAAATTGCCTTTTCTGCATAACATATCTAAGAACTTCATAGCTCCTGTATCAGAACCAAAACCTGCTTCAGTAATACAATAATCACTTAAGCTAAGTCCTAGTTTAATAGATTTAATACTACTTGATCCATAAGATATATTTGCAAATGGTCCAGTATGAACAATAACTGGATTATTATATAAAGTAGATACTAAGTTAGGTTTAACTGCATCTTCTAATATATAAAGTAATGAATCTACTAATTTTAAATCTTTAACATATATTTCTTTATTATCTTTAGTATATCCTACTAATATATTACCTAAATTAGTTCTTAGATCTTCCATAGTTTCAGATAAACCTACTATACTCATCATTTCTGATGCAGTAGTTATCATAAATGATGTTTCTTTACCATTAATCATTACATGTCTTAAACTTCTATCATTAACATCTAAGCATCTATTAAATACTACTTTATCAATACCAAGTTCATTACCTTGATAAATACTATTATCTATTACTGCTGCTATTAAGTTATTAGCATATGTAATAGCATGAAAATCTCCAGTAAAGTTAAGATTAATCTTCTTTTCTGGTACTATTAATGCTTTACCACCACCAACAGCGCCACCTTTTTTACCAAATACTGGTCCCATAGATGGTTCTCTTAAACTAGCAATAGCATTTACACCTATTTTATTTAATGAATCAACAAGGCCAATACTAGTAGTAGTCTTTCCTTCTCCATATGGAGTCGGATTAATACTAGTAACTAAAACTAATTTTCCCTTTGGGGGTTCCCCTTTATAATCAATCTTAGCCATGTATTTGCCATATAATTCATAATCTTTAATATTTAATTTTTCAAGTAATTTAGTAATTTCTACCATTTTCATCACCTCTTTAATTATACTACATTTTAATATATATGAATATTTATTTTTATTAATCATAAATTTAATTAGAAAGGAAAAAAATATGGAAACAATTAAAGTATCTTCTAAATCAAATCCCTCTAAAGTAGCAGGAGCTTTAGCTAATGCTCTTAGAGAAAGGAATAATATTGAAATGCAAGCAATAGGAGCTGGTGCCTTAAATCAAGCTATAAAAGCCGTTGCTATCGCAAGAGGATTTGTCGCTCCATCCGGAAAAAATATAGTTATCATTCCTGCATTTACTAATATATTAATTGATAATGAAGAAAAAACCGCTATTAAACTTATTGTAGAAACTATTTAGTTTCTACTTTTTTTATTTCATCTATATCTTCTATATTAATCTTAGTATTAGAAACAACTATATAATTATTATTTTTTTCTCTTAGTAATCCTATTAATTCTAAAGTTTCAAATTCATAATAATATCTAATATATACTTTAGAATTAATATTAATATTATTTATATCTTTTTTTATATCATAATTATTAATGCCTTTTTCATGTAATTCTTCCTCTCTTTTTAAAGCAGAAGATAAACCTTTCATAGCATCAAAAGGCATAAATAATTTAGCTCTACTACTTTGCATTATGACCTCCTATATAATTATTACGAATCATCATAGTGGCATTTTCATCTAAACTTATACAACGAAGAATTGAATTTTTACCATACTTAGACTTTATATTATACATAGTCTTTTCTATGGTATAATCATTATTATCTATATTATTAAATAAATCTAATTGTTCATATTTTTTATTATTTAAATCATTAAAAGATATACCTATCTTTCTAATTATATTAGACTCTACTAGATAGTCATATTCATTTAATACTTTATTTAAAATAGTATTATAACTATTACTAGAATTAACATTAACAGAAAAAGTAATATGATCAGAATTACTTAAAGAAATATAAATAGATACATTATTAACATATAAATTTCTTTTAACAAGTTCTAAAACTAAATTATCTATCATTTCAGTAATTATTATTCTAGCTTCTTTTTCATTATAATTTCTAAATAATATTTGACTATTACTAATAGAAGTACTCTTTGGTTTATATGCTTTTATTTCTTTAATAGTCATGGGTTCCATACCATTTGCATGATCTATTAAATATTCTGCTTCTATACCAAATTCTTTATATAATATCTTAGGATTACAATTAGCTATTTCTCTCATAGTCTTAATATGATGTTTATATAATCTATTTTGTATACCTCTTCCTATCTGCCAAAAATCAGTAAGTGGTGTATGATCCCATAATAATTCTTTATATAATTTTTCATCTAAATATCCAATATAATCTTTATTATGTTTAGCTAGTATATCAAGTGCTATCTTAGCTAAATACATATTAGTACCAATACCACAAGTAGCAGTAATACCTGTTCTTTTTTTAATATCAGAAATAATAGTCTTAGCAAGTGTAATAACATCCATATTATACATTTTTAAATATGAAGTTACATCTAAGAAAGCTTCATCAATAGAATAAACATGTATATCTTCTTTAGCAACATAATCAAGATATATTCCATATATTAAAGCAGAATATTCTATATATTTTTTCATTCTGGGTTTCGCTATAATAGGTTTTACATTTTTAGGTATTTCATATATTCTACACCTATTTTTAATACCTTTTTCTTTCATACTAGGACTTATTGCTAAGCATATAGCACCTTTATTTCTCTTAATATCTGCTACTACTAAGTCTACTTTAAATGGATCAAGTTTTCTTTCAACACACTCTACTGAAGCATAAAAAGATTTTAAATCAATTACTAAATAAGTCCTCATATCCATCACCATTTTTATTATACATTTGTTCGCTTTCTTAAGTCAATAAAAAAACTTAATTAATTAAGTTTTTTAAAATTTCATATCAAGTAATTCTTCTAAAGATGT
>CAMUYN010000033.1 GCA_947165005.1 uncultured Bacillota bacterium
ACATCAGTATATTTATGTGATACTGTTATACCTATGCTTCCACATAAATTAAGTAATGGAATATGTTCATTAAATCCAGGAGTAGAAAGACTTGCTATATCATGCATGATGGAAATAAATGAAAAAGGTAGAGTAACTGATTATGAAATATTCCCATCAGTTATTAAATCTAGAAAACAAATGACATATAAAAATGTTAATAAAGTTCTAGAAGGTGAATCACCAGAAGATTATAAAGAATTTGACGATAAATTAAAACTAATGTTAGAATTATCAGAAATACTTAGAAAAGATAAATTGTCTAGAGGATATTTAGATTTTGATGTACCTGAACCAAAGATTATTCAAGATGAAAAAGGTAAAGCAATAGATGTTAAAGTTAGAGAAAGAGGCAAAGGAGAAAACCTAATCGAAGACTTTATGATTATTGCTAATGAAACAGTAGCATCTCATTTATCTAATCTTCATTATCCATCAGTATATAGAATTCACGAAGTACCTGATGATAAGAAGATTAAAGAATTCTTAAATCAAATATCTGCATTAGGAATAGATGTTAAAGGAGAAAGAAAATTTGATAATCCTTTATCACTTAGAAAAATAATTGATCAAATTAAAGATAGAGAAGATTTTGATATATTATCTAGTATGTTACTTAGATGTATGCAAAAAGCTGAATATAGAAGCGAAAATCTAGGACACTATGGATTAGCATCAAGATGTTATACACATTTTACTTCACCAATAAGAAGATTCCCAGATACAACACTTCATACACTTCTTAGAAAATATTTATTTAATGAACCAACTCCAAATGAATTAAATAAATTAATTGATGAATATGAGGCTAAATTACCTGAAATATGTGCTCATTCTTCCTTAAAAGAAAGAAATGCTATTGAATGTGAAAGAGATGTTGATGACATGAAAATGGCTGAATACATGGAAGATCATATTGGTGAAGAATTTGAAGGCGTTGTTGATGGTATAATGAATTTTGGCATGTTTATTCAATTACCAAATTTAATTGAAGGATTAGTTAAATTAGAATCTATTAAAGATGATTATTATTTCTTTGATGAAGAATTAAATATGTTAATAGGTAAGAATTCTAAAAAGAAATTTAGATTAGGAGACAAAGTAAAAGTTAAAGTAATCGCAGCATCTAAAGATACAAGCACAATAGACTTTGTTTTAGTGGGGTAATTATGGAAATATTAAATAGAAAAGCAAGATATGATTATGAAATATCAGATACCTATGAAGCAGGTATTGAATTAACAGGTAATGAAATTAAATCTGTTAGAAAAGGATCAGTTAATCTAAAAGATAGTTATATCATAATTAAAAATAGTGAAGCATATATATTAAATATGCATATAACTAATTATGATAAAGCAGTATTTAAAGAAGAAGAAACTAGAACTAGAAAATTACTTCTTCATAAAGAAGAAATCTTAAAGTTAAATGATAAGATTTCTATAAAAGGATTTACTATAGTACCATTAAGATTATATTTTAAAAACGGTAAAGCTAAACTAGAAATAGGAGTAGCTAAAGGTAAACATACTTATGATAAGAAAGAATCTATCAAAGAAAGAGATATAAAAAGAGATACTGATAAGGCATTAAAAGGAAAGTATTAAATTAAAAAGAAAAAAAGATAGGCTTAGCCTATCTTTTATCTTCCATTAAATCCATCTGGTGGTCCACCCATAAATTGATTTGATATTGTATTAGTTTCTTGACCATTTACTATTATTGTTCCGCCATTATATGTAGCATTACCATCATAATCAAATGCTGAATTACAAGTAATATTAATTGTTCCTCCATTAACTATTAAATCCCCATTTGAATCAATTCCATCAGTATCTCCTTGTTCCATTACAATAGTTATATTTCCACCATTAATTTCACAAAGAATTGAGTAGTCACTTGATTTATCTGAAGCATTTATTCCATCATCTGATGCCTTAATGTTAATTGTACCATTATTTATTTTAATATATGTTGCTTCTAGTCCTTCTTCAGAACTTATATCTAGTGTTCCATCATTAATTTCTAGATAACCATCAGCGTGTACTCCATCACCCTTAGCATTAATAGTATAATTACCATTATCAATAATTACGATATTATTACTTTTTATTCCATCATCACCAGTTTCTAATTTATATGTTCCTGATTTTATAGTTATATTATTTTTAGAAACTATACCATCTAAATTAGATGAAATATTAATAATACCATCACCACTAATTTCTAAATCACTATTAGAATAAATACATGAATCTTCTTCATCTTCATTTACTGTTGCATTTAATGTATTTTCACCCTCTAGTACTATTGTTACTTTTTTAGCATTCTTAACATTTATTGCAGGTCCACTTTCATTAGTTATAGAAACTCCTGAAAGAGTTATAGTAACTTCTTCATCAGTATCAACAACTATTGGACTAGTGTTTCCATTATAACTATATGAACCTCCTTTAGTTATATTAGTTGATATTGCTTCGCTTTTACTATTGGTATTAGTATTATTACTAGCATTCTTATTTATTAATAATTTACAACAAATAAAAATACCTAAACCAATAATTATTATAATGGGTATAATAATTAATAATAATTTTTTCTTATTCATAAATATTCCTTTCTTAATTAAATTATATCAAATATTTTTTATTCTTAAAAGAAGGAATGTTTAGAAGTATGTAATCCTAATATTTGACTTTTCTCTTAATTTGCATATAATTATATGCACGGGGCTGTATTTGGTTTCGACAGGGAAATTAAGTACTGAACTGCAGGTAGAAGAGACGCTTTAAGTCTAAAAAACAATAAACGCAAATAAATTTAAGAGTGCAGTTGCTTCGCTATTCAGCGTTAAAGCTTTTGCCTAATTATTAGGAACTACACACTTTCTCTTTACTTTTTCTTGTGAAGTAATTAGAAGGTTCGATTTAGCAAGATATATTATTATATTTCCTTAGTATAATAATGAATTTTATAAGGATTATTAATTTATAGATTGTTAGTTATTTTTATAAATTAAGACATTTACTAACTAACTAAACCTGTAGATGTTCTTTATAAGATTTTCTTGGACAGGAGTTCAACTCTCCTCAGCTCCACCAAAT